>NZ_JBXAJY010000018.1:0-559 GCF_058797755.1 Allobosea sp. GW823-FHT02B03 | reverse complement strand
CGACACCGCCGACTATTCCGACGACACCGCCGGCGTCACCGTCGACCTGTCGCAGGGCATCGCCTTCGGCGACGAGAGCGGCGAGGACGAGCTGATCTCGATCGAGAACGTCATCGGCGGCGCAGGCAACGATACCCTGATCGGCGATGACGGCGCCAACCGCCTCGTCGGCGGCGCCGGCGACGACGTGATCCTGGCGGGTGGCGGCGACGACCTCATCGTGGCGGGTGCGGGCCATGACGTGATCGATGGCGGCGACGGCTTCGACACGCTCGACCTCTCGGCCGCGACCGGGGCGGTCAGCGTCGACTTCGCCGCCGGCAAGGCTTCGGGCGAAGGCATCGGCACCAACAGCTTCGTCAACATCGAGAAGCTGCTCTTCGGCGCCGGCAACGATGTCGTCACCGGCGGCAATGGCGACGATGCCTTCGATGGCGGGGCTGGCAACGACACGCTGAAGGGCGGCGCCGGCAATGACACGCTCTGGGGCGGCGAAGGTGACGATCTGCTCGATGGCGGCTCCGGCGACGACGACGTCTTCGGCGGGACCGGCAACGAC
>NZ_JBXAJY010000017.1:0-1051 GCF_058797755.1 Allobosea sp. GW823-FHT02B03 | reverse complement strand
ACGACCTTCTCGACCTCGGCGTCCGAGACGAAGGGGCCGTGCACGCGAGTGATCCGCCCGCCGCCCGCCATGTAGAGCATGTCGCCCTGGCCGAGCAGCTGCTCGGCGCCCATCTCGCCCAAAATGGTGCGGCTATCGATCTTCGAGGTGACCTGGAAGGAGATGCGGGTCGGGAAGTTCGCCTTGATCGTGCCGGTGATGACGTCGACCGAGGGACGCTGCGTCGCCAGCACGACATGGATGCCGGCGGCACGCGCCATCTGGGCGAGGCGCTGGATCGTGCCCTCGATCTCCTTGCCGGCGACCATCATCAGATCGGCCATCTCGTCGACGATCACGACGATATAGGGCAAGGGCTCGAGCGCCATCGCCTCTTCCTCGTAGATCGCCTCGCCGGTATGGCGGTCGAAGCCGGTCTGCACCGTGCGGGTGATCACCTCGCCGGCCGCGGCTGCCTCCGCCACGCGGACATTGAAGCCGTCGATGTTGCGCACACCGAGCTTCGACATCTTCTTGTAGCGCTCCTCCATCTCGCGCACCGCCCATTTCAGGGCGACGACCGCCTTCTTCGGGTCGGTGACGACCGGGGTCAAAAGGTGCGGGATGCCGTCATAGACCGAGAGCTCGAGCATCTTGGGATCGACCATGATCAGCCGGCACTCCTCCGGCTTCAGCCGGTAGAGGATCGAGAGGATCATGGTGTTGATCGCGACCGACTTGCCGGAGCCGGTGGTGCCGGCGACGAGCAGGTGCGGCATGCGGGCAAGGTCGGCGATCACCGGCTCGCCGCCGATGGTCTTGCCGAGGCAGAGCGCGAGCTTGTGCTTGGTCGATTCGAAGTCCTGGCTCGCCAGCAATTCGCGCAGGAAGACGGTCTCGCGCTTGGTGTTGGGCAGTTCGATGCCGATCGCGTTCTTGCCCTGCACCACCGCGACGCGCGCCGAGATCGCGCTCATCGACCGCGCGATGTCGTCAGCCAAAGAGATCACCCGAGACGACTTCGTCCCAGGAGCAGGCTCAAGCTCGTAGAGGGTGACGACCGGGCCGGGGC
>NZ_JBXAJY010000016.1:0-1827 GCF_058797755.1 Allobosea sp. GW823-FHT02B03 | reverse complement strand
GCGGCCACGCCGCCGCTGCCGAGGCCGAGGCCCAACGCCTGCTCGACCAGGCGAAGGCCGAAGGCCTCGCCCCGTGAGCCCAGACGCAGATTCCCGGACAGCTTTCATGACCCTCGCCCGCTCCGCCCGCGCCTGCGCGCTGCTGCTCGCGCTGACCGTCGCCGCCTTCTTCAGCCTGCACACCGGCGACGCCCAGGCCGCCGGCTTCGGCGACTTCATGCGCGAGAACATGGCGCCGGTGATGTTCGCCGCGCTCGTCGTCTTCCTCCTGCTCGGCTATCCCGTCGCCTTCGCGCTCGCCGCCAACGGCCTGCTCTTCGCCCTGGTCGGCATCGAGCTCGGCATGTTCCAGGAGAACTTCCTGCAGGCCCTGCCGGAGCGCATCTACGGCACGATGAACAACGACGTGCTGCTCGCCATCCCGTTCTTCACCTTCATGGGACTGGTGCTGGAGCGCTCGGGCATGGCCGAGGACCTGCTCGACACGATCGGCCAGCTCTTCGGGCCGATCCGCGGCGGTCTCGCCTATGCGGTGATCTTCGTCGGCGCGCTGCTCGCCGCCACCACCGGCGTCGTCGCCGCCTCGGTGATCTCGATGGGCCTGATCTCGCTGCCGATCATGCTGCGCTACGGCTATGACCGGCGCCTGGCCTCCGGCGTCATCGCGGCGTCGGGCACGCTCGCCCAGATCATCCCGCCCTCGCTCGTCCTGATCGTGCTCGCCGACCAGCTCGGCCGCTCGGTCGGCGACATGTATGAGGGCGCCTTCATTCCCGGCCTGGTGCTGTCGGCGATGTATGCCGGCTACGTCTTCCTGATCACCATCGTCTACCCGCAGCGCGCGCCCGGCCTGCCGCCGGAGGCCCAGACCCTGCGCGATGCCGACGGCAAGATCCGGCGCTTCTCGCTGCTGGTCGTGACGATCCTCTGCTTTGCGGTCGCCTACGCCTACATGAAGCTCTTCACCAAGCTCAATGCCGGCGCCGACTTCGTCATCCTGACCATGTCGATCATGGTCGCGGTCGCCTTCGTCATCGCGCTGGTCAACAAGGTCCTGAAGCTCAACCTGCTGTCGCGCATGACCGAGCAGGTGATCTTCGTGATGGTGCCGCCGCTGGCCCTGATCTTCCTCGTGCTCGGCACGATCTTCATCGGCCTCGCCACCCCGACCGAGGGCGGCGCCATGGGCGCGGCCGGCGCGATCCTGCTCGCCTGGGGCAAGAAGCGCATGACCTTCGACCTGCTCCGGCAGGCGACGGAGTCGACCGCCAAGCTCTCCGCCTTCGTGCTGTTCATCCTGGTCGGCGCGCGGGTGTTCTCGCTGACCTTCTACGGCGTCAACGGCCACCTGTGGGTCGAGCATCTCCTGGTCGGCCTGCCCGGCGGCGCGACAGGCTTCCTGATCGTCGTCAACGTGATGGTCTTCCTGCTCGCCTTCTTCCTCGACTTCTTCGAGCTCGCCTTCATCATCGTGCCGCTGCTCGGACCGGCCGCCGACAAGCTCGGCATCGACCTGATCTGGTTCGGCGTCATCCTCGGCGTCAACATGCAGACCTCGTTCATGCATCCGCCCTTCGGCTTCGCGCTGTTCTTCCTGCGCTCGGTCGCCCCCAAGGAGCGCTACAAGGACAAGGTCACCGGCAAGATGATGGAGCCGGTCACCACCGGCCAGATCTACTGGGGCGCCGTCCCCTTCGTGGTGATCCAGTGCATCATGGTCGCGCTCGTCGTGCTCTTCCCGCAGATGGTCATGCACTACAAGTCATCCGCCGTGCAGCTCGACCAACAGCAGATCAACAAGCAGTTCGACTCAATCCAGATACCGGG
>NZ_JBXAJY010000015.1:0-2004 GCF_058797755.1 Allobosea sp. GW823-FHT02B03 | reverse complement strand
CTCACGCGAATTCGATGATGACGGCGTCGACGGCGAGGGAGTCGCCTTCCCTGGCGAGGATTTTTGCGACGGTGACGTCCTTTTCGGCGCGCAGGACGTTCTCCATCTTCATCGCCTCGACCATGGCGAGCGGCTCGCCGGCCTTGACCTCCTGGCCGACGCCGACGAAGACCGCCTTGACCAGGCCGGGCATCGGGCAGAGCAGGAATTTTCCGGTGTCGGGCGCGGCCTTCTCCGGCATCAGCGCCGCCAGCTGCGCCTCGCGGGCGGTGTAGACATGGGCATTGGCATAGGCGCCGGCATGGCCGAGCGCGAAGCCGTTGAGGATCGGCCGGACCTGCGCCGCGATCGCGACGCCGTCCAGCGTGCCCTGCCAGACCGGCTCGCCCGGGCGCCAGTCGCTGGCGAGCCTGACTCTGCGCCCGCCGAAATCGATCACCACCGCCCCGTTCTCGTCCGAGACCTCGCCTTCGAAGCGCTCGGCCCCGAGCTCAACGATGCGGGCGCGCTCGAACTCGACCTTGCGCCAGCCCTGCATCTGCGCCGAGACGTTGCGCTTGCGCTGGTTCATCCGGTGGTCGCAGGCGATCGCGATCGCCGCCATCCGCAGCGCCACCTCGCCCTGCGGCTGCGGCATGGCGAAGCCCTCCGGGAACTCCTCGGCGATGAAGCCGGTCGAGAGCTCGCCGGCGATCCAGCGCGGATGCTGCATCAGCGCCGAGACGAAGGGGATGTTGTGGCGGATGCCGTCGATCGCGAAGGCGTCGAGCGCCCGCGCCTGCGCCCTGATCGCCGCCTCCCGCGTCGGGGCGTGCGTCACCAGCTTGGCGATCATCGGGTCGTAATAGATCGAGATCTCGCCGCCCTCATAGACGCCGGTGTCGTTGCGCACCGTGGCCTCGCCATCCTGGCCCTCGGCGGGCGGGCGATAGGTCACCAGCCGCCCGGTCGAGGGCAGGAAGTTGCGGGTCGGGTCCTCGGCATAGACGCGCGATTCGACCGCCCAGCCATTCAGCTTCACATCCTCCTGGCTGATCGCCAGCTTCTCGCCATGGGCGACGCGGATCATCTGCTCGACGAGGTCGATGCCGGTGACCATCTCGGTGACCGGATGCTCGACCTGCAGCCGCGTGTTCATCTCGAGGAAGTAGAAGGACTTGTCCTGGCCGGCGACGAACTCGACCGTGCCGGCCGAGTCGTAGTTCACCGCTTTGGCCAGCGCGACCGCCTGCTCGCCCATCTTGCGCCGGGTCGCCTCGTCGAGCAGCGGCGACGGCGCCTCCTCGACGACCTTCTGGTTGCGGCGCTGGATCGAGCATTCGCGCTCGCCGAGATAGATCACATTGCCATGCTTGTCGCCGAGCACCTGGATCTCGATATGCCGGGGATCGACGATGAACTTTTCGATGAAGACCCGGTCGTCGCCGAAGGACGAGGCCGCTTCCGAGCGCGCCCGGGCAAAGCCCTCCGCCACCTCGCCGGCCGAATGGGCGATGCGCATGCCCTTGCCGCCGCCGCCGGCCGAGGCCTTGATCATCACGGGATAGCCGATCGCGTCGGCGATCGTCACGGCATGGTCGGGATCCTCGATCACGCCGAGATGCCCGGGCACGGTCGAGACCTTCGCCGCCGCCGCCGCCTTCTTCGACTCGATCTTGTCGCCCATCGCCGCGATCGCGCCGGGGTTCGGCCCGATGAAGACGATGCCGTTGTCCTTCAGCGCCTGGGCGAAGGCCTCGCGCTCGGAGAGGAAGCCATAGCCGGGATGCACCGCCTCGGCGCCCGTCGCCTTGCAGGCGGCAATGATCTTCTCGATCTGAAGATAGGATTCGGCGGCCGGCGCCGCCCCGATATGCACGGCCTCGTCGGCCATCTCGACATGCAGCGCCTCGCGGTCCGCATCCGAATACACCGCAACCGTCGCGATCCCCATCCGGCGCGCCGTCTTGATCACGCGGCAGGCGATCTCGCCACGGTTCGCGATCAGAATCTTCGTGAACATCG
>NZ_JBXAJY010000013.1:0-13484 GCF_058797755.1 Allobosea sp. GW823-FHT02B03 | reverse complement strand
CCGACACCACCCTCACCCTGAAGGGCATCCAGCTCTCCAGCCTCGCCCAGGACGACTTCCGCTTCGCCTGAGCCCCAGGACACAGCGACGCAAAGGGAAAGGGCGCCGAACGGCGCCCTTTTTCGTGACCGCCGACCTGCGGCGCGTCTCGGGGCAAGCGAAGGCCACGCAGGCAGCCCATTCGGGCGGTCATGTACGGCCGAGGATGGACTTCCGCTCTAACCGTCCCGCTTCAGCCTCATCCGGTAGACGAAATGCTCGGCCGGATGCCAGTTCATCGAGGTCAGCATCGTCGAGCCGCTATCATCGATATAGCGCCTGACGAAGCGCAGTGAGGGCGCGCCGGTGCGCAGGCCCAGCGACCGCGCCGCGAAGCGCGGCAGCGGCTCCGCCGAGATTTCCTGAACGACTTCGGCGATGCGCTCGCCCGAGCGGCGCTCGATGAGATCGTAGACCGGCCCCTCGGCGGACGTGACGTCGTGAAGATGCTCGGCGAAGCGCGAATGCACGAAGACCGCGGTCGCGCAGATCGGCTCGGCCGCATGCGGCCGCCAGCGTATGCCTTCCAGCCGCATCCAGGCCGAATCGATCGGCGCAGGGATGAGCAGGGCGACATCTGCAGTGATCGCGACACGTTCGACCCTCTGGATCTCGTATTGCGTGTCGTGCGCGTACTGCGTCAGCTCCTCCAGCGAGCGCATGGCCTGGACATAGCGGGTGGTCGGGGCGCCTGCCGCGATCAGCGTCCCCGAGCCGCGCCGCCGCGACACCATCCCCAATTCGCAGAGCACGCGCAGAGCATCGCGGATCGTGTGTCGGCTCACATCGAAGCGCGCGCATAGCTCGCTTTCGGTCGGCAGCATCGAGCCGACGGCGAACGCCCCGGCCTCGATCTCCGCCTGCAGCGTCTGAGCGATCCGCTGATAGAGCGGCGAGCCGGAGGCATCCAAGGCCACACCCGGCTCCTTCGGCGACCCCTTCGCCGTTCCGTCCATGCTGTCCCGATCCATCGCAATCCCTAATGATTTATCCGGACTAATCTAGACCATCCCGCGCAACGACTCCAGCAGCGAAATCTCGCCGGCAACATAGACGTTCTGACGAGAGAGAGGGCAGACGGCATGAGAATTTGCCAAGAATGCCCTATTTCTCCACGGTATCGCAGAGTAACTTGCATCTTGCGGAGAAGGTCGCGCGATCGACCATTGCATCGCAGCATCGATTTAATGCGACGCAGCGTACGCAGGCGGTTGACTAGCCGGACATATCATTGAAAGTTGTCCGGACATATCAGCAGCCCCGCGAGCCGCCATGCGTGATGCCGTCAGAACCCTAGCCCAGCAGCGCTATCGCGAGACCTTCGGTCGCTATTACGAAGAGTTCGCGATCGGCGATGTCTACGAGCACCGGCCGGGCCGCACCATCAGCGAGACCGACAACACCTGGTTCTCACTGCTCACGATGAACACCCATCCGCTGCATTTCGACCGCGAATATGCGGCCCATTCGGAATTCGGCCGCCTCCTCGTCGCCAGCCCTCTCACCTTGTCGATCGTGGTCGGCATGAGTGTCTCCGACGTCTCGCAAAAGGCCAAAGCCAATCTCGGCTGGAAGGAGATCCGCCTGACCGCGCCGGTGTTCTGCGGCGACACGCTCTATGCGGAGACCGAAGTGCTCGAGAAGCGCGAATCCGCGAGCCGGCCGGGAGACGGAATCGTCACGGTCAAGACGATCGGCCGCAACCAGGACGGCGTCGCCGTCTGCGACTTCGTCCGCTCGATGCTGGTCCCGAAGCGCGGCCATGGCATCGACGAAGCCGCCAACTATTGAGCCGGCCGATGCGCAACGCCCCGCTTCCCGCCGACGAGGAACAGGCCCTCTTCGACACGATCGATCGCTGGCTCGACACCAAGGTCAGGCCGGTGGTGCGCCAGCACGACCATGACGATATCTATCCCGCCGAGATCGTCGAGCAGATGAAGGAGCTCGGGCTGTTCGGCGCGACGATCGGCCAGGACTATGGCGGCCTCGGCCTGCCGGCCACGACCTATGCCAAGATCGTCATGCGCATCTCCGATGTCTGGATGGCGATCACCGGCATCTTCAATTCGCATCTGATCATGGCCGCCGCCGTCGAGCGCTTCGGCACGCCCGAGCAGAAGGCGGAATGGCTGCCGCGCTTCGCCAGCGGCGAGGTCCGCGGCGGGCTCGCCCTGACCGAGCCGGATTGCGGCACCGACCTTCAGGCGATCCGGACGACGGCGCGGCGCGAAGGCAACCGCTACATCATCAACGGCACCAAGACTTGGATCTCGAACGGCATCGAAGGCTCCTGCTTCGCCTTGTTGGTCAAGACCGATCCCGGTGCCGAGCCGCGCCACAAGGGCATGAGCCTCTTCCTCGCACCGAAGAAGGAAGGCTTCCGCGTCGGCAAGAAGATCGAGAAGCTCGGCTACAAGTGCATCGACTCGGCCGAACTCGTCTTCGACGACTACGAGCTCGACGAAAGCCATCTGATCGGCGGCGTCGAGGGACACGGCTTCCAGCAGGCGACCGGCGGGCTCGAGCTCGGCCGCATCAACGTCGCCGCCCGCGGGGTCGGCCTCGCCGAAGGCGCGCTGCGCCTGGCGACGGAATACGCCCAGCTGCGCCGCAGCTTCGGCAAGCCGATCGCCGAGCATCAGGCGATCCAGCTCAAGCTCGGCGAGATGGTGACCCGGGCGCGCGCGGCGCGGCTTCTGACCCTCGATGCCGCCCTGACCTATGACCGCGGCGAGCGCTGCGACATGGAGGCCGGCATGGCGAAGTACTTCGCCTCCGAGGCCGCCGTCGAGAACAGCCTCGAGAGCATGCGCATCCATGGCGGCTACTCCTATTCGAAGGAGTTCGACATCGAGCGCTACTTCCGTGACGCGCCGCTGATGTGCATCGGCGAAGGCACCAACGAGATGCAGCGCATCATCATTTCCAAGCAGTGGATCAAGAGGAGTGCCGCCGCATGAGCCCGCTTGCCGGCCTGCGCGTCCTGACGCTGGAGCAATTCGGAGCCGGGCCCTATGGCTCGATGGCGCTCGCCGATCTTGGCGCCGAGGTGATCAAGATCGAGAGCCCGGCGCTCGGGGGAGACGCCTCGCGCCATGTCGGCCCGCATATGCTCGGCCAGGCCGACAGCCAGTATTTCCAGACCTTCAACCTGAACAAGAAGAGCGTCACCCTCGACCTCAAGACGCCGCTAGGAGCAGAGGCCTTCCGCCGGCTCGTCGCGACGGCCGATGCGGTCGTCAACAATCTGCGCGGCGACCAGCCCGACAAGCTCGGCCTGACCTATGACGCTCTCAAGGCGGTCAACCCGCGCATCGTCTGCCTGCACATCTCGGCCTATGGCCGCGAGAACGAGCGGCGTGGCTGGCCGGGCTACGACTACTTGATGCAGGCCGAGACCGGCATCATGAGCGTCACCGGCGAGCCCGACGGCGCCCCGACGCGGCTCGGCCTGTCGATGATCGACTTCATGACCGGCATCACCGGCGCGGTCGGCCTGCTCGCGGCCATCCTGAAGGCGCGCACCAGCGGCATCGGCGCCGATGTCGATACCTGCCTGTTCGACGTCGCGCTGCACCAGCTCTCCTATCCGGCGACCTGGTATCTGAACGAAGGCGACGTGCCGGCGCGAATGGCGCGCAGCGCGCATCTTTCGGCGGTGCCGGTGCAGACCTTCGAGACGGCCGATGGCTGGCTCTTCATCATGTGCATGACCGACAAGTTCTTCAACGCGCTGGTCGGCGCCATGAACCGAGCCGATCTGGCGAGCGACGAGCGCTTCTCGACCATGAAGGCAAGGCGGGCCAATCGCGGCCTGCTGACCCAGGAACTCGACGCGGAATTCGCCAAGGCGGGCACCCAGGAATGGCTTTCGCGCCTGAACGGGCTGTTGCCGGTGGCGCCGGTGTTCGACATCCCCCAGGCCTTCGCCAACTCCTTCGTCGAGCGCATCGGCATGGTGACGCAGGTGCCTCACCCGCAACGTCCGGACCTGCGCTGCCTGGCGAGCCCGCTGCGGATCAATGGCGAGCGGCCGCAGGCGACCGCCTGCAGCCCGCTCGGCGCGGATACCGAAAGCGTGCTGCGCGGGATCGGCTTCGGTGCCGACGAGATCGCGGCGCTGCGCGCCGGCGCGGCAGCCTAGGACAAGGACGATGAAGCTCGAAGGCCTCCGCGTCGTCGATCTCTCGGTCTTCTTGCCGGGGCCCTATCTGACGATGACGCTCGCCGATCACGGCGCGCAGGTCCTGAAGATCGAACCGCCGGGCGGCGATCCCGGCCGCGAGATCGGCCCGCGCGTCAACGGCGAAACCGTATTCTTCCGCAACATGAACCGCGGCAAGGAAAGCATTGTTATCGATCTTAAAAAGCCCTCTGGGCGCGACAGGCTCCTGAAGCTCTGCGACGAGGCCGATGTCGTGATCGAGACCTTCCGGCCCGGCGTCGTGCGGCGTCTCGGCGTCGATTACGAGACGGTCAGTGCCCGCAATCCCCGCGTGGTCTACTGCTCGATCAGCGCTTTCGGCCAGGACGGCCCCTATCGCGACCGTCCGGCCCATGATCTCGCCGTCGAAGCCCTTGGCGGAGCGATTTCGATCAATGAAGGGCAGGACGACGCACCCGCCATTCCCGGCATCCCCGCCGCCGACATGCTGAGTTCGCTGCAGGCTTTGTCCGGCGTGCTGATGGCGCTGCTGCGCCGCGAGCGGACAGGGCGCGGCGACTATCTCGACATGTCGATGCACGACGCGGTGCTCGCCGCCTATCCCAATGTCGTCGGCCCGGTCTTCGCCCATGGCCGCGACCCCGTGCCGAAGCATGAGCGCAGCATGGGCGGCGCCGCCTTCTACCGGATCTACGCGACGGCCGACGGGCGCCACATCGTGCTCGGCGGCCAGGAGGCGAAGTTCATCCGTAACCTGCTGACCGCCCTAGATCGCCCCGAGCTGGCCGGGCTTTGCGAGGCAGGTCCCGGCCCGCACCAGGCACCGGTGATCGCCTTCCTGTCCGAGACTTTCGCGCAGCGCAGCCAGGCGGAATGGGTCGAATGGTTCGCCGGACGCGACATCTGCTTCGCACCGGTCAAGCGGATCAGCGAGGCGTTCGAGGACCCACACGCTCTGCATCGCGGCATGGTGCTGGGTGACGGTGCGACCCGACAGATCGGGCCAGCGATCAAGTTCCGGCACGAGCCGGCGCGCCCGCGGCTGAGCGTGCCGCGGCTGCGGGAAGCGATTTCGGAGAAGGACGGGGTGGACGCATGAGCTTCGAAGCCGGCGGCTATGGCGAGATCGGGATCGGCTGGGGCAAGCGCCCGGCGGTGATCGCGGTCGATTTCCAGCTCGCCTTCACCGATCCCGCCTATCCGCTTGGCCAGTCCAGCCACATCCACGCCGCCGTCGAGCGCACCTCGGCGCTGCTCGCCTTCGCTCGGGCCAACAGCGTGCCGGTCGCGACCTGCCGCACGGCCTGGTGCGGCGAGAAGGACATGATCCTGTGGAAGGCGAGCGCCGTGCGCGACGGCATGTTCCATGGCGACCGGCCGACGGAGATGGACCCGCGCATCCACGACGCCGCCTATGACGTCAATTTCGTCAAGGCGGCGCCGTCGATCTTCTTCGGCACGCCGCTGGTCTCCTACCTGAACAAGGCGCAGGTCGACACGGTGATCGTCACTGGCTGCACGACCAGCGGCTGCGTGCGCGCCTCGATCATCGACTGCTTCTCCTACGGTTTCCGGACGATCGTCCCGGAGGACTGCGTCGGCGACATGGGCCTGGAGGCGCACCGCGCCAACCTGCTCGATGTCGGCCGTCGCTATGCCGACGTGGTCGATGCCGAAACCTGCATGGCCGAAATCCGCAAGCTCACGGCGTCCTGACGCCAGACCGACCGACGAGGAAAGACGATGCCGATCGCCCGTATCAACGGCCACGACATGAACTACGAGATCCACGGCAAGGGCGAACCTGTCCTGCTGATGGGCGGCTGGGGCACCTTCTGCCATGGCGAGCACCACCACCTGCCCTGGGGCCTGACCGACCGCTATTCCGTGGTGATCTTCGACCATCGCGGCATCGGCGATTCCGGCGACGAGCTCGACAAGCCGGCAACGACCCGGATGTATGCCGACGACGCGATCGGCCTGCTTTCCCATCTCGATATCCCGAACGCGCATGTGATCGGCCTGATCGGCATGGGCGCCTGCATCGCCCAGGAAATGGCGATCAGCCATCCGCAGCTCGTCCGTTCGATGGTCAACACGGGCGCCTGGCTGAAGACCGACCGCTTCCTCACCGACCAGCTCGAGCTGTTCCGCAACGTTCACCGCGACATGGGCTTTCTGGCCTTCCAGCACGCGGTGACGGTCCTGTCCTTCGAGCCGGAATACTACAACCGCAATATCGACCGGCTGCTCGGCGTCGACGGCGTCTGGGGCCATCTCAACGGGCGCTACCCCGCACATTCGCGCCTGATCGACGCCTGCATCGCCCACGACACCACCGGGCGCGCCGGAGAGATCAAGGCGCCGACCTTCGTGCTGCATGCCGGGCTCGACCAGGTCACGGGGCCCCGGACGACCCAGCCGATCCAGGACGCCATCCCGGGCGCGGAAGGCTACCTGCTCGCCGAGGCGGCCCATGTCATCGCCGGCAAGGCGATGAAGGCGCGCTTCTCCGAGCTGCTCTTCGATTTCCTTGGAAAGCACTGAGCCTGCCGGCCCCGGCCGTCTCCGGGAAGAAGACAAATCAGAGGGGAGAAAACCATGTCCATCACCCGCCGCCACGCGGTCGCCGCCATCGCCTCCACGCTCGCGCTCGGCGCCGCCGGCGGCGCGCAGGCCCAGGAGAAGTCGATCACCATCCGCTTTCCGTTCGAATATGCGGATGACGTCGCGCCCGGCCTCGCCAACCAGGCCTTCAAGAAGCTGGTCGAGGAACGCTCGAACGGGCGCATCAAGGTCCAGCTCTATCCGAATGGCAGCTTGCTCAAGGGCCTCGACCTGCTGCAGGGCGTGGTTCGCGGCGACGCGGAAATGACCACGCTGGTCTCCGCCTACTGGGTCGGCGTCTCCCCCAAGATGAGCGTCTTCGACCTGCCCTACGCCTTCCCGACGCATGAGGCCTTCTACAAGGCGATGGACGACAAGGCCTTCCAGAAGGAAGCGTTCGCCGAGCTCGAGAGCAAGGGCGTCAGGGTGCTCGGCATGCTGCCCTACGACTATGTCGTGCCCGGCTCGCGCAAGGGCCCGATCATCAAGCCGGAGGATTTCAAGGGGCTGAAGCTGCGCGCCGTCGGCAAGACCAATGCCGCAGCGCTCTCGGCCATCGGCGCGACCGCGGTCGCGATCAACATCACGGAAGTCTCGACCTCGATCCAGCAGGGCGTGATCGACGGGCTGAACACGCCGCTCGACGCCTTTCAGAGCTACCGCTTCTACGAGAGCATCAAGAACATCACGTACGCCAAGTATTTCTTCGCCTTCTATCCGTGGACGGTGAACGGCAAGTTCTGGGACAGCCTCTCGGAGGCCGACCGCAAGCTGATCGGCGACGCCGCGACCGAGACCATGGTCGGCCACAAGCCGCGCGCTCGCCAGGCCGCCGACTCCGCCAAGGCCGATCTCGCGCAGAAGGGCGTCAAGTTCCACGAGCAGACCGCCGACGAAGCCAAGGCCTGGGCCAAGGCCATGTCACCGGTCTGGGAGGCCGCCGAGAAGCAGTTCGGCAAGCCGCTCATCGAGAAGATGCGGACCTTCGGCGGCTGATCGGACTGGTGGGAGGTGTAGCATGTTGCGCTGGCTCAACCGGCTCGACGACTGGCTCGCGGGGCTTGCCCTCTTTGCCTGTCTCGCGGTCGTCTGCTTCGAAATGACCGGGCGGTCGATCTTCAACACCTCCCATCTCTGGTCCGAGGAGCTCTCGCGCTACCTCATCATCGTCTCGACCTATTTCGGTGCGGCCGCCGCCGTCCGCACCGATGACCACATCCGGGTCGAGCTGCTGATCAGCTTTCTCTCGCCGCCTGCGCGGCGGGCACTTGAGGTGCTGGTGTCGCTGCTCTGCGCCACCTTCACAGGCACGGTCGGCTATTTCGGCTATCGCTGGGTCAAGGACAGTGTCGAACTCGGCCTATTCTCGGCCGACAGCTCGCTGGCGATCCCGATCTACGTCTTCCAGGCGGTCGTGCCAGTCGGCTTCGCGATCATGACCCTGCGCTTCCTCGCCAAGGCAGTGCACACCGCCCGCGAGCCCGCAGCTGCCGCGGTCCAGCCCGAAACCGTTGGTGTCCAATGACCCTGTTCATCGTCTGCGCGCTGTTTCTGCTGCTGGCCATCGGCGTGCCCGTGGCCTTCGCACTCGGGCTGGTCGGGCTGGGCGCGGTGGCGTTCTTCGGCGGCACCTCGTTCACCCAGCTCGCGCAATCGCAATTCGCCAATCTCGACAGCTTCGTCCTGCTCGCCATCCCGTTCTTCGTGCTGGCCGGCAACATCATGGTGAAGGGCCACCTCGCCACCTACCTCTACGGCTTCATGCGGGCGCTGACCCGGCCGATCACCGGCGGCCCTGCAGTCGGCGCAGTCCTGGCCTCCGCGATCTTCGGGGCGATGAGCGGATCCTCGGCCGCGGCCGCGGCCGCGCTCGGTCGCGTCACCATCCCGGAGCTCGACAGGCTCGGCTTCCCGCGCTCCTTCTCGTCGGGCATCATGGCCGCTGGCGGCACGCTCAGCATCCTGATCCCGCCCAGCATCGTCTTCGTCATCTACGGGGCCATCGCCAAGGTCTCGGTGGCCGAGCTGTTCACCGCCGGCATCCTGCCCGGCATCTTCCTCGCCACGCTGATCGGCCTCGTCGCCTTCGCGCTGTGCCTGCGCAATGGCTGGAGCCGCGCCGAACGCTTCTCGGCAACCGAGATCCTGCAGACCGGAATCAAGGCTCTTCCGGCCCTGGTCATGCCCGGAATCGTGCTCGGCGGCATCTATGGCGGTATCTTCACACCGACGGAAGCCGCCGCGGTCTCGGCCATCTATGGCCTGATCGCCGGACTCCTGATCTATCGCAGCATGTCGCTGGCCGACCTGCCGGCGCTGTTCGTCGACAGCGCGCGCATGACGGCGACCATCCTGATCATCCTCGCCGGAGCGATCTTCATCGGCATGCTGTCGACGCTGGCCGGCATCCCGCAGGCGATCGTCGGCGCCGTCGAGGCGCTCAACCTGTCGGCATGGCAGTTCCTGCTGATCATCAACATCCTCCTGCTCATCCTCGGCTGTTTCCTCGACGGCATCACCATCCTCACCGTGATCATGCCGATGCTGCTGCCAAGCCTGCGGCTGCTCGAGATCGACCTGATCCATTTCGCGATCATCCTCTGCATCAACATCGAGATCGCTTCGATCACGCCGCCGGTCGGGATGAACCTCTTCGTCATCGGCAGCATCTCGCGCACGCCGCTGGAGACCATCGTCCGTGGCGTCGTGCCCTTCATCCTGACGCTGACCTTCGCCCTTCTGCTCATCACCTATCTGCCGGCCCTGTTCCTGCTCGGTTGATCCCTAGGAGAAACGCCATGCATCCCGAATACATCGAAGCTTTCACCCGCAAGGTCGCCATCGATCCCGCCAAGACCGCGTTGATCCCGGTCGACCTGCAATATGCCTCGGGCAGCCGCGAGCACGGGCTCGGCGCTCTGCTCGCGAGCCAGGGCAAGCTCGACGAGGCGAGCTACCGCTTCGACCGGATCGAGAAGGTCGTGCTCCCCAACACGAAGCGCCTGCTCGACGCCTGGCGCGGGCTCGGCGCCCGGGTGATCTACGTCACCCTCGGCTGCGAGTTGCCGGACTATGCCGATGCGGCGCCGAGCACCCGCGCCTTCTTCACCGCGACCAAGAACACGATCGGCAACCGCGAGCACGAGATCGTCGACGAGATCAAGCCGCTGCCGGGCGAGCTCGTGATCAACAAGCGCACCCAGGGCGCCTTCGCCTCCTCGGGCATCGAATCCGCGCTGCGTGGCCTCGGCATCGAGACGATCGTCGTCACCGGCGTCTCCACCAACAACTGCGTCGAGACGACGGCGCGCGAGGCCTCCGACCGCGGCTTCGGCGTGGTGATGGTCTCGGATGCGACGGGAACCTGCAGCGACGAGATGCAGAACGCCACCCTCAAGGGCTTCTCGCGGCTCTGGGGCCGGGTCGCCTCGACGGACGAGGTCATCGCCGAGCTGCGCACCGGACGCGCCCTCGGCGTCGCGGCCGAATAGGCCGCGACAACCCACGCGCAAGACAATCAGGAGTCCATGATGAGCAATGCCAGCGCCAACGCGGCCGGCCGGTCCGGCCCGCTGTCCGATATCCGGGTGATCGAGATGGGACAGCTTCTCGCCGGTCCCTTCTGCGGTCAGCTGCTGGCCGATTTCGGTGCCGAGGTGATCAAGATCGAGCAGCCCGGCATCGGCGACCCGATGCGCGAATGGGGGCGCGAGAAGCCGCAGGGCGTCTCGCTCTGGTGGCCGGTCGTCGCCCGTAACAAGAAGTCGATCGAGCTCAATGCACGCGGCGCCGAGGGCCAGCAGATCGTCCGGGACCTCGTCGCCAAATCGGACATCCTGATCGAGAACTTCCGGCCGGGCACCATGGAGAAATGGGGGCTGGGCTATGACGAGCTCGCCAAGATCAACCCCAGGCTGATCATGATCCGCGTCTCCGGCTACGGCCAGACCGGCCCCTATGCCGGCAAGGCCGGCTATGGCTCGATCGGCGAGGCGATGGGCGGGCTGCGCTATGTCGTCGGCGACCCGGCGACGCCACCGAGCCGGATGGGCATCTCGATCGGCGACACGCTGGCGGCGACCTTCGCCTGCATTGGCGGGCTCATGGCCCTGCATGCCCGCGACCGGCTCGGCCGCGGACAGGTCGTCGACAGCGCGATCTACGAGGCGGTGCTGGCGGTGATGGAGAGCCTCGTCACCGAATACGACCAGACCGGCTATGTCCGCGAGCGGACGGGCGCGATCCTGCCTTTCGTCGCGCCCTCGAACGTCTATCCGACCAGGGACGGGGTGTTCGTGCTGATCGCCGCCAATCAGGACGGCGTCTTCCGCCGCCTGACCGAGGCGATGGGCCGCCCCGAACTCGGCGCAGACCCGCGTTTCGCCAACCACACCGCTCGCGGCGAGCGGCAGGCCGAGCTCGATGCGCTGATCGCCGAATGGACGGGCGGCCTCGGACGCGAGGAACTCGGCGAGAAACTCGACGCAGCAGGCGTCCCGCGCGGCGACATCTACCGCGCCCCCGAGATGCTCGCCGATGCGCATTTCCAGGCCCGCAAGGCCATCGTCGACGTGCTTCACCCGCGGCTCGGCAAGCTGCGCATGCAGAATGTCGCGCCCAAGCTCTCGGTGACGCCGGGCGAGGTCCGCGATGTCGGTCCCGAGCTCGGCCAGCACAATGCCGAGATCTTCGGCAGCCTGCTCGGCCTGGACGAGGGCCGGCTGGCGGCACTGCGCGAGAGCGGCGTCATCGGCGCGGCGCTCGCTCGCGTGGCCTGACATGGCGGACCGCATGCTGCCGGCGCGCGTCGAGATCGTCGAGGTCTCGCCGCGCGACGGGTTACAGAACGAAGCGCGCCCGGTCTCCACCGCCGACAAGCTCGCCCTCATTGCGAGGCTGGTCGATGCCGGCGCGCGCCGGATCGAGGCGACGAGCTTCGTCAACCCGGCCCGCGTGCCGCAGATGGCCGATGCCGAAGCGGTCATGACCGCGCTGAAGGACCGCCACGAGGGGGTCAGCTTCTCGGGTCTCGTGCTCAATGCGCGCGGCGCCGAGCGAGCCATCGCCTCCGGCTGCCACGAACTGACCTATGTCGTCGTAGCTAGCGAGACCTTCTCCATGCGCAACCAGGGGCGCGGCATCGCCGATACGCTCGATGGCTGGCGGCAGATCGAGCCTTTGGCGCGGGCCGCCGGCCGCCGCCGCAACGTCCTCGTCGCCGCGGCCTTCGGATGTCCGTTCGAAGGAAGGGTGGCCGAAGCTGCGGTGCTCGATATCGTCGACAGGGTCGCCGATATCGGCGCTGACGAGATCGGCCTCGCCGACACGATCGGCGTCGGAACTCCCGGACAGGTCGGCGATCTTTTCGCCGATGCGCATGCCCGGCTGGGCGCGCTACCGCTACGCGCCCATTTCCACGACACCCGCAACACCGGCATCGCAAATGCCGTCGCTGCGCTGGGTGCCGGCGCCAGCATCCTGGATTCGAGCTGCGGCGGCATCGGCGGTTGCCCGTTCGCGCCACGCGCGACCGGAAACATCGCGACCGAGGATCTGGTCTACCTGCTCGACGGCATGGGCATCGCGTCTAGCATCGACGGGCGCGCGCTCGCGGCGCTCGATCCCTGGCTCGCCGCATTGCTGGGGCATGCCGTCCCGGGCTCGCTCGGCAAGGCCGGCTGGTTCGGCTAGCGGTCCTCTGCAGGAGGAGCGCGCCAGGGTCGCGCCGTCGCCGCCGACCGCTCGAAGGATGCCGACGCTTCCGGCGGCTGATCGAGGAACAGAAAACGAATTACGACGCCCAGCGGTCCTGTGCGCGCAGCGGCGGGCCTATCACCCTACTTCCCATCATCAGCTGCCGCCAGCACGCTGAAGCGCGCGCTGCGGACATGGGCGCGCATTACCTCCTCGGCCTGCGCCGGGTTGCGCCCCTGCAGCGCCGCCAGGATCGCCTTGTGCTCGCTGAAGGCGGCCTGTGCACGCCCGGGCCGGGTGCTCGAGCGCAGCCGGTGAAGCCGCAGCTGATAGTAGGCCTCGTCGAGCAGCAGCAGTTCGAGGCTTTCAAGGGCCGCGTTCGCCACAGCCTGGTCCGTGGCGGATTTGCGCTCCGCCACGGAGAACTCGTCGCGGAGGCCGCAGGGCGTGGCCGATATCTACGCTGAAGCTTGTCTAGATGCCCCGGACCTCGGGCCCGGCACCCGATACGGCGGATCGGGCTTGTGCCTCTCGAGCGCGGCAATCGATCGGTTGGAGGTCAGCCCGCAATGGACGCGAGCAGCCGATCAGATCGGCTTGCGCGATGAGGCACTGAGCCGCCTCTCCGCGAGGCCGCCGGATGGCCGCTTGCTTCCAGCGGTCACGAATAAGGGCGCCGTTCGGCGCCCTTTCCTTTTGCGTTGCAGTGTCCTGGGGCTCAGGCGAAGCGGAAGTCGTCCTGGGCGAGGCTGGAGAGCTGGATGCCCTTCAGCGTCAGGGTGGTGTCGGCATCGACGGTGAAGACCGTGTCGGCGCCGAGCTGCGCCGCGCTCTCCATGGCGGCCTCGAAATCGGCGAAGAGCCCGACCGAGAACTCCAGCACGTCCGAGGACGAGCCCGAGGTCTTGAAGTCGGTGATCACGTCCTTGCCGAAGCCGGCCGCGAAGACGAAGACGTCATGGCCGGAGCCGCCGGT
>NZ_JBXAJY010000012.1:0-16552 GCF_058797755.1 Allobosea sp. GW823-FHT02B03 | reverse complement strand
TCTCGTCGCCGAAGGCGATGCCCTGCGACAGGTCGACGGTGACGCCGGCGGTGTCGTCGGAATAGTCGGCGGTGTCGTTGCCGTCGCCGCCATCGAGCCGGTCATCCTCGGCGCCGCCGGCCAGAACGTCGTCGCCCGCGCCGCCGAACAGCAGATCGTCGCCGGCACCGCCCTTGAGGACGTCGTCGCCATCCTCGCCATGCAGCTCGTCATCGCCGTCGCCGCCATCGACCACGTCGTTGCCCGCCCCGGCCTGAACCAGATCGTCGCCCGCACCGGCCAGGATCACGTCGTCGCCGACCGTCCCGACAAGTTCGTCATCGCCAGGCGTGCCGGCGATCGGCCCGCCCGGAGGCAGGACACTTTCGCTGGAGAGGTCATAGACCAGCACGTTGTCGAAGGAGACACCGGCGCTGTCCCAGGAGAACAGGCCGACCGTGCCCTTGCTCTGGGCGTGGTCCTCGATCGCATAGGCGAAGAGGGCGAGGCCATCGACATAGGCCTGGATCTTGCCGTCCTTGACCTCGACGCGCAGGTCGAAAGCCTGGCCCGGCGTGTATTTGGCCGGGTACTGGTTGAGATAGCGCTCCACCCCATCCTTGACCTGGATGAGCTGGAACAGGCTGCCGGCGCCGTTGCCCGGGGTGCGATCGTAGTTGCCGTTCGCGTCGAGCTCGAGCTTGTAGTAGTTGTTCGCGTCCTGGTAGTAGAACAGCAGGCCGAGCGCGCCGTTGTCGGGCGACTGGATCGTCGCCTCAACCGCATAGTCGGTCCACTCCTTCGCCGCAGCGTCGTTATAGAGCGCGTAGGTGCCCTTGCGCAGCACGTTGACGCCGTCGCCAAGCGGGCTCCAGCCGGTCTTCCAGGGATCGGAATTGGAGGCGCCGCTCCAGGTCAGCTGCCGGCTCTTGAGATCCGAGAGCTGGATCAGGGCGCCGTCGCGCAGTTCCCATTGCGAGGCGGTGCCGTTCGGGCCGACGCCGCCCATCTCGCCCTCGTCGACGATCGTCCAGCCAGCGAAGTCGCCGCCGCCGAAGCCTTCCGAGAGCAGGACGCGCGCCTTGGATACCGCATCGACCGTGACCTTGTCCGTCGCGGTCTTGCCGCCGGCATCGGTGACGGTCAGCGTCAGCACCTGCTTCACCGCGTCGAGTTCGACCTGCGCGGTCCTGCCCTGCGCGACGACATTGCCGTCGGCATCGGTCCAGACATAGCTGACGATCTCGCCGAGACCGTAGCTGCCCTTGCCGTCGAGCTCGACCAGGACGCGGCCATTGCCGTCGGTATCGACCGGGCGCAGGTCGTCGCCGGCATGGGCCGTCAGCGCGACCTTGTTGACCGTGACGTTGTCGAACTGCGAGCTGCGCTGCGTATCCGAGTAGAAGCCGACCGAGCCGCCGGCGAGCGGTGCGGGATCGACGACCTCGCCGAACAGATTCTGGCCGTCGAGGAAGGCGCTGATCCGGTCGTCGACCACCACGACCTTGAGCTGGAAGTCGCGGCTCCAGGGGGTGCCGCCGAATTCGCGGGCGAGCACGGTCTCGGTGCCGTTCTGGACCTTGATCAGCGAGCGGGTATTGGTCTCGCCGTTGAGCACGACCTTGTAGTGGTTCGCGGCGTCCTTGTAGTAGAACACCACGCCGATGCCGTCATTGTCGGTCGCCTTCAGCGTCGCCTCGAAGGCGTAGTCCGACCAGGAGGCCGCGGCGGCGGCCTTCCAGACCAGGATCTTGCCCGCCGCGTCGGACTGCTCGAAGACGCGGCCTTCCGGCGCATCCTGCCCCTCGGCCGTCGTGCCGCGTGTCGCCGCCGTGCCCTTGACGATGAAGGTGCCGGTGCCGCTGTCGAAGCTGGCATGCTGGGCGCTGCCGGTGCCGAACTCATCGGTCCAGGACGGGGTGCCGAAGTCGATCTGCACCGCATTGGCGCTCGGCTTCGCCTCCATGATGCCGCCGGCCTTGACGCCGCCGAGGGCCGCGATCTCGGCATCGCTGAGCACCTTGTCGGTGAACAGGAAGCTCGAGGCATAGCCCGGCCAGGTCTCGCCGCTCTCGTCGGCGAAGAGCAGGAAGCCCTTGCTCATGTCGATCTGGTAGCGGGCGTAGTTCCCGGCGGACTGGACGGTGTCGCCGACCTTCACGCCGTCGATGTATTTGGTGATCAGGACGTTGTCGCCGCGGTCGGTGATGGTGAAGGCGATGCGGTGCCAGGCGCCGTAGTTCACGGTGCCCTCATAGTCGCTGTTGATGCCGATGCCGCCGCGCGTGCCGCTGACATGCTTCATCGCCAGATCCTGATCGCTGGTATTGGTCAGGTCGGTCTGGAGGAAGGAGAAGTAGCTGGCGACGCCGGGCGTGATCAGCAGGTCGTAGACCAGCGAATAGGACTTCGCGACCGTGCCCGGCGCGACGTCGAGCTTCACCAGCACGCCGCCATCGGCCTGGCTGAGCTTCGGCAGATAGGTGACCTTGGCATCGCCGGTCGTGCCCGGCAGCGCCGCGATGCCGTGGGCGGCGGTGGTGGCATTGGCGAATTGCGGGCCGAGCGTGCCGGTGCCCCAGCCAGCGGCATTGCCGTCGTTGAAATTGTCGACGAGCAGGGTGTCGGCGTTCGAGACGGTGATGCGAACCTCGTCGGTCGAGACGCGGCCGGCGCTGTCGGTCACCGTCAGGGTGAGCTGGTGCTGGCCGGCACCGAGCTGCAGCGTCGGCGTCGCGCCCTCGGCGACGAGATTGCCGTCGCGATCGGTCCAGACATAGGTCAGGCCGGCGTCGTTGTTGGGGTTCAGCGTCCAGTCGCCGTCGAGCGTGACGGAAGCCTTGTCCTGGCCGGCCTCGGCCGAGACGAACTGGTCGTTGCCGGCCTTGGCGATCGCCGGAACCTCAGGCGTGCCCATGTCGACGTTCGAGAACGTCTCCTCGTGGCCGCGATATTCGCCGGTCAGGCCGTCGCGATCGAGTTCACCATCGCCGCGCACCGAGTCGAAATAGTCGTCGAGCTCGGTGAAATAGGTCGAGGTGTAGACGGCATTGTTGTCGGGATCGATGGTCAGCAGGCGGATGGCGCCGTTGCCGCCATTATTGCCGGCGCCCGCGCCGGCGCCGCTGGTGATCTCGCTGGCGACGCCGTTCTGGTAGTTCACCATCATCTGGTGGACCGGGTTGCCGAACTGGTCGTAGCTCACCAGGGTCTCGGCGCCGTCGCCGAAGATGTGGCCCGAGAAGGTGAAGGTGACGTTAGGATATTTTTGGATCAGCTCGCGATACATGGTCTCGCCGTCATTGGCGCCATGCACGCTGTTGCCGATCCCGTAATCATAGCCGGTGCCCTCGTCATAGAGCGGCGCGCCGGTGGCGTCGTGGCGCCCGGCCCAGTTCATGTAGGAATGGTTGGCCAGGATGACGCGGTGGTCGAGATGGCCCTCGATGACCTCGCCGGCCCAGCGCAGCACGTCGTCGCGCGGCCCGAATTCAAGGCTCAGCACCAGCCATTTCGTGCCGTCGGGCGCAGTGAAGGTATGGTAGTTGTTGGCGCTGCGGTTCGGCTCCATGTCGTAGACGCCGCCGAAGGTGCCGGGATTGGTCGCCGCCTGCTTCTCGGGGGAGAAGCGGATGTCGAGCGGATTGGTCGAGTGGTTGGCCGCGTTGCCGGTGTTCTGGTCGTGGTTCCCGGGCAGCAGCGAATAGGGGATCTTGCCGTCGAGGATGCGCAGGGCCTCCTCGGCGAAGGGCCAGTGGCTGGCGTCGTTGTTGTTGGTGGTGATGTCGCCGACATGGATGACGAACTGCAGCCCGAGGCTGTCCTTGTTCTCCACCAGCCAGTTGGTCATGTTCTTGAATATGCCGACGCGGGCCGCGTTGGTGTAGTCCTGCGTGTCGGGCAGGACGGCGATCGTATAGGCGTTTTCGCCGGCGACGCGGACGCGGACATTGTCGGTGACGCTATGGCCGCTGGCGTCGGTCGCGGTGATCGCGAGATCGGTGTAGCCGAGCGCGTCGGTGTAATCGATGACGAGCTTGCCGTCCTCGATCGCGACGTCTGCGATGCTCGGGTCGCTGCTGGTGACCGAATAGGTCAGCCCGGTGCCGGCGAACACGGTGCCGAGGTCGATGACGCGGTCTTCGGCGCCACGCTTGGCGATATAGTCGAGAACGGAGTTGCTGATCGTCGTCATGAGGTTTGCCTCTGCTACGGTCTGAACATCGGCACGTTCGGTCGCCGCGCTTCCGAACGTGGTGAAATTGCAGTTAAGACCGGTAGGAACCCGATGTGACGGATCGTTGAAATCGAACCGATCCAGGTCATCGAAAGTTGCGATACCCCACATCGAATTATTGACGACTGCTGTGCCGGCAAACCTAGGGATGAGACTTTATTTGCCTAGTCTTTCGCGGCAGGCCCGGCACGCTGTCACAAATCCGCATTGCGGCGCCGCTAGAGGTCCGGGCCCAACGGCGTGAGTTGAGAGCATGGCATCGGTCACGCAGCTTCGGGCTTTCCATTTCGTCGCGACCGCCGGCGGCTACTCCCAGGCCGCGCGCGAGATGTCGGTCAGCCAGTCGACCTTGTCGGGGCAGGTCCGCCAGCTCGAAGCGATCTCTGGTGTCGTGCTGTTCGAGCGCGGTCCACGCGGCGCGACGCTGACCGAGGATGGCGAGGCGCTCTTCCAGGTCACCTCGCGCCTGTTCTCCGCGTTGTCGGAAGCCGGGCGCATGCTCAAGAGCCGAAAGGCGGAGGGCGGCCGGCTGCGGCTTGCCTCGGACGGCACCGTGCATTCCCTGCCGATCCTCAGCGCGCTGCGCCGGCGGCGGCCCAAGCTGATGTTCTCGATCCAGCTGCAGAATTCCGACAGCGTGATCGAGCAGGTCGTCCAGTACCGGGCCGATGTCGGCATTACCGCGCAGATGCCGCAGGACAGCCGCTTCCATGTCCAACCTTTGACCAGCATGAAGGTCGGCATCTGCATGCCGGAGGACCATCCCTGGGCGCAGCGTCGCGCCATCGCCGTACGGGAACTGCACGGGTTGCCCTTCGTGCTGCGCGAGCGCGGCTCCCGCACGCGGGAGGTGTTCGAGCAGAACCTCAGCGCCCATAGCGTAACTCTGGGCGAGGTGATCGAGGTTTCGACGCGGGACGGCGTTCGCGAGACCGTCGCCGCCGGCTTCGGTCTCGGCGCGATCGCCGACCTCGAATTCGGCTACGATAGTCGCCTGCGCTATCTGCCGCTGCAGGACGCCGGCATCGCCATCAACGAGTATGTCGTATGCCTCGGCGAAAGGCGCCGCACGCCGATGATCGCCGATTTCCTGCGCTGTGCCGCCGACGCGTTCCAGCCGGCCGATGCGATCGGCCGTTCAGGCCCCGAGGCGGCCTGAACGGCGCGTTTCCAACGAAATTCCGCTGGCTAGTGGCGGAAGCTGCGCGCGATCTGGTCCTGGAACGGCTTGGCCAGATAGGCGAAGGCGGTGCGCGTCCCGGTCTGGATGAAGGTCTCGACCGGCATCCCCGGAAGCAGGACCTTGCCGTCGAGGCGGTTCGTCTCGGCCCGGTCGAGCGCCACGCGCACCGTGTAGAACGAGGCACCGGTCTGCTGGTCGGTGCTGGCATCGGCCGAGACATGGATCAGCCGGCCCTTCAGGTCCGGCGTCGTCGCGCTGTCGAAGGCCGGGAAGCGCAGCATCGCGGGCTGGCCGACATGCAGGCGGTCGATCATCGTCGGCTCGACCCGCGCCTCGACGACGAGCCCGTCGGCTTCCGGCACGATCAGCATGATCTGCTCGGCGGGGCCGATCACGCCGCCGATGGTGTGCACGACCTGCTGATGGACGACGCCGTCCTGGGGCGCGCGCATCTCGATGCGGTCGAGCTGGTCGCGCGCCGCGACGCGGCGCTCGGTGAGGTCGGCGATCTTGCCGTCGACGTCGCGCAGCTCCGTCGTGACCTCGCGGCGCAGATCCTCGTCGATCTGGACGATCTGCAGCTCGACTTCGGCAATGCGTCCCTTCACCCTTGCGGTGTCGGAGGTCAGGCTGCCGCGCTCGCCGACGAGGCGGGAGGCCTCGCGCTGCAAAGCCGTCAGCCGCGACAGCGCCACCAGGCTCTGGTCGTAGAGCTTCTGCACGCCGTCGAGCTCCTGCCCGATCAGCTTGGCCTGGACTTGCCTCGCCTCGATCTGCGCGGCGAGGCCCTTGATCTCCTCGTGCGACTGCGCGATTCGCTCGCGGAACTGCGAGCGCTGCACGTCGGCCGCGGCGCGCCGGGTGCGGAACAGCCGCGTTTCGGCCGCCACCGCCTGCGCCACGGCGGTGTCCTCGCCGCGATCACGCAGGGCGGCGGGCAGTTCGAGTTCGGGCAGGCCGTCGCGCTCGGCCTCGAGCCGGGCCTTGCGTGCCTGGAAGCGCAGCAGCTCGATCTCGATCAGCGTGAGGCTGGCGCGGGCATTGGTCTCATCGAGACGCACGAGCACGTCGCCCGCCTTGACGCGGTCGCCCTCCTTGACCCGGATTTCGGCGACGACGCCGCCGGCCGGATGCTGCACGCGACGGACATTGCTCTCGACCACGACCTTGCCGGAGGCGATCACCGCCCCGGAGAGCGGCGCCGTGGCGGCCCAGAGCCCGACCGTGCCGCACAGCACCGCGGCGGTGGCGACGCCGAGCAATGTGGCGCGGCGGATGTCGCGGCGCGGATTCGGCCGCTTGCCATCGGGGGCGGCGCCCGCGAGCGGGAGACTGCCGCCAGCCTTGTTCTCGTTAACCGCGCGCATCGGCCGCCACCACGATCCTGGGGTTGGAATGTACCGCCGCGGCGCTGCCGGGCTTTGCCGCGAGGCTCTTGCGCAGGACTTCCTCCTTCGGGCCGAAAGCCTGCGCCTGCCCCTCGGCCATGATCAGCACGAGGTCGATGCCCGCCAGCGCCGAAGGGCGATGGGCGATGACCACGACGATGCCGCCGCGGGCCCGCACGCCGGCGATCGCGGCGGTCAGGGCGGCGTCGCCATCGGCATCGAGGCTTGCATTGGGCTCGTCGAGGACGACGAGGAAGGGATCGCGGTAGAGCGCCCGCGCCAAAGCGATACGCTGGCGCTGCCCGCCCGAAAGCGTGCCGCCGGCCTCGCCGATCGGGGTTTCGAACCCCTTGGGCAGCCCGAGGATCAGCTCGTATGCGCCGGCGGCCTTGGCGGCGCCGCGGACCGCCTCGTCGGTCATTGCAGGGTCGAAGCGCGCGATGTTCTCGGCGACGGTTCCGGCGAAGAGCTGCACGTCCTGCGGCATGTAGCCGATGATCGCGCCGCGCTGCTCCTCCGGCCATTGTTCGAGCGTCGCGCCATCGAGGCGCAGGCTGCCGCGCGCGACAGGCCAGACGCCGACGAGCGCGCGCGCCAGCGACGACTTGCCCGAGGCGGAAGGGCCGATCACGGCGAGGCCCTGGCCGGCTTCGAGCGTGAAGGCGATGTCCTTGACCGTCAGCGTCGCGCTGCCGGGAGGAGCCACCGCGAGATGTTCGAGCGCGACGCGCCGCGTCGGCGACTCCGGCGCAACCGACGGGGCGGCGGGTCCTTCGGTCAGCACAGTGCGCAGCCGGCCCCAGGCCTGGCGCGCGCCGATGAACGGACGCCAGCTGCCGATCGCCAGCTCGATCGGCGCCAGCGCCCGGCTGCTGAGCACCGATGCGGCGATCATCACGCCCGAGGAGGCCTGGTCGTGCATCACCAGCCAGGCGCCGACCCCGAGCATCGCCGACTGGAGCATGAAGCGGATCACCTTCGAGACGCCGCCTAGGCCGTTGGTGATGTCCGCGGCGCCGAGATTTGCCGCGACATGGCGGTCGTTGGTCCGCTCGAAGAGGCGCCCCATCCGGCCGCCCATGCCGAGCGCCGTCACCGCCTCTGCGTTGCGCCGCGAAGCCTCGATCAGCGTCGCGCGTTCGGCCGCGGTACGCGAGAGTTCGGCGCTCGGCCGGCGCGAGGCGAACTCGGTCAGCAGCGCGAGGGCGATCAGGATCACCCCGCCCGCGACCAGCGTCCAGCCGAGATAAGGGTGCAGGATGAAGCAGAGCGCGCCGTAGAGCGGCATCCAGGGCAGATCGAACAGCGCCGTCGGACCGAGGCCCGAGAGAAAGCTGCGGACGCTGTCGAGATCGCGCGAGGGCTGGGTGCCGGTGGGGGCGCCGCGCACCTGGCCCTGGACGATCGCGGCCAGCACCGGGCCGCCGAGCTTGCGGTCGAGCTCCGCGCCGATGCGGGTGAGGATGCGCTGGCGCAGCCAGTCGAACACGCCGAGCAGGATATAGAGCGCCGCCACGATGATCGAGAGCGCGACCAGCGTCGGGATGCTCCGCGACGGCAGCACGCGGTCATAGACCTGCAGCATATAGATCGAGCCCGTCAGCATCAGCACGTTCACGATCGCCGAGAACAGGGCCACTGCGAGGAAAGCCGAACGGCATGAGGCCAGCGCTTCGCTGGCCGCGTTCTTCTGAGATCTTGGGAGCAAGGGCGGTTTCCCCGGAACGCGTAACGATACTGGACGAGCGCGCGAGCGGGCTCCCCGGCCGCTTCCGGGGCGAGCATTCACGCGCCTTGGCTTTCCGGGATCCCGGCGACGAGGCGGGCTCCCGGCATGGGCGGCGCGAAGCGATAGGGGTGGGATGTGACAGTGCGGTGAAGCTCTCCCGCAGAGGCGCGAGGCTTCGCCGAATACCCGACAGGCTCAATTGCTAGCCGGCAAGTAATTCAGCCGCCTTGCCCGAGCGAAAATCGCACATGGTTAAGAAACCGTAAAATCACTGTCATTCTTACCAAGTCATTAACGCGCGCCGAGGCTCGGATCGACCTGGCATCGCCCCGCCTTGTCGCGGGCGCCGCTTTCTCATTTGACGCAAGGAATATCATCATGGCTCGCCCCGTCGGTTCGGTCAGCTATATCGGTTTCAGTCCTGATGCCGGTGGCAGCGTCACTGTCAGGGTCCTCGAACCCGTCCTCCAGGGCGACATCATCAACATCAGGCAGGACGGTGCCGAACTCGGCGAAGGCAGCGGAACGCGCTGGACCTGGGCGGCCGATCGCGACGTCGCCGCTGGCGAGACGATCACCGTGAAGGGCCTGGGCAGCGGCGCGGCCGCCGCGCAGGCCGGCGAGGCGGAGGCGCAGGCCGATGTCGATTCGACCGGCAGCGTCGGCGGCTCGGGCGCCGTGAGCGGCAGCTCGACCAATCCTAGCCTGATCGACACGACGCTGGACAACACGATCGTCGATCCGTCGATCGATCTTTCGATCCCGGCCGGCGGCCCGGCCACCGCGCGCGCCCCGAGCGCGATCGAGGGTGGCGCCGGTGATGGCGGCGGCAAGGCCGCCCGCAGCGCCATGTCCTCATTCGCCGTGACGGCGGGCTTGCCGGCGACGCCTGACGCCGCCGCTGCGCCCGCCCTGGTTCCGGCTATCGACGCCGCCACCTTCGGCCCGTTCGGTGACGGCGATGACAGCTTCAGCAATGACGACGTCCTGTTCAGCGGCGTCTCGATGCTCGGCGGCGACGACACGCTGGTCAATTCGGGCACCATCATCGGCCTCGACGGCGCCGCCATCGACATGGGCGATGGTAACGACGTCGTCACGCTGCTCAATGGCTCGAAGATCTATGGCGAGATCCGCCTGGGTGCCGGCGACGACACGCTGACCGCCACCGAGGTCGAGGACGACCTCACCGTCGATGCCGGCGACGGCAACGACATCGTGCGGGCCGGCTCCGGCGACGACCTCGTTCGCGGCGGTGCGGGCGACGATCTGCTCGACGGCGGCGAAGGCGACGACGTCCTGCAGGGCGGCGACGGCAATGACCGCCTGCTCGGTGGCCTCGGCGACGACTTCCTGTTCGGCGGCTCGGGCAACGACACGCTGATCGGCGGCGAGGGCAACGACCTGCTCGACGGCGGCGACGGCCTCGACACCGCCGACTATTCGGCCGAGACGGGCGACCTGACGCTCGACCTCGTCACGGGCAAGGCGACCGGTTCCGACATCGGCGTCGATACCCTGCAGAACATCGAGATCGTCATCGGCGGCGCCGGCAATGATCGCATCGTCATCGGTGCCGGCCACACCGCGATCGGCGGCGCTGGCGACGACAGCATCGAGGTCACCGCCGGCGCAGGCGCCGCGGCGACCGTCGACGGCGGCGAAGGCACCGATACGATCAAGCTCGTCGGGACCGGCATCGGATCGCTCGCGGCGTCGACTGGCGTCGAGCGGCTGGAGGTCCAGGGCGGAAGCTGGTCGGTCGCCGGTAGCGCCGTCTATGACGAGATCGCCATCCGCAATGGCGGCACCGTCACGTCCGGCATCGTGATCGACGAGGACGACAAGGTCTCGATCGACGCCGGCGGCAAGCTTTCCGTGGCGAACAATGCCGTGACCTGGGCCGGCGGCGGCGACGCCGTGCTGACCAATGCCGGCCTCATCGAAGTGAATGCGGGCGAGCGCCTGCTGCAGGCCACGCTCGGCGCCACGGGTTCGCTGACCATCGACAACCTCGCCGGCGGCACGCTGCGCGGCGAGATCGGCCCGAGCCGTGCGGCCGCCGCCGGCGCCGAGATCGTCGTCAACAATGCCGGTCTGATCGAGGCCGATGGCCGCGTCATCGACTTCGACGATTTCAGCCTGAATGGCGCCAGCCTGACGATCAACAACCGCGCCGGCGCGACGATCCGCCAGTACGGCGAAAACACCGACGTGATCCGCCCGGGCCAGAACGGCACCGTGAACAACTGGGGCACGATCACCGCCGAGGCGGGCGCGACTGCCGGTGGCGACGCCATCGATTTCCAGCAGAACACCGGCGGCGCGGTCAATAACTTCGCCGGCGGCCTGATCGAGGGGGCGAAGCATGCCGTCACCGGCAAGCAGGCGGTCACGGTCGTCAACAACGGCACCATGATCGGCCGCAACGGCTCGGCGGTGAACATCGACAATGACGGCTCCGAAGCCAGCATGGTCAGGATTACCAATAACGGCCTTATGCAGGGCCGCTCGGCCGGCCTGGCGAACAGCGACGGCGATGCGGTCGACGTCGACGGCCTCATCTACGTGCTCAACACCGGCACCATCGAGGGGCTCGGCGCCAGCGGCGCGAACGATGGCGAGCCGAACGTCTCCGAGGCCATCGCGGTCGGCGGCGGTACCATCGTCAACGACACCAACGGCACGATCCGCGGCTATGGCCGCGCGATCCAGGTCGACAATTCCGGCAACGACAATGCGCTGGGCGCTACCCTGATCGTCAATCGCGGCCTGATCGAGGGCAAGGGCAACGGCCCCGAGAACGTCCCGCCGGCCGACGCCGCCCGCTTCGACCTGCGCGGCAACGAGGCGATCAATCTGATCGGCAACCATGCCGACGAGGTGATCAACGTCGCCGGAGCCCGCATCATCGGCGGCGTCTCCATGGGCGGCGGCAACGACAAGCTCGGCAATTCTGGCCTGATCGAAGCCACCGGCGGCGCGGCCATCGACATGGGCGCCGGCGACGACCACCTCAACCTCTATGTCGGTGCCGTCGTCAACGGCAAGATCCTGCTCGGGGACGGCAACGACCTCGTCACCGCGACCTCGTCGAGCGCTTTCGACATCGATGGCGGCGACGGCAACGACCAGATATTCCTCGACGCCGGCGACGACACCGTCCGCGGCGGGGCCGGCAACGACACCATCTACTCCGGCGCTGGCGACGACTTCATCGACGGGGGCGACGGCGACGATGTCCTCTACGGCGAGGCCGGCAACGACACCATCCATGGCGGCGCCGGCAACGACGTCATCAGCGGCGGCGCAGGCGATGACACGATCTATGGCGGCGCTGGAAACGACATCATCAAGGCCGGCCCCGGCAACGACTATGTTGACGGCGGCGACGGCTACGACACGCTGGATCTCTCGGCCGCCAGCGGCGCGATCTATGTCGACATGGCCTCGGGCCGGGTTGCGGCCGCGGGCATCGGAGTCCAGACCTTCGTCAACATCGAGAGCCTGGCCTTCGGCGACGGCGACAATGTCGTCACCGGCGGCAATGGCGACGACACCTTCGACGGTGGCGCGGGCAACGACACGCTCAATGGCGGCGCCGGCGACGACACCCTGTTCGGCGGCCTCGGCAACGACACGCTGAAGGGCGGCTCGGGCGACGATGTCCTCGACGGCGGCGAAGGCGATGACGAGATCTCGGGCGGCTCGGGCGACGACATCCTGCTCGGCGGTCTCGGCAACGACAGGCTGAGCGGCGGTTCGGGCGACGACGTCCTCGAGGGTGGCGCCGGCGACGACATCCTGACCGGTGGCTCGGGCAATGACAGCTTCGTCTTCGCGCCCGGCTTCGGCCGCGACACGATCACGGACTTCGCCGGCGGACAGGAAGACGTGATCACCTTCGACAGCGACGTCTTCGTCGATTTCGAAACGGTCATCTCGCATGCGGCGCAGGTCGGCTCCGACGTCGTGATCACCTTCGACGAGAGCAACTCGCTCACCCTGAGCGGCGTGCAGCTCGGCACGCTGCACATCGACGACTTCCGCTTCGTCTGAGCACGCCTCGGCCTGTCTAGGGGCGTCGCAGGACGCCCCTAGACATCAAGGCCAGGCCTCCCGGGAGGGAGCCGGGCCACTTCTTCCGAACCGATGCGGGTCGCGATGCCGCGACCGCGACCCCCTTTTGCGCTCTCCGGAAACATCATCATGTCCGACATCGTCCTTCTCGCGCATCGCGGCAGCAATCCCTATCCCGACCATTCCCGCGAGGCCTATGTCTGGGCTGTGAATTGGGGGGCGGACTTCATCGAGCCGGACCTTTACCTGACCAAGGACGGCGTCCTCGTCGCCAGCCATGACGACCACAACTACGCCAACCTGACCTATGCGGAGGCCAAGGCCATCGAGCCGGCGCTGATGACCTTCGGCGAGGTGATCGAGATCGCGAAGGCGATGTCGGTGGAGACCGGGCGCAAGATCGGCATCGTTCCCGAGACCAAGAACACCAGCTACGCGATCAGCGAAGCCCTGATCGAGGCGCTGATCGCGCATGATTTCACCGATCCCGCGCTGGTCACCATCCAGAGCTTCAACCCGGCCAATCTCCAGCAGCTCCACGACACGATCATGCCCCAATACGGCGTGGACGTTCCGCTGGCCTATCTGCGCTCCGGCATCGGCAACCCGACCGAGATCGCGAGCTTCGCCGACATGGTCGCGCCTGTGATCAACTCCTTCACCGCGGCGGATGTCGCGGCCGCGCATGCGGCGGGCCTCAAGGTCGTCGCCTGGACGATCATGGGCTCGAAGGCCGATGTCCAGAAATACGTCGACATGGGCGTGGACGCGATCTTCGTCGACGACACCAGGCTCGCCCGCGAGAGCATCGCCGAGATCGGCGGCGCGAAGGCGGCCTTCGGCACGGCCAATTGGGACGTTCTGACCGGCACCGCCGGCGCCGACATCCTCTATGCGATGCAGGGCAACGACCTCGTGCGCGCTGGCGACGGCGCCGACGTGGTCTATGGCGACGGCGGCAACGATGTCCTCTTCGGCGGCGCCGGCGACGATGAGCTGCATGGCGGCGCCGGCGGCGACTTCCTCTCCGGCGGCGAAGGCGCCGACACGCTCATCGGCGGTGCCGGCAACGACGTCATCGTCGCGACCGGCGACAGGATCGTCTTCCGCGCCGGCGACGGCATCGACCTCGTCATTCTCGACAGCACGAGCACGCTCCATTTCGACGGGATTCTTCCCGCGGACATCGTCGTCCTGCGCGACGGCAACAACCTGATCGTCCGCTCGGGCAGCGATGCGATCATCCTTCGCGACGGCGTCGATCCGGCACATCAGCCAGCTGCGATCACCACCAGCGATGGGCTGAGCCTGACCGGGGCCGAACTGGCCGCGCTCGCCGTCCCCGGCAGCGATGCCGAGATCGCCGCCCTGCTGCCGGGGCTCGAGGCGATTCTTGCCGCCGCTCCCGGCCTGGCCGAGCCTTCCCAGATTGCGCTGGGCACGGATCTCGTATCCGAGGGGGATTTCAGCCCCGCCGTGCTTGCCCGACAGATCGAGGACGCCGAGAACGGCGCCGTCTACCGCCTGAGCTTTTCGCTGGCCGACCTGCCGAACGGGGATGACGGCGTCGTCGTCACCTGGGGCGGCGAGGTCGTCTACCAGGGCACGCCGAGCGCCGCCGGGGAGGCCTTCAGCTTCATCGTCAAGGGCGGCGCGGGCGACGGCTCGAACCTGCTCGCCTTCGCGGGCGCCAGCACCGGCTTCGGGGCCGAGCTCGACGACGTCCATTTCGTCAAGGTCGCCGAGCCCGCGCTGCCTTCCGCCGGCAACGCCGCGCCGGAAGCCGGCGCCAATGAGCTGCGGATCAGCCAGGACATGGCCTATCGCGGCCAGGTCGCTGCCGGCGACGCCGATGGCGACGCGCTCGTCTACAGCCTGCTCGAGGGGCCGGCCCATGGCACGCTCGCCTTCAACCCGGACGGCAGCTACCGCTACACCCCGTCGGCCGGCTTCACCGGTACCGACCGGTTCAGCGTCCTCGTCAATGACGGGCATGGCGGTGTCGCCGAGGCGGTCGTCAGCCTGGATGTGGTTCCAGGCATCGTGGTCGGCACCGATCTCGTCGCCAATGGCAGCTTCGAGGACGTCTCGGCCTCGACCGGGAACAACGGGCCGAGCGACTGGGGCTATCGCAACCCGAACGGCATCATCGCCGGCTGGACGGACGTCAACGGCAATCGCATCGAGCAGCACTGGGATTCGCCGAACGGCGTCGTCGCCACGGACGGCCGGATCTGGCTCGACATGGACGGCTACAACACCAACACGCACATCGTTCAGCAGGTCGCGCGCATCGAGGATGGCGCAACCTATCTCCTGAGCTTCGCGCTCGGCGATGCCGACACCGCGGTCTCCGACGACGGCATCCGCGTCGTCTGGAACGGCCAGCTCGTCTATGAGGGCGTTCCGACCAATCCCTGGCAGACTCTGAGCTTCCGGGTCACCGGCGGCTCCGGCGATGCCTCGAACAGGCTCGAATTCATCGCGACCGGCACCGGTCTCAACACCTATGGCGCGGCGCTCGACGATATCAGGCTCGTCAAGATCGCCGAGCCGGGCACGCCGCCGGCCGAGAACACCGCGCCCGACGCCCTCGACGGCGCCGCGAGCGGCACCCGGGGCAATGTCGTGACGGGTCAGCTTGCCGCGACCGACGCCGATGGCGACGTGCCGCTGAGCTTCGCCCTCGGCCAGGGCCCGGCCCATGGCACGGTCGAGATCGATGCCGACGGCAGCTATCGCTATACGCCTGCTGCCGGCTATGTCGGGCAGGACAGCTTCACCTTCACCGTCAGCGACGGCTTCGGCGGCACGGACACGGCGACGCTGAGCCTGACGATCGCGCCTTCGACCGCGGTCGGTCCGGAGCTCATCGTCAATGGCAGCTTCGAGGATCTGACCGGCGCCAATGACGGCGCCGCCTGGGGCTATCGCAACACCAACCCGGCCGGCGTCATCCCCGGCTGGGTCAACACCGGCGACAACCGGGCCGAGATCCACCGCGACACCGTTGGCGGCATCGGCGCGCTCGAGGGCAGCTACTGGTTCGATATGGAGGGAGCGCCGAGGAATGCGCGTCTGGTCCAGACCGTCGCGGGCGTCAGCGAGGGCGAGACCTACCGGCTGAAGTTCGCCATCGCCGACACCGACATCGCCCAGGCCAGCGACACCGTCACGGTCTATTGGGGCGGGCAGGTCATCTACACCGGCATACCCAAGAACAAGTGGCAGGAGATCACCATCGACGTGGTCGGCGGTGCCGGCGACGGCTCCAACAAGCTCGAATTCGCCAGCACCACCGTGAACCCGAACGGCGCCGGCGTGGCGCTGGACAAGGTTTCGATGGTCTGGATCGACCAGAACCCGAACCTCATCGTCAATGGCAGCTTCGAGGATCTGACCGGTGCCAGCAACGGCAACTGGAGTGGGGACTGGGGCTATCGCAACGACAACGGCATCATCGCCGGCTGGACACAGGTCAACAGCGCGGGCGGTGGCCGCGCCGAGCTGCACTTCGATACCCAGAACGGTGTCGGCGCCAAGGACGGCAATGTCTGGTTCGACATGGACGGCAACGGCAACAATGCGAAGCTCGTTCAGAAGGTGGCGGGCGTCGAGACCGGCGCGACCTATCGGCTCAGCTTCTTCATCGCCGATGCCGACGCCCGGACGAGCGATGACGGCGTCCGTGTCTATTGGGGTGGCCAGATCGTCTATGAGGGCATCCCCGGCAATAGCTGGCTCGCGATCACCGTCGATGTCGTCGGCGGTGCAGGCGACGGCAGCAACGAGCTGATCTTCCAGGGCACCGAAACCAACCTCAACGGCTATGGCGCCGCGCTCGACGACATCTCGTTGCGCAAGATCGCCGACGCACCGCCGCCGAACGCGGTTCCGGTTGCGGGAGACGATGCCGGGCTCGGCACGGCCTATGGCGCTGCGCTGCTGATCGACCC
>NZ_JBXAJY010000011.1:0-17746 GCF_058797755.1 Allobosea sp. GW823-FHT02B03 | reverse complement strand
ATCCAGCGCCGCCTGCAGATCGGCTACAACCGCGCCGCCTCGATCATGGAGCGCATGGAGAACGAGGGCATCGTCGGTCCCGCAAACCACGCAGGCAAACGCGAAATCCTCGTGGAGAGCCTGCCCGAGCGCGAAGGCTAGCCCTCGCCGTCTTCCCGCAGCGCTTCGGCCAAAAAGCTGCTGAGCGCACGCGCAGCGGCGGAGGGGCGCCCCGGCGCGAGATGCAGCGCGATCTCCGAGGCCGGCAGTTCGGGCAGTCCGTCGTCCCGGCCGAGCAGGCGCAAGCCGGGCCGGGCGGTGCCGGCCTTGACCACGGTCAGCGCGGCGCCGGCCACCGCCATCGCCTCGACGGCGCCGATGCTCGAACTCGAAAACAGGATGCGCCAGCCGAGTCCGGCCTCGTTCAGCGCCTCCAGCGCCCATTCGCGATACATGTTCGGTGCCTTCAGCAAGGCGAGCGGCAGCGGGCCGGCGAGCGAGACATCATGGCGGTCGGAAGCGGCCCAGGCGGTGCGTTCGGTGCGCAGCACCTCGCCGCGCCCGTCGCCGGCGCGCTGGGTGGCGAGCACCAGGTCGAACTCCTCGCCGAGGGCGTTCATCAGGTCGCGGGTGAAGCCGGTGGTGACCTCTAGCTCGACTTCCGGATGCGAGCGGGCGAAGCGCGCCAGCGTCTCCGGCAGGACGATGGTAGCGTAGTCGTCCATCACGGCAAGACGGACGCGGCCGGACACGCTCTGAGCGCGGACGACGTCGAGCGCTTCGTCATGCAGCGCGACGATACGGCGGGCATAGCCGAGGAAATCCTCGCCGGCACGGGTGAGCAGCACCTCCTGCGGCGAGCGCTGCAGCAAGGTCTGGCCTGCGATCTCCTCGAGCCTGCGCACCTGCGTCGAGATCGTCGACTGGGTGCGGGACAGGGCGGCCGCGGCGCGGGTGAAGGAGCGCAGCTCGGCGATCGTCACGAAGGAGCGCAGCAGGTCGATGTCGATATTGCGTAGAGCCGTCACAGTCCCGTTCCTTTCAGTCCGCGCCTTCTCGGCCCCGTCCCCGGTCATCCCGGGCGCAGCACAGCGGAGACCCGGGATCGATGCCGGGCCGCCTCAGGCATGGAACCCGGATCGGCGCGGCTTCGCCGCTTGTCCGGGATGACCCGGGAAAATGCGATAGGCCGGCCCGTTCGCGCCCGCAGCATGGACCGCGCCGATGGTCAAAATCGAATAATTCAATTTTGGCTGGTCAGCCGCGGTCGCTAGCCTTAGTCCCAAACACTCTGTTTGGGCGTATGGGCGAAGAGGTCAAGCATGCCGAGGTTGAGATCCGACACCACCACGAAGGGCCGCAACATGGCGGGCGCGCGCGGTCTCTGGCGCGCCACCGGGATGAAGGACGGCGATTTCGGCAAGCCGATCATCGCGGTGGTAAACTCCTTCACCCAGTTCGTGCCGGGCCATGTCCATCTCAAGGATCTCGGCCAGCTGGTCGCGCGAGAGATCGAGCAGGCCGGCGGCGTCGCCAAGGAATTCAACACCATCGCGGTCGATGACGGCATCGCCATGGGCCATGACGGCATGCTCTATTCGCTGCCTTCGCGCGAGCTGATCGCCGACAGCGTCGAGTACATGGTCAACGCGCATTGCGCCGACGCGATGGTCTGCATCTCGAACTGCGACAAGATCACGCCCGGCATGCTGATGGCGGCGATGCGCCTCAACATCCCGACCGTCTTCGTCTCCGGCGGGCCGATGGAGGCCGGCAAGTACATCGCCGAGGGCGTGCTGAAGAAGGTCGACCTGGTCGATGCCATGGTCGCCGCCGCCGACGGCAAGTATTCCGACAGCGAAGTCGACGTGATCGAGCGCTCGGCCTGCCCGACCTGCGGCTCCTGCTCCGGCATGTTCACCGCCAACTCGATGAACTGCCTGACCGAGGCGCTCGGGCTCGCTCTGCCCGGTAACGGCTCGACGCTGGCCACCCATGCCGACCGCAAGCGCCTCTTCGTCGAGGCCGGCCACCTGATCGTCGATATCGCCAAGCGCTACTATGAGCAGAACGACGAGAGCGTGCTGCCGCGGAATGTCGCGAGCTTCAAGGCGTTCGAGAACGCGATGACGCTCGACATCTCGATGGGCGGCTCGACCAACACAGTGCTGCACCTGCTTGCTGCCGCCCATGAGGCCGAGATCGACTTCACCATGGCCGATATCGACCGGCTGTCGCGCAATGTCCCGGTGCTCTGCAAGGTCGCCCCGGCCGTCGCCAACGTCCACATGGAAGACGTGCACCGCGCCGGCGGCATCCTGGCGATCCTCGGCGAGCTCGACCGCGCCGGGCTGATCGACACCTCGCTGCCGACGGTCCACAGCGCCAGCATGGCCGAGGCGCTGGAGCGCTGGGACATCAAGCGCACCACCAGCGAAGCGGTGAAGAGCTTCTTCAGCGCCGCGCCTGGCGGCGTGCCGACGCAGACCGCCTTCAGCCAGGACCGGCGCTACGCCGAACTCGACACCGACCGCGAGACCGGCGTGATCCGCGACAAGGCCCATGCCTATTCGCAGGATGGCGGCCTCGCCGTGCTCTTCGGCAACATTGCGCTCGACGGCTGCATCGTGAAGACGGCCGGCGTAGACGCCTCGATCCTGACCTTCTCCGGCGCCGCGGTGATCTTCGAGAGCCAGGATGCGGCGGTCGAAGGCATCCTCAACAACAAGGTCAAGCCCGGCGAGATCGTGCTGATCCGCTATGAGGGGCCGCGCGGCGGGCCGGGCATGCAGGAAATGCTCTATCCGACGAGCTATCTGAAGTCGAAGGGGCTCGGAAAGGCCTGCGCGCTTATCACCGACGGGCGCTTCTCCGGCGGCTCGTCCGGCCTCTCCATCGGCCATGTCTCGCCGGAAGCGGCGGAAGGTGGTGCGATCGGCCTCGTCGAGGGCGGCGACGTCATCGAGATCGACATCCCGAACCGCAGCATCAACCTGAAGATCTCCGACGAAGAGCTGGCGCGCCGCCGCGCCACGATGGAGGCCAAGGGCAAGGATGCCTGGAAGCCGGCGGCGCCGCGCAAGCGCAAGGTCTCGACCGCGCTGAAGGCCTATGCGGCGCTCGCGACCAGCGCGGCCAAGGGGGCGGTGCGCGCCATCGACTGAGCGCGTCGCCTCGGACTTCGGCGTATCATCCCGGGCGAGCGCAGCTCGACCCGGGATTCAGGCCGTAGCCTGTTCCGGCGAAGTTCAGGCATGGATCCCGGCTCTGCGCCGCCTCGCGGCTCCGGCCGGGATGAGCCGCCGAGAGGCGGTGCCGACATCGCCCGCTTGCCTTCCGGCCGGCGCTCGGCCACCTAAGAGGCATGCACCGCCGGCTGGTCTTCGAAGAGCCCGTCTCGCGCGCCGCGATCTGGAGTCGGCGGTTGGCGCTGTTCGGGCTGACGGTCGTCGTGCTCGCGGTCGTCATCTTCCGCTTCGGGCAGCCTTCGGTGGAGCGGCTGGCGCCGATCGCCGGGGCCTATGTCTTCGTCCTGCTCGCGCTGCTCCTGTCGCTCGCCGCCTTCGTGCGGATCTGGCAGGACGGACATCGCGGCATCGGCATCGCCGCCTTCGCCTTCGTGCTCAGCCTGCTCCTGCTGCTGCCGGTGGCCTATGCCGGCTTCCAGCTTGCGACCCTGCCGCTGATCAGCGACGTCTCGACCGATATCGACGAGCCGCCGGCCTTCAGCCGCTCGCGCGTCGCGCTCGCGGCACGCCAGGGACTGGTACCGCCGGATGTGCCGGCCGAGCGGCGCAGGGCGCAGCGCCAGGGCTATCCGCGCGCCCTGCCGATCGTGCTCGAGCTGCCGGCCGAGATCGCCTACGACATTGCCCGCAAGGCCAGCGTCAATCTCGGCTGGCGGGTGCTGGAGGGCGCGGCGCCGGGCGGGCGCAGCGGGGCAGGGCGGCTCGACGCGGTGGCGCATTCGCGCGTCCTGCGCCTGGTCGACGACATCACCATCCGCATCCGGCCACGCGCCGATGGCAGCCGGATCGACATTCGCTCGGCTTCGCGGCTCGGCGGCTTCGATTTCGGCGCCAATGCCCGGCGGATCGCTGCCTTCGAGGAGGAGGTGAAGCTGCTCGTGGAGTTGCGTTGAGCTTCCGCGCTCACGCCAGCCGGTAGCGGCTCGCCAGCGCGGGCAGAGCTTCGTCGCAGAGCACGATGCCGCGCGCGACCAGATCCTCGAGCTGGGCGAGCACGGAGAGCGAAGCCGCGCCATGCAGCGCCGGCGCCAGCTCCAGATAGATCATTGGCACCATCGCCGAGATCGTCTCGTCGCCGGCACGCAGGCGATTGAGAATCGCTGCCTCGCGCAGACGGCGGTGCTGCACCAGCCCGCGCAGGAAGCGCTGCGGCTCGCGCACCGGCCCGCCATGGCCCGGCCAGTAGAGCCGGTGTTTCTGGCCGCGCAGCTTCTCGATCGAGGCCATGTAGGCGACCATCGAGCCGTCCGGCGGAGCGACGATGGAAGTCGACCAGGCCATGACATGGTCGCCGGAGAACAGCGTCTTCTCCTCGTCGAGCGCGAAGGCAAGGTGGTTCGCGGTGTGGCCGGGCGTCTCGACCGCTCGCAGGCTCCAGCCCTGGCCGGTAACAGCGTCCCCGTCGCCCATTACGAGGTCCGGCGCGTAGTCCTTGTCGGCGGCGGCGTCGAGCGGGTTGATCTCGCCGAGCGCGAGTTCACGGGCCGGGCGATGCGGGCTGCAGCCGACGATCGCGGCGCCGGTCGCGGCCTTGACGGCGCGGCTCGCCGGCGAATGGTCACGATGGGTGTGGGTGATGACGATCTGCTCGACGCTCTCGCCCGCGACGGCCGCCAGCAGATTGGCGACGTGGGAGGGATCGTCTGGGCCAGGATCGATGATCGCGACCTTGCCGCGGCCGATTATGTAGCTGCAGGTCCCGGTGAAGGTCATCGGCCCGCCATTGCCGGCGACGATCCTCCGGACCAGCGGCGAGAGCTGCACCACCGCGCCGGCGGCGAGCGCCTCCCGATCGAAGGCGAGCGGCTCGGCCGCCTCGTCACGCCGGTCGTCCTGGTTGCCATTGCTCATCGTCGCATCCGGGTTCGTGCATCCTGGCCGGTTGTGGGCCGGTGCCGGGTTTTCTATAGACGGACGAACCGGGCGTCGACGGCGCCTGCCCAGAAGAGGATGAGACGCCGATGGCCCAGTCGCTGCCCTTGCCCGCCGACACCATGGTCGGCTCCGCTCTTCCCGCGCTCTCCGATCCGCGCTCGCGTCTGGCGCGCAATGTCATGCTGGCGTTCGCCGGCAGCCTGCTGCTGGTGCTTGCCGCCAAGGTCAAGGTCCCGCTCTGGCCGGTGCCGGTGACGCTGCAGACGCTGGCGATCCTGGCGCTCGGCGCCGCCTATGGCCCGCGGCTCGGCCTCGCCACCGTGGCTCTCTATCTCGGTTACGGCCTCGCCGGCCTGCCGGTCTTCACCAACACGCCGCCGATGCTGGCCGGCCCGCTCTACTTCGCCGGCCCGACCGGCGGCTTCCTGATCGCTGCGCTGCCGGCCGTCGCCGTCGCGGGCTGGGCGGCTGCGCGCGGCGCCTCGCTGCTCCGCCTCGTCGCCGGGCTGGTCGCCGCGGACCTCGTGATTCTCGGGCTCGGCTGCCTCTGGCTCGCCTTCGGCGCCCAGATGGCGAGCGGCGCGACCGGGATCGGTCTCTCCGGCGCCTGGGCTGCCGGCGCGCAGCCCTTCCTGATCGGCGAGGCGCTCAAGGTGGCGCTGGCGGCGAGCCTCGTCGGCGCCGGCTGGACGCTGCTGAAGCGCCGCGGCTGAACGCGACATCCTTGTGGACTGCCGAAGGCCGGGGCCGCTTGCCCCGGCCTTTTTTGTTTGCGGGTGGTGAGGAAGCGCCCCTCAGCCGGCGGGCTTGGTGTCCATGCAGACCTTCTTCACCGGCTGCAGGAACATGTCGAGTTCCATCATGTTGCCGCAGCGGTCGCAGCCGGCGAGCAAGGTGGCGATGCCGAGGATACCAACGATACGAAGAATGCGCGTCATGCCGGCCCGCTCCACTTGCTCAGCCCAAGTCTAGCGAAAGCCCGTCCGCTGCGCCACGGCTGACGAACGCGACGAACACCGGGCGGTGCCCTGAAATTGCACGGTGATCTCGAGCCTGCATGCCTGGGATGTGGCGCAGCTTCGTCAGGGTGTCGCGCAAAGTCCTGCTATCGTAGCCCTGCTGCTCCTATGCCACCGGAAACACCGCGCGGCGCCATCCGAACTCTGCGCACAGCGGCCGTGATGCTCTTCTGATCCGGATTGATAGCGGGTGATCTCGGGGGCAGCCATGAATGCCAGCCTCGTCCGAGGGCTCCGTGTCCGATCACCTTGGGCTTGTTTCAGTTACAAGTCAGCAACACTACGAAACAATCAGACATCGATCAGGCACATTGCGGACAAAGTTCATTGCCGCTGGCCGAGACCCGCGGGATGAAGATGATCCGCGCTCCTCGACGCCGCCCCCGTTGCGCTGGCGAAGGCGAGTTTGGGTGCTGCCGCCGAGAAGGGCTGCTTTTGACGCGGTCAACGACCGCGGGAGATGGTGACAGTGACGGACCTTGCCGGCCCTCGGCCGCCAATCGGCGGGACAGCATTCGTCGCGGTTCCGGGTGTCGCTTCCGACTACGAGCCCTCGATCGTCCGAAATGCGCGCCTGCAATATCTGCGCGGTTTCGCAGCGCTCGCCGTGCTGTTCTATCATTGTGCGACATATCTTGAGCTGTTGCGCGGCAGCGAGGCCATGAACGGTGTCTTCCCGGGCGGCTGGGGAGCCTACGGTGTTGCGGTCTTCTTTGCGCTGTCCGGTTATCTGATGAGCGATCTCCTGCGACGGGATGATCCCGGTACGTTTCTGGTCAGCCGGATCGCTCGCATCTATCCGACGATGTTCATCATCATCGCGCTGGCGTCCGTACTCTTCGTTCTTATCGGGCAGCCGCGCGGCTTCAACTTCTGGGCACTGACCTTGGTGCCGTCCGGGCCTCGCCCCTATTTCCTCGGCGTCGAATGGACGCTGCTCTACGAGATGACCTATTATGTCGGCCTGACGGTGCTGGCATTCTTGGGCTTGGCGCGGTTTGCGCCCGTGGCGATGCTGGCCTGGCTGGTAATCCTGGCCGGCGCTTTCGCGCTTGGACCGGGGCAGGCCCATCCGGGAGCGCCGACGCTCAGCGAGTTTCCGCTGACCGTGCTGAACATTCCATTCGTGCTGGGCTTTCTGGCTGGCGAGCTGCATCGCCGCGGCGCGTTGCCTCGGTCGCTCATGCCGGCGGCGGTCATCTTGCTGCTCCCCGTCTTCGTCTTCGAGCTCGACGCAGCCATGCTCAGGCTCGTCACGGGCCTGTCCGCGAGCCTGCTCGTGGCGAGCGCCGTGACCGCCCCGATGACCGTGCCATCCGGACCGCTCGCGCGCTTCGGCCTGCGTCTCGGCGATGCCAGCTACGTCCTCTACCTCGTCCATGTGCCGATCATCATGACGCTTTCGGCCGTGTTGCCGGCAGCCACGCCAGCGGTCCTCTTGTGGTTCGTCTGGGCGGCCGCCTCGCTCGCAGCGGCCATCGCGCTGGCGCCGTTGGACGGCGCGATTCATCGACGTCTGAAACGGCACATTACAGGCGCTCCCAAACGGCGCCTCTCGATCGTGGCGCTCGCGTTCATCGGCTTTTTCCTGGCCGTGGCCGCGGCTGGCGAATTCAGGATGCGCGGCGAGGCCGCCGATACCGCGCGGGCCGCGCGCATTCTGTCCGGGCCGACTTCCGTCGCGGGCCCGAGCGTGCGCATGGCGATCGACGCGATCGCGACGATGCCGACAGGAAACCTTGTCGTCCGCGGATATGGCATCGATCTCGACAAGCCCCAGCTCGGCAGCCACGTTGCCTTACGACAGGCAGGGCAAACCCTGGCGCTTGTCGATCTGGATCGCATGCGCGCCGCCACGGCCGATGCGTTGGGGCGCACCGATCTGCGCAAGGTTCGGTTCGGTTTCCGCCTGATGCTGCCGAAGGAATTCACCTGTGAGGGGGGGGCGCTCGAGCCGTTCCTCCTGCTCGAGGACGGGCGATCGCTGCCGATACCGCTTGGTGCGCTTGCCGCAGTCTGCGGCAAATAGGAAGCCGCTGCGGCGCTCACTCATAGCCCGACAGTCCGGAGCAAGCCGCAGACGATCGATCGGCCCATAATGCCAGGGACGAGGCGCGCGCGGTCGGACGCCGTTCGGAAAGGTCGCGGGCAGTGAGCGCCCGCCTTGGCGCGGGCCTGGGTCTTGTTCTTCAGTTGATCAACGGTTTCGCGGGCGCGGCGGCCTTCTCCGGCGCGGATGCGACGTAGAGCGCGTATCCGAGAGCCATGAAGCTCAGAAATCCGAGTGCCGAAAGAACCATGCGAACGCTCCCCTGTTGTGAGGGGCAGTGTCTGATGGACAAGTAAAGCGAACAGCGTCGGTTTACTTCACATTGTTCGTATATCGCCGTTCCATCGGCGCGGTCTTCGCTCAGACGGCGCCGGGCCTTTTTTCGGCTGCGGCGCACAGGCCGCTTCGAGATGGTCGATCCGGTCGAGCAGCATGTCGCAGCCGCGGCCGACGCGGCCCCACTGATGCGTCAGGACGCCTGCCGTGGTGGCCAGTGCTTCTCCCGTCGCCCCCGCGACGCCGAGGGCCTTCTGAGCGAGCCCGGAGCCGGCGACAGTTTCGAGATCGGCATCGACCAGAGCAGCTGACATGTCGCAGCTGGTGTCGAGAGCGTTTAGGTCGGCCACGACAGGGTTTCCGGTCGCCTCCCGTCGGTGGCGTCTTCGTCCGGCCCCGTGACAGGCATTTGACCGGGGGGCGCCTGCATCTGCCCTGCAGCCGGCCGTGTCATATACCTCTGCAGGTTGCTGCAGAATCACGCCGGCGAGGGTCTGCCGATGCATGGGAGCCGCCCAGAATGGGCGGGCGGTCGCGCAGGGGTCGAAGATCGGCGCAAAGGTGCGTCGATCTTTCTCCAAACTGCCGGGATTTCCGTCGAGAAAAGAAAAAGGCCCCGAAGGGCCGTACTTCTAACGTCATAATATATCGGGAAATTTTGGTCGGAGTGGCAGGATTTGAACCTGCGACCCCCTCGTCCCGAACGAGGTGCTCTACCAGGCTGAGCCACACTCCGATCAACTGGTGGGCGGCTTATAGCCAGCCGCTCCGTGGTGCGCAACAGGCAAGCGGCAGGAAAACGCAATCTTCGGAAAAAAGGCGAAACCGCGCGGCCGCGGTCAGACATCCTGTGATCTCGGCCGATCCGATATTGCGCGCTTGGCCGCCGCGCTCTAGAAGGCAAGCCGCATTGGGGCGTCGCCAAGCGGTAAGGCAGCGGTTTTTGGTACCGCCATGCGGAGGTTCGAATCCTCCCGCCCCAGCCAATTTCTTTTTTATGCCAGAGACTTGGCTTTCTGCGGATAACCATCAGGTACTGTTGTAGCGCGCCGCGATCTTTGAGACTCAGCGCCGTTGTAGCCGGTGCGGTCTTTTGCATCGGGTGTTGACTACAGTACCCGCGCAAGCGGGCCGGCGGCTTCTGGGTTCGGGTGTCGCCAAGCGCCGGGGCATAGCCAAGGCGATGATTGCGGTCGCGCGCCGCTTATCCGTCATCCTGCATCGGATGTGGGTCGATCGCGTGCCGTTCCGCTGGACGGCTGAGCCGGCCCAAGCCTGACCTGACCGAGAGTGTTTCGAGATCCGTCGCAGAGCGGCGTGATGTCCCTCCAGGGACCGAAGGGCGGTGAGACCGAGGGCGGGTTGGGGGCCATAAGGTGGCTATTGGTTCCCCAAACGACGAACTCGGTCTGGTTGCGATAGCGGCCGAGCTGGGGGCGGCTGCTCTCGGTCTTGTCCCAGGGCACGACGCCGCGCCAGACCCAGCCGCCGCACTCGTCACGGGGACCATGTGCTACCGCCCACTGGTACGCTGCTGTCGCCCTAAGCGACCAGTTCGGCCTTGGGCGAGGCGCCCAAGGCCGCTACCCGAGTCCTGACACCAGGCTGGAGAGATGCACCGGGAAGCTCCGGGCGCGCACGCCGCAGGCATTGTAGAGCGCATTGGCGAACGCCGCCGAAGAGCCGCAGGCGCCGAGCTCGCCGACCCCTTTCACGCCGACCGGGTTCGCTTCGAGGTCGGGCTCGTCGAGCATCATCACGTCGACATCGGGAACGTCGGCATGCACCGGCAGCAGGTATTCCGCCAGATCTCCGTTGACGATGTTTCCGCGTCGCGGATCGATCTCGGCTGCCTCGCGCAGCGCGGCGGAGAGCCCCCAGATCATGCCGCCGAGAAGCTGCGACCGGGCGGTCTTGGGATTCAGGATGCGGCCGGCGGAGAAGACACCGAGCATCCGCCGCACCTTGATCTCGCCGGTGAGGCGATGCACAGCCAATTCGACGAAATGGGCGCCATAGGTGTGGCGGGACTTCTCGCGCCAGTTCGGCACATTCCCCATCGACGGCAGGTTGCCGCGCGCGGAGAGGCCTGCCGGATGCGCCGCCAGGGTCTGCCGCACGAGGCCCGGCCCCGCCAGGAGGCCGGCTCGCTCCAGGAGCGCCAGGCAGGCCTGGTGGAGCGCGGCCGTCGTGTTCGAGGCACCCCAGGAACCACCCGAGCCACCGCCTGCCGGCAGGCGGGTATGGGCCAGCATCACGTCGACCTCGGAGAAATCGACGCCCAGGACCTCGGCCGCGACCTGAGCCAGGATCGTATAGCTGCCGGTGCCGATATCGGTGATGTCCGAGCGCACCTGGATGCGGCGATCCGGCGTCACCGCCACCTCCACCTCCGTCGCGCCCTGGAAATGGGTGCGGATGGCGGAGGCGACGCCCATGCCGACGAACCAGTTTCCGTCCCGGCGGGCCCGTGGCTGGCGCAGGCGAGCGGACCAGCCGAACCGTTCGGCTCCGGTGCGCAGGCACTGCGTCAGCGTTCGGCCTGTCAGCGGCGCGCCGCTCTCCGGATCGGTCGTGGTGTCGTTCAGCACGCGCAACGCGACCGGGTCCATGTCCAGCGCCTCTGCGAGCTCGTCCATCGCCGTCTCGACAGCCAGCAGCCCCGGCAGCTCGCCGGGCGCGCGCACCGCCTCGCCATTGGGCAGATCGAGATGGGTGACCAAGTGCCGGGTCATGCGATTTGGACCGGCGTAGAGCGAGCGCGTCACGATGCCCGTCTGCTCGATGAACGGATCACGCTCGTTCGAGTAGAGCAGCACCTCATGACCGATCGCCGTCAGCCTGCCATCGGCGTCAGCACCAAGCCGCACCCGCTGCCGGTGCCAGGGGCGCATGCCGACGAGGCTGAACATCTGCTGGCGCGTGAGGCAGACCTTCACCGGCTGCCCCACCATCCTGGCGCCGATCGCCGCTCCCATCAGGTCGGCGTGCACGGCGAGCTTCGAGCCGAAGCCGCCGCCCACGAACGGTGCGGAGATGACGACGTTCTCGGGCGCGAGGCCCAAGGCGGTCCTGAGCGATGCCTGGATGTAGCGCAGCGTCTGGTGGCTGGTCGTCAGATGCAGCGTCTCCCCCTCCCAATGGGCGAGGGTCGCATGCGGCTCCAGCGGCTGGGCGCAATGGGGGAGGGTCTCGTAGGTCTGGTCGACCCGAAAGGCGGCGGTCGCGAAGCCGGTCTCGAAGTCCCCGAGATTCGTCGATCCGGCGAAGCCGGCATTGGCAAGTTCCGGCTGGTGGACGGGATGGCCCTCGGCATAGACGAAGGTGCCCGGCTCCGTGGTGTAGGTCGCGACGACGGAGCGCGCGGCATCGCGCGCCTGCTCGTAGGTCTCGGCGATGACCAGGGCGATCGGCTGGCCGAAATGGTGGATGCGCCTGCCCATCAGGATCGGGCGCGCCCGCGTCGTGAACGCCCGGTTGCCCGTGTCCAGCGCCGCCTGCTGGGGCGCGTTCCTATAGGTGACGATCAGCCTGACGCCGGGCATGGCCTCGCCGGCCGAGGTGTCGATGGTCTCGATCTCGCCCCGGCCGATCGTCGCCGTCGCGAAGAAACCGACCAGCGCCTTGCCCGCGCCGCTCTTCTCATAGGCATAGGTCGCGGAACCGGTCACCTTCTGCGGGCCGTCCCGCCTGTCGATCGGGCGGCCGACGATCCTGGTGGCGGTGTTCGGGCTGTCGAGGCGGGTCATCGGTTCTGCTCCAATGCATCGATCAGGGCCGCATGCAGGGCGCGCTGCGCGAGCTCGATCTTGTAGGCGTTGCGGTCGGTCGGACGGGCGCCTGCGAGCGCGACGGTGGCGGCGTCGCGGGCAATCTCCTCCGGCGTGCCGAAACCGCGGCGCTCGGCTGCCTCCACCCGCCACGGCTTCGCGGCGAGCCCGCCGAAAGCGAGACGCTCGATCGCCACCCGCTCGCCGTCGATCCGTGCGATCAGGGCGACCGACACGGTGGCGAAGGCATAGCTCGCCCGCTCGCGGACCTTGCGATAGACATGCGTGCCGCCGAGCGGCGCGGGCAGCTCGACTGCGGTGATGAGTTCGCCGGGCTGCAAGGCGGTCTCGACCTCGGGGGTGGCGCCCGGTAGGCGATGGAAGTCGGCGATCGGAATGCTGCGCTCGCCAGCTGCGCCGAGCACGCGAACGACCGCATCGAGGGCCCGCATCGCGACCGCCATGTCCGAAGGGTGGGTGGCGATGCAGGCGGCGCTCGCGCCGAGGATGGCGAGATTCGCCGAGGCGCCTTCCCGCGCATCGCAGCCCGAGCCGGGCTCCCGCTTGTTGCAGGCCATCGCCGAGCCGTAGAAATAGGGGCAGCGCGTTCGCTGCATCAGATTTCCGGCCGTCGTCGCGCGGTTGCGAAGCTGTCCGGAGGCTCCGGCGACGAGCGCGCGGGTCAGGACGCCATACTGACGCCGTATGGTGTCGTGCGCGGCAAGATCGGTGTTCCGCATAAGCGCGCCGAGACGCAGGCCGCCGGCCCCGTCGGGTTCGATGGTGTCGAGCCCGATCCCGTTGATGTCGACGAGATGCGCCGGCGTTTCGATCTGCAGCTTCATCAGATCGAGGAGGTTCGTTCCGCCGGCGATGATCCGCGCCTGCGGCCGGGCCGCCAGCATGGCGACGGCCTCTCTGGCGGAGGTCGCGCGTTGATAGGCGAAGGGTCTCATCGGCGGCCCTCCTGGACGTCTGCGATCGCTGCGATGATGTTGGGGTAGGCGGCGCAGCGGCAGAGATTGCCGCTCATGCGTTCGCGGATTTCCTCGGGGCTCGCGGGCGAGGGCTGAGACACCCGGCGCGTGGCTGCGCTCGGGATGCCGGCTGCGATCTCGTCCAATGTCGCGACCGCCGACAGGATCTGGCCCGGCGTGCAATATCCGCACTGATAGCCGTCGTGCGCGATGAAGGCCGCCTGCATCGGGTGCAGTTCCTCGACACGCCCGAGCCCCTCGATCGTGGTGATCTCGCTGCTCTCGTGCATGAGGGCGAGACTGAGGCAGGTGTTCATCCGCCGGCCGTCGACGATCGCCGTGCAGGCGCCGCACTGGCCATGGTCGCAGCCCTTCTTCGTGCCGGTCAGGCCGAGATGCTCCCGCAGGGCGTCGAGCAACGTCGTGCGTGGGTCGACCGCAAGGCTATGCGCCTGACCGTTGACCCTGAAGGCGACCTTCATCGTGATTTCGGACGTCGACTGGGCCGAGGCGGGAATGTTGGCGAAGGCCATCCAGCTCACTTCCGCGCCTGCGGCGAGGCCAAGGCCCAGGGCCTGGCCGAAGCGCCGTCGTGTCAGCTGCGGCGCTTGATCATCGCTCTTCATCTCTATCTCTCCTGTCGGTTATCCGTCGCTGCCCCGTTTTCCGGGCGGGATCTGGAAGCCGGGTGTCGGGGCGCGTCTCGCCGCGCGGTCATTCGTCCAGCCCGCCGCTTTTGCGGCGGCGCGCGCGGCAGGGCAGGGCGCCGCCTCGCGGCCGGTCCCGGAGACCGCGGGGGGGGGCTCTCAGCGCGTGGCGGGTACCGGCACGAGGCGATCGATCTCGGCGCGATCGACGGGATAGGAGGAGTTGTGCTCGCGCACGATCCGCCAGCCCTCGGCGCCGCAGCGCCAGACCAGCGTCGAGCGGTCGCGAATGCCGGAAATCCTGCCGTCGCCGGCCTCGAGGCGGGCGGCGAATTCGAGCGTCGAGCTCGCGAGCTCGCCACCGATGATCGCGTCTGGGCCATCGACCACGGCGTGGCGCACCTCGCGCTGGCTCACGAAGATCGGCGTCCACATCGCGCCATAGGCTTCGGCGCTTCTGGCCATCCGCCGCTCGGGGGCGAGATCGTCGTAGAGGAGGACGTCCGTGGATGACCAGTCATAGTACTTGCCGAGCTTCGTCCTGAAGTCGAACGGCGCGTCGCCAGTGCGCTTCTCCCAGCCGGTCATGATCCATTCGCGATGCAGTTCTGCGGGCCAGGTCGTGCCGGTCCTGGCGCAGTCCCGCGCATCGGCAGTCGTGGTGATGAGGAGGCCGACGAGGCCCCCGAAAAGCGTCCTGGCTTTGCTCATGCTGAGCCCCTGCTCGGTTGGATCGGGCTTGCCGGCCGCAGACCTCTTTCGGACGCGTCGGCAGTGCGGGGAAGCTAAGCGGAGGTCGAGTGCCGGATAAGCTGATCAGAGCTTTCTGGACTGGTTAGTGCAGCTTAACAAAACCGGGTGGGCAGGATCTGGCAGCGCGGAAGCTGCTGTCCGGTCGCGGGGCGCCGGACATGCCCAGAACAATGGCCAAGCCGAAACGCCCTCGGAGGGCGACAAGCCATGGTGTTTGATCGATCGGCGAAATTTTGGCACGGCTGGGCGCACTCAAGATCCGAACGGCCACAGCTAGGCAATGCGGAAGGATGCTGAGTCGGCAGCCACTGCGCTATTCAAGGCTAGTCTGAGCAGACCACAGATGCCGCCGACCTGCGGCAGGCCAGACCCACGGCCTGCACCTGCGCCTAGACTGTCGCTAGTCGCCGGGCTCCGGCCTTTGGCGTCCAGGTTTTGGCTGGCTGTGCTCGGCCGAGGCCGGCGGGATTAGACACCTTATCGACCCGATCGCAGCCAGTCCCTCAGAGCCACGTTGACCGCCTCGGGGTTCTCGATCGGGGTCATGTGGCCGCTGCCGGGTATGGTGACGAGCTGTGCCTGCGGCACGAGGCGCGCCATCGCCTGATGCTCCGCAAGCGGCGTCAGCCGGTCCTCCTCGCCGCAGAGGATCAGCACCGGGCAGGTCAGGCCGGCCAGAACCCCAGCGCCATCCTTTCGCAGGATGTTGTTCTGGCGCAGGAAGATCTCGGCGCCGAGGCGCTGCGTCATGCCCCGGATGCGCCCGACGATGTGCTCGTCCTGAAGATGGGCTGCGCTGAGATACGTCCTGAGAAGCCGGTCGCCGAAACCATGGAAGGTGCCGGGCGCGCGGGCCGCCCTGTCGCGGATCTGCCGGGCGGCCGCCCGTTCGGGATCGTCGGGCTGGATCGAGGTATCCAGCAATGCCAGCCGCTCGATGCGCTCCGCCGCGATGCGCGCCATCTCGACGGCGACGTAGCCGCCCAACGAGAAGCCGGCGAGCGCGAAGCGCGGCGGCGCCTGCGCCAGTACGCTCCGCGCCAGCGCCTCGAGGCTCTCGCCTTGCGTGATATCGGCAACCCGGCAATCGGCGATATCCGCCAGCGCCGCGATCTGGTCACGCCACAGCTCCGCGTCGTTCAGGAGACCGGGGATGAGAATGAGCGGAGGCAGAGCCATTCGAAACCGTCCTCGGGCCGAGATTTTCACATAAGCGGCAGGGCAGCGGCCACCGGCTTCAGGCGCCGCTCTCTCCCGCGCGTATCAGAATGGAGCGAGCGCGAAGGCGCACAGGCTCGTCGACCATCGCGCCATCGACCGCGGCCGCGCCATCGCCGCTCGCCAGCACCTTGCAGGCCCAGGCGATCTCGGCCGGATCGGGGGCAAAGCCGGCACGGATGGCCTCGATCTGCCGGGGGTGGATGCAGAGCTTGCCGCCGAAGCCGAGCTCGCGGGCGTGGCGCGTATCCTCGGCAATGGCGGTGGCATCGTCGATCGCGGTGGTCACGCCGTCGATCGGCGGCAGGAGGTACGCAAGCCGCGAGGCCAGCACCAGCTCGCTGCGCGCCGCCAGCAGAGCCTCGCGGCTATGGGCGCAGCCGAGATCGGCGGAGAAGTCGATGCTGCCGAAGGCGAGGCGCGCGACATTGCCGGTCGCCGCGATAAGACGGGCATCGGCGAGGCCGCGCGCGCTCTCGATGAGCGCGATCACCGGCATCGGCAGGCGCGCGCACAGTTTCGCGAAGGCCTCGCCGGCTTCGGCCTTCGGAACCATCACCGCAGCGAGCTTCAGTCCCATCAGCTCCGCGATATCGGCCTCATGCCAGGGCGTGCCGAGCCCGTTGATCCGCAGGATGATCGGCAGATCGGTGAAGTCGTCCCGCAATGCTGCCCGCGCCGTTGCCTTGTCATCGCGGGCGACGGCGTCCTCAAGATCAAGGATGACGGCGTCGCAACCGGCCGAGGCGGCCTTGCCGAAGCGTTCAGGCCGGTTCCCCGGCACGAAGAGCGGAACCAGGCAATCCAGCGCCGCGCTCATGCCCGGTACGCCTTCGCCGACATGCAGGCCGGCCCGCCCTCGCGCGCCGTCCAGAGCTCGAGCCCGCCCTCCGCCTCGCGGGCATGGAGCGCGAAGTCGTCATGCTCGAAGAGCGGGGAAAGCCCGCGGAAGCTGAAGCGCTTCGGCGGGGCGCCGAGGAGTTCGGCGGCATAATTGCAGAGCCAGGCCGCCTGCAGCGGTCCGTGGACGACGAGGCCGGGATAGGCCTCGACCTCCTGCGCATAGCTGCGGTCGTAGTGGATGCGATGCGCGTTGAAGGTCAGCGCGGAATAGCGAAACAGGAGTGCCGCCCCGCACTCTCGCGGACGACGATGCGTGCCCGGTTCGCGTGGCGTCGGCGCCTCGGCTTGTGCGCCCGGCACCGCGGCTTCGCGATAGACGATCTCCTGCCGCTCCTCCAGGATGAGGCTGCCATTCGCCTCGAGCCGGTGTTCGACCGTGACGAAGCAGAGCGGCCCGCTGCGACCGTGCTTGAGCGTGACATCCGCGATCCGCGAGACGCGCCTGACGCGATCGCCAACCCTCAGATCTCCGTGGAAGGTCACGGCACCGCCCGCCCACATCCGCCGCGGCAGCGGTACCGGCGGCAGGAACCCGCCGCGGCTCGGATGACCGTCGGCCCCGAGCATGGCCGTCGGCGCGGCCGGTTGCGCGAGGCAGAAATGGATCAGCTGCGGCAGGATCTCGCCCTGCCGGGCGGGCTCGCCGGGGAAATCCATCGTCGCATGGTATTTGCGTGCGAGATCCTCGCCGACGAGATCGACGGCGACATCCTCGCGGCCGATCCAGCCGCGCAGATGGTCGATATCGGGGGCAGGAATCTCGTCACTCATGAGGCAGGCCTTCGCTGCTGGTCCGGGCAGTCGTGGAAGGGGGTGGCGAGCTGAAGGCTCGCATTCGCGAAGCGACGGCGGCAGCGCTCATCGGCACTGCCGCCTTGCCTCGTCGATCAGGGCTTCGGCGGCGCGAGGCCCGGAGGCGCACTCAGATCGAAGCCTCCTGGTCCGCCACCGATTCCCGGTATCTGGATTGAGTCGAACTGCTTGTTGATCTGCTGTTGGTCGAGCTGCACGGCGGATGACTTGTAGTGCAT
>NZ_JBXAJY010000010.1:0-57619 GCF_058797755.1 Allobosea sp. GW823-FHT02B03 | reverse complement strand
GCATCGCCCCGGCCCGGGTCTATGCCGCCCAGATCGACCGCAATGCCCTCGTCGCCGAGGCCGGGCTCGACTGGCGCATCAGCAAGGCGACGACCGTCGGCATCGCCTACTCAGCCGCGATCGGCGAACGCACCAGGGACCATGCTCTCAAAGGGCGCTTCGAGGTCAGGTTCTGAGGGGCTGATCCAAGCTCCTCAAGCCCGGTCATCCCGGACGGAGCGCAGCGGAGATCCGGGATCCATTCCGGAGCGTCGCCGATAAAGGTTCAGGCATGGATCCCGGGTCTCCCTACGGTCGCCCGGGACGAGCCGTGCTCTTTTTACGGCAGCCAGGAGACCTTCAAACCCTCATCCTGAGGAGCGCTCGCGGACCTGCGCACTTGGGCGCTAACGCCCGCGGGCGGCGTAGGCGACCCGGTTCCTGGCGCGCTTATGGCCGTACCAGGAGATTTCGCGATCGCCGACATCGGCGTGGATCAGCCCGTTCGAATAGGACCCTATGCCGCCGGTGCTCGCCAGGGATTTGGCGACGGCGACGGCCTTGCGGGTCGAGGTCGCCAGCGGCCGGAAGTCGATGGCGTTGCCGCGATAGTGCTGGGAGCGCCTTGCATGGCGGCCACCGCAGGTCGAGGTGATCTGGATCGGGCCGATCTGGGCAACGAGTTCCTTAATCATCGCCAGGGTTTCCGGCTGGAGGCAGGCTAGTCCTTTGACCTGCGGTTGAAATGAGACCTTATCGATGGTGGTGTTCGCCTGGGCGTAAACGGGTACGGATGCCGCAACGAGTGCAGCCAAAACAACGCGACGCATGCTCTACTCTACAAGGGGGAATGGAAGCTCAGGTCACCAAATCCTGGTCTGACCGAACCGTCTCGGCGGTGCATCTAGATTTGGCACAAGGCGAAAAGATGGCTGCGCCATAATTTCGATACAGAAGGCGCGCGGCGAGAGCGGGAAACTGTCGCGCGAAAGCGCTCTCCCGACCGGCAATGGCGGCGCCAGATCAGGGATAGTCCTGCAAGGATTTCAGGGCTGCGCGAAGGCCAGCGCGTTGGCCAAAGCTGCGGGCACAGGAATGGCGCCGGAAATCGGCACGCGCTGCAAAATCGCCAGGTTCAGCCTGGGATTTTCCGGCATGAGCCGGGGAGCATGGTGCCGGCGGAGAGGATCGAACTCCCGACCTTCGGTTTACAAAACCGCTGCACTACCGCTGTGCTACGCCGGCTCCGGCGCTGCGGTACCAGCCCGGCGCCGCGAGAGCAAGCGCGGCCGCGCCGAAGTCGCAAGAGATGTCGTCATCGCGCAAGGTCGGTGCTGCAGCGGAGCGTAGCCCGCCTGAAGCGGCTCTGCCGTTAGCCTACGTTCCGACGGCGACCCCCCATCCGCTGCCGTGATGGTGATTTTGCCTATCTCTGCACTCGGCCTAGCTTCGGATATCCCATCTGAAGACAAGGCCGGCGACGAGAGACAGTACGGTCGAGGTCGCCCAGAGCGGCGTGCCGGCGGCCACGATGGTGGTCACGAGATCGATCAAGACCTTGTCTTTCAGACCGGACAGCGAGCGCCATCAAGCAATCAGGCTCTTCGGAGCGGCCTCCTGCAGACACGCGGCCAGCGCCTGCTTGCGGCGAAAGCTGTATAGGGCGCGGATGCCAAGAAATGCGGGCGCCATGGGGCGCATAGACTTCAGATCGGTGGAGTAATCCAGGTCAATCTCAAACATTCGCCGGCATGTCCCTCTCGCCGACAAAAAAAGCCCCGCCGCGAGGGCGGGGCTCGGCAGCCGGCGGTGCCGGCCGATCGTAAAGCCGATCAGTGGTCGTAGGTCATGATGTCGCGATCCTTGGTCTCGGGCACGAAGAGCATGCCGACGACGAAGGTCATCATCGCGATCACGATCGGGTACCAGAGGCCGTAGTAGATGTCGCCGGTGCCGGCCACCATGGCGAACGAGGTCGCCGGCAGCAGGCCGCCGAACCAGCCGTTGCCGATATGGTAGGGCAGCGACATGCCGGTGTAGCGGATGCGGGTCGGGAAGAGCTCGACCAGGGCGGCGGCGATCGGGCCGTAGACCATGGTCACGTAGATGACGAGGATGGTCAGGATCGCGATGACCGTCAGCGACTGGCCGCCGAAGAGCGCGCCCAGGAAGCCGGTCTTGACGATGCGGGCGTCGCCCGGCGCCGGGTAGCCGGCAGCGACGGCTTCCTTGGCAATGTTGGCGGCGAAGCTGGCGTCGATCGCGACTTCCTTGCCGTTGACCGTGACCTTGGCCGGGGTGCCGGCGGGAGCCGGGGCCTGGGTGTAGACGATCGCCTGCGTGGCGAGGGTGCGCCGGGCGATGTCGCAGGGCTGCGTGAAGGTGCGCACGCCGACCGGATCGAAGACCGAGCCGCAGGTGGCGGGATCGGCGACGACCTGGACCTTGACGTTGGCATGCGCCGCGGCAAGGCCCGGATTGGCGGCCTTGGTGAGGGCGCCGAACAGCGGGAAGTAGGTCAGCGCCGCGATCAGGCAGCCGGCGAGGATGATCGGCTTACGACCGACCTTGTCCGACAGCGCGCCGAAGACGATGAACCCGCCGGTGCCGAGGATGAGCGACCAGGCGATCAGCACGTTGGCCGAGTAGAGGTCGACCTTGAGGATGCTCTGGATGAAGAACAGGGCGTAGAACTGGCCGGTGTACCAGACGACGGCTTGGCCGGCGGTGAGGCCGAACAGCGCGAGCAGGGCGATCCTGGCGTTCTTCCACTGGCCGAAAGCCTCGGAGAGCGGCGCCTTCGAGCCGGTGCCCTCTTCCTTCATCTTCTTGAAGGCGGGGGATTCCTGCATCTGCATACGGATCCAGACCGAGATTGCGAGCAGGAAGATCGAGGCCAGGAACGGGATGCGCCAGCCCCAGGCGGTGAACTCGGCCTCGCCCATGGTGGTGCGGATGCCAAGGATGACGATCAGCGAGAGCAGCAGGCCGAGCGTCGCCGTGGTCTGGATCCAGGAGGTGTAGAAGCCGCGGCGGCCGGGAGGGGCGTGCTCGGCGACATAGACCGCGGCGCCGCCATACTCGCCGCCGAGGGCGAGGCCCTGCAGCATGCGCAGGATGATCAGGATGACCGGGGCGATCCAGCCGATCGAATTGTAGCTGGGCAGCAGGCCGACCAGGAAGGTCGAGGCGCCCATGATCACGATGGTGACGAGGAAGGTGTATTTGCGGCCGATAAGGTCACCCAGGCGACCGAAGAAGAGCGCGCCGAAGGGACGGACGAGGAAGCCGGCGGCGAAGGCGAGCAGCGCGAAGATCGCGCGCGTATTCGGGTCGAAGGCCGAGAAGAAATGCGCGCCGATCATCACGGCGAGCGAACCGTAGAGGTAGAAATCGTACCATTCGAAGACCGTGCCCAGGGAGGAGGCGAGGATGACCCGCTTCTCTTCCCTGGTCATCGGGCGTGGGCCGGCGGCCCCCGATGCCTGTGCAATGCTCATGATCCGCTCCCGTAGTTTCGTTCCCCCGGCGCAGCGGACCACCCGCTACGCCTCCACGCCGCCTTGCAGCGGTCTTTGCGTTGGAGCCGGACGTTGCCGACTCGCCAAAAGCCCTAGAAAAGACAAGTTTGATGGGGAACGAATGAGCCCACAGAACCCAAGCTTCAAGCAGGCACTTGGTCTTGCACCAAAGGGTGTAAGACTAACGACTCATTAACGGGCGATGCCCGCTTTCCGTTGCCATGCGGCGCTCGATTCGCCTTCCGCGCGCAAGGCGATTAGCGTCTCCGATCAGCGGCGATTCCGAGGGGCAGGAGGGAAGCGACATGGTCGGCATCCCGGTTTTCCGTCTGGCCTGCATTGCGGGCGGGCTGCTGGCATTTGGCACGAGCGTTTCCGCCAGGCCGGGAGGCGGCCCCGCCGCTCCGGCGGGGGTGCGAGCGCCGGCTCTGGCCTCAGCGGCGCAGGCTCGCCCCTTGGCGATGCCGGGGCGGCCGTTCCATGGAGGCCCGCGCGGCCGCGGCTTCCATCGCCCGGGCTATGGTTATGGGCTCGGTGGCTACTGGCCGGGGACCTACGACCCCTCGTTCCAGCTTTCCGTGCAGACCGGCCAGCCGGATTATCGCGCCGAGCCGCCGTCGATTCCCGTTGCGGTCGGCATCCCGCGCCCGCCGGTGGCCGATCCGGTGATCTACCGGATCGAGGGGGAGCGCGGCCGGCAGGTCGTGCGCGTCATCCGGATCGGCGCCAATGATGTCCTGCCGCTCGAAACCGGCGAGAGGCGGCTCCCGACCGGGAAGCGCTGAGCGGGCTCAGCGCTGCCGTGTCGCGGCGTAGAGCGCGATCGCGGTGGCGTTGGAGACGTTGAGGCTCTTGATCGCGCCGGGCATGTCGAGCCGGGCGAGATGGTCGCAGAGCTCGCGGCTGCGCTGGCGCAGGCCTTTGCCCTCGGCGCCCATGACCATGACGAGCGGCCGGCGCAGGGCGACCTCGTCGAGCGAGACATCCCCTTCCGAATCGAAGCCGACGCGCAGGAAGCCGCGCTTTCCGAGCTTGTCGAGCGCGTCGCCAAGGTTCTTCACGGCGATCAGCGGGACGTGCTCGAGCGCGCCGGAGGCCGATTTGGCGAGCACGCCGGTGGCCGCCGGCGAATGGCGGATGGTGACGATCACCGCCGCGACCGCGAAGGCCGCCGCCGAGCGCAGGATCGCGCCGACATTGTGCGGGTCGGTGATCTGGTCGAGCGCGAGGACGACGGCGTCGTCCGGCAGCGTGTCGAGATCGGGCGAGGGCAGGGGATCGCAGACGAGATAGAGCCCCTGATGCACCGAATCGGGCGTCAGCAGGCGGTCGATCTCGGAGGGGCGCACGAGCTCGGGCGCGATCGGCAATTCGCCGATCTCCTCGGCAAGACGCTTCAGGGCGTTCTCGGTGACGAGAAGCTTGCGGAAGCGCCGCTGTGGATTACGCAGCGCCTCGATCACCGGATGGGCGCCGTAGAGGATCGCCTCGTCGATATCGCCCGGGCGATGCGGCGGGGGGCCGTCCTGGCGCGGGCGGAAGCCGCGGCCGGCGGGCTTGCCGGAGGGGCGCGGGCGGAAAGGGGCGGGCATGGGAGCTCCCGAACTGTCGAGCGCCTGCCCTGCCACGATGCGCAGCGCTTGGCCAGCCCGGAGCGCGGCGGAAACGTCCTGTCAGCAATGAACCGAAGGGAAGAAACCAGAAATGAGCCGCAACGACGACGCCTTCTTCGTGATCACCGGCGGGCCGGGGGCCGGCAAGACCACGCTCCTGTCCGCGCTCGCGGCGGAGGGCTATGCGACCGCGCCGGAAGGCGGGCGGGCGATCATCCGCGACCAGGTGGCGATCGACGGGCCGGGGCTGCCCTGGCGTGACAAGGCCCTGTTCGCCGAGCTGATGCTGGGCTGGGACATGCGTTCCCATGCCGAGGCGCGGGAACGAGGCGGCCTCGTGCTGTTCGACCGCGGCGTGCCCGATATCGCCGGCTACCTCGGGCTGTCCGGTCTCGCGATCCCGGCGCATGTCGAGCGAGCGGCGCGGCAGTTGCGCTATCGGCGGCTGGTCTTCGCAGCGCCGCCCTGGCGCGCGATCTTCGCCGGCGATGCCGAGCGCAAGCAGGATTTCGCCGAGGCCGAGCGCACTTTCGTGGCGGTGACCGGCGCCTATCGCGATTTCGGCTACGAGTTGGTCGAATTGCCCTTCGCGAGCGTCGCCGAGCGCGTCGCCTTCGTGCGGGCGCGGATCGCGGCGGCAGGCTGACGGGACCGCGTTCCGTCGCAAGACGACCCGCATTATCTCTTTGTTTTGTCGCATTTTCCTCACGCGAACCGGTACCCACTTCGCTCGAAAATGCGCTATCCTGACCCTCCACTCCGCTTTCCGGGGGAGGGCTCATGGACGCGATGCCGGAAGCCGGAGCGATGCGCGCCGGGCGGACGCTGAACCATCTGACGCCGGGGCGTGAATGCGGCGATTGCGTCGCCTGCTGCGAGGTGCTGCGCATCGTCGATCCGGAGATCGGCAAGCCGGCCGGGGTGATGTGCCGCCACAACACCGGCAAAGGCTGTGGCATCCACGCAACGCGGCCGGGGATCTGCCGCAGCTGGTTCTGCCTGTGGCGGCGAATCGACGCGATGCCGGACGAGGCCCGGCCGGATCGCTGCGGCGTGATCTTCTGCCTAGAGGGCGAGGCGAGCCATCCGAATCCGTTCGCGCGATTCTGCGTGGTGGCGCGCCCGGTCGGAAAGGCGCGGGCCCTGCGCAGCCCGCTCGTCCGCCAAGTTATCGCGATGTTCGTGCGCCAGGGTTCGCTTCCGGTCTGGCAGCACCGGCATGGCGTGCGTGCGCTGATCTTTCCACCGCCCGATCTCGCGGACGCGATCGAGCGGCCGGAAACCACGCCGTTCCGGGCGCTGGTGCCAGCTGCGAAGGCCTGGCTGCGCCAGCACGGAGCGCCGCGAGCGGTGGATTGAAACGCGCCGCGACGAAGATCGCTCGTTTTAGGCGTTGACAGGCGGGCGCCCTCTCACCATAAGTCCGGCCGCGCCTGCCGCCCTTCACAAAAGTGAAACAGCGGCTGCGGCCGGTCCTCGGACCAGCCAGCGAAAAGGCGGGGGAATGTCCCGAGCGGCAAAGGGGGCGGACTGTAAATCCGCTGGCTATGCCTTCGCAGGTTCGAGTCCTGCTTCCCCCACCACCTTCGTCCTGCGGGACGAAGCAGGCGCGCCTTCCAAGAGACGCGCCGAACGACAAGACGGTGACAGCGCAATGCTTTCACCGCACGCCTGCAGCCTTTGCCGGCTACTGGCGAAGATGGGTTGACACCGGGCCGCGCGATGCGGAACTTGTCGCCCGGCGCGGGTGTAGCTCAATGGTAGAGCAGCAGCCTTCCAAGCTGAATACCCGGGTTCGATTCCCGGTACCCGCTCCAATCTCCCTCCCCGATTGACCTCTCGGCTTTGAACGCTTTCCGCAGCGGCCGCCGTTCCGTGGCGTTGCGGTAGACCCGGGCGGCTGGCCGAATCGGCGACGGATTGCGCGCTCAAGCCAATCGCAGCAACATGACCGCGCGGCGCGCCTGTGCGGCTGATACCGGCTTTTCAAGACTTCGGAGCGGACGGCAATAGGGAGGCGGGAATGGCCGGCGACCTGGACTTGCTGATCGGCAAATGGACTGTGAAGGTCAAAGGCTGGACCTGGGAATACGAGTTCGCCCAGGGCGGCAAGGTCACATGGCGCGATGGCGACGGCCCGGACAATGGCTCCGGCAGCTGGTCGGCGAACGCCAAGATGGTGAACATCGCCTGGACGGATTCCGCGACAACCGAAAGCTGGCTACGGCCGCTGACCCCGAGCACCGACAGGACCTGGTACAATTCGAGCTATTATCGCGGCAAGTACAAGATCCTGAAGGCCGCGACGCCCGGCTTCGCCCCGCCATTCCCGCTGATCCTGACCAAGCCTCCGGAGATCTACCAGACGAGCCTCTATTGCTGGGCGGCCGGCGCCGTCTCCTGGCGTCGCGTCAAGGGCAAAGGCACAGAGAAGGTCGACGATCTCGTCGCGCAATATGGCGGCTATCTCAACTCGGATGGCTCGCTGCCCGAAGGCGATCCCGACGATCCGACGGCGCAGAAGGGCGGCATGAAGGCGGTCTTCGGCAAGCTGGGCATCGGTATCCAGAGCCTTCCGCGGAAGAACTTCACCTACGACTACGTCTTCGGGAAGCTGAAGGCCAACGGCCATTTCCTGCTGATGGCGACGTCCTTCGGCGATATGGGCCACACCTATGTGGTCTATGGTGTCGGGCAGCCATCGCAGGAGCATTTCAGCGTCTTCGACCCGCTGCAGGGCCGTGGCTACAAGGACAAGAAGTTCAGCGATCTGACCGGCGATTCCGTCTATGTCGGCTTCGGCATGTGATGCGAGCTGCCCCGGCTGAATCCGCCTCGGCGCGGCCGAGGCGGGAGGTGTCGGGTTCGGCTGCTCAGGCCTCGGCGGCTTGCGCCTTGTGGCCGTCGAGATGGCCGAGGTCGCGGGCGGGGTCGAGCCGGTCGCGGACACGCTGCTTCAGCTGCTTCACATCGGGAAAGCCGCCATCGACCGTGCGGTCCCAGATCAGCTCGCCGTCATAGTGGATCTGGAAGATGCCGCCGGTGCGCGGGATCAGCACGACCTCGCCAAGATCCTGGCCGAACGTCTGCAGCAGCTCCTGCGCCATCCAGGCCGAGCGCAGCAGCCAGTTGCACATGCTGCAATAGGTGATGGCGATGCGGGGCAGGGGCTTGGTCTCGGGCTTGGTCTCGGTCATGGCGAAAGGCTCCGGATGGGCGCCGAGGCGGCGCCGGTCGGCAGGGTTCTGCGCCCATGGCGCCGGCTTGCCAAGAAGGGCGGCTGCAATGCCGATGCGCCGCGGAGCGACGGGCGCAAGCACGACACCGCGCGGGGCCAGTAGGGCCAGCTTGCATCGTCAGCCAAAAACCCCTAATTCGACCGCGCTTTCCGGCCCGCGAGGCCGCCTTCGAGGATAAAGGTGTCATGGCCAAAGAGAAGTTCTCCCGCACGAAGCCGCACTGCAACATCGGCACGATTGGTCACGTCGACCATGGCAAGACGTCTTTGACGGCAGCGATCACGAAGGTTCTGGCCGAGGTGGGCGGCGCGTCGTTCACGGCGTACGACCAGATCGACAAGGCGCCTGAGGAGAAGGCCCGCGGCATCACGATCTCGACCTCGCATGTCGAGTACGAGACGGCTGCGCGTCACTATGCGCACGTCGACTGCCCCGGGCACGCCGACTATGTGAAGAACATGATCACCGGCGCGGCGCAGATGGACGGCGCGATCCTGGTGGTTTCGGCGGCCGACGGCCCGATGCCGCAGACCCGCGAGCACATCCTGCTGGCGCGCCAGGTCGGCGTTCCCGCGCTGGTGGTGTTCATGAACAAGGTCGATCTCGTCGACGACGCCGAGCTGCTCGAGCTGGTCGAGATGGAGATCCGCGAGCTTCTGTCGAAGTACGACTTCCCGGGCGACGACATCCCGATCACCAAGGGCTCGGCCAAGGTCGCGCTGGACAACGGCGACAAGGCGATCGGCCATGACGCGGTGGTCGCGCTGATGCAGACGGTCGACGACTACATCCCGCAGCCGGAGCGTCCGATCGACCAGCCGTTCCTGATGCCGGTCGAAGACGTGTTCTCGATCTCGGGCCGCGGCACGGTGGTGACCGGCCGCGTCGAGCGCGGCATCGTCAAGGTCGGCGAGGAAATCGAGATCGTCGGCCTGAAGGACACCGTCAAGACGACCGTCACGGGCGTCGAGATGTTCCGCAAGCTGCTCGACCAGGGCCAGGCCGGCGACAACATCGGCGCGCTGCTGCGCGGCACGAAGCGCGAGGACGTCGAGCGCGGCCAGGTGCTGTGCAAGCCGGGCTCGGTGAAGCCGCACACCAAGTTCAAGGCCGAGGCCTACATCCTGACCAAGGAAGAGGGCGGTCGCCACACCCCGTTCTTCACCAACTACCGCCCGCAGTTCTACTTCCGCACGACGGACGTGACCGGCGTGGTGCACCTGCCGGAAGGCACGGAGATGGTGATGCCGGGCGACAACATCTCGATGGAAGTGCACCTGATCGTGCCGATCGCGATGGAAGAGAAGCTGCGCTTCGCCATCCGCGAAGGCGGCCGCACCGTCGGCGCCGGCGTCGTCGCTTCGATCCTCGCGTAAGCGAACAGACATCGCCCCGGCCTTTACGGCCGGGACGGAATCCGGGAAGGGCGGTGGCGACACCGCCCTTTTCCTTTATGCATGCGCCGCCCGGGTAAGGGGCCATCGCAAACCCCGGTGCACGCGCGGCGCGCCCTGTGCTCAATGGGGCGGAACCGGCGGGACAGCCCGCACGAATCTCACGGAGGAATTCGAGATGGCCTTCAAGCCGCCCTTCACCGGCATTCATGCCATCGCCTTCGCGCTGTTCGACGCGCAGGAGCGGCTCGACCGGGCGGCGATGAAGCGGCAGACCGAAATCTGCCTCGGCCTCGGGGTCCACGGGATGGCGGCGCTGGGGCTCGCCACGGAGGTCTCCAAGCTCAGCCTGGCCGAGCGCCGGACGGTGATCGACTGGGTGGCTGAGGACGTCGCCGGCAAGGTGCCGCTCGCCTTCACCATGTTCGGCGGCTCGGTCGCCGAGCAGGTCGAGCAGGTCAGGGCCGCCGAGGCCGCCAAGGCCGACTGGGTGATTCTGCAGCCGCCGATGGTCGGCTCCTTCGGCGCGGCCGAATACATCCGCTTCTTCGGGCGAATCGCCGAGGCGACCTCACTGCCGGTCGCGATCCAGAACGCGCCGGCCTATATGGGCCGCGGCCTCTCTTCGGAGGATATCCGCGAGCTGGTGCGCCAGCATCCGAACATCTGCCTGATCAAGGGCGAGGGGCCGGCCACCGACATCCAGCAGCTGATCTCGGTCACCGAGGGTCGCCTGCCGGTGATGAACGGCCGCGGCGGGCTGGAGCTCGCCGATAATCTGCGCGCCGGCTGCGTCGGTCTGCTCCTGGCGCCCGATACGATCGACTACGCGCTGCGCGCCTATAACCGCTTCCTCGCCGGCGATGCCGAGGGGGCGGAGGAGGCCTATCGCGAGGTGCTGCCCGCGATCGTCTTCATCATGCAGTCGATCGAGAGCCTGCTCTGCTACGGAAAGCGCATTTTCGGGGCCCGCGCAGGCATCGAAATCCATGATCGCAGCCCGGCGCAGCGGCCGAGCGCCTTCGGGCTGGAGCTGGTCAAACGCTATGCCGAACAGCTCGGTCCCTATGCCGTCTGAACGGCATTGTGAACTTTCCACGGCGCCGTGTGTTTTCGACTTGAAATGCCGGCGCCGTTCGGGCTAAGCAACCCGCGACTACAGGGGTGTAGCTCAGTTGGTAGAGTACCGGTCTCCAAAACCGGGTGTCGCAGGTTCGAGCCCTGCCGCCCCTGCCAGGACTTCATCGCGATGAGCGATCGGAAAGGGCGGTTCCACTGCAGTGGAGCCGCCCTTTTTCGTTGCGGCGCTGCGGCGTCGCGCGACTGTCATGGGCGAGGGCTACCGGGACGGGCAATTCCCGGATCCGAGCCATGCATCATCTGCCGCCAGACGCCATCGCCAGCCTTTCGCTCTTCGCCCTGTCCGCCATGGGCATCCTGACCTGGCTCTGCATCGTCTAGGCGTCGGTCTCGCCGCTCTCCCGGCGAGCAATGGCGCGCCGCGGCGTGACTGTTTCGAACCCGCTCCTGCCCCGGCTTCCGGACGCTGCCGCGAAAGCGCTTGGCTAGCGCGCCATAGCGTTGTAAGAAGCGGCTCATGACGGCGCGCGGCTCCCTGAGCCCCGCGCCGCGAATCTTTCAGGACGTACCGAATCGTCGTTCGCGCGCTTCTGCGCGGCGGCGCTCCGGAACCTTAAGGTGACGGCCCGATGGCGAAGACGAACCCGTTCAGCTTCCTGCAGCAGGTGCGCAGCGAAGCCTCCAAGGTGACCTGGCCCTCGCGCCGCGAGACGCTGATCACCACCGGGATGGTGCTGGTCATGGTGCTGGTCTTCAGCCTGTTTTTCCTCTTCGCCGATACGATGATCCGCTGGGGTCTCGGCCTCATCCTCGGCGCGCGCTGAACGGAACCTACGAACGTGAACACTCGCTGGTACATCGTCCACGCCTATTCGAACTTCGAGAACAAGGTCGCCCAGTCGATCAAGGATCAGGCGGCGCAGCGCAATCTCGCCGACAAGTTCGAGGAAGTGCTGGTCCCGACCGAGAAGGTCGTCGAGGTCCGCCGCGGCCGCAAGGTCGACGCCGAGCGCAAGTTCTTCCCCGGCTACGTGCTGGTGAAGTGCGAGATGACCGACGAGGTCTATCACCTCATCAAGAATACGCCGAAGGTCACCGGCTTCCTCGGTGCCGACAAGGCCAAGCCGATGCCGATCCCCGAGCATGAGGCGATGCGGATCAAGGGCCAGGTCGCCGAGGGCATCGAGCGTCCGAAGCCGACGGTGGTCTTCGAGATCGGCGAGCAGGTCAAGGTCGCCGACGGCCCCTTCGCCTCGTTCAACGGCGTCGTCGAGGATGTCGACCACGGTCGCGCCCGCCTGAAGGTCGCGGTCTCGATCTTCGGTCGCGCCACGCCGGTCGAGCTCGAATACGGCCAGGTCGAGAAGCTCTGAGGCGATTCGGGCGGTCCGGTCACGCAATCGTGTCGGAAGCTCCTGGGCCTCTCAAATCCGGTTTTGCTAGACCCGCGCCGGCATCCGGCGCGGGTTTTTGCTTGGCCTAAGGCTTGCGGCCGGCAGTTCCGTCGGAAGGGCTTCCCTTTCCGATCGGCCTGTGCCATAGGGCGCGCCTCACATGCGTGGAAGGTAAGGCCGGCTGCCAACCGGGACTTCCTGCCGCACCACGCTCTGCAACCACCCCGATCCGGAACGATATCGGTTCCCGGGCGGGGCGTCGTCGTTCCGGTAGGCGCCGGGGCGGACGGCAGGAGCAGCCATCATGGCAAAGAAGATCACGGGTTACGTGAAGCTTCAGGTTCCGGCGGGCGCGGCCAATCCGTCGCCGCCGATCGGTCCTGCGCTCGGTCAGCGCGGCCTCAACATCATGGAATTCTGCAAGGCCTTCAACGCGAAGACCGCGCAGATGGAAAAGGGCATGCCGATCCCGGTGATCATCACCGCGTATCAGGACCGCTCCTTCACCTTCGAGATGAAGCAGCCGCCGGTGTCCTACTTCCTGAAGAAGGCCGCCGGCCTGACCTCGGGTTCAAAGACCCCGGGCAAGGGTGGCGCCGCCGGCAAGGTTACCGCCGCGCAGGTCAAGGAGATCGCCGAGAAGAAGATGGCCGATCTCAACTGCAGCGACGTCGATGCCGCCATGACCATGATCCGCGGCTCTGCCCGGTCCATGGGCCTGGAAGTCGTGGGCTGAAGGGGAACTGAACATGGCTCATGTTGGAAAGCGCGTCGTCAAGTCCCGTGAGGGCATCGACCGTACCAAGCTCTACCCGCTCGCCGAAGCCGTCGCGATGATCAAGGATCGCGCCAGCGCCAAGTTCGACGAGACCGTCGAGGTCGCGATGAACCTCGGTGTCGACCCGCGTCACGCCGACCAGATGGTTCGCGGCGTCTGCAACCTGCCGAACGGCTCGGGCCGCGTCCTGCGCGTCGCCGTCTTCGCCCGCGGCGCCAAGGCCGAGGAGGCCAAGAAGGCCGGTGCCGACATCGTCGGCGCCGAGGATCTGGTCGAGAGCGTGCAGAAGGGCGAAATCAATTTCGACCGCTGCATCGCGACCCCGGACATGATGGGCCTCGTCGGCCGCCTCGGTAAGGTGCTCGGCCCGCGCGGCCTGATGCCGAACCCGCGCGTCGGCACGGTCACCATGGACCTGACCAACGCCGTCGCCGCCTCGAAGGGCGGTTCGGTCGAGTTCCGCGTCGAGAAGGCCGGCATCGTGCATGCCGCCGTCGGCAAGGTCTCGTTCGACGCCGAGAAGCTCTCGGAGAACATCAAGGCGTTCGTCGACTCGGTCTCGAAGGCCAAGCCGGCCGGCGCCAAGGGCACCTATATCCAGCGCGTCGCGATCTCGTCGACCATGGGTCCGGGCGTCAAGATCGAGCCGAACACGGTGATGGGCGGCTGAGGCCGTTCTGGGGCAGGGCGCGAAGGGCCGGTTCCGGCTTTTCGCATCCTGCTTGCGCGGCCGCCTCATGCGGCCGCTGCCCCGCCTTGCGGAATGCCGCGAGGATTACCACTTGGCAGAAACCGGGGGAGCCGCTATGAGCCTCCTCGTGTTTCCATAAGTGTCGGGGCTTCCGCGTGCTTGTCACGAGGAGGTCCGTTTCGCGTTTTTCGGTGGTTCGCCGCCGAAGAATGGATGCCGGGAGCGGGAAAGCGATTTCCCAGAGCCTGGCGTCCAGTCCTGTCTGAGACTGCAGGTGCCCCCGGTTCGTCCGTGGGCATAATTTCGCCAAGAGGCCTGCATAGACGGTGCAAGAACTCTGCCGGTGCCGAAGGGCGCCGAACGAGGTTCGAACCATCTCGCCCGATCACGGCTTCGGCCATGGCAGGGGACAGGGCACTGAGCGTCGCTCCAGCGAGGGGTCGGTGTCAACCGACCACTTTCGAAGAGCGGCACGTGCAACTGGCGGCGGGTGTGAAAGCCTGTCGCCTACCGGAGAGAGCCCAGTGGATAGAGCGGCAAAATCTGATGCCGTCGCGTCGCTGAACGGCGTGTTCGCGAACACGTCGGTCGTCGTCGTGGCCCACTATGCGGGTTTGACGGTGGCCCAGTTCCAGAAGCTTCGTCGCGAGATGAAGGCCAATGGCGCCACCGTGAAGGTCGCAAAGAACCGGCTGGCCAAGATCGCTCTTGAAGGCACCGACGTCGCGTCCATCAGCTCGCTGCTGAAGGGACCTACCCTGATCGCTTATTCCAGCGATCCGGTCGCGGCGCCGAAGGTCGCCGTCGCTTTCGCCAAGGACCACGACAAGCTCGTGATCCTGGGTGGCGCGATGGGCACGACCGCCCTGAACCCCGATGGTGTCAAGGCCCTGGCCACGATGCCCTCGCTCGATGAACTGCGTGCCAAGATCGTCGGCCTCATCCAGGCCCCGGCGACCAAGCTTGCGCAGCTCACGAACGCGCCTGCCGGGAAGCTGGCGCGCGTGGTCAAGGCCTACGCCGACAAGAACGCTGCCTGAGCAGCCGTCAAACCCTTATCGTTCGAACCTCTTACATCAGGAAGCTAAACTATGGCCGATCTCGCCAAGCTCGTCGACGAACTCTCGTCGCTCACCGTTCTCGAGGCTGCTGACCTCGCCAAGATGCTCGAAGAGAAGTGGGGCGTCTCCGCCGCCGCCGCCGTCGCCGTCGCGGCTGGCCCGGCTGCTGGTGGTGGCGCTGCCGCCGCTGCTGAAGAGCAGACCGAGTTCACCGTTGTCCTGGCCGCGGCCGGCGACAAGAAGATCGAGGTGATCAAGGAAGTCCGCGCCATTACCGGCCTGGGCCTCAAGGAAGCCAAGGATCTGGTCGAAGCCGCTCCGAAGCCGCTCAAGGAAGGCGTTGCCAAGGACGAGGCCGAGAAGCTCAAGAAGCAGCTCGAGGCCGTCGGCGCCAAGGTCGAGCTCAAGTGAGCAGGGCCGGCTGATGCCGGTCCGAAACTAGTCGACTAAGACAGTCCCGGGGTGGTTCGCCGCCTCCGGGGCTGTTGCGTCGTTTCCGGCTTCCGGGGCGGCGCGTGAAAAAGGGCCCAGCGCGACGGCGCGACGGCCTACCCAGTTCAAGTCGGCGCCGTTGAGCGCCGAACGGCTCACCCGGCGGCCTGACCGCCTTCGAGACCCGGACCGCCGGGTGAGCCGTCCGAGATTGCGAGGAACACCATGGTCAATTCTCTCCAGGGCCGCAGGCGCGTCCGCAAGTTCTTCGGAAAGCTCAAGGAAGTCGCCGAGATGCCGAACCTCATCGAGGTTCAGAAGGCGTCCTACGACCAGTTCCTGATGATCGACGAGCCGAAGGGCGGCCGCGGCGACGAGGGCCTGCAGTCGGTCTTCAAGTCCGTCTTCCCGATCGGCGATTTCTCGGGCGCCTCGCTGCTCGAATTCGTGAAGTACACCTTCGAACCGCCGAAGTACGACGTCGACGAGTGCCGTCAGCGCGGCATGACCTTCTCGGCGCCGCTCAAGGTGACGCTCCGCCTGATCGTGTTCGATATCGATCCCGACACCCAGGCCAAGTCGGTCAAGGACATCAAGGAGCAGGACGTCTACATGGGCGAGATGCCGCTCATGACCGACAACGGCACCTTCATCGTCAACGGCACCGAGCGCGTCATCGTCTCGCAGATGCACCGTTCGCCGGGCGTGTTCTTCGACCACGACAAGGGCAAGACCCACTCCTCGGGCAAGCTGCTCTTCGCCGCCCGCATCATCCCCTATCGCGGCTCCTGGCTCGACATCGAGTTCGACGCCAAGGACATCGTCTACGCGCGCATCGACCGCAAGCGTAAGATCCCGGTGACCTCGCTGCTGTTCGCGCTCGGCATGGACGGCGAGGAGATCCTCAGCCGCTTCTACAACCACATCAGCTACACCCGCGACGGCGACGGCTGGCGCGTGCCCTACGATGCCGAGCGCATGAAGGGCTTCAAGGCGAGCGTCGACCTGATCGACGCCGACACCGGCGAGGTCGTGGTCGAGGCCGGCAAGAAGCTCGTCGCGCGCACCGCGCGCCAGCTCGCCGAGAAGGGCCTTAAGTTCCTGCGCGCCAGCGACGACGATCTCTACGGCCAGTACATCGCCGAGGACCTCGTCAACCCGCAGACCGGCGAGGTCTTCGCCGAGGCTGGCGACGAGATCGACGAGAAGAGCCTGAAGCTGCTGCTCGATGCGGGCTTCGAGGACCTGCCGGTGCTCGACATCGACCACATCACGGTCGGCCCCTACATCCGCAACACCCTCAAGGTCGACAAGAACTCGCGTCGTGAAGAGGCGCTGTTCGACATCTACCGGGTGATGCGTCCGGGCGAGCCGCCGACGCTCGAGACCGCCGAGAACATGTTCCAGTCGCTGTTCTTCGACGCCGAGCGCTACGACCTCTCGGCCGTCGGCCGCGTCAAGATGAACATGCGCCTCGACCTCGACGCCGAGGACACCGTGCGCATCCTGCGCAAGGAGGACATCTTCGCGGTCGTCAAGGCGCTGGTCGACCTGCGCGACGGCAAGGGCGAGATCGACGACATCGACCATCTCGGCAACCGCCGCGTGCGCTCGGTCGGCGAGCTCATGGAGAACCAGTATCGCCTGGGCCTGCTCCGCATGGAGCGCGCCATCAAGGAGCGCATGTCCTCGGTCGACATCGACACGGTGATGCCGCAGGACCTGATCAACGCGAAGCCCGCGGCCGCCGCGGTGCGCGAGTTCTTCGGCTCGTCGCAGCTCTCGCAGTTCATGGACCAGACGAACCCGCTCTCGGAAGTCACTCACAAGCGTCGTCTTTCGGCGCTTGGCCCGGGTGGTCTGACCCGCGAGCGCGCCGGCTTCGAGGTGCGCGACGTGCACACCACGCATTATGGCCGCATCTGCCCGATCGAGACGCCGGAAGGCCCGAACATCGGCCTGATCAACTCGCTCGCGACCTTCGCCCGCGTCAACAAGTACGGCTTCATCGAGAGCCCGTACCGCCGCATCCGCGACGGCCGCCAGACCGACGAGATCATCTATCTCTCGGCCATGGAAGAGGCGAAGTACAACGTCGCCCAGGCGAATGCCGTGGTCGACGGGGAAGGCCGCCTGACCGATGACCTGATCGTCTGCCGCCGCGCCGGCGAAGTCATCGTCACGCCGGTCGACAAGGTCGACTTCATGGACGTTTCGCCGAAGCAGGTCGTCTCCGTCGCCGCAGCGCTGATCCCGTTCCTCGAGAACGACGACGCGAACCGCGCGCTGATGGGCTCGAACATGCAGCGCCAGGCGGTGCCGCTGGTTCGCGCCGACGCGCCGTTCGTCGGCACCGGCATGGAGGCCGCGGTCGCCCGCGACTCCGGCGCTGCCATCGCGGCCCGCCGCGCCGGCATCGTCGACCAGGTCGACGCGACCCGTATCGTCATCCGCGCTTCCGACGAGATGGATCCGACCAAGCCGGGCGTCGACATCTACCGCCTGCAGAAGTTCCAGCGCTCGAACCAGTCGACCTGCATCACGCAGCGCCCGCTGGTCCGCGTCGGCGACATCGTCAAGAAGGGCGACATCGTCGCGGACGGCCCGTCGACCGAGTTCGGCGAGCTCGCGCTCGGCCGGAACGTGCTCGTCGCGTTCATGCCGTGGAACGGCTACAACTTCGAAGACTCGATCCTGCTCTCGGAGAAGATCGTCTCGGAAGACATCTTCACCTCGATCCATATCGAGGAATTCGAGGTCATGGCCCGCGATACCAAGCTGGGCCCTGAGGAAATCACGCGCGACATTCCGAACGTCTCGGAAGAGGCGCTGAAGAACCTCGACGAAGCCGGCATCGTCTATATCGGCGCCGAAGTGGCGGCCGGCGACATCCTCGTCGGCAAGATCACGCCGAAGGGCGAAAGCCCGATGACGCCGGAAGAGAAGCTGCTGCGCGCCATCTTCGGCGAAAAGGCTTCGGACGTCCGCGACACCTCGCTGCGCGTCCCGCCGGGCGTGCAGGGCACGATCGTCGAGGTCCGCGTGTTCAACCGCCATGGTGTCGACAAGGACGAGCGCGCCCAGGCGATCGAGCGCGAGGAGATCGAGCGTCTCGCCAAGGACCGCGACGACGAGCAGGCGATCCTCGACCGCAACACCTTCGCGCGCCTGGCCGAGATCCTGACCGGCAAGACCGGCCTCGCCGGTCCGAAGGGCTTCAAGAAGGACACGGTCATCACCCGCGAGGCGATGAGCGAGTTCCCGCGTTCGCAGTGGTGGCTGTTCGCCACGGCGGACGACGCCCTGATGACCGAAATCGAGGCGATGCGGAAGCAGTACGACGAGTCGAAGAAGCGCCTCGAGCAGCGCTTCCTCGACAAGGTCGAGAAGCTGCAGCGCGGCGACGAATTGCCTCCGGGCGTGATGAAGATGGTCAAGGTCTTCGTCGCGGTGAAGCGCAAGATCCAGCCGGGCGACAAGATGGCCGGCCGTCACGGCAACAAGGGCGTGGTCTCGCGCATCGTGCCGGCGGAGGACATGCCGTTCCTCGAGGACGGTACCCATGCCGACATCGTGCTGAACCCGCTGGGCGTGCCTTCGCGCATGAACGTCGGCCAGATCCTGGAGACCCATCTGGGCTGGGCCGCCGCCGGCCTCGGCAAGCAGATCGGCAAGGCGATCGACGCCTACAAGAAGGCGCACGACGCCAAGGCTCTGCGGGCCTCGTTCGACGCCGTCTACGAGGACAACGAGATCATCGCCTCGATGGACGAGAACGAGCTCATCGAGATGGGCCAGAACCTGCGCCGCGGCGTGCCGATGGCGACTCCGGTCTTCAACGGCGCCAAGGAGGCCGATATCGAGCGGCTTCTGGAGCAGGCCGGCCTGCACAGCTCCGGGCAGTCCACGCTGTATGACGGCAGGACTGGCGAGCCCTTCGACCGCAAGGTGACGATGGGCTACATCTACATGCTGAAGCTGCACCACCTGGTCGACGACAAGATCCACGCCCGTTCGATCGGTCCGTACTCGCTCGTCACCCAGCAGCCGCTGGGCGGCAAGGCGCAGTTCGGCGGCCAGCGCTTCGGCGAGATGGAGGTCTGGGCGCTCGAAGCCTATGGCGCCGCCTACACGCTGCAGGAAATGCTGACGGTGAAGTCGGACGACGTGGCGGGCCGTACCAAGGCCTACGAGTCGATCGTGCGCGGCGAGGACAATTTCGAGGCCGGCATTCCGGAGAGCTTCAACGTGCTCGTCAAGGAAATGCGGTCGCTTGGCCTCAATGTCGAGCTGATCAGCAACAAGCTGAAGCCGGGCGAGCTGCCCCCGGCCGAGGCGGCCGAGTAAGCGCCGCGCCCTCAGGGGCACGGCAGCGTTCGTTACTCATGCCGGCGGCACTCACGCCGCCGGCCGATGGATCAAAAAGCCGGGCAGGGCGGTTTTCCAAACCCCACCGGCTTCAGGAGACAGGCGATGAAGCAAGAGGTCATGAACCTTTTCGGCCAGCAGCCGGTGCAGCAGGCTTTCGACGCGATCAAGATCTCGATCGCCAGCCCGGAGAAGATCGCGTCCTGGTCGTTCGGCGAAATCAAGAAGCCCGAGACGATCAACTACCGCACCTTCAAGCCGGAGCGGGACGGGCTGTTCTGCGCCCGCATCTTCGGGCCGATCAAGGACTACGAGTGCCTGTGCGGCAAGTACAAGCGCATGAAGTTCAAGGGCGTGATCTGCGAGAAGTGCGGCGTCGAGGTGACGCTGGCGCGGGTCCGGCGCGAGCGCATGGGCCATATCGAGCTCGCCGCTCCGGTCGCCCATATCTGGTTCCTGAAGTCGCTGCCCTCGCGCATCGGCCTGCTGATGGACATGCCGCTCAAGGACCTCGAGCGCATCCTCTATTTCGAGTCGTATGTGGTGCTGGAGCCGGGCCTGACCCCGCTCAAGGACCGGCAGCTGCTCTCCGAGGAGGAGTATGTCCGCTGCCAGGAAGAGTACGGCGCGGACACCTTCACCGCGATGATCGGCGCGGAAGCCATCCGCGAGATGCTGCGCGCGCTCGATCTCGACCAGATCAACGCCGACCTGAAGCATGAGATCGCGACCACCACTTCGGAGCTGAAGCCGAAGAAGCTGATGAAGCGCCTCAAGATCATCGAGGCCTTCCAGCTTTCGGGCAACAAGCCGGAATGGATGGTGATGACCATGATCCCGGTCATCCCGCCGGATCTGCGTCCGCTGGTTCCGCTCGATGGCGGCCGCTTCGCGACCTCCGACCTGAACGACCTCTATCGCCGCGTCATCAACCGCAACAACCGCCTGAAGCGGCTGATCGAGCTGCGCGCGCCGGACATCATCATCCGCAACGAGAAGCGGATGCTGCAGGAGTCGGTCGACGCCCTGTTCGACAACGGCCGCCGCGGCCGCGTCATCACCGGCGCCAACAAGCGTCCGCTGAAGTCGCTCGCCGACATGCTGAAGGGCAAGCAGGGCCGCTTCCGCCAGAACCTGCTCGGCAAGCGCGTCGACTACTCCGGCCGCTCGGTCATCGTCGTCGGCCCGGAGATGAAGCTGCACCAGTGCGGCCTGCCGAAGAAGATGGCGCTTGAGCTGTTCAAGCCGTTCATCTATGCGCGCCTCGACGCCAAGGGCTACTCGACCACGGTCAAGCAGGCCAAGAAGCTGGTCGAGAAGGAGAAGCCCGAGGTCTGGGACATCCTGGACGAGGTCATCCGCGAGCATCCGGTGCTGCTGAACCGCGCCCCGACGCTGCACCGCCTTGGCATCCAGGCCTTCGAGCCGGTGCTGATCGAGGGCAAGGCGATCCAGCTGCACCCGCTGGTCTGCGCCGCGTTCAACGCCGACTTCGACGGCGACCAGATGGCCGTGCACGTTCCGCTGTCGCTGGAAGCGCAGCTGGAAGCGCGCGTGCTGATGATGTCGACCAACAACATCCTGCACCCGGCGAACGGCCTGCCGATCATCGTGCCGTCGCAGGACATCGTGCTCGGCCTTTACTACCTCTCGATCATCTCCGATGGCGAGCCGGGTCAGGGCAAGGTCTTCGGTGACTTCGGCGAGCTCGAATACGCGCTGCACGAGAAGGTCGTGACGCTGCATTCGAAGATCAAATACCGCTGGACCGGCGTCGGCGCCGATGGCCAGCCGTATACGAAGATCTACGACACCACGCCGGGCCGCGTGATCCTCTCGACCGCGCTGCCGGAGCACCCGGCCATGACCTTCGACGTCGTCAACAAGCTGATGACGAAGAAGGAGATCTCCAACATGATCGACGCCGTCTATCGCGGCTGCGGTCAGAAGGAATCGGTGATCTTCTGCGATCGCGTCATGGGCCTCGGCTTCAAGCACGCGTTCAAGGCCGGCATCTCGTTCGGCAAGGACGACATGGTGATCCCCGAGAACAAGTGGGAGATCGTCGATACGACCCGCGTCCTCGCCAAGGATTACGAGCAGCAGTACCAGGACGGCCTGATCACCCAGGGCGAGAAGTACAACAAGGTCGTCGACGCCTGGGCGAAGTGCTCCGACAAGCTCGCCCAGGAGATGATGGCCCGCATCTCGACCGTGAAGAAGGACGAGAACGGCCGCGACAAGCCGATCAACTCGATCTACATGATGTCGCACTCGGGCGCCCGTGGTTCGCCGGCGCAGATGCGCCAGCTCGCCGCCATGCGCGGCCTGATGGCCAAGCCGTCGGGCGAGATCATCGAGTCGCCGATCATCTCGAACTTCAAGGAAGGCCTCGACGTTCTCGAGTACTTCAACTCGACCCACGGCGCCCGTAAGGGCCTCGCCGACACCGCGCTGAAGACGGCGAACTCGGGTTACCTGACCCGTCGTCTCGTCGACGTGGCGCAGGACGCGATCATCTCCGAGGTCGATTGCGGCTCCGACAACGGCATCAAGATGCGCGCCATCATCGATGCCGGCCAGGTCGTGGCTTCGCTCGGCATCCGTATCCTCGGCCGCTCGGCGGCGGAGGACGTCACGGATATCGACGGCAATGTCCTCGTGCCGAAGGGCACAATGATCGAGGAAAGCCACATCGAGAAGATCAACGCCGCCGGTGTCCAGGAGGTGAAGATCCGCTCGGTGCTGACCTGCGAGACCAAGAACGGCGTCTGCGCGACCTGCTACGGGCGCGATCTCGCCCGCGGCACGCCCGTCAACATGGGCGAGGCCGTCGGTGTCATCGCGGCGCAGTCGATCGGCGAGCCGGGCACGCAGCTCACCATGCGTACCTTCCACATCGGCGGCGCCGCCACGATCGCGGACCAGTCCTTCGTCGAGTCCAACTTCGAAGGCGTCGTGAAGATGCGCAACCGCAACGTTGCGCGGAACTCCGACGGTGACCTGATCGCCATGGCGCGCAACATCGCCATCGTGATCGTCGGTCCGGATGGCGCCGAGCGCGCCGTGCACCGCGTCCAGTTCGGCTCGAAGCTGCGGGTCGACGAGGGCGACAAGGTCAAGCGCGGCCAGCGCCTGATCGAGTGGGACCCCTATTCCCGCCCGATCCTGGCGGAAGTGGACGGCAATGTCGGCTACGAGGACCTCGTGGACGGCATGTCGATCACCGAGACGACCGACGAGGCGACGGGCATCTCCAAGCGCGTCGTCATCGACTGGCGCGGTTCGGCCCGTACCTCGGACCTCAAGCCGGCGCTCACCGTGCAGGGCCCCGACGGCAAGATCGCGAAGCTCGCCCGCGGTGGCGACGCCCGCTACATCCTGCCTGTCGACGGCATCATCTCGGTGGAGCCGGGCTCCTCGATCAAGGCCGGCGACGTGCTCGCCCGTGTCTCGACCGACTCGGCCAAGACCCGCGACATCACCGGCGGTCTGCCGCGGGTGGCGGAGCTGTTCGAGGCGCGTCGTCCGAAGGATGCGGCGATCATCGCCGAGAAGGCCGGCGTCATCGGCTTCGGCAAGGACTACAAGAACAAGCGTCGCGTCACGCTGACGCCGCATGACGGCTCCGAAGGGCTCGAGTACCTGATCCCGAAGGGCAAGCACATCCATCTCCAGGACGGCGACGTCGTCGAGATGGGCGACTACATCCTCGACGGCAACCCGGCCCCGCACGACATCCTGGCGATCAAGGGCGTCGAGGAGCTGGCGGCTTATCTGGTGAACGAAATCCAGGAGGTCTATCGCCTCCAGGGCGTCGGCATCAACGACAAGCACATCGAGGTGATCGTCCGGCAGATGCTGCAGAAGGTCGAGATCACGGATGGCGGCGACACCGACATCCTGACCGGCGACCAGATCGACCGCATCGAGCTGGAAGAGGTCAACGCCAAGATGCGCGAAGAGGGCAAGAAGCCGGCCTCCGGCGTTCCGGTCCTGCTCGGCATCACCAAGGCCTCGCTGCAGACCCGCTCCTTCATCTCGGCGGCGTCCTTCCAGGAGACCACCCGCGTCCTCACCGAGGCGGCGGTCAACGGCAAGCACGACACGCTCGAGGGCCTGAAGGAGAACGTCATCGTCGGCTCGCTGATCCCGGCGGGTACGGGTGCGCAGGTCGCCCGCATCAAGCAGGTGGCGACGCGCCGCGACGATCTCATCGTCGGGCAGAAGGCCGATGCTGCGGCCAAGGCTGCGGCCGCGGTGCTGCCGGCCGCCGAGTAAGCGCGGCCAACAGGCTCATATCAATGTGGAACGGCCGCCCTCGGGCGGCCGTTTTACTTTGTCTTGACGCTCGGGCGGCCGATCTGCCTAAGCTTACGCAGCGAAACGTGCCGGGGGGCTGACGATGCGCTGCTTGATGGGCTGGGGCTATGGATGAGCGTTTCCTGGAAAGCCTCTATGAGGCCGCAGTCGTTCCTGAGCTGTGGCCGGAGATACTGAGACGGTTCCAGAGCGAGATGCGCGGGGCAGGGGCGGTCATGGTGACCGTGGCCGGCGGGCAGGCGCGCTGGATCTCGTCCTCGCCGGAATTCGACGAGGTCGTCGCGACCCATTTCGAACGCTTCCCCGGCAACGGGCGTACGGCCCGGCTGATCGGCCGCAACCATGCCGGCTTCCTGCGCGATATCGACATCTTCACCGAGGAGGAGATGGCGCTGGAACCGGTCTATGCGGATTTCCTGGTGCCGCGCGGGCTCGGCATCGGCGTTGCGACCTCAATCGTCTCGCCGAGCGGAGAGGCCTTCATCCTGCATGCAGAGCGGGAGCGGCGGGAGGGGCCCGTCGATGCGGCGCAGATCCGTAGGCTCGATGACCTGCGACCGCATCTGGCACGCGCGATGCTGCTCTCGGCGCGGCTCGACTTCGAGCGGGCGCGCGGTGCGACGCAGGCGCTCGAGGCGATGGGGCTGCCGGCGGCAGTGCTAGACCGGAGCGGGCGACCACTCTCGATCAACGCCTCGCTGGCGGGCATGATCCCGGATGTGGCGCAGGACCGGCTCGCGCGGCTGACCCTGACCAACCCTGCAGCCGATGCGCTGCTGGAGGCTGCGCTTGCGACCATGGGGCAGATGCGGGTGGGCGCCGCGGTGCGTTCGATCCCGATCGCCCAGGAGGGCGACCGGCCGCCGCTCATCGTCCATCTCTCGCCGGTCCGCGGCGCGGCACATGACGTCTTCGCGCGGGCCAGCACGATCCTGGTGGTGACGCCCGTGGTGCTCGGCGACGCGCCGAGTGCGGCGGTCGTGCAGGGGCTGTTCGACCTGACGCCGGCCGAGGCCAGGCTTGCGGCACTGATCGCCGCCGGCAGCCGTCCGCGCGATGCTGCGGCGACGCTCGGCGTGACCGAGGAAACCGCCCGCACCACATTGAAGCGGGTGATGGCGAAGACGGGACTGCACAGGCAGGCCGAGCTGGTCGGGCTGCTGCGCGGAGCACGGATCGGCACGACGGGCGAGGGGACGGCCTGAAGCAGGAGAGGAGGCGTGCGCCAGGGCGCGCCAATCGATCCTGTGCAAGGCTGCGTGTCAGGGGGGCGGCAGGCTTGGCTTCCGCTCCCGAGGGGCGCTAGGCTGGAGGCACGCGCCGGAGCGGCAGCTTGTCTCAGAGACAAGACTGAACGCATCGTAAATCCGGACTTGACGCGAATCTCCAGCTGAGTCATAAGCGCGCCACTGTCGACGGCTGTCGGACACGTTTGTCGCTTACCATTAGTTGTGAGCGAATTTCGCGACCGAAACTCCGTCGGAATTCCAGCGTCGATAGACGACATGGCAGGACGCATGAATGCGGGTTTCCCGTGTTCCTCTGCATGGCGAACGCGCCTGAGGCCTCTTTAAAGGGCGCCGATGGCGCGGCTTCGTTTGTGTCATGGCTACGCCGGTGCCGGAAGGACCATGAGATTTTCCAAACGCTCAAGGGAGCGAGAGGCCTTAAATGCCGACAATCAGCCAGCTGATCCGCAAGCCCCGTTCGCCCGTCAAGGCGCGCAATTCTGCTCCGGCGCTTGAAAATTGCCCGCAGAAGCGCGGCGTTTGCACGCGCGTCTACACGACGACGCCGAAGAAGCCGAACTCGGCGCTTCGTAAGGTCGCCAAGGTGCGCCTGACCAATGGCTTCGAGGTCATCGGCTACATCCCGGGTGAGGGGCACAACCTCCAGGAGCACTCGGTCGTCATGATCCGTGGCGGCCGCGTCAAGGACCTTCCCGGCGTGCGCTATCACATCCTGCGCGGCGTGCTCGACACGCAGGGCGTCAAGAACCGCAAGCAGCGCCGCTCGAAGTACGGCGCCAAGCGTCCCAAGTGATTTTCTGCCTGACCGGCTGGCCGAAAGACCGGCCGGTTCGCAGCTTTTGAGATTTGACCGGAGACTAGACGATGTCCCGCCGCCATAGCGCCGAAAAACGCGAGATCATCCCGGACGCCAAGTTCGGCGACGTGATCGTGACGAAGTTCATGAACTCCGTCATGTACGAAGGCAAGAAGTCGACCGCCGAAGGCATCGTCTACGGCGCGTTCGACATCATCGAAGGCAAGCTGAAGAGCGATCCGCTCGCCGTCTTCAAGAGCGCCCTCGAGAACGTCGCTCCGGCGATCGAGGTCCGTTCCCGCCGCGTCGGCGGTGCGACCTACCAGGTTCCCGTCGAAGTCCGTTCGGAGCGCCGCCAGGCCCTCGCGATCCGCTGGCTGATCGCTGCCGCCCGCGCGCGCAACGACCGCACCATGGTCGAGCGTCTTTCGGCCGAGCTGATGGACGCCGCCAACAACCGCGGCAACGCCGTGAAGAAGCGCGAAGACACGCACCGGATGGCGGAAGCCAACCGCGCCTTCTCGCACTATCGCTGGTAATCCGTCCGCGACCCCCCGGAAAGACAGAGCACTTCCATGGCCCGTTCCCATCCCATCGATCGCTATCGCAACTTCGGCATCATGGCCCACATCGATGCGGGCAAGACGACGACGACCGAGCGCATCCTGTTCTACACGGGCAAGAACCATAAGCTCGGCGAGACGCATGACGGCTCGGCGACCATGGACTGGATGGCCCAGGAGCAGGAGCGCGGCATCACGATCACGTCCGCCGCGACGACCTGCTTCTGGCGCGACAACCGCCTGAACATCATCGACACCCCCGGCCACGTCGACTTCACCATCGAAGTCGAGCGTTCGCTGCGCGTGCTCGACGGCGCCGTCTGCGTGCTCGACGGCAACCAGGGCGTCGAGCCCCAGACCGAGACCGTCTGGCGCCAGGCCGACAAGTACGACGTTCCGCGCGTCGTGTTCGTCAACAAGATGGACAAGATCGGCGCCGACTTCTTCCGTTGCGTCCAGGACATCATCGACCGCGTCGCCGGCAAGCCGGTCTGCCTGCAGATCCCGATCGGGGCCGAGTCGGACTTCCAGGGCGTCATCGACCTGATCAAGATGAAGGCGATCGTCTGGGACGGCGAGGCTCTCGGCGCGTCCTATAACGAGCGCGACATCCCGGCCGATCTCGCCGACAAGGCCGCCGAGTACCGCAACAAGCTGATCGAAGCTGCCGTCGAGATGGACGATGCGGCGATGGAAGCCTATCTCGAGGGCACCGAGCCTGACGCCGACACCCTGCGCAAGCTGATCCGCACCGCGGTGCAGCGCCGCGCCTTCCACCCGGTGCTGTGCGGCTCGGCCTTCAAGAACAAGGGCGTGCAGCCCCTGCTCGACGCCGTCGTCGACTTCCTGCCGTCGCCGGTTGATCGCGGCGAGATCAAGGGCATCGACTTCAAGACCGAGGAAGAGACCGTTCGTCGCCCGACCGACGAGGATCCCTTCTCCATGCTCGCCTTCAAGATCATGGACGACCCCTTCGTCGGCACCATCACCTTCTGCCGCGTCTATTCGGGCAAGGTCGAGGCTGGTGCGGGCGTCATCAACTCGACGCGCGACAAGAAGGAGCGTGTCGGCCGCATGCTGCTGATGCATGCGAACAACCGCGAGGACATCAAGGAAGCCTTCGCCGGCGACATCGTCGCCCTGGCCGGCCTCAAGGACGTCCGCACCGGCGACACGCTGTGCGATCCCATCAAGCCGGTGATCCTGGAGCGCATGGAGTTCCCCGAGCCGGTCATCACGATCGCGATCGAGCCGAAGTCCAAGGCCGACCAGGAGAAGCTGGGCCTCGCCCTGTCGAAGCTCGCGAACGAGGATCCGTCCTTCCGCGTCTCGACCGACCAGGAGAGCGGCCAGACCATCCTCAAGGGCATGGGCGAGCTGCACCTCGACATCAAGGTCGACATCCTGCGCCGGACCTACAAGGTCGACGCCAATATCGGCGCGCCGCAGGTTGCCTATCGCGAGACCATCACCAAGAAGGTCGACGTCGACTACACCCACAAGAAGCAGACCGGCGGTACCGGCCAGTTCGCCCGTGTCAAGTTCACGGTCGAGCCGAACGAGACCGGCAAGGGCTTCGAGTTCGAGTCGAAGATCGTCGGCGGAACGGTTCCGAAGGAGTACATCCCGGGCGTCGAGAAGGGCCTCAACTCGGTCATCGGCTCGGGCGTGCTCGCCGGCTTCCCGGTCGTGGACGTCAAGGTCACGCTGACCGACGGCGCCTTCCACGAAGTCGACTCGTCGGCTCTGGCCTTCGAAATCGCCTCGCGTGCCGGTCTCCGTGAAGGCCTGCAGAAGGCTGGCGCGGTGCTGCTCGAGCCGATCATGAAGGTCGAGGTCGTGACCCCGGAAGATTACACCGGTTCGGTCATCGGCGATCTGAACTCGCGTCGTGGCCAGATCCAGGGCCAGGACATGCGCGGCAACGCTGTCGTCATCAACGCGATGGTGCCGCTGGCGAACATGTTCGGCTACGTCAACCAGCTGCGTTCGTTCAGCCAGGGGCGTGCCAACTACACCATGCAGTTCGACCACTATGAGCAGGTTCCTTCGGCGGTGGCCGCCGAGGTCCAGGCCAAGTACGCCTGAACTGACAACGACTTAAACCGAACACTTGAACAAGATTTGACGGACGGAGGCTGACATGGCCAAAGAGAAGTTCTCCCGCACGAAGCCGCACTGCAACATCGGCACGATTGGTCACGTCGACCATGGCAAGACGTCTTTGACGGCAGCGATCACGAAGGTTCTGGCCGAGGTGGGCGGCGCGTCGTTCACGGCGTACGACCAGATCGACAAGGCGCCTGAGGAGAAGGCCCGCGGCATCACGATCTCGACCTCGCATGTCGAGTACGAGACGGCTGCGCGTCACTATGCGCACGTCGACTGCCCCGGGCACGCCGACTATGTGAAGAACATGATCACCGGCGCGGCGCAGATGGACGGCGCGATCCTGGTGGTTTCGGCGGCCGACGGCCCGATGCCGCAGACCCGCGAGCACATCCTGCTGGCGCGCCAGGTCGGCGTTCCCGCGCTGGTGGTGTTCATGAACAAGGTCGATCTCGTCGACGACGCCGAGCTGCTCGAGCTGGTCGAGATGGAGATCCGCGAGCTTCTGTCGAAGTACGACTTCCCGGGCGACGACATCCCGATCACCAAGGGCTCGGCCAAGGTCGCGCTGGACAACGGCGACAAGGCGATCGGCCATGACGCGGTGGTCGCGCTGATGCAGACGGTCGACGACTACATCCCGCAGCCGGAGCGTCCGATCGACCAGCCGTTCCTGATGCCGGTCGAAGACGTGTTCTCGATCTCGGGCCGCGGCACGGTGGTGACCGGCCGCGTCGAGCGCGGCATCGTCAAGGTCGGCGAGGAAATCGAGATCGTCGGCCTGAAGGACACCGTCAAGACGACCGTCACGGGCGTCGAGATGTTCCGCAAGCTGCTCGACCAGGGCCAGGCCGGCGACAACATCGGCGCGCTGCTGCGCGGCACGAAGCGCGAGGACGTCGAGCGCGGCCAGGTGCTGTGCAAGCCGGGCTCGGTGAAGCCGCACACCAAGTTCAAGGCCGAGGCCTACATCCTGACCAAGGAAGAGGGCGGTCGCCACACCCCGTTCTTCACCAACTACCGCCCGCAGTTCTACTTCCGCACGACGGACGTGACCGGCGTGGTGCACCTGCCGGAAGGCACGGAGATGGTGATGCCGGGCGACAACATCTCGATGGAAGTGCACCTGATCGTGCCGATCGCGATGGAAGAGAAGCTGCGCTTCGCCATCCGCGAAGGCGGCCGCACCGTCGGCGCCGGCGTCGTCGCTTCGATCCTCGCGTAAGCAAGGGCTGATCTGAGGGCGAAGGCCCTTTGTGGCCTTCGCCTTTTCACGTCACGGAGATAACAAGACCATGAACGGTCAGAATATCCGGATCCGCCTCAAGGCGTTCGATCATCGCATCCTCGATGCGTCGACGCGCGAGATCGTCTCGACCGCGAAGCGGACCGGCGCGCAGGTGCGCGGCCCGATCCCGCTGCCGACGCTGATCGAGAAGTTCACCGTCAACCGCTCGCCCCATATCGACAAGAAGTCGCGCGAGCAGTTCGAGATGCGGACCCACAAGCGGGTTCTCGATATCGTCGACCCGACCCCCCAGACGGTCGACGCCCTCATGAAGCTCGATCTCGCCGCCGGCGTCGACGTCGAAATCAAGCTCTGATCCATCATCGGGTCCTCTGTTTCCGGGTTTTCCGGATGGACATGACCCCAAGGGAAGGTGTGCACCGATGCGTTCCGGTGTGATTGCACAGAAAGTCGGGATGACCCGCATCTTCACCGATGCCGGGGAGCATATCCCGGTCACGGTGTTGAAGCTCGACAACTGCCAGGTTGTCGCGCATCGCACGATCGAGAAGAACGGCTATGTCGCCGTGCAGCTCGGGTCGGGCTTGGCCAAGGTCAAGAACGTCTCAAAGGCGCAGCGCGGCCATTTCGCCGTCGCCAAGGTCGAGCCGAAGCAGAAGCTCGTCGAGTTCCGCGTCACTGACGACGCGCTGATCCCGGTCGGCGCCGAGCTCACCGCCGACCATTTCGTCGTCGGCCAGTTCGTCGATGTCAGCGGCACGACCACCGGTAAGGGTTTCGCCGGCGGCATGAAGCGCTGGAACTTCGGCGGTCTGCGCGCCACCCACGGCGTCTCGATCTCGCATCGCTCGATCGGTTCGACCGGCGGTCGTCAGGACCCTGGCAAGACCTTCAAGAACAAGAAGATGCCCGGCCATATGGGTGTCGATCGCGTGACCACGCAGAACCTGCGCGTCGTCCAGACGGATGTCGAGCGCGGTCTGATCCTGGTCGAGGGTGCGGTCCCCGGCGTCGCCGGCGGCTGGATCCACGTCCGTGACGCGATCAAGCGCGCCTTGCCGAAGGACGCTCCGCTTCCGGGCAAGTTCAAGGTCGCCGGTGGCGACGCCCAGGCTCCTGCGGCCGAGACCGTTGAGGAGAACGCGTGATGAAGCTCGATATCACCACTCTCGAAGGCGGTAACGCCGGTTCCGTCGAGCTCTCCGACGCGATCTTCGGCCTCGAGCCGCGCGCCGACCTGCTCGCCCGCATGGTCCGCTACCAGCTGGCCAAGCGCCGCGCCGGTACGCACAAGACCAAGGGCCGTTCGGAAGTCGATCGCACCCGCAAGAAGATCTACAAGCAGAAGGGCACCGGCGGCGCTCGCCACGGCGCGGCTTCGGCTCCGCAGTTCCGCGGCGGCGGCAAGGCCTTCGGGCCGGTGGTGCGCGACCATGCGCACGACCTGCCGAAGAAGGTGAAGGCCCTGGCCCTGCGCCATGCGCTTTCGGCCAAGGCCAAGGATGCCGGACTGATCATCATCGACGACGCCAAGCTGGCGGAGCCGAAGACCAAGGTCCTGCTGGGCCATTTCAGCAAGCTCGACCTGTCGAGCGCGCTGGTGATCGGCGGTGCCGAGATCGACGTGAACTTCGGCCTGGCCGCGCGTTCGATCCCGAATGTCGACGTCCTGCCGATCCAGGGCATCAACGTCTATGACATCCTGCGTCGCGACAAGCTCGTGCTGACGCGCTCGGCTGTCGATGCGCTGGAGGCGCGCTTCAAATGAGCCAGTCCAAGAACATGGATCCGCGGCATTACGACGTGATCGTGAGCCCGGTGATCACCGAGAAGGCGACGATGCTCTCCGAGCACAACAAGGTCGTCTTCGAGGTTGCCAAGACCGCGACCAAGCCGCAGATCAAGGCGGCGGTCGAGAAGCTGTTCGACGTCAAGGTGAAGAGCGTCAACACGCTCGTCACCGAGGGCAAGGTCAAGGTCTTCCGGGGCCGGCTCGGCCAGCGCTCGGACGTCAAGAAGGCGGTCGTGACCCTCGAGGAAGGTCACTCCATCGACGTGACCACGGGCCTGTAAGAGAGGATCGACAACATGGCTTTGAAGCATTTCAAGCCGGTCACGCCGAGCCTTCGCCAGCTCGTGATCGTCGACCGCAGCGAGCTCTACAAGGGCAAGCCCGTCAAGGCGCTGACCGAGGGCAAGTCGTCCTCGGGCGGCCGCAACAACAACGGCCGCATCACCGTCCGCTTCCGCGGCGGTGGCCACAAGCGCACGCTGCGCCTGATCGACTTCAAGCGTCGCGGCAAGGCCGGCGTCGCGGCGACCGTCGAGCGGATCGAGTACGATCCGAACCGCAGCGCCTTCATCGCGCTGATCAAGTACACCGACGGCGAGCTGAGCTACATCCTGGCTCCGCAGCGCCTGGCTGTCGGCGACACCGTCGTCGCCGGTGACTCGGTCGACGTGAAGCCCGGCAACGCCGCCCCGATGGGCTCGCTGCCGATCGGCACCATCGTCCACAATGTCGAGCTCAAGATCGGCAAGGGCGGGGCGCTGGCGCGTTCGGCGGGCAACTACGCCCAGATCGTCGGTCGTGACCAGGGCTATGTCGTGGTTCGCCTGAACTCGGGCGAGCAGCGTCTGATCAGCGGTCAGTGCTATGCTACCGTCGGTGCGGTCTCGAACCCGGACCACATGAACACCAACGACGGCAAGGCCGGGCGCTCGCGCTGGCTGGGTCGTCGCCCGCACAACCGCGGTGTCTCGATGAACCCGGTCGACCATCCGCACGGCGGCGGTGAAGGCCGCACCTCGGGTGGCCGTCATCCGGTCACGCCCTGGGGTCTGCCGACCAAGGGCAAGAAGACCCGCTCGAACAAGCGGACCGATACGTTCATCGTGTCGAGCCGTCACGCCCGCAAGAAGAAGAACTGAGGTCCGTCATGGCGCGTTCGCTTTGGAAAGGTCCGTTTGTCGACGGATACCTTCTGAAAAAGGCCGAGGTTGCCCGTTCGGCGACCCGGCAGGAAGTCATCAAGATCTGGAGCCGCCGCTCCACGATCCTGCCGCAGTTCGTCGGTCTGACGTTCGGCGTCTACAACGGCCACAAGCATGTGCCGGTGTCCGTGTCCGAGGAGATGGTGGGCCACAAGTTCGGCGAGTTCTCGCCGACGCGCACCTTCCACGGCCACGCCGCCGACAAGAAGGCGAAGAGGAAGTAAGCCATGGGAAAGCCCTCCGCCCCCCGTGCGCTGCCTGAGAACGAGGCGGTTGCGGTTGCCCGCAACCTCCGCGTCTCCCCGCAGAAGCTGAACCTTCTCGCCCAGCTCATTCGCGGCAAGAAGGTCTCGACCGCGCTCGCCGACCTCGAGTTCTCGCGCAAGCGGATCTCGACCGATGTGCGCAAGTGCCTGCAGAGCGCGATCGCCAACGCCGAGAACAATCATGATCTCGACGTCGACGATCTCGTCGTCGCCCAGGCTTTCGTCGGCAAGGCGCTGGTCATGAAGCGCTTCCACGCCCGCGCCCGCGGCCGTGGCGCCCGCATCATGAAGCCCTTCGCCAACATCACGATCGTGGTGCGCGAAGTCCAGGCGGCCAAGGCCTGAGGAGAGAACGATGGGTCAGAAAATCAATCCGATCGGCCTTCGTCTCGGCATCAACCGGACCTGGGATTCGCGCTGGTTCGCCAACAAGGGCGAATACGGCAAGCTGCTCCACGAGGACATGGCCATCCGCGCCAGCCTGATGAAGCTGCTGAAGCAGGCCGCCGTCTCGAAGATCATCATCGAGCGCCCGCACAAGAAGTGCCGCGTCACCATCCACTCGGCTCGTCCGGGCGTGGTGATCGGCAAGAAGGGCGCCGACATCGAGAAGCTGCGCAAGGCGGTGATGAAGCTCACCAAGGCCGACGTGACGATCAACATCGTCGAGGTGCGCAAGCCTGAGATCGACGCGACCCTGGTCGCCGATTCGATCGCGCAGCAGCTCGAGCGCCGTGTGGCATTCCGTCGCGCCATGAAGCGGGCCGTCCAGTCGGCCATGCGTCTCGGCGCCGAGGGCATCCGCATCAACTGCTCGGGCCGTCTCGGCGGGGCTGAGATCGCGCGCCTGGAATGGTACCGCGAAGGCCGCGTGCCGCTGCATACGCTGCGCGCCGATGTCGACTACGGCGTCGGAACTGCCTTCACGACCTATGGCACGTGCGGCATCAAGGTCTGGATCTTCAAGGGCGAGATCCTGGAACACGACCCGATGGCCCAGGACAAGCGCCTCTCGGACGAGGGCGGCCGCTCCGGTGGTGAGCGTCGCGAACGTCGCGAGCAGGCTGCGTAAGGCTGATCGAGAAGAGCCATGCTGCAACCAAAGCGCACTAAATTCCGTAAGCAGTTCAAGGGGCGCATCTCCGGCGTCGCCAAGGGCGGCACCGACCTCAACTTCGGCCAGTTCGGCCTGAAGGCGATGATGCCCGAGCGCGTCACCGCCCGTCAGATCGAAGCCGCCCGTCGCGCCATCACCCGCGCGATGAAGCGCGCCGGCCGCGTCTGGATCCGGATCTTCCCGGACGTCCCGGTTTCGAAGAAGCCGACCGAAGTCCGCATGGGCAAGGGCAAGGGCGCGCCTGAGTACTGGGCAGCCAAGGTCAAGCCGGGCCGGATCATGTTCGAGATCGACGGCGTCGCCGAGGACACCGCCCGCGAGGCGCTGCGTCTCGGGGCCGCCAAGCTCCCGATCAAGACCCGCTTCATCCAGCGCATCGCCGAGTAAGGAGGGCGACATGAAAGCTACGCAACGCCTGTCCGATCTCAAGGTCATGAGCACGGACCAGCTCCAGGACGAGCTTCTCAAGCTCAAGAAGGAGCAGTTCAACCTGCGTTTCCAGCGCGCCACCGGCCAGCTCGAGAACACCTCGCGCGTCACCGAGGTCCGCAAGGAGATCGCCCGCATCAAGACGCTGCAGCGGTCGAAGACCGTCGCCGCGAGCGCCTGAGGAGTTAGACCATGCCGAAGCGCGTGCTGCAGGGCGTCGTCGTCAGCGACAAGCAGAACAAAACTGTTGTGGTTAAGGTGGAGCGGCGGTATACGCACCCGCTCCTCAAGAAGACGGTTCGCCGCTCGAAAAACTACCACGCCCACGATGAGGGCGAGGTGGCCAAGATCGGTGATCAGGTCTGGATCGAGGAATCCAAGCCCATCTCTAAGTTGAAGAGCTGGGTTGTGCTCGACGGCGCGCCGAAAGCGTAAAGTCATTTCGAGGCCAGGGGGCGATCGACCCCCGTCAGTCGTAGTCCGGGCGGAGCCTAAAGCTCTCGTCCGGAAACCGCGCTGATATGGAATGGAAGGATCAAGGCCATGATCCAGGTGCAGACGAATCTCGAGGTCGCCGACAATTCCGGCGCCCGCCGTGTGATGTGCATCAAGGTTCTCGGCGGCTCGAAGCGGCGCTATGCCCGCATCGGCGATATTATCGTGGTTTCCATCAAGGAAGCCATTCCGCGCGGCCGCGTGAAGAAGGGCGACGTCATGAAGGCGGTCGTCGTTCGTACGGCCAAGGACGTCAAGCGCCCCGACGGTTCGGTGATTCGCTTCGACCGCAATGCGGCCGTGCTGATCAACAACCAGAAGGAGCCGGTGGGCACTCGTATCTTCGGACCGGTTCCGCGCGAGCTGCGCGCCAAGAACCACATGAAGATCATTTCGCTCGCTCCTGAGGTGCTGTAATGGCTGCGAAGATCAAGAAGGGCGACAAGGTCGTCGTGCTCGCCGGCCGTGACAAGGGCAAGGACGGCGAAGTCCTCCAGGTCCTGCCGAAGGACGGCCGCGCCGTCGTGCGCGGCGTGAACCTGGTCAAGAAGCACACCAAGGCCACGGCGCAGTCTGAGGGCGGCATCATCAGCAAGGAAGCGACGATCGACCTGTCGAACCTTGCCGTCGCCGATCCGAAGGACGGCAAGCCGACCCGCGTCGGCTTCAAGGTGCTCGATGACGGCCGCAAGGTCCGTTTCGCCAAGCGTTCGGGGGATCTGATCGATGGCTGATACTCAGCAGGCGGCCCTCACGCCGCGTATGAAGAAGCACTACGAGGACGTTGTCCGCCCGGCGATGATCGCCGAGTTCGGCTACAAGAACGTCATGGAAGTGCCGACGATCGAGAAGATCGTCATCAACATGGGCGTTGGTGAAGCGACTGCCGACCGCAAGAAGGTCGACAACGCCGCCGGCGACCTCGCCATGATCGCCGGTCAGAAGCCGGTCATCACCAAGTCCCGTCTCGCCATCGCCGGCTTCAAGCTGCGCGAGAACATGGCGGTCGGCTGCAAGGTCACGCTGCGCAAGACCAAGATGTTCGAGTTCGTCGACCGGCTCGTCACCATCGCCTTGCCGCGCGTGCGCGACTTCCGTGGTCTCAACCCGAAGTCGTTCGACGGGCGCGGCAACTTCGCGCTCGGGATCAAGGAGCACATCGTGTTTCCTGAGATCAACTACGACAAGGTCGACCAGGTCTGGGGTATGGACGTGATCGTCTGCACGACTGCGAAGTCGGACGACGAAGCTCGCGCCCTGCTCAAGCACTTCAACTTCCCGTTCCGGCAGTGAGCCTCACCGCTCATACGCGGAAACCAGGAGAAATCGATGGCTAAGAAAAGCTCCGTCGAGAACAACAACCGCCGCAAGGCGCTCGTGAAGAAGTTCGCGGGCAAGCGTGCGCGGCTTCTCGCGATTGCCAATGACGAGAGCCAGTCCATGGACGAGCGTTTCCTCGCTCGCCTGAAGCTGGCGGAACTGCCGCGCAACTCTGCCGGCATTCGCGTGCGTAACCGCTGCGAAGTGACCGGCCGCCCGCGCGCCTTCTATCGCAAGCTGAAGATGTCGCGCGTCGCCCTGCGCGAGCTCGGCAACAAGGGGCTGGTTCCCGGCCTCGTCAAGTCGAGCTGGTGAGGAGGTAGCGTTATGGCGATCATCGATCCGCTCGGAGATATGCTGACCCGCATCCGCAATGCGCAGATGCGGCGCAAGTCCCGCGTGTCCACCCCTGGCTCGAAGCTGCGCGCCCGCGTGCTCGACGTGCTCCAGGCCGAGGGCTACATCCGCGGTTACACCCAGACCGAGTTCGGCAATGGCCGGACCGAGTTCGACATCGAGCTCAAGTACCATGAGGGCCAGCCGGTCATCCGGTCGATCTCTCGGGTCTCGAAGCCCGGCCGCCGTGTCTATTCTTCGGTGGAGACGATGCCGCGCGTGGCCGATGGCCTCGGCGTGACCATCATCTCGACGCCGAAGGGTGTCATGCCCGATCACCTTGCCCGCGAGCAGAACGTGGGCGGCGAAGTGCTCTGCAAGGTCTTCTGACCTTTCGCGCACAGCTGCTCATCAGGAGAAATCCAATGTCTCGTATCGGTAAGAAGCCCATTCCGGTTCCGGCTGGCGTCACCGCCAACGTCGCGGGCCAGGAGGTCAAGATCAAGGGTGCGAAGGGCGAGATGTCCTTCGTGGTGCCCGACGACGTCTCGGTCGTGCTGGAGAACGGCGCCATCGCCGTTCAGCCGCGCTCGCAGAGCAAGCGCGCCCGTTCGCTCTGGGGCACCTCGCGCGCCCGCATCAACAACCTCGTGATCGGCACCACCGCCGGTTTCGAAAAGAAGCTTGAGATCAACGGCGTCGGCTACAAGGCCGCCGTGGCCGGCAAGGTCCTCAAGCTGTCGCTCGGCTACAGCCACGACATCGACTATGAGATCCCTGCCGGTGTCGCGATCGTGACGCCGAAGCCGACCGAGATCGTGATCTCCGGCATCGACAAGCAGGTCGTCGGCCAGACTGCCGCGGAGATCCGCGACTATCGTGGCCCCGAGCCCTACAAGGGCAAGGGCGTCAAGTACGCCGGCGAGTTCATCTTCCGCAAGGAAGGCAAGAAGAAGTAAGGACGGCAGGGATGAGCAAGCAGACAGTTGCGACTGCGCGCCGCAAGGCCCGCGTCCGTCGCTCGATCAAGGCGGTTGCCAATGGTCGCGCGCGCCTGTCGGTGCATCGCACCGGCAAGCAGATCTATGTTCAGGTCATCGACGATGCGAAGGGGCTCACGCTCGCTTCGGCCTCGACCCTCGACAAGGACATCCGCGGCGACATCAAGTCGGGCGCGAACGTCGTCGCCGCCACGCAGATCGGCAAGCTGATTGCCGAGCGTGCGCTGAAGGCGGGCGTCAAGGAAGTGGTCTTCGACCGCGGTTCCTATCGCTACCATGGCCGCGTCAAGGCGCTGGCCGAGGCCGCTCGCGAAGGCGGGCTGAGCTTCTGACGTTCAGGAATTGCGGTACGCGGAGGGTCCTCACGGGCTCTCCGCGTACCGCATTATAGTGGCTGCCCCGTCCGGGGCGCTCGAGCGAGCGGCGGGCTTACAGGTCCGATCCGCGCAAGTAAGAGGATGACATGGCGAGAGAACCTCGTGACCGTCAGGATCGCGAAGAGCGCGATTCCGAATTCGTGGATCGTCTGGTCCACATCAACCGCGTCGCCAAGGTGGTGAAGGGCGGGCGTCGCTTCGGCTTCGCTGCGCTCGTCGTCGTCGGCGACCAGAAGGGCCGCGTCGGCTTCGGCCACGGCAAGGCTCGTGAAGTTCCCGAGGCGATCCGCAAGGCGACGGAAGCCGCCAAGCGCGGCCTCGTCCGCATCCCGCTGCGCGAAGGCCGCACGCTCCATCACGACGTCCACGGCCGCCACGGCGCCGGCAAGGTCGTGCTGCGCGCTGCCCCGGCCGGTACCGGCATCATCGCCGGCGGCCCGATGCGCGCCGTCTTCGAGGCGGTCGGCATGCAGGACGTGGTGTCGAAGTCGCTCGGCTCCTCGAACCCCTACAACCTCGTGCGCGCCACCTTCGACGCGCTGAAGAACGAGGACAGCCCGCGTAGCGTCGCCGCCCGGCGTTCGCTCAAGGTTTCGGCCCTGCAGACGCGTCGTCGCGATGCCGGCACCGATGCCGCGGCCGAAGCGTGAGGAGGGTTCGATGGCAAAAGCTGGGAAGACCCTCACCGTCGAGCAGATCGGTAGCCCGATCCGTCGCGAAGCGTCTCAGCGCCAGACCCTGATCGGTCTCGGCCTGAACAAGATCCGCCGCCAGTCGACCCTGGAAGACACGCCGGCTGTGCGTGGCATGGTCGACAAGGTCAAGCACCTCGTCCGCGTCGTCGACGCGAAGTGAGGAGGGGCGAACATGAAACTCACTGATATCCGTGACAACGAAGGCGCGGCCAAGTCGCGCATCCGCGTCGGCCGTGGCATTGGCTCCGGCAAGGGCAAGACCGGCGGGCGTGGCGTCAAGGGCCAGACCTCCCGCGCGGGCGTCGCGATCAAGGGCTTCGAAGGCGGCCAGATGCCGCTGTATCGTCGCCTGCCGAAGCGCGGCTTCCACAACCTGTTCGGCCGCGAGCTGAACGAGGTCAATGTCGGCCGCATCCAGCAGGCCGTCGAAGCCGGCAAGCTCGACGCCAAGAACGCCGTCACGATCGAGGCGCTGGTCGCCGCGGGCGTGATCAGCAAGGCGGCGCGCGACGGCGTCAAGATCCTCGGCGTCGGCGAGCTCAAGACCAAGCTCGCCTTCGAGGTCGCTGGCGCGTCGAAGTCGGCTGTCGAAGCGATCGAGAAGGCCGGCGGTTCGGTCAAGATCTTGACGGCTGCCGCTTCACAGGCGTGATCCCTACGCTTACATGACTGAACGCGAACGGCGGCCGGGCCAGAAGCCTTGGCCGCCGTTCGACTGTCTGACTATCACCGAAGGACCGGACGCATGGCATCCGCGGCTGAACAGCTTGCTTCAAACCTGAATTTCGCCGCGTTCGCCAAGGCGGACGAGCTCAAGAAGCGAATCTGGTTCACGCTAGGCGCGCTGGTCGTCTTCCGGCTCGGTACCTACATTCCGCTGCCGGGCATGAACCCGGATGCGGTCGCCGACCTCTTCAAGCAGACCCAGCAGGGTGTGCTCGGCATGTTCAACATGTTCTCGGGCGGCGCTGTCGGCCGTCTGGCGATCTTCGCCTTGAACATCATGCCGTACATCTCGGCCTCGATCATCATTCAGCTGCTTTCCAGCGTGGTGCCGAGCTTCGAGGCGCTGAAGAAGGAAGGCGAGGCTGGCCGCAAGATCCTGAACCAGTACACCCGCTACCTGACCCTGGTGCTGGCCCTCTTCCAGGCCTGGGCGATCGCGGTCGGCTTGCAGGGCTCGGGCAATCTCGTCCTGCAGCCGGGGCCGTTCTTCCTGGTTTCGACCACGATCACCCTTGTCGGCGGCACGATGTTCCTGCTCTGGCTCGGTGAGCAGATCACCAGCCGCGGCATCGGCAACGGCACCTCGATCATCATCTTCGGCGGTATCATCGCCGAATTCCCCGCGCAGCTGGCGCAGACCCTCGAGCTCGGCCGCCAGGGCGCGATCTCGACCGGCCTGCTGCTCGGCGTGCTGGTCATGGCCGTCGTCGTCATCGCCTTCGTGGTCTTCATCGAGCGGGCCCAGCGCCGGCTGCTGATCAACTACCCGAAGCGCCAGGTCGGCAACCGCATGTATGAGGGCCAGACCTCGTTCCTGCCGCTGAAGCTCAACACCGCCGGCGTGATCCCGCCGATCTTCGCCTCGTCGCTGCTGCTGCTGCCGACGACGATCGCGAGCTTCTCGCAGGCTTCGGGCGGCACCGGCATGCTGGCGACGATCTCGACCTATCTCGCCCATGGCCGGCCGCTGTTCATGATCCTCTATGCGGCGCTGATCATCTTCTTCTGCTTCTTCTACACCGCGATCGTGTTCAATCCGGTCGAGACGGCGGACAACCTCAAGAAGCATGGCGGCTTCATGCCGGGCATCCGGCCGGGCGAGCGCACCGCCGAGCATATCGACCGCGTGCTGACCCGCATCACCGTGCTCGGCGCCGGCTATTTGACTATCGTCTGCTTGATCCCGGAGATGATGATCTCCTATGCCCAGATACCGATCATCCTGTTGGGCGGCACCTCGCTGCTCATCGTGGTGACCACGACGATGGATACCGTGGCGCAGGTCCACGGGCATCTGCTGGCCCATCAGTACGAGGGGCTGGTCAAGAAGGCGAAGCTGCGGGGGGCAAAGCGCTGATGAGACTGATCTTCCTGGGGCCGCCGGGGGCGGGGAAGGGCACTCAGGCGGTACGCATCGTCGAGAAGCACGGCATTCCGCAGCTCTCGACGGGTGACATGCTGCGCGCGGCCGTGGCGGCCGGCACGCCGGTCGGCGTGAAGGCCAAGGCGGTGATGGATGCCGGCGGGCTGGTCTCGGACGAGATCGTCATCGGCATCGTGGCCGACCGGATCGAGGAGCAGGACGCCAAGAAGGGCTTCATCCTCGACGGCTTTCCGCGGACGCTGGCCCAGGCCGAGGCGCTCGACGAGATGCTGGCCTCGAAGGGGCTGAAGCTCGACAAGGTGCTGGAGCTCAAGGTCGACCAGAGCAAGCTCGTCGACCGCATCGTGCGGCGCGCCGAGGACGCCAAGGCCGCCGGCCAGCCGGTGCGCAAGGACGACGATCCGGAGGTCTTCAAGACCCGGCTGCAGGCCTATAACCGCGATACCGCGGTGGTCGCGCCCTATTACGAGAAGCGCGGCCAGCTCACCGCGATCGACGGCATGCAGCCGATCGATAGTGTGACGTCGGCGATCGAGAAGGCGCTGGCGGGCTGAGAGCCGCAAAGCAGGTTTCGAGTTCACAAGCCGCGCGGTGCTCGCCGCGCGGCTTTTTCAATGGAGTGGAACGATGGCGGACGACGATTACGTCTATGACGAAGCGACCGGCGAGTGGCGCCCGGCTTCGGAGGTGGCGGCTGCTGCGGCGGCTGGACTGGAGGTCCGCGACGCCTCCGGCAATATCCTCGCCGACGGGGACTCGGTGACGCTGATCAAGGATCTGAAGGTCAAGGGCGCCAACCAGACCCTGAAGCAGGGGACTGTGATCCGGACGATCCGGCTGACGGACAATCCCGAGGAGATCGACTGCCGCTATGAGGGCATCAAGGGGCTCGTGCTGCGTACGGAGTTCGTCCGCAAGCGGTGAGGTCTCGCCGCAGGCTGACAGGCCTGGGTTGTGCGGATTTGCACCAGCGCGGGCACGGTTTCGCGCTCCGCTGCCGCAATTGACACATCTCCTTCCGGAAACTGAACTCGGCAGAGGCCCATGAAGGCCGAGACACGGACCGGCTCTGGTCGAGAGCGGTGGCGACCAGCCATCGCCGGCTGGCCGGCCGGAGACGGGAGGACAGCATGAAACGGGTTGCTTGGCTTGTGGCGGCTGCGCTGCTGGCGGCCGCGTCGACCGCGCGGGCTCAGGACGCGGTCAAGATCGGCATTCTCAACGATCAGTCTGGAAACTATGCCGAGTTCGGCGGGCTCGGCTCGGTCGAGGCGGCGAAGCTCGCGATCGAGGATTTCGGCGGCTCGGTGCTCGGCAAGCCGATCGAGATCGTCGCGGCCGACCATCAGAACAAGCCGGACATCGCCGCTGGGCTTGCACGGCGCTGGTACGATGTCGACGGCGTCACGGCCATCGCCGACCTGACCAATTCGGCGGTCGCGCTCGCCGTGGCGGGCATCGCCAAGGAGCGCCAGAAGGTCACGCTCTACAATGGCCCTGCAACGACGCGCCTCTTCAACGAGGACTGCTCGGCGACCGGCTTCATGTGGACCTTCGACACCGCGACCTCGGCCAAGGGCACGGCGCTCTCGATCCTGCGCGAAGGCGGCGACAGCTGGTACATCATCGCCGCGGACTATGCCTTCGGCCACCAGCTCACCGCCGACATCGAATCGATCGTCGCCGCCAATGGCGGCAAGACGCTCGGCACGGTGCGCGCGCCGCTCTCGACGCCCGACTTCTCCTCCTTCCTGCTGCAGGCGCAGGCCTCCAAGGCCAAGATCGTCGCCTTCGCCAATGCCGGCACGGATACGATCAACTCGATCAAGCAGGCCGGCGAGTTCGGCCTCGTCGACAGCGGCCAGAAGCTCGCCGCCATGGTCGTGGTGCTGAGCGACGTTCACGGGCTCGGCCTCGACAAGGCCAAGGGGCTGATCACCACCACGGCCTATTATCACGATGCCGACAAGCCGAGCCGCGACTGGGCCGATCGCTACATGGCGCGGACCAAGAAGATGCCGGGCATGATCCAGGCCAGCGTCTATTCCTCGGTGCTGCACTATCTCAAGGCGGTGAAGGCCGCCGGCACGGCTGCGGGGCCTGCGGTCGCCGCCAAGATGCGCGAGCTGCCGGTCGAGGACTTCTATGCGCCCGGCGCCAGGATCCGCGAGGATGGCCGCCTGCTCAACGACATGCTCCTGGTCGAGGCCAAGGCGCCTTCCGCCTCGAAGGCGCCCTGGGACTACTTCAAGGTCGTCCGCAAGATCCCGGCTTCCGAGATCATCGCGCCGCTTTCCGAGAGCAAGTGCAGCCTCGTGAAGAAGTGAGGGCAGGGTGCCCCTTGGTCGACCCCGGCCAGCTTGACAGGCTGGCCGGAAGCGACTAACAGCCGGCCATCCGGTTTCATTGAGCGATGCCGACGCCTTCGAGAGAAGGGGCGGTGTCGCATTCTCGCATGGAACGGATTCAACGCCTCGCAAGGGCCGGCCTCCACCGGACGCGAGGTTCTTTCAACCGCCGCAGCTGCCACCGGGCGCCGCGGCCGACATGGAGAGACGAGACAATGGCTCGTATCGCAGGCGTCAACATTCCGACCGGCAAGCGCGTCGTCATCGCGCTGCAGTACATCCACGGCATTGGCTCGGCCAAGGCGCAGGAGATCTGCGAGAAGGTCGGCATCGCCGCCGAGCGCCGCGTCAACCAGCTGAGCGACGCCGAAGTGCTCCAGATCCGCGAGACGATCGACCGCGACTACCTCGTCGAGGGCGATCTGCGCCGCGAAGTCACGATGAACATCAAGCGCCTGATGGACCTCGGCTGCTATCGCGGCCTTCGCCATCGCCGCTCGCTGCCGGTCCGCGGTCAGCGCACCCATACCAACGCCCGCACCCGCAAGGGCAAGGCGAAGCCGATCGCCGGCAAGAAGAAGTAAGGTTCGGCTCGCGTCGAATCTGGTGGCCGGGCCTGTCCCGGCCATTCCGTCGTTACGCGGCGTCTTCAGCGCCGCGTCTTGAAAGAGGTGCCCGGACCTTCGTCCGGGCATGACGTCTCTCCCCAGCGCCTGGCATGACGGGCGCGCCTGAAGGATGAAAGAAAGACCATGGCCAAGGAAGCCCAACGCGTCCGTCGTCGCGAACGCAAGAACATCGTCTCCGGCGTCGCGCATGTGAACGCCTCGTTCAACAACACCATGATCACCATCACCGACGCGCAGGGCAACACGATCTCGTGGTCGTCCGCCGGCACGATGGGCTTCAAGGGCTCGCGCAAGTCGACCCCCTACGCCGCCCAGGTTGCCGCCGAGGATGCCGCCCGCAAGGCTGCCGAGCATGGCATGCGCACCCTCGAGGTCGAGGTCACCGGTCCGGGTTCGGGCCGCGAGTCGGCGCTGCGCGCGCTGCAGGCCGCCGGCTTCACCGTCACCTCGATCCGCGACGTGACGCCGATCCCGCACAATGGCTGCCGGCCGCGCAAGCGTCGTCGCGTCTGAGCCGCGGATCGGATTGCGGCACCCGCAAGGGCGGGTGCCGGTACGGGGCGGCCCGCCGTCGCCATTGCATTGAAGCACCAGGAGTGCGGTCGTGATCAGCAAGAACTGGCAGGATTTGTCCAAGCCGAACAAGCTCGAAGTGAAGGTCGGAGACGACCCGAAGCGTCAGGCCACCGTGATCGCGCGTCCGCTGGAGCGTGGCTTCGGCATGACGCTCGGCAACGCCCTGCGCCGCGTGCTGCTCTCCTCGCTCCAGGGCGCGGCGGTCACCGCCGTCCAGATCGACGGCGTGCTGCATGAGTTCTCCTCGATCCCGGGCGTCCGCGAGGACGTCACCGACATCGTCCTCAACATCAAGGCCATCGCGCTGAAGATGCAGGGCGAGGGCCCCAAGCGCATGACCCTGCGCAAGACCGGCCCGGGTGTCGTCACTGCGGGCGACATCAACACCGTCGGCGACGTCTCGGTCCTGAATCCCGAGCTGGTTCTCTGCACGCTGGACGACGGCGCCGAGATCCGCATGGAGTTCACGGTCAACACCGGCAAGGGCTATGTCCCGGCCGAGCAGAACCGTCCCGAGGACGCGCCGATCGGCCTGATCCCGGTCGACAGCCTCTACTCGCCGGTCAAGAAGGTCTCCTACCGCGTCGAGAACACCCGCGAGGGCCAGAACCTCGACCGCGACATGCTGACCATGCAGATCGAGACCAACGGCTCGGTCAGCCCTGAGGACGCGCTGGCGCTCGCCGCCCGCATCCTGCAGGACCAGCTCGCCGTCTTCATCACCTTCGAGGAGCCGCGCAAGGAAGAGGCCGTCTCGACCGCGCCGCAGCTGCCCTTCAACCCGGCGCTGCTCAAGAAGGTCGACGAGCTCGAGCTTTCGGTGCGTTCGGCGAACTGCCTGAAGAACGACAACATCGTCTATATCGGCGACCTCATCCAGAAGTCGGAGGGCGAGATGCTGCGCACCCCGAACTTCGGCCGCAAGTCGCTCAACGAGATCAAGGAAGTGCTCGCCACCATGGGCCTCCATCTCGGCATGGACGTCACCGGCTGGCCGCCGGAGAACATCGAAGAGCTGGCGAAGCGCTTCGAAGAGCACTACTGATCCCGCCGGCGCGGAGCTCGTCTCCGCGCCAGCTTCCCGCACGGCGCAGCAGCGCCGGAGCATAACGAACGGCCGTACCGTGGCACGGCGGCCGTAATCACAGGAGAGCCAAATGCGTCACGGTTTCCGCGGTCGTCGTTTCAACCGCTCGGCTGAGCATCGCAAGGCGATGTTCGCCAACATGTCCCAGGCCCTGATCAAACACGAGCAGATCACCACCACGCTGCCGAAGGCCAAGGACCTGCGTCCGGTCGTCGAGAAGCTGGTGACCCTCGCCAAGCGCGGCGACCTGCATGCCCGCCGCCAGGCGATCGCGCAGATCAAGGACGTCGCCCTGGTCGGCAAGCTCTTCGCGGTGCTCGGCCCGCGCTACAAGGAGCGCAATGGCGGCTATCTGCGCATCATGAAGGCGGGCTTCCGCTTCGGCGACAACGCCCCGCTCGCCGTGATCGAGTTCGTCGATCGCGACGTCGATGCCAAGGGCCAGGATTCCGGCCCGGTGTTCACCGCCGAGGACGAGCAGGCCGCCTGAGCCTGTCGACTTGCAGAATTCCGAAAGGGCGGCCTCAGGGCCGCCCTTTTTCGTTTGTGCGTGGCGGTTGCGCGGAACCGGCCGGCGAAAACGCCGAAATCGCAGATTCTGCCGGGCGAGCGGGGGATCGGGGCGTTTTCGGGTGCGGCGGGTCGTCGCTGTCGCATTTTTGTACGGATCGAACTGCGTGGTTCGCTCTTGTACCCGCGCTGCCTTCTGATTAAGCGAATGCCTGTTTCCCGATCACGCAACAGGATAATTCGATGTCAGAAGACAGCCTTCTCGACCACGCGCTTGTCCGGCTGGACGACGCGGCCAGGCATCTCAATATCGACCCGGATGTGATCGAGAAGCTCAAATTCGCGCGCGAGACCACCAAGGCGCGGCTGATGATCCGCATGGACGACGGCTCGCGCAAATCCTTCCTGGCCTGGCGCTGCCGCTATGACGACACGCGTGGTCCGACCAAGGGCGGCATCCGCTTCCATCCGTCGTCGACGATCGACGAGGTCGAGACGCTGGCCTTCTGGATGACCTTCAAATGCGCCGTGATGAACCTGCCCTATGGCGGCGGCAAGGGCGCGGTCCAGGTCGACCCAAGGCAGCTGTCGAAGGCGGAACTCGAGCGCCTGGCGCGCGCCTATATCCAGGCCTTCGCGCGCACCATCGGGCCCGACCGCGACATCCCGGCGCCGGACGTCTACACCAACGCGATGATCATGGGCTGGATGGCCGACGAGTACGCCCAGATCGTCGGCCAGGCGGAACCTGCCGTGATCACCGGCAAGCCGATCGCGCTCGGCGGCTCGCTCGGCCGCAATGACGCGACGGCGCGCGGCGGCTACTACCTCGTGCGCCATCTCGCCGGGGAGCTCGGGCTCGGCGACGGCATGCGCGTCGCGGTGCAGGGCTTCGGCAATGCCGGCCAGTTCATCGCCCGCCTGCTCGCCGGCGACGGCCACAAGATCGTCGCCGTCTCGGATTCGGAAGGCGCCGTGTTCGCGCCGAACGGGCTCGATGTCGGGGCGCTGCTCTCGGCCAAGGCGAGCGGCAAGTCGGTACTCTCCACGGTCGGAAGCAACGGCCACGAGGCGCTTGCAGCAGATGCGCTGATCGGCGTCGACTGCGACCTGCTGGTGCCGGCGGCGCTGGAGAATATGATCCACGAGGACAATGCTGCCGAGGTCAAGGCGCGCATCATCCTCGAGCTGGCGAACGGGCCGGTCACCAGCGAGGCCGACGCGATCCTCGAGAAGCGCGGCGTCGTCGTCCTGCCGGACATTCTCGCCAATGCCGGCGGCGTCACCGTCTCCTATTTCGAGTGGGTGCAGAACCGCCAGGGCTTCTACTGGCCGCTCGAGGAGATCCATGACCGCCTCCGTGCCATCATGGAGCGCGAGGGCAGGGCGATCTGGGGCGTCTCCAAGGACAAGGACGTCTCGATGCGCACCGCGGCCTATGTGCATGCGCTGAGCCGCCTCGCCGAGGCGATCGAGGCCCATGGCACGCAGAGCTTCTTCGTGACCTGATCGGGCCCGACAGGCAGCGATATCGGAAGGGGCGGCGGCAGCCGCCCCTTTTCCATGTCCGGGAGGCTCTCAGCGGATCCTGCCGGCGAGCTCTTCGGCAAGGTCGAGCAGGGTGTCGGCTGGCTGGTCGTAGAGATCGGCCTCCGGCGAGACGCCGAAGAGGGAGAAGATGAAATCGTTGGTCTCGTCCTGCTCGGAGAGGGCCATCGACCAGTCGGCGAAGCCGCGCCGTTCGATCGGCTCCTGCGCCAGCAGGCGCAGGTTTGCATGGCGCGGATCGACCACGATCCGGCCATAGGTTTCGGCGACATTCGCAGCTTCGCCTTCGAGCACCTGGGCGAAAGCCCTCGGCGTCGCCAGGAGAAACCCGGTTACATGATTGTCGGCATTGAGCCGCTGCGCCGTGGCGATCATCCGGGCGAGTTCCGTGCGTCGATTGACCTCGACGAGGCGGCTTTCGCTGGCATAAACAAGGCGCATGAGGCTCACGAACCGGGTCCTTCTTCGCAGGGCGGGCCGGCAGGGTCGTGCCGGGCCGTGTGGGCTTCGCCGGAATCCGCACGCGATGCGCCGGCCCGGGCAGGTATGGCGGTCGTTCGGCCATGAAAACGCAAATGCAGTCGATACGTTTCAAGAAAGGTTCTGGGATGTCGGGCCGAATCAAGCTTTCCGGTGCAGTCGTCACGGCCGCTCTTCTGGCCTCGACCATGCTCGCCGGGGCGCCTTCCTCCTCGGCTTTCGCGCAGGACCGCCAGGTGCCCGAGACGGGCCAGCAGGTCTCGCTGTCCTTTGCCCCGGTGGTCAAGAAGTCGGCGCCCTCGGTGGTCAACGTCTATGGCGCGCGCGTCGAGCGCCGGCCGCAGAACCCGTTCATGGACGACCCGTTCTTCCGCCGCTTCTTCGGCGATGGCGGCTTCGGCGTGCCGCGCGAGCAGGTGCAGCGTTCGCTCGGCTCCGGCGTGATCGTCGATGCCGACGGGCTGATCGTCACTAACAACCACGTCATCGACGGCATGAGCGAGGTCAAGGTCGCGCTCGCCGACAAGCGTGAGTTCGAGGCGACGATCCTGCTGCGCGATCCGCGGACCGATCTCGCCGTGCTGAAGATCAAGGCCAAGGAGCTGAGCGCGCTGGAGCTCGCCGATTCCGACAAGATCGAGATCGGCGATCTTTCGCTGGCGATCGGCAATCCCTTCGGCGTCGGCCAGACCGTGACGCAGGGCATCATCTCGGCGCTGGCGCGCACCCAGGTCGGCGTCGGCGACGCGCAGTCCTTCATTCAGACGGACGCCGCGATCAACCCCGGCAACTCCGGTGGCGCGCTGGTCGATATCCATGGCCGGCTGGTCGGCATCAACACGGCGATCTTCTCGCGCTCCGGCGGCAGCGTCGGCATCGGCTTCGCCATTCCCTCCTCGATGGTCCAGGTGGTGGTCGCCAGCGCCAAGGCCGGTGCGAAGACGGTTCGTCGCCCCTGGTTCGGGGCGCGCCTGCAGGTCTTGACCGCCGATGTCGCCGACGGGCTCGGGCTCGACCGCCCGGCAGGCTCGGTCGTCGCCAGCGTGGTCGAGAAGGGGCCGGCGGCCGAGGGCGGCCTCAAGCGCTCGGACGTGATCCTGGCGGTCGACGGCATCGCCGTCGACGATCCCGAGAGCTTCGGCTACCGCTTCGCGACGCGCCCGCTCGGCGGGGTGACCTCGCTCACCGTGCTGCGCGGCGGCAAGCGCATCGTCGTGCCGATCAAGCTCTCGCCGGCGCCGGAGACGCGGCCGCGCGAGCCGGTCACGCTGTCCGGCCGCTCGCCGCTGTCGGGCCTCACCGTGATGAATCTCTCGCCGGCTCTGGCCGAGGAACTCTCGGTCGAGACCGGGAACGAGGGCGTCATCGTCGGCGCGATCGAGGAGGGCAGCCCCTCGGCGCGCGTCGGTTTCCAGAAGGGCGACCTGATCCTCGCCATTAATGGCGAGCGTATCGCGACCTCGCGCGAGCTCGAGTCCGCGACCCGCGAGCGCAAGCGCTCCTGGGAAGTGACGATCTCGCGCGGCGGCAAGACCGTGACGTCCGTGTTCGGCGGATGAGGTGAGCGATCTCTTCGCCGCCTCCGGCCTCGACAAGGCCGGTCCGAGGCCGCTGGCCGACCGTCTGCGACCGACGACCTTCGGCGAGGTCGCCGGCCAGGAGCACCTGACGGGGCCGGACGGGGTGCTGTCGCGCCTCGTCGCCTCCCGCTCGCTCGGCAGCCTGATCTTCTGGGGCCCGCCCGGCACCGGCAAGACCACGGTGGCGCGCCTGCTCGCCGGCATGGTCGACCTCGGCTTCGAGCAGATCAGCGCGATCTTCTCCGGCGTCGCCGATCTCAAGAAGGCCTTCGACAGCGCCCGCGGCCGCCGGCTCGGCGGCAAGGGGACGCTGCTCTTCGTCGACGAGATCCACCGTTTCAACCGGGCCCAGCAGGACGCCTTCCTGCCGGTGATGGAAGACGGCACGATCACGCTGGTCGGCGCCACCACCGAGAACCCGTCCTTCGCGCTCAACGCCGCGCTGCTCTCGCGGGCGCGCGTCCTGACCTTCAAGGCGCTGGATGAGGGGGCGCTGCTCTTTCTGCTCGGCCGGGCTGAGGTGCTTGAAAGCCGCGAACTGCCGCTGACGCCCGAGGCCCGCCAGCAACTGGCGCGCTTCGCCGATGGCGACGGGCGCGCCGTGCTGACGCTGGCCGAGGAGATCTGGCGCGCCGCCAAGCCGGGCGAGGTCTTCGACGAGGCCGGGCTCGCCGAGGTGATCCAGCGCCGCGCGCCGATCTACGACAAGGCGCAGGACGGCCACTACAACCTGATTTCGGCGCTGCACAAGACGATCCGCGGCTCCGACCCGGACGCGGCGCTCTACTATTTCGCCCGCATGCTCGACGCCGGCGAGGATCCGCGCTTTCTGGCGCGCCGGCTGGTGCGGATGGCGGTCGAGGATATCGGGCTCGCCGACCCGCAGGCGCTGGTCCATGCCCGCGCCGCGGCGGAGACCTACGAGCAGCTCGGCTCGCCGGAAGGGGAGCTCGCGCTCGCCAATTCCGTGATCTACCTCGCGACCGCGCCGAAATCGAACGCGGCCTATGTCGCCTACAAGGCCGCTATGCGGACCGCCAAGCAGGCGGGCTCGCTGACGCCGCCCAAGACGATCCTCAACGCGCCGACCAAGCTGATGAAGGAAGAGGGCTACGGCGCCGACTACGCCTATGACCATGACGCGCCCGACGCCTTCTCGGGCCAGAACTACTGGCCCGACGCGCTCGGCCGACAGTTCTTCTACGACCCGCCGGAACGCGGCTTCGAGCGCGAGATCCGCAAGCGGCTGGAATACTGGGAGAAGCTCCGGCAGGAGCGGGGCGAATAGGGGCGAAGCCCGCCCGAGCTCGACGGGCGGCCAGCCGCCTGTGCCCGGCGCATGGCGGCCGGCTCCAGGCAAGGGAGCCGAGCATCGCAGGCATCCGCTAGATGCCGTGCATGTCCTCCTCGTCGCCTTCCCGCCATCCGCTGCGCGGCATCCTGCTGATGCTGGGCGGGATCGCGTGCCTCGCCGCTTCCGATGCAGCCTCCAAGCTGCTCGCGGCGACGGTGCCGACCGCGCAGATCATGTGGATCCGCTTCGTCGTCTTCGCGCCGCTGGCGGTGCTGATCGCGCTCCGCGCCCTCGGTCGTGCCGGCCTGCGTTCCCGGCAGCCGCTGCTTCAGGTCATCCGCGGCATCGGCCTGCTCGGTTCGGGCTTCGGCTTCATCGCCGGCATGCAGTTCCTGCCGCTGGCCCAGGCGACGGCGGTGTTCTTCGTGGCGCCGCTGCTGGTGATCCTGTTCTCCGTGCCGCTGCTCGGCGAGGTCGCGCGCGCCCGGCAGTGGGCCGCGGTCTGCCTTGGCCTGGTCGGCGTGCTGATCATCGTCCGGCCCGGCTCGGCGGGCTTCCACCCGGCGCTGATCTTCCCGGTGATCTCGGCGGCGTCCTGGGCCTTCGCCTTCGTGATGGCCCGCAAGATGCGGGCCGACAGCCCATTGCTGACCCTGGCCTACACCGCAGTTGTCGGGCTCATCGTCTGCACCGCGCTGCTGCCCTTCTCCTACGTGCCGCTTGGCTGGCGCGAGATCGGCTTGGGCCTGATGACGGCGCTCTTCTTCGCGGCGGCGCAATTGCTGCTCATCCTGGCCGTTCGCTTCGCTCAAGCCAACGAGCTCGCGCCCTACGCCTATAGCCAGCTGATCTGGGCGGCGCTGTTCGGCCTGCTGATATTCGGCAATGTGCCGGATCTCTGGACGCTGCTCGGCGCGGTCGTCATCGTGCTGAGCGGGCTCGCGGCGACGAGCGGGGCCAAGCGCGCAACGACCTCGGCGTGAGCGAGGCCGTCAAAAGCTCCGCTCGAGGAAAAGCTGCGTCGAGATTTGCCGCCCCGCCAGGCCGGCCTGGATCTCGCGGCCGGCGATCGCGATCTTCGCCCAGGCGACCGAGGTCTCGATGCCGGCCTTGAAGCCCTCGACCGGTGTCCAGACGATGTTCGCCGCGACACGGTCGATCCTGATGTCGCCCTTGGCCTGTCCGGCGAGCGGCACCTCCAGCCAGTAGCGGCTGATGAAGGCGTTGGTTGCGATCTCGTCCGTCCATTCACGCTTGGTCGAGACCAGCGCCGAGAAGCCGCGCGTCGGGTCGGTGCCGAAGAGCACGCGGTTGACCAGGCGCCCGTCGAGCTGCGAGCCGATATAGGGCGCTGCGTCGATGCCGGCGGCGATCTGCGCGGTCAGGCTGCTCGTCGCGCCGAAGAGTTCGCTTTCATAGGTCGTGCCGATAATGCCGGCCCGGCCGGGGCGCGAGGCGCCGCTGGGCGCCTCGCCCAGGGCAAGCGCCCCGTGCACGGTCCAGGCGCCGGATTCGTAGACCAGCCGCGCCACGCCGTCCGGGAAGGAGCGGCCGGGCCCGAGGGAGGTCAGCGAGGGCGGGGCCGGGGCGCCGCTCGTCGTGCTGGTGGCGGAGCCGTTGCCGAGAGCGGCGTCCTCGAGGGAGAGCGTCGCCGTCCAGCTCGCGGTCAGCGGCAGTTCCAGCGCGATCAGGCCGACCGTGCGGGAAGGCGCGCGCGTCGAGAAGATGAAGTCGTCGCCGGTCCAGAAGGAGAAGCGCGAGGTGTCGAGGCCGAAGGTCCAGGGGCCGATCAGGATCGTCGCCTCGTCGACCGTGGTTTCGCCGACGCCGTTGATCGGGCTGTTGAGCGTGAAGCCGAAGGCGGAGCCGACGACGAGGCCCGAGGCGAGCTGATGCGAGGTCGCGATGCGGAAGGCGGCGCTGGTCGGGAAGGACGTCGTGGCCGGAGGCGCAGGCGGGCCGTTGCGCGAGACCTTGAAGCTGTCGCGCTGCAGACCGGCGCTGACCGTGCCGGTGATCGAGAGGCAGGTCTGCGACCCCGGCAGGAACAGGCCGCGCTCCGGCGGATCGCCGTCATCATCCTCTTCCCCGTCGTCGTCATCGGCATCGTCCGAATCGTCGTCCGAGCCGTTCTCGTCGTCATCCGCCGCGTCGGCGTCCTTGCCCGCGAAGAGCGGCTGCGTCTCGGGCAGGGCGATGGTGCAGGCGCGGGCGAATGTCGCGGCGAGGGGCGGCCGGGCCGGCAGGGGCGCCGGCTGGGCGCTGGCGACCGAGGCGAGGACGAGACAGAGCCCGCCGAGCGACAGCGGCGCGAGCCACGGCCGCACTGCGCCAGCCAAGGCGGTGCCTGGGAATCGCTCGATCACAATCGCTGCCGCTCACCCGTTCCCGCAATTTCTGGGGCGCTGCGACCGCCGAAGTCAATCACGCCCGGCTCGGGCGATACAGTGGGCGCGATTTCGTTTGTGCGGGCCGGCGGCGCTGGCTATTGCATGGCGATGACCTCCACGCTTCTCGTCTTTCTCGGCGCCGGCATCGGCGGCGTGCTCCGGCACGGCGTCAACCTCGCCGCGCTGCGATGGCTCGGCCCCGGATTTCCGTTCGGGACGATGGCGGTCAATATCGTCGGCTCCGCCGTGATGGGGCTGCTCGCCGGGTGGCTCGCGCTGCGGGCCGGGGAGAGCTGGCCGCAGCATGCGAGGCTCTTTCTCGCCACCGGCGTCCTCGGCGGCTTCACCACCTTCTCGGCCTTCTCGCTCGACGCCGTATTGCTCTGGGAGCGCGGCGACGTCGTCGCGGCGGCGCTCTATGTCGGCGGCTCGGTCATTCTTTCGCTCGTGGCGCTGGTCGGCGGGCTCGCTCTGGTCAGGGGACTGTCATGAGGTCTGGCGGCAACGGTTCGGGCGGCAAGGGCGGTGCAGGCAAGGCAGGGGCCGGCAAGGCAGGTGCTGGCAAGGGCGGCGCCGGGCCGCGTGGTCCGCGCCCACCGGCGCGCGCCGGCAAGCGGCCGAGCCATGATGCGCGACGGCAAGCCCAGGCGGCCGGACGTGGCAGGCCTGACGCGGCGCCTGCCGTCGCAAAACCGGCCCCGCGCCGGCCAGCGGCAGCGACCCCGACCCGGGCCGAGGTCAAGGCGGTGACGGGCGAGGTGCTCTCGACCGGCGTGCAGCAGCTCGTGGTGACGCCGGACGAGAACGAGATGCGGATCGACCGCTTCCTCGAGGCGCGCTTCCCGCAGCTCTCCTTCAGCCATATCCAGCGCATCGTCCGGAAGGGTGAATTGCGCGTCGACGGCAAGCGCGCCGACAGCAAGGATCGGCTCGAAGCCGGCCAGACCGTGCGCATCCCGCCGCTCAAGCTCGAGCAGCAGGCGGAGCGGCCGCGCTCGGCCAAGGCCGATGCTGACACGATCGGCTTCCTGCGCTCGATCACGCTCTATGAGGACGACGACGTCATGGTCCTCAACAAACCGGCGGGGCTCGCCGTGCAGGGCGGCTCGGGCACGACGCGCCATGTCGACAAGATGCTCGAGGCGCTGACCGGCAAGGACGGGCAGAAGCCGCGCCTCGTGCACCGGCTCGACAAGGACACCGCCGGCTGCCTCGTCATCGCCAAGTCGCGTTTCGCCGCGGCGACGCTGGCCAAGACCTTCCGCTCGCGCTCGGCGCGAAAAGTCTACTGGGCGCTGGTCGCGGGCGTGCCGCGCGTGCGCCAGGGCCGGATCTCGACCTATCTCGCCCGCGAGGAAGCCTATGACGGCGACCAGCGCATGGCGGTGGCCCAGCATGGCGAGGACGGCGCGATGCACGCCGTGACCTATTACGCGGTGGTCGAGACGGCGGCGCAGAAGCTCGCCTGGCTCTCGCTGAAGCCGGTGACCGGCCGCACCCACCAGTTGCGCGCCCACACCACCCATATCGGCCATCCGATCGTCGGCGACCCCAAATACTTCAACATCCAGAACTGGGAGCTGCCCGGCGGCATCCAGAACAAGCTGCACCTGCTGGCGCGGCGGATCGTGCTGCCGCATCCGCGCGGCAAGGGCACGATCGACGTCAGCGCGCCGCTGCCGCCGCATATGCGCCAGAGCTGGAACCTGCTCGGCTTCGAGGATGCGCCCTATGATCCGATCGTCGACGCGCCTGACGAGTAGAGCGCCGCACCAATGGGTTGCGTGACCTAACGTAAGAACACTTGCGGAACAAAGCGCGTTATGTTCTAAGTTTGTTCCTGTGATGGTTCACGGGAGGCATTCCATGTCGCGCACCGCCTTGCTCGCTACCGGTCTCGTTCTCGCATTCTCTTCCGCCGTCCTCGCCCAGGCCCAGCAAATCCCGGCCCCGGCCGTTGCCGGGCCGCAGACCGCGGCCGCTTCCGACGATCCGATCCCGCGCGCTGCCCGGGCCGAGGCGCGGCGCGACTGCTATGCCGAGAACATCGCGCTTTCGGGCGACGATCTGCGTCGCGCGATGCGCAATTGCATGCAGGAGCGCTTCCCGGGCGTGCAGCTCTATGCCGCTGACGGGCTGACCCGCGACGGCAAGCCGACCGCGGCGACGGCACGCGCCGTCTGCAAGCAGCAGGCCGATGACCGCAAGCTCGCCGGCAGTGAGCGGACCGCGGCGCTGGTCGCCTGCTTCAACGAGAAGCGGCCGGATCTCGCGCAGCGGGCCGAGTGCCGCAAGGAGGCCCGCGGCAAGGGGCTGGAGGCGGAGGCCCTGCGTACCGCGATCGCCGAATGCGCGCGGGGCGGCCAGGGCTGAGCGCGGCGCTGAGAGGGCCCGGCGTCTCCTTTGTCGGAGAGGCGCGAGCATAAGACCCCTGCGCCGGCGATGCTGGCGCCGGGGCGTCAGGCCGGCTAAAGCGCCGGCATGAACCTCGTGATCTTCGACCTCGACGGCACCCTGATCAATTCCGAAGCGATCATTCTCGAAGCCCAGTTCGAGACGTTCGCGCGCTGCGGGCTCAAGCATCCTGGCCGCGAGGCCGGGCTCGGCATCGTCGGCCTGACGCTGGATATCGCATTGATGCGCCTCGCCGGGCTCGAGCGGCCGGACGATGCGCTGACCGAGACCTATCGCCAGGTCTTCGGCGCGATGCGGCTCCAGGCGGAGAGCGATCCGAAGCTGGCCGAGCCGCTGTTCCCGGGCGTCGCCGAGATGCTGGCGGAGCTGTCGCGCCGGCCGGGCACGGTGCTCGGCATCGCCACCGGCAAGTCGCGGCGCGGCGCCGACTACATCATCGAGCGCCATGGCTGGGGCGGCCTGTTCGCGACGACTCAGACGGCCGACGACGCCGCCTCCAAGCCGCATCCTGAGATGATCCTGCGGGCGATGCGCGAGACCGGGGCGCAGCCCGGAGCGACGCTGATGATCGGCGACAGCAATTTCGACATGGAGATGGCGGTCGCCGCCGGGGTGGCGCCGGTTGCGGTTTCCTGGGGCTTCCAGTCGGTTCCGGCGCTGAAGGCGGCCGGGGCCGCGCATGTGATCGAGGACTGGGCGGCGCTGCCTGGACTGATCGGCAAGCCGTAGCACGCGGCCTGAGCGGACGGGCGCCGCTCGCCGCGCGCGGTCACGCTCGGGCCTGACCCGCGCATCTGCGCACGGAGCGGGCGCTGACCGGCGCCAACGCGTCATGAGAGTCTCTTATCTGCGCCGAGCTTATCTGCGGGCCGACCATAGGTTGGACCCGAAGGGGCCGTCCGGGAATGATGCGGACGGGACGCCTTGGCTTTGCCATCGCGGAGCTGTGCGCCGCCACCACGTAGCGGCCTTGGTAATAACCGCGCAACCACATCGACTCAGACCCGTTTAACCTGAACAGGCGTTCAGATTCTCGAATTAACCACCTGATCAGAAGCGTGGCCGCATCGTCTCCTCACAACAGGGACATACCGGCACAAAACAACGCCGGACAGGGGTCGAACAATGATCAGCCATGAACTTCGTGAATTCGTCGATCGCGTGATGGACAGGCATGCGATCGACGACGAAGATGTCAAGATGCTTCAGCGCGAGATCTTGAGCGATGTTGTGATCAGCCGCGAAACGCTCGATGTGCTCATCGCTCTCGACCGTGCCGTCATGGTCAAGGCCGCATCCTTCGCCGATTATCTGGTGGCCCTCACCGTCGATTTCGCCGTCTGGGAATGCCGCCCGACCGGCAAGATCGACCGCGACAAGGCGCATTGGCTGGTGACGACGCTGTCGGCCGGCGAGGGGCCGACGCAAACGGCCCAGCGGATCGGCTTCGAGATCGTCCGCGAGGCGCAGTCCTGCGACGAGGCGATGGTCAGCTTCGCGCTGCGCAAGGGCGATGCCCAGATGCGCGGCGTCAGCTTCCAGCCCGAGCGCCTGTTCCTCGCGAGCTGAGCCGGAGCCGGTACGAGGGCGGGGCTTCGATCGCGGGCTGTTGCAGCCCGCCGGCCCGGCCGATCAGTGGACGGAAAGGTCCCACTCCCGTAAATCCGGCTATGCGCCATCAAGGCCGCCGGGCGGGGGAAGTCAGCGATGTTCACGAAGATTCTGATCGCGAACCGTGGCGAGATCGCCTGCCGCGTGATCAAGACGGCGCGCCGGATGGGG
>NZ_JBXAJY010000009.1:0-60010 GCF_058797755.1 Allobosea sp. GW823-FHT02B03 | reverse complement strand
AGCCAAAGAGATCACCCGAGACGACTTCGTCCCAGGAGCAGGCTCAAGCTCGTAGAGGGTGACGACCGGGCCGGGGCGAACCTGCGAGATCTCGCCGCGGACGCCGAAATCCTCGAGCACGCCTTCGAGCAAGGTGGCGTTCTGCTCCAGCGCGTCGGTGGAGATGGCGTTGGCCGCGATTTTCTTCGGCTCGGCCAGATAGGTCAGCGGCGGCAGTTCGAAGCTGTCGCGGTCGAGCAGCGAGGGCTGGGCCTCGCGCGACAGGCGCTTGCCGGGCTTGGGCGCGGTGAGGGGCGGGGCGACGCGCGGCGCGTTGAGGTCGCGCAGGTCCTGCGCCTCCGCATAGTCGTCGTCGATGTCGGCGGGGCCGGCGACGCGTGAGCGGCCAGCGCCGGCGAAGGTATCGCGCGGCACCGCCGGCGGCGCGTAGGGAGCAGATCCCTCCGCGAACTGCGGCTCGCGACGCACGCGCCCGGCCGGGCTGGGCGCCGGGGCGGGGGCCGAGGCAGCGGGTGTCGCCGAAGCGCGTGCCAGGGAGGGCGGCTGCGGCAGGCGGCGCAGGATCGCGCCTCGCAACGCCATCGCGCCATGGGCAAGCCAACCGACCAGGATCACGCCGAAGCCCGGCTCATCGTCGCGGCGGTCGTCGGTATCGGACCAGGCGGCATCGTCCTCGTCAGTCTCGGGGTCCTCGTCGACAACGAAGCCGAAACCGGCCGCGGCCGTGACCGCAAGGATGGCGATGCCGGCATAGACGAAGGCAACGAGCCCGCCGAGCGCCGTGCCGGAAATGCCGACGAGATTGCGGGTGCCGTGCAGCAGGGCATCACCGATAACGCCGCCCATGCCGGTCGGCAGCGGCCAGCGCGGCGTCGCCGGCAGGGCGCTGGCGACCGCCGCGGTGGCGACGACGCCGGCGACCCAGAGGGCGAGCTTGAGCGCGCTGCGATCGAAGAGATGGACGCGGATCAGCCTGAGCGACCAGAGCAGCGGCGGCAGCAGCAAGGCAATGACGCCAAGCCCGATCAGCTGCATGGCGAGGTCGGCGACCATGGCGCCCGGCCGGCCGAGCAGGTTCTGGACCGCGCCGCGGGTGGCGTTGTTGAGGCTGGGATCGTCGACCGACCACGTCGCCAGCGAGATGGCGACCGCGGCGGTCAGGGCGAGCAGCGCGAGGCCGCCGATCTCGGCCGCCCGGCGCGAGAGGAAGTCGCGAACGGGATCGGGCAAGCGGTCGATCAGCGAGGAGGAGCGTCGGATCGTGCGCATGCGGGCGGGCCGTGATTCCGGATGTCTGGAAAGGCGATGGCCGCCGGGCCCCGCCCTCGAAACAGCAGGTTAGGAAGGCGAGGTTAAGACCCGCTTAACCTTGCGCGCCGGAGCGGGGCGGCAACGGGCAATCACCACCGCAACCAGCAAAAAAGCCCCGGCGGTGACCCGCCGGGGCGCTGTTTCATGTGGAACGCGGCAGGGCCGGGTCACATGTTGTAGGCGCGCTCGCCATGCTCGGCGATGTCGAGACCCTCGCGCTCCTGCTCGGAGGTGACGCGCAGGCCGATGACCGCGTCGACGATCTTGAACAGGATGAAGGAGCCGATGCCGCACCAGACGACGGCAACGAGAACGGCGACGGTCTGCTTCCAGACCTGCGCGCCCATTGCGTAGTCGGCGACGCCGACGCCGCCCAGCGCCGGCGAGACGAAGATGCCGGTGCCGATCGAGCCGATGATGCCGGCGACGCCATGGATGCCGAACACGTCGAGCGAATCGTCATAGCCGAGCGCATTCTTGATCGTGGTGCAGAAGAAGAAGCAGACCACGCCGCAGATCGCGCCGAGCACGATGGCGCCCATCGGGCCGACCAGACCGGCCGCCGGAGTGACGGCGACGAGGCCGGCGATGATGCCCGAGAGCATGCCGAGCAGCGAGGGCTTGCCCTTGATCATCCACTCGATGAAGAGCCAGCCGAGCGCGGCGCCGGCAGTGGCCGTCAGGGTGTTGATCATCGCGAGCGCGGCACCGGCCGTCGCTTCGAGGTTCGAGCCGGCATTGAAGCCGAACCAGCCGACCCAGAGCAAAGAGGTGCCGATGAAGGTCATGGTCAGCGAATGCGGCGACATCAGCTCCTTGCCGTAGCCGATGCGCTTGCCGAGGACGAGCGCGCCGACCAGCGCGGCGATGCCGGCATTGATGTGTACGACGGTGCCGCCGGCGAAATCGAGCGCGCCGAGGGCGAACAGATAGCCTTCGCTGAACCAGACCATATGGGCCATGGGGAAGTAGACGAAGCCGCTCCAGAGCACGACGAAGAGCAGCAGCGCCGAGAACTTCATGCGCTCGACCAGGCCGCCGACGATCAGGGCCGGGGTGATGATGGCGAAGGTCATCTGGAAGCAGATGAAGACGTATTCGGGGATGACCACGCCCTTGGTGAAGGTGTCGGTCGTGGTCTCGGTGCTGACCCCGGCGAGGAAGGCCTTCGAGAAGCCGCCGATGAAGCTGGTCAGGGAGCCGCCGCCGGTGAAGGCGAGGCTGTAGCCATAGACCACCCAGATGATGATCATGATCGCGGCGGTGGCGGTGATGTGGCTCATCACCGATAGCATGTTCTTGCTGCGCGCGAGGCCGCCATAGAACAGGGCGAGGCCCGGCAGGGTCATCATCAGCACGAGCAGCGAGGACACCAGCATCCATGCGGTGTCGCCCTTATTGGCGACTGCTGCGGCGGCCGGAGCGGCGGGCGGGGTCTGCGCCAGTGCCGCGACGGTGCCCGCCGCGAGCGCCATCCCGACCATCCCGGCCCGGGTGAGGGTCTTGAAATTCATCGTCAAACTCCTGGACGAAAGTTCTGGGATCAAAGGGCGTCGCCGTCGGTCTCGCCGGTGCGGATGCGCACGGCCTTCTCGATCGGCGAAACGAAGATCTTGCCGTCGCCGATCTGGCCGGTGCGGGCCGCGGCGGTGATCGCCTCGATCACCTGCGGGACGAGCTCGTCGGTGACCGCGACCTCGATCTTGATCTTGGGCAGGAAGCTCACGGCGTATTCGGCACCGCGATAGATTTCGGTATGGCCCTTCTGGCGGCCATAGCCCTTCACTTCGGTCACGGTCAGGCCGTGCACGCCGATGGCGGTGAGCCCGTCGCGCACCTCCTCCAGCTTGAACGGCTTGATGACGGCCATCACGATCTTCATGGCTGGGTTACCCCCGGTTGCGCTGCCGGGAGCGAAGATCCGGCGAGCTCGTTAGCGCCGCGCGGGGCAGAAGAGCTCCGCGCACGTCGCCTTTCGCCAATCAAGCCGCGTGCCAACTGCCGGACTGCCCTCAGGAGAGGCAATGCCGCGATTCCGCCACGATCCGCGGGGGCGGAACGGCCGGATATGCCTAGAAATTAGGCTAATGCGAGAAAACAAGGCGGATGCCCGCCGACGACCGCCGGTCGGCTACTGCGCCACCGGACATGACGGAAACTCCAGCGTTTTCAGAAGGTGGTCTAGGACCGGTCGGGCCGGGGCCGAATCAGGCCTTCCTGGGCCACCGAGGCGACGAGCCGGCGCTGCCGGTCGAAGATCAGCCCGCGCGAAAAGCCCCTCGCGCCGGAGGTCGAGGGACTGTCCTGCGCATAGAGCAACCAGTCATCGGCCCGGAACGGGCGATGGAACCAGAGCGCATGGTCGAGGCTGGCGCCCTGGATGCGGTTGTCGAAGACGGTGGTACCGTGGGCGATCAGGCTGGAATCGAGCAGCATCAGATCCGAAGCGTAGGCCAGCACGCTCTGGTGGATCGCCGGCTCGTCCGGGAGCCGCTTCACCGCCCGGATCCAGACATTGAAGTGAGGCTCTCGTTTCGAGTCGTCGCCATAGCGATCGAACTCGACCGGCCGGATCTCGATCGGCCGCTCGCGCTGATAATAGGCACGCACGGCCGCCGGCATGTGCGGCAGGATGTCCCGCGCCATGCCGTCCCGATCCGGCAGATCCTCCGGCATCGGCACGTCCGGCATCGGCATCTGATGCTCGTAGCCTTCTTCCTCGACCTGGAAGGAGGCCGACATGGCGAAGATCGCCGCGCCGTTCTGCAAGGCCAGAACCCGGCGGGTGGTGAAGGAGCGGCCGTCGCGCAGGCGGTCGACCTCGTAGACGATCGGCGTCTCCGGATCGCCCGGCAGCAGGAAATAGGCGTGCAGCGAGTGCGGTTGGCGCTCCTCGACGGTCTTGCAGGCGGCATAGAGCGCCTGGCCGATGACCTGGCCGCCGAAGACCCGCTGCCAGCCGACGCGGGGGCTGCGACCCTGGAACCGGTTGTTTCCGAGATCCTCCAGATCGAGGATCGAGGTCAGGCTGTCGGGGACGCTGTTCATCGGCGGCGGTTCTTGATCAGGCTGGCTTGCGGCAGGCTTTGCAGGGACGAGGCTTGCAGCCCGGCCGGGCGGCGGGCAAGACGATAGCAGCATCAGCAACGAGCCGCCGGCCAGCGTCAAGCGCCGCGGCTCCGGCAGGCGGAGAACGGGATGGATCGGAACCCGGAAGGCGCGCAGTCGCGCATCGTGATCGCCGGCGGCGGCATCGCCGGGATGACGCTGGCACTGGCGGTGAAGCAGGCGCTCGGCGCGGCGTTCGACGTCATGCTGGTCGATCCCGTCGTGGCGGCAAGGCCGCGCATCGACAACCGGGCCTATGCCGTCGCCGCCGCGGCGCGCAACATGCTCGACGCGCTCGGCGTCTGGAAACAGGTCGAGCCCTCCGCTGCGCCGATGATGGAAATGAAGATCACCGATAGCCGCACCTCCGATGTGGTGCGGCCGGTCTTCCTGACCTTCGAGGGCGAGGCCGAGCCCGGCCAGGCTTTCGCGCATATGGTCGAGAACGGCGCGCTGGTCGCGGCGCTGCTGCAGGCGGCGAAGGCGGCCGGGGTCACGCTGCGCGCCGAAGGGGTGCGCTCGGGCGACTGCGTCGATGGCGGGCCGATGCAGGTCGTGCTCACCGGCGGCGAGACGGTGCAGGCCGCGCTCCTTGTCGCGGCCGACGGGGCGCGTTCGAAGCTGCGCGAGAAGGCCGGGATCGGCTGGGTCGGCTGGTCCTATCCGCAGTCGGGCATCGTCGCGACGATCGGTCATGAGCGGCCGCATGGCGGCCTCGCCGTCGAGCATTTCCTGCCATCCGGCCCCTTCGCCATGCTGCCCCTGCCCGATGGCGGCCGGCTCGGACACCGCTCCTCGATCGTCTGGACCGAGCGCAGCGAGAATGTCGAGGCACTGCTCTCGCTCGACGAGGCCGACCTGCTCGCCGAGATCGAGCGTCGCTTCGGCCTGCAGCTCGGCGAGATCGCGCTGGAGAGCCGGGTCAGTGCGCATCCCTTGTCCTTCGGCATGGCGCGGAGCTTCGTCGGCGAGCGGCTGGCGCTGCTCGGCGACGCCGCGCATGTCATCCACCCGATCGCCGGGCAGGGGCTCAATCTCGGCCTGAAGGATGTCGCGGCGCTGGCCGAGACGATCGTCGATGCCGCCCGGCTCGGGCTCGATCCCGGCGCCGCGGACGTGCTCGAGGCCTATGAGAAGGCGCGGCGCTTCGACACGGTTGCGATGGGGGTCGTCACCGACGGGCTCAACCGGCTGTTCTCGAACGATTCGACGCCGCTGCGCCTGATGCGCGATCTCGGCCTCGGCGTGGTCGAGCGCCTGCCGGGGCTGAAGCGGATGTTCATCCGCGAGGCGGCAGGGCTTTCCGCCGAGGCACCGCGCCTGCTGCGCGGCGAGATGCTGTGATCGCGTGAAACCCTTCTCCCCAAGGGGAGAAGGAAAGCCGCACTACCGGCCCTACCCCTCGATCTGCCGCGCCTCTTCCGGCAGCATGATCGGGATGCCGTTGCGGATCGGATAGGCGAGCTTGGCGGCGCGGCTGATCAGCTCCTGCCGCGCGGCGTCGTATTCCAGCGTCGCCTTGCTGATCGGGCAGACCAGAATCTCCAGCAGTTTCGGGTCGATGCGGGGCGCCGCCGTGGCAACCCCGGACTTGGTTTCGGTGCTCATTGCAGATCTCCGTCAGGCTGGCCGGCGCGGCAGATCGGCCAGCATGCCGGCCGCGACCATCAGCTTTGGCAAAGACAGGCCCGACATGGCAATGGCCGAAACGGTGGCGCGGATGCGCTCGGCCTCGGGGCTGCGCAGTTCGAGCCAGCCCTGAAGCGCCTCCGGCCCGCTGGCGCCGGCGGCGATCTCCTGCGTCAGCCCGGCATGGGCATCGGTCAGGGTCTCGACCGCGCGTTGGCGCGCCATGCGCTCGTAATCGTCGGTGGCGGGCACGCTCGCCGCCGCGGTAGCGAGCGCCGAGAGCCCGAAGACCGAATCGGCAGCGAAATGAATGCGCGCGACCTCGATGATGTCGCCGCCGCTGCGGCCGGCGATGTCGACGATGTCCGTCGCCTGCGCCAGCCAGGGCAGGCTGGCGACGCTGGTCGCGAGCGCCTCGGGCACCTGCTCGGCGATCAGGGCCGCGATGGCGGCGGTGCGGGCCTGCGCAGCCGCTTCCGGCAGTATGGTCGGCAGGGCGGCTGCGAGCGCCGCGACGCCTTTCGCATAATGCGCGACGGTCTGCTCGATGGCGCCCGGCCTGGCGACGCCGCGGCGCAGGAACCAGCGCATGCGGTCGACGACCAGTTCCTGGATCGCGCCGTAGAGTCCGAGCTGGATCTTGCCGGGAATCTTCGCGTCGAGCGCGTCGATGCCGGCATTGAGGCCGATCAGGTCGAAGGCGTCGCGCGCGATGGCGTAGGCCGCCGCGATCTCCGGCGCCTCGGCGCGGGTCTGGTCGGCCAGCATGGTGACGATCGCCGGGCCGCCACGATTGACGATGGCATTGGCGAGCTGGGTCGCGACGATCTCGCGGCGCAGCTTGTGCCCGGCGATTTCGGTCCCGTAATGATCGCGCAGCGGCTGCGGAAAATAGCGCACGAGCTCGCTGGCGAGATAGGGATCGTCCGGCACCGCCGATTCGAGCAGCGAATCGTGCAGAGCAAGCTTGGCATAGGCCAGCAGCACGGCGAGCTCGGGCCGGGTCAGGCCCTCGCCACGCTTCTCGCGCTCGACCAGGGCGGCGTCCGGCGGCAGGTACTCGACCGTGCGGTCGAGCCGGCCCTCGCGCTCGAGCTGGACCATCAGCCGGCGCAGATGCGGCGTCGCGGCGATGCCCTGGTTCTGCGTCAGCGACAGCGCCAGAGACTGCAGATAGTTGTTGCGCAGCACGAGCAGGCCGACTTCGTCGGTCATCTCGGCGAGCAGCTTGTTGCGGTCCGCGTCGGAAAGGCGGCCGCTGCTCACCGCCCCGGCGAGTGCGATCTTGATGTTGACCTCGACGTCGGAGGTGTTGACGCCGGCGGAGTTGTCGATCGCGTCTGTGTTGAGCCGGACGCCCTGGCGCGCCGCCTCGATACGGCCGCGCTGGGTCATGCCGAGATTGGCGCCCTCGCCCACCACCCTGGCGCGAAGCTCGGCGCCGGCGATGCGGATCGCGTCATTGGCGCGGTCGCCGACCTGGGCGTCGCTCTCCTCGCCGGCGCGGATATAGGTGCCGATGCCGCCGAACCAGAGCAGATCGACCGGCGCCTTCAGGATCGCCGTCATAAGCTCGGCCGGGGTCGCCTGGGCCTTGTCGAAGCCGAGCACGGCGCGGATCTCGGGCGAGAGCGCGATGCTCTTGGCCTGGCGCGAGAATACGCCGCCGCCCTTGGAGATCAGGGCCTTGTCGTAATCCTGCCAGGAGGAGCGCGGCAGGGCGAACAGCCGCTGGCGCTCGGCGAGGCTGGTCGCGGGATCCGGATCGGGATCGAGGAAGATGTCGCGATGGTCGAAGGCGGCGACGAGCCGGGTCGCCGGTGAGAGCAGCATGCCGTTGCCGAAGACGTCGCCCGACATGTCGCCGACGCCGGCGACCGTGAACGGCGTCGTCTGGATATCGATGTCGATCTCGCGGAAATGGCGCTTCACCGCCTCCCAGGCGCCGCGGGCGGTGATGCCCATGCCCTTGTGATCGTAGCCTTGCGAGCCGCCCGAGGCGAAGGCGTCGCCGAGCCAGTGATGTTTTTCGGCCGAAAGCGCGTTGGCGGTGTCGGAGAAGGTCGCGGTGCCCTTGTCGGCGGCGACGACGAGATAGGGATCGTCGCCGTCGTGCCGGACGGTGTCGGCCGGCGGCACTACGGTCTCGCCGTCGAGATTATCGGTGAGTTCGAGCAGGGTGCGCACGAAGATTCGGTAGCTCTCGGTGCCCTCGGCCAGCCAGGCCTGGCGGTCGGAGGCCGGCGGCAGCAGTTTTGGCACGAAGCCGCCCTTGGCGCCGACCGGCACGATGACGGCGTTCTTGACCTGCTGCGCCTTGACCAGGCCGAGCACCTCGGTGCGGAAATCCTGCGGCCGGTCCGACCAGCGCAGGCCGCCGCGGGCGACCTTGCCGAAGCGCATATGCACGCCCTCGACGCGCGGCGAGTAGACGAAGATCTCGTAGAGCGGGCGCGGCAGCGGCATGCCGTCGACCTGGCCCGAGGCGAATTTGAACGAGATCGTGCCGCGCGGATGGCCGTCGGCGCCGATCTGGAAGAAGTTGGTGCGCAGGATCGCGTCGATCAGGTTGACGAGGCGGCGCAGAATCCGGTCCTCGTCGAGGCTGGTGACGTCGGAGAGGGCCGCCTCGATGCGCTCGCGCTCTTCGGCCATGCCGCTCTGGCGCGCCGCCTCGCCGAGCCTTGGATCGAACTTGGCGGCAAAAAGCTTGACTAGCATCGCGGCGATGCCCGGATGGCGGGCGAGCGCGTCGGCGATGTAGTCCTGCGCATAGGGCGCGCCGACCTGGCGCAGATAGCGCCCGAGCGCGCGCAGCAGCGCCGCCTCGCGCCAGGCGAGGCCGGCGGCGAGCACGAGCTGGTCGAAGCGGTCGGATTCGCTGAAGCCGCGGAACTGCGCCATCAGCGCCGCCTCGATCGTCGGATCGAGCCGTTCGATGTCGATGGCGCTGCCATCGGCGCGTTCCAGCGTCATGTCGTGCAGCCAGACGCGGGCCTCGGCGCCGTTCTCGCCGGCCTGCGGCTTGATGTTGAAGGTGCGCTCATTGACGACGCGGAAGCCCATGTTCTCCAGCATCGGCACGCGTTCGGAGAGGGTGATCGCGGCGTCGCGGGAGAAGAGCTTGAGATTGGCGCGGGTCGCGCCGTCGCCCTCGCGGCGGTAGAGATTGACCGCTCGCGGCCGTGCGGCCGAGAGCTTCTGCAGCATGTCGATGTCGATCAGCGCGTCGGCGGCGTCGTAGCGCTCGCGATAGGCGGCGCCGAACGCCTCGACATAGCGCTCGACCAGAGCGCGGGCCTTGGGACCGGCCTTCTGGGCGTCGAGCGCGTCGCGCAGCCCATCCGCCCAGGTGCGGACGATCGCGCTGATCCCGGCCTCGAGGGTGGCGCGGTCGATCTTCGGGGTTTTCCCTTCGTCGCGGCCGATGATGTAGTGGGTACGGGCGAGCGGACCGTCGGGATAGGCCGGATAGGCCGCCGAGACCCGGCCCTGATAGATCCGGGCGAGGAATTCGCCGACACGTCGGCGCACCGTGGTGTCGTAGCGATCCTTCGGGATGAAGACGAGGATCGAGACGAAGCGGTCGAACTCGTCGGCGCGAGCGAGGGCGCGGATGCGCGGGCGCTCGGTCAGCTGCAGGATGTCGAGGGCAAAGCGCTCCAGCGTCTCGACATCGATCTGGAAAAGCTCGTCGCGCGGATAGGCGTCGAGGACGTTGAGCAAAGCGCGGCCGGAATAGCTCGCAGCGTCGAAGCCGATGCGCTTGGCGACGCGCGCCACCTTCAGGCGCAGATAGGGGATGGCGCGGGCGCTGCCGGTATAGGCGTTCGACGTCAGCAGGCCGACAATGCGCAATTCGCCATCGAGCCGGCCATCGGCGGTGAACAGCTTGACCCCGACATAGTCGAGATGGACGCGGCGATGCACCCGGCTCTTGACGTTGGCCTTGGTGATGATCAGCGCATGCGGCTTGGCGAGGAAGGCGCGGATCTCCGGGGTCATGACCACGAGCTCGCGGTTCTTGCGGAGCACGCGGACATCGGAGTCGCGGAGGATGCCGAGGCCGGAGGAATCGATCGGGTCGGCGGCGGTGTCGCCGCCGGCGAAGCGGTAGTCCCGCACGCCGAGCAGGGTGAAGTTGTCGCTGGCGATCCATTCGAGGAACTGCAGCGCTTCGGCGACCTCGTCTTCGGGCAGGGGCGGCGGGTTGGAGCGGTAGGACTGGATCACCTCGGTGATGCGGCCGCGCATCGCGGCCCAGTCGTCGACGGCGAGCCCGACATCGACATAGACGCGGGCGAGGCCGGCACTCAGCCGGTCGCGCGCGTCCTGGCTGTCGATCCGGTCGAGATGAAGGTGGATCAGGCTTTCGCGGCGCGTGCCCTCCTGGGCGCGAGCGGCTGCCTCGCCGGCGAGCGCTTCGAAACGGCCATCGGCGCTGCGCGCGACGGCGAGAATCGGATGGGCGACGAGGCGCGGCTCGTAGCCCTGCTCGGCGAGCTCCGCCAGGGTCGAATCGAGGAGGAAAGGCTTGTTGTCGTTGACGATCTCCAGGATCGTGATCTGGCGCTCGCGCCCGGCCTCGTCGACCGTCTCGTCGCGGAAGCGCAGATTGGGCTCGCCCGGTTTGCGCTTGTCGGCGAGATGCTCATAGGCGGCTGCGGCGGCGCGGGCCAGCATCTCCGGCGAAAGCGCCGTCAGGTCCTCGGCGACGGTGCGGCCATAGAGCAGCCTGGGAAAGTCCTCCGGCATCGCCGCGCCCAGCGCGCGGGCGGAGGATTCGATGGCTGCGACTGCTGCAGCCGTGGCGTTCGCTTCACGCTTGGCCATAATCGTCTTCCCCCTGCTATTTTGCGGCAGCGATGACATAGCTCCCTTGCCGCTGCAACTTTCGTCGCATGGCAGGAGCCAGATTGCACCAATGTGGCGCAGAAGCGGCAAGTCGTGCCTGATCCGCGCGGAAATCAGCGCAAGGAGTGCAGAGATGACGAAGAAGCATGACAAGCCGATGGTAGGCGAGGCGCCGGCGAAGCAGGACGCGCCGCCCGCCGTGATGGGGCTGCCGCTGCCCCAGGCCGAGCTGTCCCAGGCGATGCAGGCCTATTTCGCCAAATGCGAGGAGAAGCTCGGCTATGTGCCTAATGTGCTGCTCGCCTACGCCCATGACGATGCCAAGCTCGCGGCTTTCGCGGCGCTCTACAACGATCTGATGCTGGCGCCGTCCGGCCTGTCGAAGCTGGAGCGCGAGATGATCGCGGTCGCGGTGTCGAGCGTGAACCGCTGCTATTACTGCCTGACTGCCCATGGCCAGGCGGTGCGCCAGCTCTCGGGGGATCCGGTGCTCGGCGAGATGATGGTAATGAACTACCGGGCCGCCAAACTCTCGCGCCGGCACCGCGCCATGCTGGATTTCGCGGTCAAGCTGACCGAGACGCCGCATCTGATCGAGGAAGAGGACCGGCAGGCCCTGCGTGCGGCGGGCTTCGGCGAGCGCGACCTCTGGGACATCGGCGCGGTCGCGGCCTTCTTCAACATGTCGAACCGGATGGCTTCCGCGGTCGATATGCGCCCCAATGCCGAATATCACGGGTCGGTGCGGTAGCAGGATGGTCTCTCGCAGCGCAGTCAGCAGACAAGAAAAACGGCCGGCGTGACCGCCAGCCGTGAGTTGGCCTCGACTCGTTGGCCCGGCCCGCCGCAGCGCCGGAGGGGCTGGGGGGCTGACGTGTCCGGCACCGCACAGGCCGGGCCGCCGAGGCAACGAGGGGAGTTGAGACGCGCAACAGGGCAGCCGCTTGGCGCAAGCGCGGCAAAATCATGGCGATGACGATGAAGTTGATCACGGTCTTGAGCGGGCGCGCGATCCTGCTTGTCAGCGTCGGGCCGGCGGGTCATCATTCCCGGCAGATCGGAAGCGATGGCCCAACCATCGCCAGGCAGGAGTCGCGATGAGCGAGAGTGAAACTCCGCCAGCGCATCGAGCGGGCGCTGTGGTCGCCTTCCCGGGGGCGGCCGCCCCGCCCTCCGTCACCTTCGACCGGCGCGAACTCAACGAGCTGCTCAATCTCTATGGCCGCATGGTCGCAGCGGGCGAATGGCGCGACTACGCGATCGATTTCCTGCGCGACAAGGCCCAGTTCTCGGTGTTCCGGCGCTCGAGCGAGGTTCCGCTCTACCGCATCGTCAAGGACCCGTCGCTGGCGCGGCGCCAGGGCGCCTATTCGGTCGTCAGCGCGACCGGGCTGGTGCTGAAGCGCGGCGCCGAGCTCGGCCGGGTGCTGCGGGTGCTGGACAAGCGCCTCAGCGTCGTGAGCTGACCGGCCGTTCAGTCAGCCGCGCCCGGCACCTTCTTCATCCTCAACAGATTGGTCCAGCGAGCGTGCTCGTCGCCGACGGCGCGAGCGCTGCCGATCAGGCTGAAGCCGGCGCGCTCGCCTGCAGGCGTTGCGGGTGACGAGGGCTGGCGTCGGAAGCGGCTGTGGTAGGCAAAAGAAAAGCCCCGGCTTTGCAGCCGGGGCTCGATATCTGCGCCTGGGCGCGGGATGCTTACTCGCGGTTGCCGAACAGCGAGAGCAGCATCTGGAACATGTTGATGAAGTTCAGGTAGAGCGACAGGGCGCCGTTCACCGAGAGCTTCGCAGCCGATTCCGGGTCCAGGTTCGAGTAGAGATACATCTCCTTCAGGCGCTGGGTGTCCCAGGCGGTCAGGCCGGCGAAGACCAGCACGCCGATCACCGAGATGCCGAAGGACAGGGCGCTCGAAGCCAGGAACAGGTTCACGACCGAGGCGATCACAAGGCCGATCAGGCCCATGATCAGGAAGGAGCCCATGCCCGACAGCGACTTCTGCGTGGTGTAGCCGAACAGGCTGAGACCGCCGAAGGCCGCCGCGGTGATGAAGAACACCTTGGCGATCGACTCACCCGTGAAGACCACGAAGATCGACGACATCGACACGCCCATCACCGCCGCGAAGGCGAAGAACATGGCGCGCGCGGTCGAGGAGCTCATGCTCTCGGCCTTGAACGAGAAGAACAGGATGAAGGCCAGCGGGGCCAGCATCACGACCCACTTCAGCGGGCTGAGATAGAGCGCCTGGCCGAGCGGCGTCAGCGCGTTGACCTTGCCCGTCGGCGAGTAGCCGGCGATGGCGAGCATCGAGATGCCGATGGCGAACAGGCCGGTGATGGCCAGGCCGATCGTCATGTTGTTGTAGACGCCGAGCATGAACGAGCGCAGGCCCTGATCCATCTCGACGGCGCTGGTCTGCTGTGCGCGGCCCGCACCCCAGACCGGAGCATTGCGGTCGAAGTTGCTCATGCAGAAAGTTCCCCTGAAACCGTTGGCAAAGGCGGACATCGCCCTTGCGAAGGCCCACCATCGTCCACCTTCGTGGCGACAGTGCGGAATATGAGGGGGAATGCGCCGCCTTACAAGGGGTGGCCATGGTTAATCGGGCCGGCGCGATAGAACTGCGCCGGCGTTTCGATGCAACATTACCCTTTGTTCATGTTTACGCTGCGCCGCGGACGTAACGAACTCATAAATTGCGTAGATGAGAAGCGGGCGCCTTCGAAAGTATCTGCAACGTCCCGATCAATCCGAACATGACGGTGACGGCGACCGCGGCAGTCGCAGCAAGAATTGCGCCCGTGGGGTCTGGAACAAACTCGATCTTCATCACTTGCGTGACGACCCCCCAGCCGGCCGCCGCGCCGGCGACGAGCCCAAAAAGGGCCGAAACGACGCCGATGCCTGCGTATTCGAGGGCGTACGACGAAAGTATGAAGCGGCGAGTGGCGCCGAGGGTCTTCAGGATCATTGCGTCGTAGAGCCGCGCCCGCTGTCCGGCCGCCAGCGCCCCGGCCAGAACCAGCAGGCTCGCCACGATGGCGAGGCTGGAGGCACCGCGAATCGCGCTGGCGAGCTGGGCGACGATGACATTCACCGCTTCCAGAGCGTCCTTGACCCGCACCGCCGTCACAGCCGGGAAGGCGATGGCGAGCTGGCGCATCAGGGCGGCGTCGCCAGTCGGAGAGGCGGCGTCGGTCACCGTTACGGTGGCGAGGTTGGTGTGCGGGGCGCCGGCGAAGGTGTTGGGCGAGAACACCATGACGAAGTTGATGCCGAGCGAGCGCCACTCGATGTTGCGGAAATTGCTGACCCGCGCGGTGATGTTGCGGCCGAGCACGTTGACGGTGAGCGTGTCGCCAAGCTTGAGCCCGAGGCCCTCGATGGCGCGGGCGTCGAAGGAGACCAGCGGCTCGCCCTTGTAGTCGGCCGGCCACCATTCGCCGGAGGCGAGGCGCGAGCCTTCCGGCATGGTCGCAGCATAGGTGATGCCGCGGTCGCCCTCCAGCACCCAGGCCATCTGCTCGCTCGCCTTGATCTGTTCGGCCGGCACGCCGTTCAGGCTGGTGATGCGGCCGCGCATCATCGGCACGCGCTCGACCGCGGCGCCGGGGCGCTGCCTGGCGAGGAACTCGTCGAAGGCGCCGGCCTGGGCATTGGGGATGTCGAGGAAGAAGAAGCTCGGCGCCGTCTTCGGCAGCGACTGGGTGAGCTGGCGCGACAGGCTGACATCGATGAAGGCGAGCGCCGAGAGCAGGGCGACGCCGAGGCCGAGCGAGAGCACCAGCGAAGGCGTCAGTGCGCCGGGCCGGTAGATATTGGCGAGGGCCATGCGCAGGGACGGGCGGCGCGGCCGTGGCGTGCGCCGTGCCAGCGCCATCAGCCCCCAGGCGATCAGGCGCAGCAGCAGGAAGACCGCGCCGGCGACGCCGATATAGATCAGAGCGATGCGCCGCTCATAGGCGAAGCCGAGCGCAACGCCGACGAGGCCGGCGAGCGCGGCGCCGAAGATGGCGAGATAGATCCAGCGCGGGCGGCGCCGGTCGGGCTCGATCTGGTCGCGAAACAGCGCCGAGACTGGAACGTCATGGGCGCGGCCGAGCGGGATGATGGCGAAGACGAGCGCGGTCAGCAGGCCGTAGAGCGCGGCGATGCCGAGCTCGCCCGGCGCCAGCGTCGCCTCGAAGGGCAATGGCAGGCTGTCGGCGAGCGCATAGGCCAGGGCGAAGGGCGCGGCGGCGCCGAGCGCGAGGCCGATGGCGATGCCGAAGGCGGCGACCAGCATGACCTCGGCGAGATGGATGGTGACGACCTTGCCGCCGGTGGCGCCGAGCGCCTTCAGCGTGGCGAAGTCGAGCTTCTTCGCCTCGACGAAGCGGCGCACCGCGTTGGCGAGGCCGACACCGCCGACGAGCAGGGCGGTCAGGCCGACCAGCGTCAGGAACTGGGTGAAGCGCTCGACATTGCGCTGGAAGTTCGGGGCGGCGTTGGAGCGCGAGCGGATTTCCCAGCCGGCCTGTGCCTGTTCGCGGGCGGCGTCGGCGAGAAGCTGATCGAGCGCGGCGTCGGACGAAGCGTTCTCGGGCAACGTCACCCGGGCGGTCCAGCGTACCAGGCTGCCGGGCTGCAACAGGTCCGAGGCGCGCAGCGCCTCCTGCGAGAGCAAAAGACGCGGGCCGAAGCCGACGCCGGCGGCGATCTTGTCCGGCTCGGAAATCAGGCTGGCACGCAGTTGCACGCGGGCCGAGCCGATCTGGACGATGTCGCCGGGCTTGAGGTCGAGCCGGCCGAAGAGCACGGGATCGGCGATGCCGCCATAGACGCCGTCGCGGGCTGCGAGCAGGTCGGCGGCGGAGCCGGCAGGATCGCTGCGCAGCTCGCCGATGGTGGGATAACTGCCGTCGACCGCCTTGATCTCGACCAGGGCCGCCCCCTTCTCGCCGGCATTGGCCATGCCGCGCAGGGTGGCGATGGTCGAGACCGTGCCATGGCGTTCGAGGAAGGCGCGCTCTTCCGGCGTCGGCTCGCGATGGATCAGGCTGAAGGCGGCGTCGCCGCCGAGAATCCGCCTGCCCTCGCGGCCGAGCCCTTCGCTGAGGCCGCGCGAGGCCGAGGAGACGGCGGCGATCGCCATGACGCCGAGTGCGAGGCAGGCGATGAAGACGCCAAAGCCGCGCAGGCCGCCGCGCAGGTCGCGCCAGGCGAGGCGCAAGGCAAGCTTCAGCCCGGTGCCGCGCGGCGCCGGGGCGGGGTCGGCCGCGGCCGGTTTGACTGGAGCATGCATGGTCAGGCCACCGGCGCTGTCTGCGGGGCGTCGGCCGGGGTCTCGATCCGGCCTGCGCGCAGCCTGACGGTCCGGTCGCAGGCGGCGGCGAGCGAAAGGTCGTGGGTGACGAGCACCAGCGTGCCGCCGCGCTCACGCCGCAGCCCGAAGATCAGATCGACGATCGAGCGCCCCGTCGCCTCGTCGAGATTGCCGGTCGGCTCGTCGGCGACGAGGATCGCCGGGTCGGTCGCGACGGCGCGGGCGATAGCGACGCGCTGCTGCTCGCCGCCCGAAAGCTGGGCCGGGTAATGGTCCATGCGGTGGCCGAGGCCGACATTGCGCAGCTCGGCGGCGGCGCGCTCGAAAGCGTCGGCCGCGCCGGCGAGCTCCAGCGGCAAGGCGACGTTCTCGCGGGCCGTCATCGTCGGCACGAGGTGGAAGGACTGGAAGACGATGCCGATGCGGCGGCCGCGGAACACGGCGAGTTCATCCTCGCCGAGGGCGCCGAGATCCTGGCCGGCGACCTTGACCAGCCCGGAATCGGGCCGCTCGAGCCCGGCCATCGTCATCAGCAGGGTCGACTTGCCGGAGCCGGACGGGCCGGTCAGGCCGGTGGCCTGGCCCTCAGCGATCGCCAGCGAGACGCCTTTCAGGATATGGACGCGGGCGGCGCCTCGCCCCAGACTAAGCTCGACGTCGCGCAATTCGATCGCCGAGGGGCCCTGCTCGCTCACCGCCATGTTTCCGCTCTCATCCCGTCCGATGCCGCTCCCTCGCGCCGCTTCCGGAGCCGAAGGAGAAAGACCCGCCATGACCGTTGCCTGCAAGGCCGGCGCCGCCAACCGATATGGGCGCTCCGGCGGCCGAATCCAGCCATTGCGTGGATTTTGGGCCGCGGCCCTGATGTTCGCCCTTGTTTTGGGTTTCCACGCCATGACCACGCCGCTCCAGGCCCAGACGCCACCGCTGAAGCTCGTCGCGCTCGGCGACAGCCTGACCGCCGGCTACAACCTGCCCGGCAGCGCCGCCTTCCCGGCCGTGCTGGAGAAGCTGCTGCGCGAGAAGGGAATTTCCGTCGAGATCGCCAATGCGGGCGTCTCCGGCGATACCTCGCAGGGCGGTCTCGAGCGGCTCGACTGGTCGGTGCCCGACGGAACGGACGGAGTCATCCTCGAACTCGGCGCAAACGATGCGCTGCGCGGCATCGATCCGGCGGTGGCGGAGAAGGCGCTTGACGCGATCGTGACCAGACTCAAGGCACGCGGCATCCCGGTGCTGCTCGCCGGCATGTATGCGCCGCGCAATCTCGGCAGCGACTATGCGACGCGCTTCGACGGCCTCTATCCGAGAATCGCCGAGAAGCACGGGCTCATCCTCTATCCGTTCTTTCTGGACGGAATCGCCGGTGACCGGGTATTGAACCAGCCCGATCTGCTGCACCCGACGGCGGAAGGCGTGCGCGTCATCGCGACGCGCATCCTCCCGACGGTGGAGCGGTTCCTCGCCACCCTGCGCCCGCGCTCCTGAGCGCCGGCGCCTTCCGCCTCATCCTACCCTGTCCGCGGCGCGCCCGGCGCGTCCGTCTCCGGAGCCTTGCGTCATGGAATACCGTCAACTCGGCCGCACCGATCTCAAGGTCTCGGCGATCTGCCTGGGCACCATGACCTGGGGCCAGCAGAACACCGAGGCCGAAGGCCACGAGCAGATGGACTATGCGCTCGACCAGGGCGTGAACTTCTTCGACACGGCCGAACTCTACTCGATTCCGCCCAAGGCGGAGACGCAAGGTTCGACCGAGCGGTTCATCGGCAGCTGGTTCAAGGCGCGCAGCAATCGCGACAAGGTGATCCTCGCCTCGAAGGTGATCGGCCGCTCGGCCAATGACTGGTTCCGCGACGACAAGGGGCCGACGCGGGTCAACCGCCGGCAGATCGAGGAAGCGGTCGACAAGAGCCTGAAGCGACTGCAGACCGACTATATCGACCTCTACCAGATCCATTTCCCCGACCGGCCGATGGCCTGGGGTTCGAACCCGACCCGTTTCGGCAAGGCGGCCTTCGAGCCGGCGGCCGACGAGACGCCGATCGCCGAGCAGCTCGACGCCTTCGCCGACCTCGTCAAGGCCGGCAAGATCCGCCATCTCGGCCTCTCCAACGAGAGCGGCTGGGGCACGATGCGCTTCCTCGCCGAGGCGCAGACGGGTGGGCGCCCGCGGGTGCAGTCGATCCAGAACGCCTACAACCTCCTGAACCGCACCTTCGAGACGGCGCTGGCCGAGATCGCGCTGCGCGAGCAGGTCGGCCTGCTCGCCTATTCGCCGCTGGCGCAGGGCTATCTGACCGGCAAATACCTCGATGGTGCCCGCCCGGCCGGGGCCCGCTCCACGCTGTTTGCCCGCGGCCAGCGCTATGAGACTGTTGGTGCCGAGGAGGCGATCCGGGCTTATGTCTCCCTGGCGCGGGAGGCCGGGCTCGACCCGGCGCAGATGGCGCTCGCCTTCGTCACCTCGCGCTGCTTCGTCACCTCCAACATCATCGGCGCGACCAGCATGGCGCAGTTGAAGACCGCGATCGGCTCGGCCGCGGTGACGCTTTCCGCCGAGCTCGAAGCGAAGATCGACGCGATCCACCAGCGCTTCGGCAATCCCTGCCCGTAAGGGGCCGCCGAAGCGCATCGCCATCCCGGACAAGCCGCGTAAGCGGCGCCGTTCCGGGATCCATCGCAGGGCTCTGGCGCTCTGCGATGGCTCCCGACGCTACGCTGCGCTCCGGCCAGGATGACGATGTGGCCTAAGAGGAGCCGCTGAACCTGTCCCAAGCCGGCTTGCCGGTTGCGTCCGGCAATGCGAGGCTTCGTCTCGCCAGAGTCACAAACGCTTGGCACTGATAGAGCTATGCCGCGGCTGTTCACTGCCCTGGAGATTCCCGCCGAGGTCGCCTCGGCCCTGACGCTGCATCGCGGTGGGCTGGTCGGTGCGCGCTGGATCGAGCCCGCCGACTACCACATCACCCTGCGCTTTCTCGGCGATATCGACCGGCGCATGGCCCATGACGTCGACAGCTTCCTCCACGATGTCGAGGCACCGCCGCTGACGATCACGCTCGACCAGCTCGGCAGCTTCGGCGGCGACCGCCCGCGGGCCGTGTTTGCGCGTGTTCAGCCGACGCCGCAGCTCGGCGAATTGCAGGCTGACCTCGAACGGTTGATGCGCCGTCTCGGCCTGCCGGCCGAAGGCCGCAAGTTCATGCCCCACGTCACCCTGGCGCGCCTGCGCGATGCCTCGCCGCTCGATGTCGCGCACTACCTTGCGACCCATCCGATCGTGCGGCCGATCAGCTTCACGGCGCGTCGCGTCGCGCTGTTCTCCTCGCGCGAATCGATCGGCGGCGGCCCCTATGTGCTGGAGGCGGCCTACCCGCTTGGCCCGGCCTATCCGAACCGGCCGAGCCGCACGGCTTCCGAGCGGAGGTGAAATGATGAGCGATCGGCCCAAGCGCCTCAGCCCCGAGGCGAGGCAGGAAGCGCTGGCGGTCCTGGCCGGCTGGAAGCTGGTCGAGGGTCGCGAGGCGATCAGCCGGCGCTTCGTCTTCCGCGACTTCAGCGAGGCCTTCGGCTGGATGAGCCGGGTGGCGTTGCTGGCCGAGAAGATGGACCACCATCCGGAATGGTCGAACGTCTACAAGACGGTCGAGGTGACGCTCGCGACCCATGACGCGGGCGGTCTGACCGAACTCGACATCCGGATGGCGCGCGCCATGGACGCGATGGCGGGCTGAGACCTGCCTTCGGTCAGCTGCCCGGCTTCAGCCAGCGGCGGACCCAGGCGGCAGGCAGGCGCTTCGCCAGGGATTTGAAGGCCGGGCGCAGGCGCGGCAACGCCAATCTGCAAACGAGACGACCGCGCCGGCTCAACGGCATGGCAAGATCATAGACGGCGACCGTCCCGTCGGCGTGCTCGAGCTTGTAGGGATCGGCTGGCGCGAGCAGATCGAAGACGGCACTGCCGCGCGCCTTGGCACCGGCGAAGGCCTGATGGATCAAGATTCGGCCAATGCCCTCGCGGTCGAAATCGGGGTCGCTGGCGATGACATGGCCGAAGCTGCGGCCCATGCAGTCGAAGGAGATGTCGATCCCGATCGGCCGGCCGGCGCAGGTGACGATCGACAGGCGCAGGCCGGCCTCGTCGGCCTCGTCGCCGGCGAGCGCAGCGAAGAAATCCTGGAACCGCGGATCGGCGGCTGTCGGGGCGAGGATGCCGTGCCGTGCGAGGGCCTTGCGCTTCATCGCCACAGCCATGGTCGCCAGCGTGCGCGCCTCGGCGCCGGGTGTCAGGGCGCTGAAGCCGAGCTCGCCGCGCTCGGCGAGGCGGCGCAGGCGACGGCGGTAGTTCGAGCGTTCGCGGGCCGGATAGGCCATGCTCGGACCTTCGGCCGAGACGCGTTGTGCGAGGTCGGCGAAGGGCGCCTCCTGCCGCTGAACCAGAAGCGCCGTGCCCGGGCGGGACAGGGCCGCGTCGGCGCGCAGCTGGCGGATCTCGAAGAGATCGACACCGAGCCGGCCGAGCGCGGCCCAGCCGGCATCGAGCCAGCGCTGCCTATCCGGACTGGGCTCGACCAGGACATCGCCGAACTGGGCGACCGGTGCTCCCATGAGTTGTACGATGTCGAGGCCGAGGCTGCGTCGGCGCACCAGCGGCCAGAGCATCACCAGCCTGCCTTCGCTTCGCCCGGCGAGGATGCTGATGCGGCTCCTTGCATCGAGATAATGGTCGCACCAGTGACGCAGGAAGGCATGGCGCAGGAAGAGCTGCTGCGGCATGCCGGCGCGGGCGAAAAGGGCGTCCCATTCCGGCTTCAGCGCTTCGAAGGCGGCGCGTTCCGTCAGGACTTCGAGCGTGAGCGGCGCCATGACGGCATCGCCGGTAGGACGCCGGATTCCGGCCTCGGCCATCGCAGCTCTCGCCAGCACGGCTCAGGCCTGGCCGCGCAGATGCTGGATCAGGCGCCTGGCGCCGGCCAGTCTGAAATGGGCGAGATAGGGCAGAAGCAGCAGTGGGTGGCGCACGGCGAAGGGCGCGTCATGCTCGACGAGATGCCGGATGGCGAGCACGGGCAGGGGCGAGCGCAGGGGCCGGAAATCGGGATTCCACAGGCCTGGCGCATCCGACTCCGCATGCATCAGGCCGATCATCCGGCGCCGGCTGAGCGAATGGAACTTGTTCCGCTTCTGGACGCGCTGGAGCATGGCGAGGCCGGCTTCGCCGCAATGCGGGAAGCCGACGATGATCGTCCGGAAATGCGCCATGCTGGGCTTGCAGGGGATTTCGTCGAGGGCGGCGAAACTGCCGCGGATCAGCGCGAAGGCGCGCTCCTCCTCGTCCGGCCCGGCCTCGCAGATCGCGAGCCGCGCCGTGTCGATGCGGGCCGCCTGGCGGGTGAAGGGGCAAACGGCGCCGGTGCGGCCGAGCTCGGGATGCTCGCGCATCAGATAGCTCTCGACCCAGTCGACGAGCGTCGCCAGCGCGGCATTCGCTTCGGGCCGGGCCGCGATCTCGGCGCGCGCCTGCGCAAAGCTCAGAAGCGCGCTGCGCACCTCAGCCGTCCTCGCCACCTGCTCCAGCATGATCCTGCGCTCCGCGCCTCTGCAACCAGCGATAGCAGGCGCGGCTTAGGGAATGGTTGACCGGGGCTTCGGACAAGGTCGGATCGCCGTTAGGGTTTAGGAAAGGTTTCGCCGGGGGCCCAGCCGCAGGTGGCGAGCGCGGCATGCAGATGCGGCGGTGGCGGCGCCGCGACCCGGATCGGCTCGCGCTTCGGATAGAGCGGCAGGACCAGCTCGTGGGCGTGCAGATGCAGGCCGGGGCCGCCGCTGCGCGGCGCGGTGCCGTAGATCTCGTCGCCCCGGATCGGCCAGCCGCTGGCGGCGCAGTGCACCCGCAATTGGTGGGTGCGACCGGTCAGCGGCTCCAGCGCCAGCCAGGCGAGGTGCGTCGCGTCGAGCCGGCCGCGGCCGAGCACGCGATAGCGGGTCTGCGAGGGCAGCCCGGCCGGGTCGGTCTTCATCCACCAGCCGCGATCAGGCGAGAGCTTTGCCAGAGCGAAGTCGATCAGCCCCGCCTCCTCGGCCGGCTCGCCCTCGACCACGGCCCAATAGGTCTTGCCGACCCGGCCATCGCGGAACATCTGGTTGAGCTGCGCCATGGCCCGCGGGTGGCGGCCGAGGACGAGACAGCCGGAGGTGTCCTTGTCGAGCCGGTGCGCGGCTTCCGGGCGGCGCGGCAGGCCGAAGCGCAGCGCGTCGAGATGATCGGTCAGCACCGGGATGACACGGCCCTTCGCCTGCGGGCCGCGATGCACTGGCAGGCCGGCCGGCTTGTCGATGACGAGCATCATCGCGTCGCGGTAGAGCAGCGGGACGGGCGGCTCGGCGAACTGCTCCGCTTGCGCGACGGTTGGTGAAAGGGCTGGTTGATCGGGCTGGCTCATGGCATTGCGCTAACGAAGGCCGCAGGGCCATGCAACCGGAAGTGTCGCCGCGAGCGGCATCAGGACGAGCGATGAGCGAGACCGAACCGAAAAAGCGCGGCTTCTTTTCGAAGCTGTTCGGGCTGGACGAGAAGCCTAGGCCGCAGGAGCCGGCGGCTCCGGTCGTCGAGACCGCGCCGGTCCCGGAGCCGGCCGTCGAAGCTGTGGTAACCCCCGAACCGGAAAGCCCGGCCGAGATTGCGCCTGAGCTTCCGGCCGAGCCGGAGCCCCAGCCAGAACCCGAGGCGCCGCTCGCGCCGGAGGTGCTGCTCGGCGAGGACGCGCCGCTGCCGATCGTCGCAGCCGAGCCGGTGCAGCCGAAGCGCAGCTGGTGGCGGCGACTCGCCGACGGATTGTCGCGGACCTCCTCGGCGCTGACCACCGGCATCGCCGACCTCTTCACCAAGCGCAAGCTCGACGCGGCGACGCTCGAGGACCTCGAAGACATCCTGATCCAGGCCGATCTCGGCCTCGCCACCGCCGCGCGCGTCGCCAAGGCGGTCGGCGAGGGGCGCTACGACAAGCAGATCGAGCCGGACGAGGTGAAGGCGATCCTGGCGCGCGAGGTCGAGGCGATCCTCACCCCCGTCGCCCGGCCGCTGGTGATCGACGCCACGAAAAAGCCGTTCGTGATCCTGATGGTCGGCGTCAACGGCTCGGGCAAGACGACGACGATCGGCAAGCTCGCGGCCAAGTTCCGGGCCGAGGGCAAGTCGGTGATGCTGGCGGCGGGCGATACGTTCCGCGCTGCGGCGATCGAGCAGCTCAAAGTCTGGGGCACCCGGACGGGTACCGAGGTGGTCGCCGGCAACCAGGGCGCCGATGCCGCCGGGCTCGCCTTCGAGGCGCTGCAGAAGGCGAAGGCCGCAGGAACCGACGTGCTGCTGATCGACACCGCCGGCCGGCTGCAGAACAAGACCGGGCTGATGGCCGAGCTCGCCAAGGTGGTGCGGGTGATCCAGAAGCTCGACGCGCAGGCGCCGCATGCGGCCTTGCTCGTGCTCGACGCGACCGTCGGCCAGAATGCGGTCAGTCAGGTCGAGGCTTTTCGCGAGACGGCGGGGGTCACCGGGCTGGTGATGACCAAGCTCGACGGCACCGCCCGCGGCGGCATTCTCGTCGCGCTGGCAGCCCAGTTCGAGCTGCCGGTGCATTTCATCGGAGTCGGCGAGAGCGTCGACGATCTGGAGCCGTTCCAGGCGCGCGATTTCGCGCGCGCCGTGGCGGGATTGGGAGAGATGGCATGAGCGAAACGGCAGCGGGCGCGACGGAGGCGGGCAAGGCGAAGCCGATCAACCCGCTGCTCAAGCTCGCGCTCGAATTCGGCCCGCTCGCCGTGTTCTTCTTCGCCAACTCCTATGGCGACCGGCTGTTCGGCGTCGCCTCGGACCGGCGGATCTTCGTCGCGACCGGCATCTTCATCGCCGCCTCGCTCCTGGCGCTGGCGCTGTCGAAAATCCTGATGAACCATCTGCCGCGGATGGCGATCGTCAACGCGGTGGTGGTCACTGTGTTCGGCGGCCTGACCATCGCGCTCGATGACGCCTTCTTCATCAAGGTCAAGCCGACCATCGTGAACACGCTGTTCGGCTGCGTGCTGCTCGGTGGGCTCTGGTTCGGCCGGTCCCTGCTGGCGCTGGTGCTCGACAGCGTGCTGCAGCTCGACGCGGAAGGTTGGCGCAAGCTGACGCTGCGCTGGGGGCTGTTCTTCTTCGTGCTGGCGGCGCTGAACGAGCTGGTCTGGCGGACCCAGAGCCAGGATTTCTGGGTCGCCTTCAAGGTCTGGGGCGTGATGCCGCTGACCATGATCTTCGCACTGGCCCAGACGCCGCTGATCCTGAAGCACGAGATCAAGCGCGAGGGCGCGGCGGAGTAAAGCTTCTGCACTGTCATTCCGGGGCCTCGCAAAGCGAGGAGCCCGGAATCCACGACTGGCTTGTGCGCTGTCGATCTCGCGATGAAGGGTTCGCCCCGTCGCGGGTTCCGGTTCGCCGCTGCGCGGCGCCCCGGAATGACAAGCGGGGAGCGGCCCTATTTCGGCGCGAGGCGGATCGCGCCGTCGAGGCGGATCGCGGTGCCGTTCAGCATGTCGTTCTCGACGATGCTCTTAACCAGCGCGGCGTATTCGGCCGGCCGGCCGAGGCGCGAGGGGTGCGGCACCGAGACGGCGAGCGAAGCGCGGGCATCGTCGGGCAGGCCCGCGAACATCGGCGTCTCGAACAGGCCGGGCATGATCGTGACGATGCGGATGCCGACCCCGGCGAGGTCACGGGCGACCGGCAGGGTCAGGCCGACGACGCCGGCCTTGGAGGCGGCATAGGCGGCCTGGCCGATCTGGCCGTCCTCGGCGGCGACGGAGGCGGTGCAGACGAAGACGCCGCGGCCGCCATCCGGCGTGACCGGATCGAGCGCCGCCAGCGCCACCGCCGATTTGGCGATCAGGCGGAAAGTGCCGGTCAGGTTGATCGCGACCGCCTTCTCGAAGGTGGCGAGGTCATGGGCGATCAGCTCGCCGGTCTCGCGCTTCTTCGAGACGACGCGACGGCCGGGCGCGACGCCGGCGCAGTTGACGACGATGCGGGCGACGCCATGGGCGGCGCGGGATTTTACCAGCGCGGCGTCGACCGAGGCCTCGTCGGTGACGTCGCAGGCCACGAACAGCCCGCCGATCTCCTTGGCGATCGCTTCACCGCGCTCGGCGTTGAGATCGAACAGCGCGACCTTGACGCCATGGCTGGCGAGCATGCGCGCCGTGCCTTCGCCGAGACCGGAAGCGCCGCCGGTGACGATGGCGGCAAGGGACGAATCGAGCTGCATGGCGCGTTCCTCAAGCTTTTGACATTGCTGCAAGGGGTTTAGAGGCGCGATGCTCCGCCTCCAAGAGCGATTCTAGCGGCCTCCCTTGTGCACGCTTGCGGGCGGGGCCACATCTTGGCGTCGAAAGCGCGCATCATTGGCGCGCCATGGAGGAGAAAGATGAGCGAGGGTTTCAGCTTCAGCCAGCGTTTCACCGCCGAGGAGATGGCGGCGATCCGCCGGAGCCTGCGCGACGAGGAACGCTTCGGCTCGGAGCTCATGGCCCTGCTCCGGCGCGTCGCCAAGCGCATCCCCTTCGCCGAGGACGGGCTCGCCGCCTGGCTTTGCGCCCGCGACCCGGCGACGCCGCGGCGCGTGCGCTATACGCTGCTCGGCGCGCTCGGCTATTTCGTGCTGCCGATCGATGCTCTGCCCGACATCATGCCGTTCCTCGGCTTCACCGACGATGCGGCCGTGCTGGCGGCGGCGATCGCGGCGGTGGCGGGCTCGATCACGGTCGAGCACCGCGCAAGGGCGAAGAAAATCCTCGCCGAACTCTGATGTCTCAGGGCGTCAGCACGATCTTGCCCTGAGCCTTGCGCTCGGCGATCAGCGCGAAGGCCTCGGCGGCGCGCTCCAGCGGGAAGGCGGCGTGGACATGGGCGCGGATCCTGCCCTCGGCCGCCCAGCCGAGCAGGCGTTCCATATTGGAGCGGTGGGCCTGGGGCTCGCGGCGGACGAAATCACCCCAGAACACGCCGCGCAGATCGCAGCCCTTGAGCAGCAACAGGTTGAGCGGCGGCCTGGGGATGGCGCCGCCGGCGAAGCCGACTACGAGATAGCGCCCGCCCCAGCCCATCGAGCGCAAGGCCGGCTCGGCGAGATCGCCGCCGACCGTATCGTAGAGCACGGCGAGCCCGTCGGGGGCGAGACGACGCAGTCCGGCCCGCAGATCGTCCGCGGCATAGTCGAGCGCTTCCTGCGCGCCATGCTCACGGGCCAGAGCGAGTTTTTCCGGCGAGGAGGCGCAGGCGATGACGCGCGCGCCGAGCAGGGCGCCGATTTCGACGGCGGCGAGTCCGGCACCGCCGGCGGCACCGAGCACGGCGAGCGTCTCGCCGGGCTTCAGTTCGCCGCGCTGGATCAGCCCGTGCATGGCGGTGCCATAGGTGACGAAGAGGCCGGCGGCCTGCTGATCGCTGAGCCTGTCGGGAATCCGGATCGCCGCGTCACTGGGAACCACGACGATCTCGCGCGCCGCGCCATGGCCGAGCCAGGCGGCGACCCGCTCGCCGACGCGCCAGCCGGTCACGCCCTCACCGAGCGCACTGACCGTACCGGCGCATTCGGCCGAGGGCGAGAAGGGCAGCGCCGGCTTGACCTGATAGCGACCCTGGATGACCAAAGTGTCGAAGAAGTTGAGCGCCGCGGCGGTGACCTTGATCGCGATCTCGCCCGGCCCGGGCTTCGGTTCGGGCAGGTCCCGGACGACCAGGGTTTCGGCCGGGCCATGGGCCTCGCAGAGCAGCGCCTTCATCGGCAGTCGGTTCCTTCAGCAGCTTCGCTGGGCTCGCAGCTTCGATCCGCGACAAGCTGGCACGATGCGGCTGCGGGGGAAACCGCCCGGAAAGCACGGCTGATTATTCGCATTTTTGCCAGGATCATGACATCCTATGCGCCGTGGCGCGCTGGCCGGATCGCCGATCTCGCATAGCCTCCATTTGGCGTTAAGATTTCTGATGATTAGTGGCGATCCATGATTCGCAAGCCGGCTCCCTCCTCCGCCCGCCGCCCGTTGACGGCGGCCGTCCTCTTCAGCCTTGCGGCGCTGGCACTGCTCGCGCCGGGCTCGGCCATGGCGCAGCGCGCCTCCAGCGGCCAGGGGCAGGCTCTCCTGCTCGAGACCGCCGGCAAGTGGCAGGCCTTCTCCTCGCAGCAGGGCCGCTCGAAGATCTGCTACGCGCTCTCCAAGGCCGAGAGCCGCTCGCCCGCCAACCTCAAGGATGTCGAGGGGCTGCTGTTCATCTCGAACCGGCCGACCGAGGGCGTGCGCAACGAGATCAGCCTGGTGATGAATTTCGACCTCAAGGAAGATGTCGAGCATCAGGCGATCATCGGCAGCGAGCGCTTCGTCCTCGTCGCCAAGGGCCAGAATGTCTGGCTGAAGAACCCGGCCGAGGAAGGCCGCATGCTCGACGCGCTGCGCAAGGGTTCGGCGCTCGAGATCAAGGGCACCTCGAAGCGCGGCAACCCGACCAGCGACAAATATTCGCTGGCCGGCATCTCCCAGATCGTCAAGCGGGCCGAGGACGCCTGCAAATAGCGCCCGCTCGCTTCGGAGAGCCCGGCTTTCGCCGGGTTGGCCGGGCCGGAGTGGCCTTTTCGTTCGCTGCCGATCGCGTCTGTCCCCGGGTGCGCGACGCATATGCATGCCCGGCCGCTCGCTCGTGATTTCACGATGCCGCGTTTTCATGCTATGAGCCGCGGAAATTCAGGGCCTGGTGGCCCGTTTCGAACCGAGTTCCGATGACTGTTACCGCTCTTGAGTCTACCGCTCCGGCGGTCGAACCCGTTTTGCGGCGCCCTTCGCTGGTCGGCCGCACACGCGCCGGCATGGCCGAGGCGCTGGCCGAAATCGGCGTTCCCGAGAAGGAGCGGCGCATGCGCGTCGGCCAGCTCTGGAACTGGATCTATCACTACGGCGTCCGCGATTTCGCGGCGATGACGACGATCGGCAAGGGCCTGCGCAGCGCGCTCGCCGAGCGTTTCACGCTCGACCTGCCGGAGGTGACCGCCGAGCAGGTCTCCAGCGACGGCACCCGCAAATGGCTGCTGCGCATGGCGCCGACCGGCCTGCGCGACCGCGGCGCCGAGATCGAGTGCGTCTATATCCCCGAGGTCGACCGCGGCACGCTCTGCGTCTCCAGCCAGGTCGGCTGCACGCTGACCTGCACCTTCTGCCATACCGGCACGCAGCGCCTGGTGCGCAACCTCACCACCGAGGAGATCGTCGCCCAGCTGATGGTGGCGCGCGAGCGGCTCGGCGACTTTCCGAACCGCAGCGCCCCGGACGGCGCCTTCGTGCCGAATGATGGCGGGCGCTTCGTCTCGAACATCGTCTTCATGGGCATGGGCGAGCCGCTCTACAATTTCGACGGCGTGCGCGACGCGATCGACGTGATCGCCGACAATGAGGGGCTTTCGCTCGGCCGCCGCCGCATCACCGTCTCGACCTCGGGCGTGGTGCCGCAGATCGGCCCGCTCGGCGACGATATGGGCACGATGCTGGCGATCTCGCTGCATGCGGTGCGCGACGATCTGCGCAACGAGCTCGTGCCGCTCAACAAGAAGTACCCGATCAAGGACCTGCTCGAGGCCTGCCGCAACTATCCCGGCCTGTCGAACGCCAAGCGCATCACCTTCGAGTACGTGATGCTGAAGGGCGTCAACGACAGCGACGGCGATGCGCGCGAGCTGGTGCGCCTGCTCAAGGGCATCCCGGCCAAGATCAACCTGATCCCGTTCAATCCCTGGCCCGGCACGAAATACGAGTGCTCGGACTGGGAGCGGATCGAGCGCTTTTCCGAGATCGTCTTCCGCGCCGGCTATGCCTCGCCGGTACGTACGCCGCGCGGCCGAGACATCCTCGCCGCCTGCGGCCAGCTCAAGAGCGAGACGGAGAAGCTCTCGGCAAGGGCGAGGCTGATGCTGGAACAGGGCGAGGCCGAGCAGCCGGCGGCGCTCGCGGGCTGACCATGCTGCGCTGGCTGCTGCTGATCCCGTTCGCGCTGCTTTTCGCGATCGGCGCCGGGATGTTCGCGCTGCTGATCGCCAGCGTGATCTCGCCTGATCTCGGCCTGCTGATCGGCGGCGGCTTCGAGCGGCTGATGGCGGCCCTGTTCGACATGGCGGCGCAAGGCTTCGATCCAGGCCCGGCGGCGGATGCGGCGTTCTCGCTGCTCGGCCGGCTCGGCTTTGCGATCCTGGTGGCGCCGGTCCTGCTCGTCGCCATCGGCTCCGAGCTTTTCCGCCTGCGCAGCGGGTTGATCCAGAGCGGGCTGACCGGCGTGCTCGCGGCGCTGCTGCCGCTCGCCATGCTCGGGCTCTCTCGCGCGCCGACCGTTGCGGAACTGCAGATCATCTCCGCGCTGTTCCTGGTCGGAGCGGCGACCGGTTTCGTCTACTGGGTGATCGCCGGGCGCGGGGCCGGCGGGGAACGAGCGGATCCAGCCTGACCCCAAAGGGACGCGAAGCGCGTCCGCAAACTCTGCGAAGCGCTTTGCGATCGCTGCAGAGCTGGCAGCAGCCAAACCAAAGCTGATTCCCCCGCCTCGCCATTCCGGACGCGCGTTGCGATGGATTCCGGTGCTCCGCGCCGCACCAGCCAGAACGACGGCGAAGACGATCGGACCGTGCTGCGGAGCGCAGCTTTCCAGTCAGGATAGAATAACTCCAGCTGTCCTGAGCATTACAGAACATTAATGGAACGGTTCAGATTTGGTTCATACCTGACGGCTAATTTATACCTATCGAACAACGGAGTTTAGCCATGTTCAAGCGTTCCATTATTCTTGCTTCGAGCTTTATCGTCATCGCTTCTTCTGCAGCTGTTGCTCAGCCGCGTTATCATGGGCCCAGCTCCAATTCCTACTATGTCGAGAAGAAGGTCATCCATGTTCCCGCTCGCGGTCATGTCCGCCAGAAGGAGGTCCGCCACCCTCGCTGGGCGAAGGGCCAGCGCATGAACGACTGGCGCCGGCACAACCAGGTGCGGGACTATCACCGCCATGGCCTGCGCACGCCGGGCCGCGGGCAGACCTGGGTCAAGGTCGACAACAACTACCTGCTGCTGAGCATGGCGACCGGTCTGGTCGCGGCGGTCACGGCGGTGCGCTAGGCGGCTACAACGCGAACCGCTAAGTTAGCCAACTGGCAGGCGTCGTGTCATCGATGCCTGCCGCGCCGTACGGCAGCGGTGCACTCAATTGCCGATCTGCATAGCCGGGCTGGCACGTGCCGACCGCCGCGAGCTGCAGATCGCCTCTGTTCTTTTCAAGTCATTATGTTCTTGTTATGTTCTGGCTCTGGAATAGGAACCGAGTCAAATGCGCGTAACCTTCGACAGCAATGCTTGGGAGCCGGTTTTCGATCTGTCAGTCGGCAAGTATGAGGCGATACGTCAGTCTGTCCGATACGGTAAGATAAAAGGATATGTATGCGAGATTGGTTTCCGAATCGAAGCTATTCGTAAGAAAGAACGAAGAAGTTATTTTTCTCAGCCCCATTTCGAGGTGCGCTTTGAAGGTTTTCGATCATCCGCAGACGGCAAACATTCACAGTTCTTATCGATGGGGCCAAGGGATGAAGTACATCCTGGGCTTCCTAAGCAGCAAGTCATAAAACTGGATACTGCATTGAAGTACGGAGTTAAACTGCTCCGGGCTCAAGCGTGGATGGGCTTACCTGCTCCGCCAGAACTCCGCGATCCAAAGGTATTTGTTCCGGATAGCGAGTGTTTGCTCCCAGATCGGGAAGGCAGGCAGATCATCGCAGCGGATAGGATCGAGAAGTTGGGCGTTGGAAAGGCCCTATTTGATGAAATTGGGGGGTGGAATCTCAAGCCAGAAACTGAAATTGAAGAAAAGAAGTTCTATAAGGCATGCGCGGAGTGGGCCGACGGTGAAACCGTCGCAGCTCACATAGCATATGGGAACGAGCTTCTTTGTACGAATGATTTTGGGCTTTCTGGCACTCGGTCGATATTTAGTTCGCCGAATCGAGTTTGGCTCGAAGCAGAATATGGCGTCAGGTTTATCACTTTGGATCAGTTGCTTGATGTCGCTGCTCTGCGTCTCGCTTAGTCCCCGATCGCCACGCCCTCGCGCCTTCCATCGGCACCGCCGAGATAGCCAGCCGGCGTCTTGACGATGGCCTGGATGCCCGAGGTCATGTCGAGCAGGCGGACCTCATGGCCCTTGGCCTCGAGTGTCGCCTTCCAGGCTTCCGCCTCGGTGCCTCTTTCCAGTTCGGTCGGGCCGTTGCGGCTGCCGAAATTGCCGAAATCGACGGCTTGCTGAGGATCCATCTTCCAGTCGAGCAGGGCGACCAGCGTCTTGGCGACATAGCCGATGATCTGGCTGCCCCCGGGCGAGCCGGTGACGGCATAAAGCCGGCCGAAAGCGTCGAAGACGATGGTCGGCGCCATCGAGGAGCGCGGCCGCTTGCCGGGCTCGACGCGGTTGGCGACCGGCTTGCCGTCCTCGATCGGCGCAAAGCTGAAATCGGTCAGCTCGTTGTTGAGCAGGAAGCCGCCCTTGGTCATCAGGCGCGAGCCGAAGCCGTCCTCGATCGTCGTGGTCATCGAGACGGCGTTGCCCGCCGCGTCGACCACCGAGATATGACTGGTGCCGTTCTCAATCCCGTCCGAGGGGGCGAGCAGTTGGGCGCGCTTGTTCGGCGGATCGCCGGCGACCGCCTTGCCCATCGATCTGTCGGGATTCACCAGTTCGGCGCGGCCGCGCAGATAGCCCTCGTCGATCAGCCCGGAGCTGGGGACGCTGAGAAAGGCGGGGTCGGCGAGGTAGAGCGCCCGGTCGGCGAAGGCGAGACGGCCGGCCTCGGCGAACCAGTGCGCGGCTTCCGGGCCCGGGCCGAGACGGGCCATGTCCGCCTTCTCGACGATGCCGAGGATCTGCTGCACCGCGATGGCGCCGGAGCCGGGCGGGCCCATGCCGCACAGCGTGTAGACACGGTAGCGGCCGCAGACCGGCGCGCGTTCCTCGACCGTGTAGCCCGCAAGGTCTTCGAGCGTGATGTCGCCGGGATTCGCCTTATGGCCGGTGACGGCGGCGACGATGTCCTGCGCGATCTCGCCTTCATAGAACGCGTCGGCGCCGCGCCCGGCGATGGCGCGCAAGGTCCCGGCGAAGGCCGGGTTCTTCAGCACGGTTCCAACCGCCTTGGGCCTGCCATCCGCCTCGTAGAAATAGGCGGCGGCGCGCGCGTCCTTGATCAGGTTCTTCTCCAGAGCCAGCAGGCCGTGGAGCCGGGGCGAGATCGCAAAGCCGTTCTCGGCCAGCTTGATCGCGGGCGCGAACAGCTCGGACCAGGGCAGCTTGCCCCAGCGCTCATGCGCCTCCTCGAGCAGCTTGACCGTGCCGGGCACGCCGACCGAGCGCCCGCCGACCACGGCGTCGACGAACTTCATCGGCTTGCCGTCAGGGTCGATAAAGCGATCCGGCCTTGCCGCTTTCGGCGCGGTTTCCCGCCCGTCCAGCGTGGTCAGGCGCTTGCCCGCTTCATCCCAGTGCACGAAGAAGGCGCCGCCGCCGATGCCGGAGCTCTGCGGCTCGACCAGGTTGAGTACCAGCTGGATCGCGATCGCTGCGTCTGTGGCGCTGCCTCCGGCCCGCAGGATCTCGCGTCCGGCAGAGGCGGCGAGCGGGTTGGCCGCCGCCGCCATGTAGCGCTGCGCGGTGCCCATCGTCCGTGCGGTGCGGCCGGTCGCGGCCTCCGGCGGCGGGGCGAGGCCCTGCTGCGCGGCGACGGGAGCGCCCAGCGCGAGCCAGAGCCCGGCCACGGGCAGCGAAAATCCGGCCAGGAGGGACAGGGTACGCGGCATGGTGCATTCCTCTCGCCTTGCGCCGGCTAAGACTAGTCCCAATCGCCCCGGTCGCGCCATGCTCGGCGTGTCTTTGATCTGCCTCGCGGCGCGGCTATGGTCGGCCGTCGGATTCTTCCGCTCCAGCCAAGGTTTCATCCCATGGTTCTCCTCGCCCCTCCGCCGGCCTTGCGCCGCTCCTTCGCCCTGCTGCTTGTCGGTCTGCTCGGCCTCGCGCTAGCCGGCTGCGGCTACAACAATGTGCCGACGCTGGAGGAGAAGGCGAAGGCGGCCTGGGGCGAGGTGCAGAACCAGTACCAGCGCCGCGCCGACCTGATCCCGAATCTCGTCGAGACCGTGAAGGGCTATGCCCAGCAGGAGCGTGAGGTGCTGACGCAGGTGATCGAGGCTCGCGCCAAGGCGACGCAGGTCAAGGTCGATGCCTCGACCATCACCGACCCCGCCAAGTTCAAGGAATATCAGGACGCGCAGAACCAGCTTTCCGGCGCGCTCGGGCGCCTGATGGTCACCGTCGAGCGCTATCCCGATCTCAAGTCGAATCAGAACTTCCTCGCCCTGCAATCGCAGCTGGAAGGCACCGAGAACCGGGTGACGGTCGCCCGCCGCGACTACATCCAGGCGGTGCAGGCCTTCAACACCGAGATCAGGACCTTTCCGGGTGTGATCTGGGCGCGCCTGTTCTGGGGCGCCAAGCCGATGGAGAGCTTCGCGGCGACGACGGGCTCCGAGCGGCCGCCGGCGGTGAAGTTCTGATTTAAGTCCTTCGATGGACTCTGCCGATCGTGGGCAAGCGCGGGGAACCCCCCTCCCAAGCGGGAGAGGGCCAGGGGTGAGGGCCCGCGCTTTCCGGAAGAGGAGCAGCGGCGTGCTTGTGCCTTCTGCGGAAACGGCAGGCCCACATCCGGCGCTCCGCGCCACCTTCTCCCAGCGTGGAGAAGGAAAGAAGCCGGCTCGTCCTGTCATTGCGGCATGGCTTGCCCTGCTGATCTTCCTCCTCTTCCCGTTCCTCGCCGTCGCAGCCGAGCCGAGCTACCCGGCGCTGAGCGGGCGAATCGTCGATGGCGCGAAGCTGCTCGATGCCGAGGCCAGCGCCCGCATCGCCGGGAAGCTCAAGGCGCATGAGGACAAGACCACTGACCAGGTCGTCGTCGCGACCGTGCCGTCCTTGCAGGGTCTGAGCATCGAGGATTACGCCAACGGGCTGTTCCGCGCCTGGGGGCTCGGCGACAAGGCCAAGAACAATGGCGCGCTGCTGCTGGTCGCACCGAACGAGCGCAAGGTCCGCATCGAGGTCGGCTACGGGCTCGAGGGCGCGCTGACCGACGCGCTCTCCAAGGTCATCATCACCACGGCGGTGGCGCCGAAGTTCAAGAACGGCGATTTTTCCGGCGGCATAGAAGGCGGAGTCGACGCGATCCTGTCGATCCTGACCGGCGATGCCGAGGAATGGCAGCGCCGGGCCCAGGTCAGGGAGGACGAATCCTCCTGGGCCGAGGACCTCGCCGTGATCTTCGTCATGATCATGGTGTTCGTCCTGATCGTCAGCTTCATGCGCGAACTCGGCCGAGCGAGCGGCGGGGCGCGCCGGCATCGGATGCGTGACGGGCGCTGGGTGACGCTGCCGCCCTCGGGCGGGTCGGGCTGGAGCGGGGGCTCTTCCTCCGGGGGCTGGAGTTCGGGCAGTTCGGGCGGTTTTTCGGGCGGCGGCGGCTCGTCCGGTGGCGGCGGCGCGTCGGGAGATTGGTGAGATGCTGAATTCCGAGGATCGCGATGCCATCGCCGAGGCGGTGCGCGAGGCCGAGCGACGCACCTCCGGCGAGATCGTGGTGGTGGTCGACCGGGCTGCCGGCAGCTATCTCGCCGTGCCGGTGGTGCTGGCGCTGGCCGTCGCCTTGTTCGTGCCCTGGCCCCTGCTCGCGCTGACGATGACGAGCGCGCCGCGGATCTTCCTGCTGCAGCTGATCGCGGCGGCGCTGCTGCTCGCAGTGCTGCTCTGGTATGGCCGCGGCGGACGCTTCGTGCCCGGTTTCGTCAAGCGACGCCATGCGCATGAGACGGCGCTGCGCGAGTTCACCGCACGCGGTTTGACATTGACGCGCGGGCGGACCGGCGTGCTGCTCTATGTCGCCGTGCAGGAACGCTATGCCGAAATCGTCGCCGACGCAGGGATCGACGGCAAGGTCGACGATGCCACCTGGAAGGGGATCATCGAGCCGCTGCTCGCCGCTGCTCGCGAGGGCCGGCTGCGCGAGGGGCTGGAGGCTGCGGTCGCCTCGGTGGGCCAGGTCCTCGCCGCCCATGCGCCGCCAGCGGCGGACGATGTCGACGAACTCCCGAACAAGGTGGTGATCCTCTAGATTGCTACGCGCCCGATCCGGCGCGAGGCATCGGGCGTTCGCTCAGCGTGCGGCGCCCAGGATCGTACCGGCGAGAATCGGGCCGCCACGCTGGTGCTGGTCGGTCTGTACCAGGACGACGTAAGCGTCGGCGTTGGGCTGCTGGGTCACCGAGAGAGGCGCGGTCAGGGTGACGGCTGAGCCCGACCAGTCGCCGACCCGGGTCACGCCACGCACGACATTCGCATAGGTGACGGTCTTTCCGGAGTTCTCGCCGCGCTCGATCGGCACTGCGGTCGCACGGCTGAAGGCGACGACCCAGACCCCGGCCGGCTTCTCGCTCGCGCTTGCCTCGTTCGGGGTTAGCGCGATCTGCAGTTCGCCAGCGGCTTCCTTGAGCGAGACCTTGACCGGAAAGCCGGTCGTACCCTGTTCCTGGACGAGCTTCTCGATGCCCTTCCGATCCGAGCCGACGATGTGGCTGGTGCCGTTGACCACGGCCTGCGGCGTATAGACCTGTCCATCGCCGCGGGCCTTGGCATAGAGCTTCTGCCGCTTGGTGAAGGCCGGCTGGCCGAGCGTGTCCTTCCAGCCGAGATAGTCCCAATAGGTCACCGGAAAGGAGAGGGTGATCAGCCCGGGATCCTTGGCGAGTTCGACGAAGAGCGCATCGGCGGCCGGGCAGGAGGAGCAGCCCTGGCTGGTGAAGAGCTCGACCACCGCTTTCGGCTGCATCGGCGCCTGCTGGGCAAGCGCCATCGGTCCGCCCAGGAGCAGGGCGGCGAGCGTGGCGAAGAGGCGGTTGCGGACAGGCATCGGTTTCAGCTCAGGACCAGATACAAGCAGGCCGCTACCAAAAGCGCCAGTGCCCGGTCACTTGGAAATCACTTTGCCTTGAAAACCGGGGCGATCGGCGCTCTTTCCCCAAATTGCCGCAAGGCGTCGGCGCCGATCATGTTCGGGCGCCAGCGCCGGTGCATCCAGAGCCATTGCTCGGGATGCTCGCGGACCCAGCCATCGACCACGGCGGTCATCATCGCCATGGCGCCGGTGACGTCGATCTCGCCATTGGCGTCGCGCGGCAGGTCGAGCGGTGGCGTCAATTCGATCCGGAAGCGGTGGTTCGGCAAGCGGATGACGCGCACGCCATGCACGGGGCATTCGAAGCGACGGGCGAACTTGCCGAGGATCGGATTGGTCAGCGCCGGCCGCCCGAGGAAGGGGACAACGACGCCGCGGGTGAAATGCTGGTCGATCAGCATGCCGAGATGGCCGCCATTCTCCAGCACGCCCTGCATGGCGAAGGCCGCGCCCTGCTTGGCGGCGGCGAGCCCTCCCATGGCGCCCGAGCGGATCTCGTGGACGACAGCGGCGATCGCCGGATCGTTCGGGGCGCGGAAGACCGCGGTGGTGTCGAGATCATAGGTCGCGGCGCAGATCGCCGGCAGTTCCCAATTGCCGAGATGGGCGGAGAAGATCAGCCCCGGCTTGTCGTCGTCCTTCAGCGCGATGAAGTGCTCGATGCCGACGACCTCGACCCGGCCGTTCGGATCGGGATTGTGGTAGTCATAGTCGAACAGCGTCTTGAGATGGGCGTATTCGGCGACGGTGCGGCCGAGATTCTCCCATCCGCCGCGGACGAGGCGTCTGGCCTCCGCATCCTCGATACCCGGGAAGGCGGCGCGGACATTGGCGTAAGCGACGCGGTTGACCGGGATCAGCGGGCTCACGCTGCGCAGGAGCCAGCCGCCGAGATTCGAGGCCCGCTCCGGTCCGAGCGCGCGCAGGAACGCGAAGAGGCCGCGCACCAGCCCGATCATCAAGCCTGCGCCGAGGCGCGTCGCGAACTGCTTCAACCGCTTCAATCTACCAGCCCGGCCCCATAGGCGCGGGCCGGACCCGCCGCCGGATCACGGCGCATGCGGCTGACAGCGGCCGAATGCGTAAACGTGATCGATTTCCAAATCCGGCACCCTGCCGCCGCGAAAGCCGCTGTCGGCGGCGTTGGCAAGGCACCGGGGCGCGACTTGCGGGATCATGGCCGGCGCGTCAAGTCTCGCCGGCGCATGGGCCGGGCTCAGAGCGTGACGATGACCTTGCCGAAGACCTTGCGGCCCTCGATCCGGGCGAGGCCCTTCTCGAACTCCGCAAGCGGGTAGACCGAGTCGATCACCGGCTTCATGCCGGCTGCCATCTTGTCGAGCGACTGGCTGATGTTCTCCATCCGGCAGCCGAAGGAGCCGAAGATCCGGTATTGCTGCTGGAAGAGCTGCATCAGATTCATCGTGGTCGAGGGGCCAGAAGTGGCGCCGCAGGTGACGAGCCTGCCGCCGCGCTTCAGGCAGAGCAGCGAGCCGTTCCAGGTGTCGGCCCCGACATGCTCGAAGACGACGTCGACGCCCTTGCGCTTGGTGAGCTGGCGGACCTCGCCCTCGAAGCGCTCGGTCTTGTAGTTGACGACGAAATCGGCGCCGAGCGCCTTGGCCTTGGCACCCTTCTCGTCGTCGCCGACCGTGGTGTAGACGGTGCAGCCGATCGCCTTGGCCATCATGATCGCGGCCGTGCCGATGCCGGAGCCGCCGGCATGGACGAGGATCGACTCGCCGGGCTCGAGCCTGGCATTGTCGAACAGCATGTGCTGGACGGTGCCGAAGCCGATCGGCGCGCAGGCGGCCTCCTCGAAACTGACGCCCTTCGGCGCCTTGATGACGAGGCGCTCGGGCCGATTGATGATCTCGCGGGCAAAGCCGTCGATATGGAAGCCCATGATCCCTGCGACGTTCTCGCAGAGATTGTCGCGGCCCTCCCGACAGGCCTTGCAATGGCCGCAGGTCTCGGCGCCGTACATGGTCACCGTGTCGCCCTCGCGGAAGCGCGAGACGCCCTCTCCGATCGCGACGACCTCGCCGGCGGCCTCGACGCCCGCAGCCTGCGGCATCTTGCGCTTGGCGAAAGCCATGCCGCGAAAGCCCCAGAGATCGAGATAGTTCAGGCCGACGGCGCGAACCCGGATCTGGACCTCGCCCGGAGCGGGGGGCGGCGGCGGATCGATCTGCTCGAGACGGAGGTCGCGATCGCCGTGAAGCTGGAGGGAGAGCATGGGGCTTGGTCTTTCAGAACTGGTCCGGCCAGTGCCGGGAGGCATGCAGGGCAGCGAGGATTTCAACGCGTCCGTCGCGAACGCGGTAGGGAAGAATATAAGGCGTACCCGTCACCACGAATTCGCGGGTGCCGTCAACGCGGCCGGAGCGGCCCATATTCGGTTGATCGATCAGCGATCGGGCCTTGGCCTCGATCAGAACCGCGAGCCGCTCCGCTGCCAATGGGCTGTCAGCGGCGACATAGGCGAAGATCGCATCGATCTCCGAGAGAGCCCGCACGGTCCAGAAGAGCCTCACGCCTTGGTCCGGTATCTGGCAAAGACGGCCTCGACTTCCTGTTCGGTGGCAAACGCGCCGCGATCTGCCTCGGCGACGCCTTCCTTGATGCGGGCGATCTGCCAGGCATTGAGCTCGACATAGCTCTCGATCGCCTTGGCAGCGAGCCAGTTGCGGGAGCGGTCGGTGTCTGCCGCCAGCGCGTCGAGCTTGGCGAGGGTTTCGTCGTCGAGGCGGATCGTAAAGGCTGCCGTCATGATGGTTCACTCCGGTTCGGGATGAACATAGGCAGTTCGAGGCGCAGCGCCAAGCGCTGCGCGTTTACCATGTTTCACGTGAAGCGCTGCGGCGAGCTCTAGCGATGGACGCCCATCTGAGCCGTCAGCCCGCCGTCGATCGGCAGAACCGTGCCGGTGATGTAGGCCGCAGGCGGGCTCATCAGGAAAGCGGCGAGACCGGCGACCTCCTCCGGCCTGGCAAAACGGCCGGCCGGGATCTGGCTTTCCATCTTCTCGCGATAGGCGGCATAGGGCGCCATCATGTCGGTGTCGACGAAGCCAGGCGCGATCACGTTGACGGTGACGCCGCGCTTGCCGGTCTCGACCGCGAGCGTGTTGGCATAGGAGATCAGCGCGCCCTTGGAGGCGGCGTAGGCGGCATTGCCGGGGTTGCCGCGCAACGCCGCGACCGAGCCGATCGCGACGATGCGCCCGGCCCTGGCCCGGACCATGCCGCGCACCAGGCTCTTGGCGAGACGCGTGAAGGCCCAGAAATTGACCTGCATCGCCGCCTCGGCCTTGTCCTGCACCATCATCGCGGCAAGCGAATCATAGGGCTGGCCGGCATTGTGGACGAAGCCGAAATAGCCTTCGTCCTCGGCCTTTTCGCAGAAGGCATCCAGCGCCGGCTTGTCCGAGAGATCGAGAGGCAGCGCACGGATCGCGCGGCCGGACTGTGCCTGCGCGATCTCGGCGGCGAGCGCCTGCGCCTGTTCGCCCGAGGAGCGGTAGGTGAAATCGACGTCGTGGCCGGCGCTCGCCAGCGCACGCACGATCGCGGCGCCGACACCTTTGGCGCCGCCGGTGACCAGTATCCGCGTCATGGCGCCTTGGGCTCCGCGGTCAGGACGAGGCAGGTGTTCTGGCCGCCGAAGCCGAACGAATTCGACAGCACGGTGCGCACCTTGGCGTCGCGGGCCTGGTTCGGCACGACGTCGAGCGCGATCGCGGCGTCCGGCTGCTGGTAGTTGATGGTCGGTGGGATCCGGCCATTGGCGATGGTCAGGAGCGAGATCACCGCCTCGACGGCGCCGGCCGCGGTCAGCGTATGTCCGAGCATCGACTTGTTCGAGGAGATCGGCAGGCTGGCCATGCGCTCGCCGAACACGGCCGAGCAGCTCATCGCCTCCATCTTGTCGTTCTCCGGCGTCGAGGTGCCGTGCGCGTTGATGTAGTCGACATCCTCCGGCGTCAGTCCGGCATCGGCGAGTGCGTCCTGCATGGCGAGGATCGCGGGCTTGCCGTCCGGGCTCGAACGGGTGCGGTGGAAGCCGTCGCCGCGCTCGCCGCAGCCGGCGACGATCCCGAGAATGGTCGCGCCGCGGGCCAGAGCGTGGTCATAATCCTCGAGCACCAGCGCGCCGGCGCCCTCGCCCATGACGAAGCCGTCGCGGTTCTTCGAGAATGGCTTGGCGGCTGCTTCCGGCGGATCGTTCTGGGTCGAGAGAGCCGAGAGCAGCGAGAAGCGGATTAGCGCCTCGGCATGAACCGAGCCGTCGGTGCCGATGCACAAGGCAGCCTGCGTCTCGCCGCGGCGGATCGCCTCGACGCCCATCTGGATCGCGGTCGCGCCCGAGGAGCAGGCGGTCGACAGCGAGATCGGCGAGCCCCTGGTGCCGAACTTCTCGGCAATGTGCTCGGCGACGCCGCCGAACAGGAAGAGCTCGTGCATCGCCTTGTATTTGTGGGTCGCGGCGGCGCGCAGCAGCGCGTCGTAATCGGCGTCGCCCTCGATCGTCTGGGAGATCTCCTGCTTCTGCGGCCATTCCATCTCGACTGGCGGCACCGCCATGAAGAGCTCGCCGGGAAAATCGCCGGGCTCGCCGAGCCCGCTCTGGCCGACGGCCTCCTCGGCGGCCAGCGTCGCCAGCTTCTCGGAGAGCTCCGGAGCCGCGAAGGGCCGGTCGAAGACGAAATCGACCGTGGCCGCAATGGTGGTGCGCAGTCCCTCGGTCGGGAAACGCTCGATGCGATGGATGCCGGAGCGGCCGGCGGTCAGCGCTTCCCAGTTGGCGTCCTTGCCCTGGCCGAGCGAGGTGACGAGGCCGAGGCCGGTGACGGCGACGATGGGACGGCCCTGGCTGTCGCGATGGCTAGCGGTCATCTCGAACCTCCCTCACGCCTTGACCAGCCGGGCGGCACCTTCGCCGCGCCAATGGGCGGCGCCGGTGACGATAGCTTCGGCTGCGGCGCCGGTGGACAGGGCGGCGGCGGCGAGCGCCACCGAAACCGGGAAAGCGGCCTCGACCGCATGGCCGACAAGATCGCCGGTGGCGACACGCCTCGCCTTGGGTGCGGCGGCGGCGATGGCGGCGGACTCCTCGGCGGTGATCTCGGCGCAGCCGGTCGCGGCCGACACCGCGAGCGCGCCGGGCGTGACAGCTCCGAAGCCGCCGAGCAACTGATCGAGCCCCTTGGCGACCGAGCCGGGTTGGCGCCGGCTGCGATGCGCGCCGACATGGCTCAGCCGTGCATGGGCATGGGCACCGCGCGCCTTGGCGTGCTCGGCCGATTCCAGCACCAGGAAGGCGGCGGCGCTGCCGGTGATCATGCCGGGTGCATCCTCACGGGCGAATACGGGAGCGAAGCCGCCGGTGCGCAGGAAGCCACCGAGCTCGAAGAGCAGCAGCATGTCGCGGCGCTCGGCGTTGTAGGCGCCGCCGACGAGCATCACCTGCGCCTGGCCGGAGGCGATGCGGGCATGGGCGGTGCGGATCGCGTCGACGCCGGCCTGCTCCTCGCCCATGAAGGTGCGGGAGGCGCCGGTGACGCCGTGGACGATGGCGATGTTGCCGGCGAGCAGATTGGAGAGCTGGGCGAGGAACAGCGTCGGCCTGAGATCGCCCATCAGGCGCTCGTTCAGGAAGGGGCCGGGCTGATTGGCGCCGCGCAGGCCGGTGAGGATCGCACTGTCGACGGCGTGGTCGCGCTCGCCGCCGCCCGCGGCGACAATGACCTGCAGCGAGCTCTTGATCTGCGCATCGTCCTTCAGCCCGGCGGAGTCGAGGGCGAGGCCGGCGGTGTAGACGCCGAGGCGCTGCCACGGCTCCATCTGGCGCTGATCGGATTTCTTCGGGATCTGCCGGTCGAGCTCGAGCGGCTTCAGCGGGTGCATCGGATAGGGCGCGAAGCTGGCCTCGTCGACGATCGGGGCCGTGCTCGCGGCGAGCGCCTGCGCATGCGGCTCGATGCCTTCGCCGAGGCTGGAGGCGAGGCCGATGCCGGTGATGAGGACGTCATGTGCCATGGTCAGGCCGCTTCCGGGTTCAGGCCGATGGCGGCGATGCGCGCCTCCATCAAGGTGCGCATGTCGGCGGGGAAGGGCATCAGGCGGAAGCGCAGCTCGGCATCGCAGATCGGCTTGCCGTCGATCGTGATCTTCGCCTTGGTCGCAGCGTAGCCGGAGCCCTCATGGACGAGCTCGGCGCTGACGTCGAGCACCGCCTGCGGCTCGACGAAGGTGCGGAAGCGCGCCTTGTCGACCATCATCAGGAACGGCATCTGCGAGAGGCGGTTGAGCGCCAGCAGCAGATAGCCGGAGGCCTGGGCCATTGTCTCGGTCAGGAGCACGCCGGGAACCAGCGGATGACCGGGAAAATGGCCTTCGAAGACCGGGCTCGCGGCAGGGACGGTCGAGCGGGTGACGATGCGCTTCTCCGCCGGAACGAAGCTCGCGACCTGATCGATCATGTCGAAATATTCGAGGCGCATGCATTTCCAACCGGTTAGAGCCGGACGCCGTCGGGCGAAGCGCATGGCGTTCGCCCGAGACCGGAACCGTCTCTCATGAATAGAGCTGGAGCGGCATGCGAAAAACCGGTTGCCGCCTTTTCGCATTCCGCTCCAGGCGCCGTGACGCGGAGACCAGCCCCTCGCCGCAGCGCTTCAGCGTCCTGCTCTATCGGTTGCGCCGGCCGCGCTCAAGGCCGCCGGGCGGATCGGCCGCTCCGGCAGGGTGACTATCGGACTGAATTGTCCAGGTGGTGGCGCTCAGGCCGCCTTGGCGGCGACGAGGTCGTCGATGCGCTTGCAGAGGTTCTCGAGCACGAAATACTGCTCGGCGGGCGCCTTGCCCTCGTTGACTTCCTGGGTCCACTGCTCGAGCGGCAGCTTGATGCCGAAAGCCTTGTCGATCGCGAAGGCGATGTCGAGGAAGGCGAGCGAATCGATGCCGAGATCGTCGATGGCGTGGCTCTGGGGCGTGATCTTCTCGCGCGGAATGTCGCAGGTCTCGGAAATGATGCCGGCGACCGTCTCGAACGTGGCGGACATGCGGGTGCTCCCGTCGTTTTCAATGATGAAGGCGGATGGCATCCGGGCGCGGAAAGGTCCCGCGCCTGCCCCAAGCCCCCCGCCGAGGAATGGCTGTGATCGCCCCCTTACACCTCGGTGCAGAATTGGACAACCTTGAGGCGCTGCAAGAACAGAACGCCCGGCTTGCAAACCGGGCGTTCCGAAGGACGGACAAGACGCCGCCAAGTCTTTGCCGCGAAGTCTTCGCCGAGACCTTGCGGCCTCGGCGCTTCGGCTCAGGCAGCGATGCCGCGCAGCACGTAGTGCAGGATGCCGGCGTTCTTGAAGTAGTCGAGCTCGTCCAGCGTATCGATGCGGCAGAGGATCGGCACCTTCTTGACCTTGCCGTCGGCCGAGGTGATCTCGGCTTCGAGCATCTGGCGCGGCTTGACGGTCGCCAGGCCCTTGATGGTCACGGTCTCGTCGCCCTTGAGATCGAGCGAGGCCCAGCTCGTGCCCTCGGCCAGAGTGAACGGCACCACGCCCATGCCGACCAGGTTCGAGCGGTGGATGCGCTCGAAGCTCTGGGCAATCACGGCCTTGACGCCGAGCAGGTTGGTGCCCTTCGCCGCCCAGTCACGCGAGGAGCCGTTGCCGTATTCGACGCCGGCGAAGATCACCAGCGGCACCTTCTCGGCCGCATAGCGCATCGCCGCGTCGTAGATCGGCAGCTCTTCCTTGCTGGGATAGTGGATGGTGTAGCCGCCCTCGCGACCATTCGGCCCCATCATGTGGTTGCGGATGCGGATATTGGCGAAGGTGCCGCGCATCATCACCTCATGGTTGCCGCGCCGCGTGCCGTACTGGTTGAAGTCGGCGACGGCGACGCCGTTGTCCATCAGGTACTTGCCCGCGGGCGAGGCGGCCTTGATCGAACCGGCCGGGGAGATGTGGTCGGTGGTGATCTTGTCGCCGAACAGGCCGAGGATGCGGGCACCCTGGATGTCGGTGACGGCGGCCGGCTTGCGGCTCATGCCCTGGAAATAGGGCGGGTTCTGCACATAGGTCGACTTGTCGTCCCAGGCATAGGTCTGGCTCTTGGGCGCATCCACCGCCTGCCAATGCGCGTCGCCCTTGAAGACGTCGGCATATTTGGCCTCGAACATCGCGCGGGTGACGTTCTGCTGGATGAAGCTCTGGATCTCCTTGTTGGAGGGCCAGATGTCCTTGAGATAGACCGGCTGCCCGTCCTTGCCCGTGCCGAGCGGCTCCTTGGTCAGGTCCATCTGCACCGAGCCGGCGAGCGCATAGGCGACGACCAGCGGCGGCGAGGCGAGGTAGTTCGCCTGCACGTCGGGGGAGACGCGGCCTTCGAAGTTGCGGTTGCCGGAGATCACCGCGCCGGCGATCAGGCCCTGCTCGTTGATCGCCTTGGAGATCGGCGCCGGCAGCGGGCCGGAGTTGCCGATGCAGGTGGTGCAGCCGAAGCCGACGAGGTTGAAGCCGAGCGCGTCGAGATCGGTCTGCAGGCCGGACTTGGCCAGGTACTCGGCGACGACCTGCGAGCCGGGCGCCAGCGAGGTCTTGACCCAGGGCTTCACCGAAAGCCCCTTTTCGACCGCCTTGCGGGCGAGCAGCCCGGCGGCCATCAGCACCGACGGGTTGGAGGTGTTGGTGCAGGAGGTGATGGCGGCGATGACGACGTCACCATGGCCGAGATCGAAGGACTGGCCCTCGACCGGGACGCGGCGGGCGATCTCGGCGGCCTTCTTGTACTCGGTCTCCATTGCGGCGGCGAAGCCGGCCTTGACGGCGGAAAGGTCGACGCGGCCCTCGGGACGCTTCGGACCGGCCATCGAGGGCTGCACCGTCGAGAGGTCGAGCTCGAGCGTGTCGGTGAAGATCGGGTCGGCCGTCTCAGGCGTGGCGAACAGGCCCTGCGCCTTGCTGTAGGCCTCGACCAGGGCGATCCGGTCCGACTTGCGGCCGGTCGTGGTGAGATAGTCGATGGTCTCGGAGTCGACCGGGAAGAAGCCGCAGGTCGCGCCGTATTCCGGGCCCATATTGGCGATGGTGGCGCGGTCGGCCAGCGTCAGATTGTAGAGGCCGGGGCCGAAGAACTCGACGAACTTGCCGACGACGCCCTTCTTGCGCAGCATCTGGGTGACGGTGAGCACGAGGTCGGTCGCGGTGATGCCTTCGCGCAGCGAGCCGGTCAGCTTGAAGCCGATGACTTCGGGCAGCAGCATGGACTGCGGCTGGCCGAGCATCGCGGCTTCCGCCTCGATGCCGCCGACGCCCCAGCCGAGGACGGCCAGGCCGTTGACCATGGTGGTGTGCGAATCGGTGCCGACCACGGTGTCGGGATAGGCGACCTCGACCTCGACGCCGTCGATCGTCTCGTTCCGCGTCCAGACGGTCTGGGCGAGGTATTCAAGGTTGACCTGGTGGCAGATGCCGGTGCCGGGCGGGACGACGCGGAAATTGTCGAAGGCGCCCTGGCCCCATTTCAGGAACTTGTAGCGTTCCTCGTTGCGCTCGTATTCGAGCTCGACGTTCTGCGCGAGCGCCTTGGGGGTGCCGAACTCGTCGACGATCACCGAATGGTCGATGACGAGGTCGACCGGGACGAGCGGGTTGATCTTGGCGGGGTCGCCGCCGAGCGCCACGACGCCGTCGCGCATCGCGGCGAGATCGACGACGGCGGGAACGCCGGTGAAGTCCTGCATCAGCACGCGCGCGGGGCGGAAGCCGATCTCCTTGCCGGCCTTGCCCTTGTCATCGGCCCAGGCGACGAACGCCTCGATATCGGCCTTGGTGACGGAGCGGCCGTCCTCGAAGCGCAGCAGGTTCTCGAGCAGCACCTTCATCGAGAAGGGCAGGCGCGAGATGCCGGGCAGGCCGTTCGCCTCGGCGTCCGGCAGCGAATAATAGGTGTAGGTCTTGCCGCCTGCGGTGAGTGTGCGGCGACATTTGAAAGAATCGAGCGAGGCCATATCGGCTTACATCCTGATCAAGGGGTTGCGGTCGCGAGCCGGAGACCCTTGCGGAATCAGCCGGTCGAAGGCCTATTGCGCATGACGCGCGCGCCGCCCCGGGAGTGCCCGAGCCCCGCGCCGGATCGGCGTGCGGCGTAGCCACGGGTTCTATAGATCAATTCCAAGAAGGCCGCTACAGGGTCGATGCGCGCTCCGCGAGGGCCGGCATGTTCGAGGAAAAGCGCGGGTTTCGTGACGCAGATTTCCCATCAGACCCTGACATTGAGCGCCGAGGGCCTCGTCTGCCGGCGCGGCGGGCGGCTGATCTTCGAGGGCGTCGGCTTCCGGCTCGGCAATGGCGAGGCGCTGGCGCTGACCGGGCGCAACGGCGCCGGCAAGTCGAGCCTGATCGCGATGCTCTGCGGTCGCTTGCGGCCGGAGGCCGGTACGATCCGGCTCGAAGGGCTGGGCGAAACGCCGCTCACCGAGGCGGCCCATCTCGTCGGCCATCGCGACGGGCTGAAGAGTGCGCTGACCGCGACCGAGAATCTTCGCTTTGCCCAGGATCTGCTCGGCGGCGCGGCCGCGACGCCGGACCAGGCGCTGGAAGCGGTCGGCCTCCCGCATGTCGGCGCACTTCCGGTCGGCTATCTCTCTGCCGGGCAGAGGCGGCGCGTGGCGCTGGCCCGGCTTCTCGTCGCGTCACGGCCACTCTGGCTGCTCGACGAGCCGGCGGCGGCGCTCGACGTCAACGCGCAGGCGATGCTGATCGGGCTGATGCAGGCGCATATGGCCGCGGGCGGGGCGATCCTGGCGGCGACGCATGGCCCGCTCGGCATCGATGCCGCGCGCGAACTCAGGATCGGGCCGTGAGACGCGCTTTCCTCGCCGTGCTCAGGCGCGACCTCGCTCTGGCTGCCCGCGCCGGCGGCGGCGGCGAACTCGCGCTGGTCTTCTTCCTGACCGTGGTCGTGCTGATCCCCTTCGCGCTCGGGCCGGACCTCAATCTCTTGTCGCGCATCGGCCCGGCCATCCTCTGGCTGGGCGCGCTGCTCTCGACCCTGATCGGGCTCGACCGGCTGTTCCAGGCCGATGAGGAGGACGGCTCGCTCGAACTGATGCGGGCTTCGCCGCTGCCGCTCGAGCTCGCCGTCTTCGCCAAGGGGCTGGCGCATTGGCTGACCACTGGGCTGCCGCTGGCGCTGGCCGCGCCGTTGCTCGGCCTGCTCGTCGCCTTGCCGGCCGACGCGATCCTGCCCTTGGTCGCGAGCCTCGTTATTGGAACGCCGGCGCTGAGCTTCATCGGCGCTTCGGCAGCAGCGCTGACCGCGAGCCTGCGCCGAGGCGGACTGATCCTGCCGGTGATCGTCGCGCCGCTGACGGTGCCGGTGCTGATCTTCGGCGTCTCGGCGGTCGACGCCGCACGCGGCGGGCCGCTGCCGGCCGGCACGCCGCTGCTGATCCTCGGAGCGATCACGCTTTCTGCGATTGTGGTCGGCAGCATCGCCGCCGCGGCTGCGCTGAGGCAGTCGGACTAGAGCCGCAACGAGGCCCGGCGGTCAGGCGCCGTCGAGTTCGAGCGCGCAACCGCTCTGGGCGCCGAGTTGAGCGACGACGGCGGCGATATCCTCCAGCGCGACATTCTCGCCATTGAAGCGCAACTGAACCTCTTCAGCGACGGCGAAGACGTCGAGGACGCGGGACTCGCCAGCGCGCAGGCGCACGGTCGTCTCGATATCCCGCTGCATGGGGGCGGACAGCTTCATGAGCATGGGAATGCCCTCCTGCCCGCAGGAGTATCCCCCTTTTCCGTGAAAAGCAAGAAAAAATGAGATATTTCAATTAGTTAGTAGATTGCGCCGACGCCGTCATGCCAGCATGACCCGCTGATTCTGCCGATTGCCCTTCTGGTTGCGAAGGGGCATTCTGCACCTATATCGTCAGTTACTCATTCACAGCGTCGCGGGGGGCGCCATGTCGGATCTCGAACGCGGCGAGCGGCTGCAGATCATGCTCAGCGCCGACGAGCTGCGTGCCGTCGAGAACTGGCGCTTCGAGAAGCGCATGCCGAGCCGTGCGGCCGCGGTGCGGGAGCTGCTGCGCCGTGGCCTGCTCGCCGAGGGATTCGCGGTCGCGGGCGAGGGCGTGCGCTCGGGTCGGTTCGGCGTGGTCGACAAGAGTGGCGCCAACGAGTCCCGGGACCAGGAAGAGGACTAGCAGTCGGCCCTAACGTCGCAGCCGCGCCCGCCGGATTGTGGGCCGGGCCGGCGATTGCTACATGCTCTCTGGTCAAAAGAAGAGCATCGTCCTCTAGCGCGAGCCCATGGCAAGCCTGATCGAACTGGCCAATCCGGCGCGCTTCATGCGCCTTTCGAACGTGCTGCTGCCGTGGGTCGCCGGCCTCGCGGCGCTTTTGCTGCTCGTCGGCTTCTATCTCGCCTGGTTCGTCGCGCCGGCCGACTACCAGCAGGGCGAGACCATCCGGATCATGTACCTGCACGTGCCGGCCGCCTGGCTGGCGATGATGTTCTACTCGATGATGGCCTGCTCGGCGCTCGGCGTGCTGATCTGGCGTCATCCGCTCGCCGATGTCGCGCAGCAGGCGGCGGCGCCGATCGGGGCTGCGTTCGCGCTGGTCTGCCTGCTGACCGGTTCGTTCTGGGGCAAGCCGATGTGGGGGACCTACTGGGTCTGGGACGCGCGGCTGACCTCGATGCTGGTGCTGTTCCTGCTCTATCTCGGCGTCATCGCCCTCCGGCGTGCGATCGACGAGCCCTCGCGTGCCGGACGCGCGGTCGCGATCCTGACGCTGGTCGGCAGCGTCAACATCCCGATCATCAAATTCTCGGTCGATTGGTGGAGCACCCTGCACCAGCCGGCCTCGGTGCTGCGGCTCAGTGGCCCGACCATCCATACCTCGATGCTCTGGCCGCTGCTGATCCTCGCCGTCGGCTTCACCCTCGCGGCGCTGTGGCTGCACGCGGTGGCGATGCAGGCGGAGTTGCTGCGCCGGCGGGTGCGGACCCTGAAGATCCTCGAGGCGGAGCGCCTCGACCGGCTTTCCCTGCAGGCGGCGGAATGATCGCGGGACTTGGACCCCATGGCGGCTTCATCCTCGCCGCCTATCTGGCCTCGGGCCTGATCCTCTGCGGCCTCGCCGCCCTGATCCTGCTCGACCGCCGGGCCCAGCGCCGCGCGCTGGCGGCGCTCGAGGAGCAGGGCATCGGCCGCCGCTCCGAACGGAAGACGTCATGAGCGAGACCTCCGCTGAAGCTCCGGCCAGGCGTTCGCCCTGGCTTTTCGCCATACCCCTCATCCTGTTCGGGGCGCTGGCGCTGGTCTTTCTGGCGGGCCTGTTCTCCGGCGATGCCAGCAAGGTGCCCTCGGCGCTGATCGGCAAGCCGGCGCCGGCCGTCACGCTGACCGAGCTGGAAGGGCTGCAGCGCGATGGCAAGCAGGTGCCGGCCTTCGGCATGGCCGACCTCGCCAAGGGCAAGGCCACGATCGTCAACGTCTTCGCCAGCTGGTGCGCGCCTTGCCGGGTCGAGCATCCCTTCCTGGTCGCGATGGGCGAGTCGCCAGCGGTCAAGCAGGGCAAGGTCGTGCTGGTCGGCATGAACTACAAGGACGAGGCCGAGAATGCCCGCCGCTTCCTCGGCGCGCTCGGAAACCCCTATTCGGCCGTCGGGGTCGATCGGCCCGGCCGCGCCGCGATCGAATGGGGCGTCTATGGCGTGCCCGAGACCTTCCTGATCGGCCCGGACGGGCGCATCGTCGACAAGCATGTCGGGGCGCTGACCGGCGAGAGCGCCGCCAAGATGCTGGCGAAGGCTGCCGCGCTGGTGAAGTGAGGGCGCCGGCGCCGTGGTCGGGCTGGACTGCTGAAGCCCGCCTTGAAACGAAAAAAGCTGCGACGGGCGCAGCTTTCTCGAAACACCGGTGTTCATGGGGCGCGGGTCCGTGTCCTCGCTCCCCTGGAGAATGACGCGAGGCGTCAGGCTGCCTTCCGGCCGTTGACCAGGCTCTCGAACATGCCGCGCCCATCGGTGCCGCCGACGAGGCCGTCGATCAGGTTCTCGGGATGAGGCATCAGGCCGAGCACATTGCGGTTCGGCGAGTAGATGCCGGCGATGTGGTTGAGCGAGCCGTTCGGATCCGCCTCGGCCGTGATCTGGCCGTCCGCATCGCAATAGCGGAAGGCGACGAGGCCCTCGCCTTCCAGCCGGGCCAGGGTCTCTGCATCGCAGATGTAGTTGCCTTCGCCATGGGCGATGCAGACATCGATGATCTGCCCCTTGGAATAGGCGGAGGTGAAGGCCGTGTCGTTGCGCTCGACGCGCAGATGCTGGCGCTTGCAGACGAACTTCAGATTGGCGTTGCGGGCGAGCACGCCCGGCAGAAGCCCGGATTCGCAGGCGATCTGGAAGCCGTTGCAGATGCCGAGCACGAGGCCGCCGCGCGCCGCATGGGCCCGGGTCGCGTCCATGATGTGGGCGCGGCCGGCAATGGCGCCGCAGCGCAGATAGTCGCCATAGGAGAAGCCGCCGGGCAGCACGACGAGGTCGGTCCCGGCCGGCAGCTCGTGGTCGCCATGCCAGACATGCGCGACGCTGGCGCCCGCCTGGCGCAGGGCCTTGGCGACGTCGCCGTCGCGGTTCGAGCCGGGGAAGGTGATGACGGCAGCCTTCATGGATTGGCCCTTCTTGACTGGCGGTAGGTCTCGGCACTCATCGTCATGGTCATCACCGTGATGGCCGCGCTGCCGTGCCCCTGCTCCTCACGCCGGCTCTCCTCCCTCATCCCGAAGGAAGAGTAAAGGGCGATGCCGCTTGCATTGTAGGCACGCACGCCCAGCCGCGCACTGCGCGCGCCGAGCTCATCGAAAATCACATGCAGCGCATGGCCGAGCAATTGCCGGCCATGGCCGCGGCGCTGCTCCGCGACGGCGATGCGGCGCACCAGAATGGAGTCGGCCTCGATCGCAACGTCCTGCAGCATGATGAAGCCGGCGATGGCTCCGTCGGCCCTGCGTGCGACGAAATAGCGATGGGTCGGGTCGGCCATGCCGGCGAGGTGTTCCTCCCGACTCCAGCGGCCGACAGTCGCCTCATAGCCGGGCCTGCGCTCGCAGGCCATGATAGCGTCGATGTCGGCCGGCGTCGCCGGTACGATCATCGACGTGCCCAGGCTCACGCCTGCAGCTCGACGCGGTAGTTCTCGATCACCGTATTGGCGAGCAGCTTTTCGCAGGCGGCCTTGAGGGCCTCCTCGGCCACGGCCTTGTCGGCGCCGTCGAGCTCGATGTCGAAGACCTTGCCCTGACGCACCGAGCCGACACCGGCGATGCCGAGGGATTTGAGCGCACCCTCGATGGCCTTGCCCTGCGGATCGAGCACGCCGGTCTTGAGGGTGACGGTGACGCGGGCTTTCATCTTGATCTCCGGTCGGAAGTTTGGCGGTGGCTTAGCCGTGAATCGGCGCCGGCTCAACTCTTTGCTGGTCTTGGACGCTGTCTCAGCGGCTTTCCCAGGTGGCGCGGACATAGTCGCGGGCGGCCTGCGAATCATTGGTGACGGCGATGGCGAGCGAAAGCACCTTGTCCTTGCGGGCATAGAGGATCGCGGTCGAGGCGAGGCGGTGGCCCTCCCTGGCGCGGATCTCGACCAGGATGCCGTTTGTGCCGTCGAGCTTGAAACGAGAGACGGTGGTGGTGCTCGCCGGCTTTGCCACCTTGGCCGGCTTCTTCGTCTTGCTGTCCGCGGGCTTCGAGAAGGCGCGGGCGAGCCGGGCAGGGTCGAGCGCGAGAGCCCGTTCCATCTCGATCGCCTCGCGGCCCTCGAAGTTCAGCAGGGCGGCGACGCCGGGGCGGACGCAGTCCTCAGGCGGGCAATAGACGATCGCCTTCGGGGTGATGCCGTCATTGACGACCCAGCTCTGGATCGGCAGCGGCTCCCAGCCACGGCCGGCGGCGAGCTGGACGAGGCCCGGGCCGAAATGGTCGGCACAGCCGGCGAGTAGCACGAAGGCCAGCGCCAGCGCGCCAAAACGCAAACGGGAGCGCAAGCGCCCCCGTTTCGATGTCGGTTCGTCAGCGATCCCGGCGCTCACTGCACCAGGCGCGGCCCGGCCGGGCCGGTTTTTTCGTTCTCGCCCATGATGCCGAGGCGGCGCGCCACTTCGGTATAGGCCTCGATCAGACCGCCCATGTCGCGGCGGAAACGGTCCTTGTCCATCTTGTCCTTCGACTTGATGTCCCAGAGCCGGCAGGAATCGGGGCTGATCTCATCGGCGACGACGATGCGCATCATGTCGCCTTCCCAGAGGCGGCCGCATTCCATCTTGAAGTCGACGAGGCGGATGCCGGCGCCGAGGAAGAGGCCGGAGAGGAAATCGTTGACGCGGATGGCGAGCGCCATGATGTCGTCGATCTCCTGGGGCGTCGCCCAGCCGAAGGCGGTGATGTGCTCTTCCGAGACCATCGGATCGTTCAGCGCGTCGTTCTTGTAATAGAACTCGATGATCGAGCGCGGCAGCTGCGTGCCTTCCTCGAGGCCGAGCTTGGTCGACAGCGATCCGGCGGCGACGTTACGGACCACGACCTCGAGCGGAATGATCTCGACCTCGCGAATCAGCTGCTCGCGCATGTTCAGCCGGCGGATGAAATGCGTGGGAACGCCGATATCGTTCAGGTTGCTGAAGATGTGCTCGGAGATGCGGTTGTTGAGCACGCCCTTGCCGTCGATCACTTCATGCTTCTTGGCATTGAAGGCGGTCGCGTCATCCTTGAAATGCTGGATCAGCGTGCCAGGCTCCGGTCCTTCATAGAGGACTTTCGCCTTGCCTTCGTAAATGCGACGACGGCGGTTCATCGGGATATACCGTGGCTTGAGGAAATCCAAAGGGTCGGCCTCTCTCTTGTCGCGGTTTCCCGCGGCGGGATCTTGGCCCTGTTCAGCACGCTGTCGCGCAATCCCGTTGCTCTTTCGAGTTCGATCCTGACGCGCCGATCCGGCTGGCTCTCGCGCGCATGTTTCCGAATGGAACTGCCACGCTTCGCGCTATATGGGCCTTTCGCGCTGCAAAGGCAACAAAGGGCGCCGAGCGGCCGCGAAACCCCGGCAGGCGGCCTGTGACGAGCCGCTGCAAGGCTCACGCCAGGAGCCGAGTCCGGCCAGGTTGAGCTACGCCAAGCGGCGGGTGCTCTAGCCGCATCCGCCGGCGCATTCTATATGGCGGGGAAGGCCGATTTAGACCGATCAGCCACGAGCCCCGCGATTCCGGAGAGGAACAGAACCGTCATGGCGACATTCGACCAGCGCAAGGATGCCTTCGAGAACAAGTTCGCGCATGACGAGGAACTGCGCTTCAAGGCGATGGCGCGCCGCAACAAGCTGCTCGGCCTCTGGGCCGCGGAAAAGCTCGGCAAGAGCGGTGCCGACGCCGAAGCCTATGCCAAGTCCGTCGTGCTGGCCGATTTCGAGGAAGCCGGCGACGAGGACGTGGTGCGCAAGGTCAAGGCCGATTTCGCGGCCGGCAATGTCGCAGCCGGCGACACCGAGATCCGCCAGGTCATGCAGGATCTGCTGATCCGCGCGGCCGAAGAGATCCAGGCCGGGCGCTGAGGCGCCTCGCCACGGGGCCGCGCCGGGCAGGCGCGGCTGCCGGTGGGGAAAGGCGCACGATTCGCAAGGCGTCCCCGAGCCGGGCGCATGCCGGATTGTTTGCCTTTGGCCCGCAATTGGGTCCAGTTTCAGCGCGCCGCCGACAATGAGCGGCCGCAACCGGATGAAGCTGCCCGATGACCGCCCCCAAGCCGACCGTGCTCTCCTCGCTCGCAGACCGCCTCGCCAAGGGCGAGACCCTGCTTTCCGCCTGGTGCGGCCTGCCGGATCCGAGCGTTTCCGCGATCCTGGCGCAGGAAGGCTTCGATGCGGTCACGCTCGACATGCAGCACGGCCCGATCACGCTCGGCGAGGTGATCCGGGCGATTCCGCTAATCAACGCCGCCGGCAAGCCGGCTCTGGCGCGCATCGCGGTCGGCGAGTTCCAGAACGTCTCGAAGCTGTTCGATTCCGGCGCCTCCGGCGTGATCGCGCCGATGATCAATACGATCGAGGATGCCCGCCGCCTCGCGGCCTACGCCAAGTACCCGCCGCATGGCGAGCGCAGCTGGGGCAGCTATGGCGGCCTCGGCGCCTCAGGCCTCGACCAGAACGGCTATCTCAGACAGGCCAACGACTTCTCGCTGACCTTCGCGATGATCGAGACCCGTGAAGCGATGGCAATCGTCGACGACATTCTCGCCCTCGACGGGATCGATGCGCTCTTCGTCGGCCCGTCCGACCTGTCGATCGCGCTCTCCGGCGGCGCTTCCGTCAACGCCTCCGCCAAGGAGGTCGACGACGCCGTGCGTCATATCGTGGCCAGGGCCAATGCGGTGAACAAGCCGGTCGCCTTCTATGCGGCGAGCGCCGAGCGCGCCAAGCAGGGCGTCGAGATGGGCGCGCGGCTGGTCACGGTGATGAGCGACACCGGCCTGCTACGTGCGGCGAGCCAGGCGGCGCTCAAGGTCATCAAGGGCTGAGGCCCGACTTCTCCCGCGATTCTTCGAGTCGCGGGAGTGCTTGGCTTTCTGCTTCTCGCATTTTCTTCACGCGAACCGCCGCCCGCTTCGCCCGAAAATGCTCTAGGCGTTGACGCCCTCGCGCGCCTTGAGCGCGGCGTAATAAGCCCAGAGCAAGCGGGCCGCGACGCCGCGCCAGGGCCGCCAGGCTTCAGCGAGGGCGAGCAGTTCGGCCGGCTTCGGCCGGGCCGCCAGCCCGAAAGCGAGCTTCGCGGCCTCCTGCACGGCAAGATCGCCGGCGGCGAAGCCGTCGCGGTGGCCGAGGCAGAACAGCAGATAGACATCGGCCGTCCATGGCCCGATGCCCGAGACGGCGGTCATGTGCTCGTGCACGAATTCGGGCGTCGCCGTTTCCAGCCCGGCGAGGTCGAGGCGACCTTCGGCGATCGCGGCGGCGACCGCCCGCAGGGTCTTCTGCTTTGGCCGCGACAGGCCGGACAGCCGCATCTCCTCGTCGCTCGCGACCAGCACCCGTTCAGGCGTCAGCGGGGCGAGCACGCCTCCCATCCGTGTCCAGACGGCACGGGCGCTGGCGACCGAAAGCTGCTGCGAGACGATGATCGAGGCGAGGCTGGAAAAGCCGCTCTCGCGCCGACGTAGTGGCGGGATGCCGGTGCGGGCGATGATCCGCTCCCAGGCGGGGTCGAGGGCAGCGAGGGCGGCCATGCCCTCTTCGAGATCGGCGTCGCAGGTGATTCTCGGCATGGCGGGGCAATCTATGGTGCAGGTTTGCGCCGATCCTGTCAGGAGGACGCGGGCTTGGCGACGCTCGGCTTCGACCATAGACAGGAGGCGATGGCGAAGTCCCCACCCGTTTTCCGTTTCGCGCCGAGCCCGAACGGGCGGCTGCATCTCGGCCACGCGCTCTCGGCGCTGACCAATGCCCACCTGGCCGCCGCGTTCGGCGGGCGGCTGCTCCTGCGGATCGAGGATATCGACCTCACGCGCTGCCGGCCGGAATTCGAGCAGGGAATCCATGACGATCTCGCCTGGCTCGGCCTGCATTTCGACGGCATAGCCCGCCGCCAATCCGAGCACTTTGACGATTATCGCCGGGCGTTGGACCGGCTCGACGCGATGGGGCTGATCTATCCCTGCTTCTGTTCGCGGCAGGATGTGAAGAGCGCTGTTCGACGGCGCGAAGCCGAAACCGGCGAGCCCTGGCCGCGCGATCCCGATGGCGCGCCGCTCTATCCCGGAAGCTGTCGCGGCCTCTCCGAAGAGGAGCGGCACCGGCGGGTGGCGGCCGGCGAGCCGCATCTGCTGCGCCTCGCCATGGATCGCGCGCTCGCATGTGCGGGCGCGGATCTGTCCTATGCCGTCTTCGATGCCGAGGGTGGGGAACGCCGCGTCGCCGTGGATCCGATGCGCTGGGGCGATGTCGTGCTCGCTCGCAAGGATACGCCGACGAGCTATCACCTCTCCGTCGTCGTCGACGATGCGCTGCAGGGCATAAGCCATGTCGTGCGCGGCCGCGATCTCGAGGCGGCGACCGATATCCATGTCGTCCTGCAGCGCCTGCTCGGCCTGCCGACGCCCCTCTACCATTTCCACCCGCTCTTGGCCGACGAGACCGGCCAGAAGCTGGCGAAGAGCCGAATGTCGCCGGGCCTCGCCGATCTGCGGGCGCAAGGGATGACGCCTGCCGAGATTCGGGGGCAGCTCGGTTTCACGTGAATCGCTGATCGCCGAATCGGCGGACCAGCCGCGGCTCAGCCGGCACCGAGCCAGGTCAGCCAGCCTATGGTGGTGAACAGCGAGAGCGCCGTCGACAAGGCGATGGCGCTCGAAGCGTCGGCCATGCCCTGGCGGTAGCGCTCGGCGAAGAGATAGGCGTTGATCCCGCAGGGACAGGCGGCGAACAGCACCGCGACGCCGGCCCAGACCGGCGGCATGTCGAAGACCTTTGTCGCCAGCACCAGCACGATCAGCGGGTGGATGATCAGCTTGAGCGTGCTCAGCACGACCGGCAGGCCGATGCCGGAGGCCAGGCCATAGCGGCGCAACGCGATGCCGAGGCTGATCAGCGCGCAGGGCACGGCTGTCGCGGCGAGCAGGTCGACGATCGTCCAGAAGGGCGTCGGTACGTATTCGACGACGGGCCTCGTGGCGGCGCCGAGCAGGATGCCGAGAATCAGCGGATGCGTGAACAGGCGCCGGATCAGCAGGCCGAAGGAGGCGGTGCGGCCCTCGGCCAGCAGGGTGGCGACCGTCATGGTCACCGGCAGATGGATGACGAGCAGCAGGCCGAGCGGCACCGCGCCGGCATCGCCATAGGCCTTCAGGATCATCGGGATGCCGACGAAGACAGTGTTCGACTGGGCGGCGGCGAAGCCCGAGACGACGAGCTCGGGACCCTTGCGTCCGAAGACGCGGCTCGCGACCAGTTGGGCGGCGATCCATACGATGGCGAGCCCGCTGAAATAGGAGATCCAGTAGCCCCAGGGCTGGGCCGCGGGAATTGCGGCAGTCGCCAGCGTCTTGAACAGCAGGCAGGGTACGGCGAGGACGAAGACGAAATCGGAGAGGCCTTCGCCGGTGCTCTCGCGCAGGAGCCTGGTCCAGCGCGCGCCATAGCCGAGCGCGATCAGGCCGAAGACGGGCAGGACGGTCAGTAGCGATGTGAGCATCGGACCTCGGGCTCCGGCGCGGAACGGGGGCCTAGCGCGCCTGCGCGGTCTGACCCCCGGCTCGGACGATCAGTCCTTGAATCTCGTCGCGCTGGCGGTTGAACTCGACGAGAGTGCGGCCGTCGAGCTCGCGGCCGCGCGGTACCTTGATCTTCATCGGGTTGACGAAGTTGCCGTTGACCATGACCTCGTAGTGCAGGTGTGGGCCGGTCGAGAGGCCGGTATTGCCGAGGAAGCCGATCACCTGGCCCTGGCGAACCTTGACGCCGGGCGCGATGCCCTTGGCGAAGGCCGACTGGTGCGAATAGCTGGTGACGTAGCCGTTGGAGTGCTGGATTTCGATGCGCCGGCCGTAGCCCGAATCCCATTCCGCCTTGATGATCGTGCCGTTGCCGGCCGCGAGGATCGGCGTGCCGATCTTGTTCGCCCAGTCGACGCCGGTGTGCATCTTCGAATAGCGCATGATCGGGTGGTAGCGCATGCCGAAGCCGGAGCGCATCTCGGCATCGCTGATCGGCTTGCGCAGCAGGAACTTCTTCAGCGAGCGGCCTTCCGGGTCGAAATAGTCGATCAGCCCATCCTCGGGCGCCTGGAACCGATAAACCTGCCGCGTCTCGCCGCCGACGGTCAGAGAGGCCGAGAGGATCTCCGGGCGCTCGCCCTCGTCCTCGTCGGTGAAAATGACCTCGAGGCTGTCGCCGCCGCGCACGCGCTGCTGGAAATCGAGATCATAGGAGAAGATGCGGACGAGCTCGTCGATCAGGGCCCGCGGCAGGTCGTGGCGCAGGCCGGTCTCGTAGAGGCTCTCATAGAGGCGGGCGCCGGTGCCGCCGCTCTCCTCTTCCTCGTCCTCCTCGTCGTCATTGCCCGACTGGGCCTTCTGCTGCGGGCTGAGCGGCTCGGCCTTGGGCAGGGCGACCGGCGTGAAGACGCCCTTGTCGTTGACGGCGACCATGGCGGCGGGCCGGCCGTTTTCGAGCAGGGAGACGCGGACGATCTGGCGGCCGTCGCCCGGCCGCGGCCCGGGCGCGAACAGGGCCTGCAGCACCTGGCCTTCCGGCAGGGCCGCGACCTTCACCTTGCCGCCGAAGGCGTTGATCATCGAGACGATCTGGTCGCGATTGGCGCCGGCATTGCGGACCACCGTCTCGAAATTCTCGCCGCGGCGCGTGATCAGCAGCTTCTCTTCGACCTGCGGCTCGCGCGTCGCGGCGATCGGCGCCTTCAACGCGTTGGTGACGTTCTCCGGGACGACGCGGACCTCGATGCCGGAGAAGGAGGTGTCGGTCGCCGGCGCGTAGCCGAGCAGATCGCCGGTCGTCGCAGCCGCGGCACCCTGGCCAAGCGTGCGGCTGAGCATCAGCTGCGGCGGAATCGGCAGCGCGGCCCGGCGGTCGCTGGCGGCGAGGTTGGCACGCTCCTCCTCCATCTGGGCGATCACGTCGGCGTCGCTCAGATTGGCCTTGGTCGCCTGGATGGTCAGCTCGGCGAGGTCCCGCTTGGTGATCGAGACGTCGGCATCGGGCAGTTCCGTCACCGGCTCGGCGTAGCGCTCGCTGCCGGGCGCGCCCTCGGCGAAGAGCCGGAGCGGATTGAAGGGCGGAATGTTGGTGGCGTAGACGCCGGTGGTCAGCGAGAGATTCGAGGCGAGGCGCACATAGGGGCGCACCTTGATCACCTCGCGGTCGCCGACGCGCTGGGACATCGGCGCGCGGGCGGTGTGCCTCGCCGAAGCGATCGGTTGCTCGGCGACGAGCTTGTCGCCCTTGCGCGCGCCGCCGCCTGCGCCCGTCACCTGGCGAGCGGTCACCGTTTCCGGACGCTCGGCAAAACTGGTGTCGCCGCGCATGGCCACGAGAATCGCCCCACCGAGCAGCGCCGCGCCGCAGGAGCCGACGAGCATGCAGGCTGAAAGCCAGCGCAGCGAGACGCCGCGCCGGTCGAGCCCGGCAGGGGATACGCCTGCGGGCTGGATCGGCGGATCGATGCCGAGATCGACGAGCAGCGCTGCCGCCTCGGGCGTCAGCGGTTCGTGCGGCAATCTCAGTTCGGGGGGGGCGTTCATGTGGTGAGCTTGGCCGAGTCCATTGATCGCCCGACGGGCTGGTGCCGCAGGCGGCAGGTTCTCCTAGAAACCGGAACGAACATGCCTTCCTCGCGCGTGGGAATCAAATCTAACCCACGAGAGCGGACGTGCAGTCGCGCGCGAAAGGGGGATTGAAGGGGGAATGCGGCCCTTTGCGGGCGGGAGCTTCCAGACCGGCCAGCGGCGGGCCTTTTTGGCGAGTTCGCGCGGGCCGGGGCGGCCGTTCGCCGAAAATTTTCGCCGAAGCCTTTGATTATCTGAAGCTATTTTGCCCGGGATGTTTTCTGTCTAAAAAGCTTCACGAAGGCAGTTGACACCCGGAAGCGGTTCCTCCTATAAAGCGGCCATCGAGACGGCGAC
>NZ_JBXAJY010000008.1:0-421038 GCF_058797755.1 Allobosea sp. GW823-FHT02B03 | reverse complement strand
GTTAAACTCCTCAGCGCTGATGGTACTGTGTCTCAAGACCCGGGAGAGTAGGTCGTCGCCGGGCCTGTCAAGGATATACCCTCATAACAATGATGAAGTTTACGACGCTGTCGCCGATACCATATCGACTGCAGCGTGACTGATTTGACGCGGGGTGGAGCAGCCCGGTAGCTCGTCAGGCTCATAACCTGAAGGTCGTAGGTTCAAATCCTGCCCCCGCAACCAAACTTAAAAACCCCGCAGGTTCGCCCTGCGGGGTTTTTGTTCGTGCTGCTGACAGCTTCTGTCGGAGCGATGCAGGAAACCGTGCGCCACCGAACGCCGAGACAGGCATAATGGCAGCGCCTGCTTTCGCGGGCCTCGCGGCAATCTGCGCGCGAGCACGTCTTCGGCCTGCGAAAGGAACAGCGGCATGCCCGGCACATCCAGCGGCGCGATCCGCATCGGCATTGGCGGCTGGGTGTTCGAGCCCTGGCGCGGCAGCTTCTATCCGGACGGGCTGGCGCAGAAGCGCGAGCTCGAATATGCCGGCAGCAAGCTGACCTCGATCGAGGTCAACGGCACCTATTACGGTTCGCAGAAGCCGGAAAGCTTCGCCAAATGGCGGGCCGAAACGCCGGACGGGTTCGTCTTCGCGCTGAAGGGCTCGCGCTTCTGCACCAATCGCCGCGTCCTTGCCGAAGCCGGCCCGTCGGTCGAGAAATTCGTGACGTCGGGCATTGCGGAGCTGAAGGAAAAGCTCGGCCCGATCAACTGGCAGTTCATGGCCACGAAGGCCTTCGACCCCGCCGACTTCGAGGCTTTCCTCAAGCTGCTGCCGAAGGAGGTCGACGGCATGGCCCTGCGCCATGCCGTCGAGGTGCGTCATCCGAGCTTCCGCTCACCGGAGTTCGTCGCCCTGCTCCGCGAATACGGTGTCGCGGTGATCACCTCCGGCGATTCGGAGTATCCCGAGATCGCCGACGTCACCGCGCCCTTCGTCTATGCCCGGATCATGGGCACGAAGGAGGTCGAGCCGAAGGGCTATTCCGAAAAGCAGCTCGATACCTGGGCCGGGCGTGCCCGCGCCTGGGCGCAAGGCGGCGTGCCGACGGACCTCGATGCCGTGGCGCCGCCGACCGAGAAACAGCCGCGCGACGTCTTCCTCTATGTGATCAGCGGCGACAAGGTCCGCAATCCGGCGGCCGCGATGGCTCTGATCGCGCGCACTGCGGGCTGAACGGCCTCAGGCCGGCTCGACAGCGGCCCGCTCGGCGCGCTGTGCGGGCGCTTCCTGGCAGACGTCGACCCATTCCGCCTGGGTCAGCGCGGCCATCCGCTCGGGGCTGATGCGGACGGCGCTCTGGGTCGAGCCCGCGGCGGGCACGACCTCGTCGAAGGCCTTGAGCGAGACGTCGCAATAGATTTGCAGCGGGCTCAGCAAGCCGAAGGGGCAGACCCCGCCGACTGGATGCCCGGTGATCGCGGCGACCTCGTCGAGGTCGAGCATGCGCGGCTTGGTACCGAAGGCGGCCTTGGTCTTCTTGTTGTCGAGCCGCGCATCGCCGCGGGTGACGAGCAGGACGACGCGCTCGCCGAGCCGCAGCGACAGCGTCTTGGCGATGCGGGCGGGCTCGACGCCGAACGCCTCGGCGGCGAGCGTCACGGTGGCGCTGCTGCCTTGTGTCTCGAGGATCTCGATCTCGGGGGCGTGCTGCGCGAAGAAGGCGCGTACCGAAGCCAGACTCACCGCGTCCTCCTGTCGAACCGCCAGGAGATCAGGGCCGCAACCGCGGCCGGGACGCCGAAGACCACGAGGAGGATCGGCGCCTCCTGCAGGAAGGTGTAGCCGGCGCTGTTGATGCCGACGATCAGGTTGATCACCGAGGCGACGAACCAGAGCGGGATGAACAGCCGCATCGCAAAGATCACGGGATGACGCCCGCCGGTGTTCAGCCTCGGTGCGAGGATGAGCAACAGGCCGAGCAGCGCGAAGCCGCCGGCGATGACCTTGACGGTGTGCATCCTGCCCTCCTGCCCGCAGTCTCAGTGCCGGAAATGGCGATGGCCGGTGAAGACCATGGCCAGGCCGGCCTCGTCGGCCGCCTTGATGACCTCATCGTCGCGCATCGAGCCGCCGGGCTGGATCACCGCGGTGGCGCCGGCCTCGGCCGCGGCGAGCAGGCCGTCGGCAAAGGGGAAGAAGGCGTCAGAGGCGACGACCGAGCCCTTGGCCAGGCTCTCGGGCACGCCGGCCGCCTTGGCAGCCTCGCCGGCCTTCCAGGCGGCGATACGCGAGGAATCGACGCGGCTCATCTGGCCGGCGCCGACACCGACCGTGGCGAGGTTCTTGGCGTAGACGATAGCGTTCGACTTGACGTGCTTGGCGACTCGGAAGGCGAAGCGCAGATCGGCAAGCTCAGCCTCGCTCGGCTGGCGCTTGGTCACGACCTTGAGCTCCATGTCGTCGACGACGGCATTGTCGCGCGCCTGAGCCAGGAAGCCGCCGGCGACGGTGCGCAGCGAAAGGCCCGCGGCACGAACGTCCGGCAGGCCGCCGGTCAAGAGCAGGCGCAGGTTCTTCTTGGCGGCGACGAGCGCGATCGCCTCCTCATCCGCGTCGGGGGCGATGATCACCTCGGTGAAGATCTCGACGATCTTCTTTGCGGCCTGCGCATCGAGCTTGCGGTTCAGCGCGACGATGCCGCCGAAGGCCGAGACGGGATCGCAGGCAAGGGCCCGCTCATAGGCTTCGAGCAGCGACCCGCCCTCGGCGACGCCGCAGGGATTGGCGTGCTTGACGATCACGCAGGCGGCGGTGCGGGCCGGGTCGAACTCGGCGACGCATTCGAAGGCGGCGTCGGTGTCGTTGATGTTGTTGTAGGAAAGCTGCTTGCCCTGGACCTGGCGCGCCGTGGCGACGCCCGGGCGCTGCTCGGGCGTGCGGTAGAACGCGGCCCATTGGTGCGGGTTCTCGCCATAGCGCATGGTCTCGGCGAGGCTGCCGCCCAGCGCGCGGAAGGCCGGCGAGGTGTCGCCGAGCTCGCCGGCGAACCAGTTCGAGATCGCCGCATCATAGGCGGCGGTACGCGAATAGGCCTTCTGCGCGAGCTTGCGGCGCAGGCTCAGCGTGGTCGCGCCCTTATGGGCTTCGAGATCGGCGAGGACCGCGGCATAATCGCCGGGCTCGACGACGACGGCGACGTCGTGGTGGTTCTTGGCGGCGGCGCGGATCATCGCCGGGCCACCGATGTCGATGTTCTCGATGCAGTCGTCATAGGGCTTGCTGGCCGCGACGGTCGCCTCGAACGGGTAGAGGTTCACCACCAGCAGGTCGATCGGCTTGATGCCGTGGCCGAGCATCGAAGCCTGGTGCTCGGGATGCGAGCGGATCGCGAGCAGGCCGCCATGGACCTTCGGGTGCAGCGTCTTGACGCGGCCGTCCATCATCTCAGGGAAGCCGGTCAGATCGGAGACATCGGTGACGGCAAGCCCGGCTTCGGCGATCGCCTTCGCGGTGCCGCCGGTCGAGACCAGGGCGATGCCCATGCGCGAGAGCGCCCGCGCGAACTCGATCAGGCCGGTCTTGTCGGAGACGGAAAGCAGCGCGCGCTCGATGCGGCGAAGTTCGTTCGGCATGAGGAAAAAGGTCCAAAAGTTGCGCGGCGCACCGCGAAAGGTTTCGCGCGCGCCCTATCATGCCAGCGGCTCGCTGCAAAGCATGACGGGCGCAGGCTTGCCCTGTCCGAGGCGACGGTCAGCCCTCGGAGGGCGGTTTCATCGGCGGGAAGGCCACTGCGATCTCGGCTTCCCGGTCGAGGCCTGCGTGATGCGCGGCGGTTCCCAGGCGGGCGATGCGCCAGATGATCTTCGGGGTCGCGGCGGCGTCGAACTCGATGACCAGTTGCGAGGTGCGCCGTCTGCCGTCGGCGGCGGCGAAGAAGACGCTTTCCTCCAGCGCGACGGAGAGGCCGGACGCCTCGAAGGCCCAGACCTCGCCGGATGGCAACGCAAGCAAGGCGCCTTCGCCCTCGCGGATCAGGCTGGCGGTGACGCCGGGATGGAGGTGGAACCGCGCAGCGGCGGGCAGGCTCGCCATTGTGGGGGAGGCGCCGATCTCGTCCTCGCCGAGAAGTTGGCCGCCGCCCGGCGCGAGCAGCAGCCGGCGGGTGTGGACGACGCCGAAGGCCCGCTTGTAGCCGTCATGGCTGCCGACCCATTCGACGCCCTGCTCGGTCTCCTGCCGGGCGGCGCGGACATCGGCCGGCCCGGCCGTGATGCGGCGCTCGCCGAGGACCAGCCCGAAGACGCAGCTCGAGCGGTCGTCGAGGGTGACGGTCGAATGCGCCGCCGTCGAGCGGGCAGCGAGCCGCAATTCCGGCGCGCCATAGCGGCTGGCGCCGCAGTTCACGATGAGGCGCTGCGCGCCGCTGGAAAATTCGAAGCTGAGGCAGCCGGCATGGGCCTCGATCGAGTTCGCGCCGCGCGGCGGCGGGCCGGCATCGACGATCACGGTGCTCGGCCCGGCGGCGAGCCGGTCATAACCGGCATAGGCGGCGTGCTCGATCGGCCGGCCGCGCGCGTCGTCATAGGCGGCCAGCGTCGCCATCAGGTCGGGCGGGGTCGCGCCCATGCCGTTGAACAGGGCGAGCGCACCGTCGCCGTGCCGGAACAGGCGCAGATGCGGCATCATCCGGTCGATCGCCATGATGATGCTGCGCGGCGGCTCGAGGCCGCGCGCCGCAAAGGTCTCGCGCAGCGGCAGGAGGTCGAGCAGCAATTCGATGATGATGCGCGGGTTGCGGCTGAGATGACCGCCATCGGGCAGGATCTGGCGCTCGAGCTCGTCCGACAATGCGGTCTCGAAACGCCGCAGCCGGCGCTCCTGGCCGTCGAGGCAGACCGCGGCGAAGGAGACGGCGATCAGGCATTGCAGGCGCGCGACGCCCTCGACCGCGCCGGCGAGCGCCAGATGCAGCCGGTCCGTGGTCTGCCCGATATGGCGGAGGAAACGCTCGTAGAAGACATGGTCGGCGCCTTCGAGCAGCAGCGGCGAATGCGAGAGGAAGGAGATCAGCCGCCTTGCCGCCACCGCGGGCTGGCGCGCGACCTCGCCGCGATCATGCTTGTTGCCGAGGAACTCCTCGACCAGAGCGCGGGCATTGGCGCGGGCGATCGCGGTGTCGGCGGCGCGCAGGTGCCGAAGCCAGGAGAAGCCGAGCAGCGCCTCGGCCCAGGCCTCGGTCGGCGGTTCGATCTCGAAGGGCGATTCGCCATGGCTGTTCACGGTGCGTCCGGCGAAGGCGAAATAGCCGGAATAGATGTCGCTCGCCGTCGTCGGGTCGGCGGTGCGCAGATCATGCGGCGCGAAGAGCAGGCGGTTCGCCTTCAGCCGCCCGAAGGGCCAGAAGGCCCGCGCGACGCCGACGATCTGGCCACGGGTACGCTTAGCCGCGCGGCCGGTCGCCGCGCGTGCCAGTCCCCCCCGCTCAGACCAGCTCTTCAATGCCCCTGTCCGTCCCGCCGTTCCGCCGCCAGCCATGCGGCGAATCCGCAGAAGTCATAGCCTGATCAGGCGACATGCGTAAAATCCCGCCCAGCCCGACAGTCTCGGCGTTTCCCCGGCAAGCTGATGGGGCAAGGTCCGCAGCTCGCCCAGAGGTGTCAGCGCCTCAGCGATGCCGCCGATCTCCGCAGGCTCGATCGGCTTTCGGGCGAAGCCCGGCTGGCGCTCCAGGAAGGCCGCGATCTGCGCCTCGCCTTCCTGCGGCTCGAGCGAGCAGGTGCAGTAGACCAGCCGGCCGCCGGGGCGGGTCAGCTTCGCCGCCTGGTCGAGTAGGCGCGCCTGCAGGGCGGTCAGCTTGGCGATGTCTTCGGGACGCTTGGTCCAGGCGACGTCGGGATGGCGGCGGATCGTGCCGGTCGCGCTGCAGGGGGCATCGAGCAGCACGCCATCGAAGGGCTCCGCCTCGTAGCGGGCGGCATCGGCGGTAACGATCTCAGCCTTCTGGCCGAGGCGTTCAAGGTTGGCAGCGAGCCGGCGCAGGCGCGGACCGGAGCGGTCGACGGCGGTCACTTCGGCGCCTGCCGCGACGAGCTGCGCCGTCTTGCCGCCGGGAGCGGCGCAGAGGTCGGCGATGCGCTCACCGGGCCTGGCGCCCAGCAGCAGCGCCGGCAGCGCTGCGGCGGCGTCCTGGACCCACCATTCGCCCTCGGCGAAGCCGGGCAGGGTGGTGAGTCCCTCGCGGCCGCGCAGGCGCACCGAGCCTGTCGGCAGCACAATGCCGTCGAGCTTCTCGGCCCAACCGGCGGCATCGGCCTTGACGGTAAGGTCGAGCGGCGGCTCCTGCGCATGGGCGAGCGCGATGGCGGCGGCAGTCTCGGCGCCATAATGGCGGATCCAGCTCTCGCCCAGCCATTCCGGTGCGTCGATCAGCGGGTCGAGCCCGGCGAGGATCGCGTCGCGCTCACGGGCCAGCCGGCGCAGCACGGCATTGCCGAGCGAGACATAGCGCGATGAACGCGCATCCTCGTGCAAATGGCGGATGGCGAGGTCGACGGCGGCATGGTCGGGCACGTCGAGGAAGAGCAACTGCGCCGCGGCTGCGACCATGATCGGCTCGAACGGGCCGGAATTGCGCGGGCTACCGCGCTCGAGCCTTGCATCGATGGCGTGGCGGATCGAGCCGAGCCGGCGGAAGGCGACGGTGGCGATGGCGCGGGCGAGGCCGGCATCGGCGGGCTCCAGCTGTGCCGCCGCAGCCAGGCGCTCATAGGTCTCGTCGAGCGCGGTTCCGGCGCGCAGGACCTCGTCGATCAGTTCGGCTGCCAGCCGGCGCGCGGCGAGCCCGGGGGCATCGTCGAGCGGCCTTGCTTCCGGCGGGGGGGCGGCGGTTTCGGAGCGCGCCATCTCAGCCCCAGGGCCCGGGTTCGCGGCCACCTGCGAAAGGATTTTGCGCGGCGCCGCGCAGGAAGCCGCCGGCCTGGCCAGGGACGCCCATGGCGCGCGCCTGCTCCATCAGCGCAGCGATGCGATTGCCGGTGTCGGGGTGGGTCGAAAACAGAGAATCCATGCCGCGTCCGCTCAGCGGGTTGATGATGAACATGTGCGCCGTAGCAGGCTTCTGTTCCGCCGTCTCGTTCGGGATGTGGGCGACGCCGCCGGCGATCTTGGCGAGCGCATCGGCGAGCGCCGCTGGATTGCCGCAGATCTCGCCGCCGATCCGGTCGGCTTCGTATTCGCGCGAACGCGAGATCGCCATCTGGATGATCGTTGCCGCCAGCGGCGCAAGAAGCGTCACCAGAAGCTGGACGATGATGTTCGGACGCTGGTCGCGCGAGCCGAAGAACATGCCGAAACTGGCGATGGTCGAGATCGCGCCGGCCATGGTCGCGGTGATCGTCATGGTCAGCGTGTCGTGATTCTTGATGTGCGCCAGCTCGTGCGCCATCACGCCGGCGAGCTCGTCATAGCTGAGCGTGCGCAGGATGCCGGTGGTTGCGGCGACGGCGGCGTTCTGCGGATTGCGGCCGGTGGCGAAGGCGTTGGGCTGATCCTCGTGGACGATGTAGACGCGCGGCATCGGCATGTTCGCCCGCGCCGCGAGATCGCGCACCATGCCGTAGAGCTCCGGCGCTGCGCGTTCGTCGACCTCTTCGGCATTGTGGGCGGCGAGCGCCAGCTTGTCTGAATTCCAGTAGCTGAACAGATTGGTCGCGACCGCGATTCCGAGCGCGATCAGCATGCCGCCGGCGCCCGCCAGCAGATAGCCGACGGCCCCGAACAAGGCGGTCAGCGCTGCCATCAGCATGCCGGTACGGACATAGTTCATCGATCACCTCTCGCTTGCTCGAGCATTCGCGCCACGGCGCCCTCGCCTGGCGCCGAATTCATCCCTATGTGGTGAAGACGATGCGGATCCTGCAAGAGATCGAGGCCAGTATGGGCGCGAATGCGGAAAAGAGCGAGCCTTCCGGCGAGCCTGCGGCCAGGGAACTGACGCCGGCGGCGCAGCGCGCGCTCGCCGAGGCGCAGGCGCGGCGCGCCGCCCTCGACGCCAAGGCGGCGGCGCTCGGTCGCGACAAGGAGATTGCCGGCCGCGGCGGGCTCGAGCCGGTGCGCTATGACGATTGGGAAGTGAAGGGCATCGCCAGCGACTTCTGAGGTCGCGGCGAAGCCCTGCGGCCGCCTTCAGGCGGCGCGGCGGCTCGGGGCCTGCGCAGGCGCGGCGGCATCGCGGCTCGTCGTCCGGAAGGCGCTCATCAGCTGGTTCAGCCGTTCGATCTGATCGAGCAGGGTCCGGGCCGAAGCCGCGCTCTGCTCCGCCAGGGCGGCATTGCTCTGGGTCATCTCGTCCATATGGCTGACGGTACGGGCCATCTCGTCGATGCCGTTGGCCTGCTCGCCGGTGGCGGCGGCGATGTCGTTGACCGTGGCCGAGACCTGCGTCGAGGCATCGACGATCTTCTCCAGCGTCTCGCCGGCCTGTCGGACCAGGCGAACGCCTTCGACGACCTCGGCGTCCGAGGAGCCGATCAGGCTGGTGATGTCCTTGGCCGCGCCGGCCGAGCGCTGCGCCAGCGCCCTGACCTCGGCGGCGACCACGGCGAAGCCGCGGCCGGCATCGCCGGCGCGGGCGGCCTCGACGGCCGCGTTGAGGGCGAGCAGATTGGTCTGGAAGGCGATGCCGTCGATGACGCCGGTGATCTCGGAGATCTTCTTCGAGGCTTCCTCAATGCGGACCATCGCCTGGATCGCATCCTTGACGATCTCGCCGCCGGTACGGGCGACGGCCGAGGCATTGTCGGCGAGGACGAGCGAATCGCGCGAGGACTGGGCCGAGCTCTTGACCGAGGCGGTGAGCTGCTCGGTGGTTGCCGCGGTCTGCTGCAGCGCCGCAGCCTGCTGCTCGGTGCGCGAGGAGAGATCGTCGGCGCCCGAATTGATCTCCTGCGACGAGGCGGCGATCGCGGCCGAACTCGTCTTGATCGTGGCGACCATCTCGCCCAGCCGGGTCATGGCGTGGTCGAAGTGCTCGCCGATGCTGGCATACTCCTCCGGCATGTCGTCGGGCACGCGGTGGCTGAGATCACCTTGCGCGAGGGCTGCCATGGCGGCGCTGACATAGCTGATCGCCTTGTCGCGCTGGCGGGCCTTGATCTCCTCCTGGGCGCGGGCTTCGGCCTCGGCCTTCAGTCGGGCGGTCTCGGAAGCCTCGACATAGACGGTGATGGCGTAGTCCATGTCGAGCATGGCGGCCTTGACGATCGCGCCGATCTCGGCGCTGCGCTCGGCTGCGCCCGGCAGCTTGCCGCCGAAACGGCTCTTCGGCCAACGCTCCTCGAGGACCTTGCCGATGATCTGCTCCAGCAGCAGGGCGTAGCCGCCGATGTACCAGCGCGGCTCCAGCCCGATCCGGGCATGAACTTCGCCGATGGTGGTGACGGAGCGGACATAATCCTGGTCCGGCTGGCCGTTGGCGATGACCTGCCAGTGGTCGAGCTGCCGGCTCTTGGCCTTGTCCATATGGCCGGGCGACTTGAAGAAGGCGTTGGTCTCCGGGAAGCGGGCGACCTGACCGTAGAAGGCGTCCAGCGCCTCGGGCAGCGCCGCACGGACGACATCCTGGACATTGGCCATGTGCGCACGCGTCTCGGCGTCGAACTTCAGGAAATCAAGACGACGGCTGAGATGGTCCGCTGACGACATCATGGGCTCCAGAATCAATCGGCGCAGAAGCGCCCGGATCGTTCTGGAACAGCGCCGGTTAATGATTGTGCAGATTCGGTGATGCCGTTGCGGTCATGCATGGCGACATTGCATAAGGTGCATGGCCCTGCGCTGCCGGCCGCAAGCGCAAACGCGGTTGCAATGAGAAGCGTCCTGCGGCCTAAAGGCCGTAAGGTAAACGGGGCGGGTTATCGGCATGGGCGGCGACGTACAACGCATCGAGGCACTCCGGCGACTTCTGACCGAGGCCCATGCGAAACTCGGGCTGAAGCTGGGCTTTTCCCTGTGGGATGGCTCGCGGGTTCCCGCCGACTGGCCCCAGGACGGTCTGGCGATCGCAATCCGCGATGGCGGCGCCGTATCGGCGCTGCTGCGCAAGCCGAAGCTCGACACGCTCCTCAACCTCCACATCGCCGACCGGATCGCGATCGAGAACGGCTCGATCTTCGACCTCGCCGCGGCGCGGCCGGAGGGCAAGGTCGGCAGGCTGGCGCGGGGCATCCCGAAATCGGCGGTATTCGACGTGGTGCGCCGCTTCATCTTCGCGCCGGGCTCGGCCCCGGCGGCTGTCGCGCATCGCAAGGGCGACGAGATCGCGCGCGATGGCGATCCGGCGACCAACAAGGCCAATGTCGCCTATCACTACGACGTCTCGAACGAATTCTACCGGCTCTTCCTCGACGAGGAGATGGTCTACACCTGCGCCTACTTCACCGAGGAGCACGGCGATATCGGCCGGGCCCAGCGCGACAAGCTCGACATGATCTGCCGGAAGCTGCGCCTCAAGCCGGGCGACAAGCTGCTCGATATCGGCTGCGGCTGGGGCGCGCTGATCTGCCATGCCGCCCAGCATTACGGTGTCGAGGCGCATGGCGTGACGCTTGCCGAGGAGCAGCTGAAGTTCGCGCGCGAGAAGGTCGAACGGCTCGGGCTGCAGGACAGAGTCACGCTGCATCTCAAGGACTTCACCCAGATGGAGGGCGTCTTCGACAAGATCTCCTCGATCGGCATGTTCGAGCAGGTCGGCATCCGCAATCACCAGACCTATTTCCAGGCGGTGAACCGGCTGCTGCGGCCGCGCGGGCTTTATCTGCACCACACGATCTCGCGCCGTGCGAAGAAGACCGAGAAGGCCTTCAACAAGATGCCGCCCGAGTATCGCGCCCTGGTGCGCTACATCTTCCCCGGCGGCGAGCTCGATCATCTGGGCATGTCGATCGCCAATCTCGAGCGCTACGGCTTCGAGGTGCACGATGTCGAGGGCTGGCGCGAGCATTACCAGCGCACGACCAGGCTATGGTGGGAGCGGCTGAATGCGCGCAAGGCGGAGGCGGAGGCCGAGATCGGGCCGGAGCGCACGCGGATGTGGCTGCTCTATCTCGCCGGCTGCTCGCTCGCCTTCGAGCGCGGCGGGGCGCTGATCAACCAGACGCTGGTTTCGAAGCGCCGCAAGGGGGCGTCCGGCCTGCCGCTGACGCGCGAGGATCTCTATCGCTGAGCGGGCGGCGTCAACAGAGGCGCGGTGGCAGGAGTTCGAGCGGGCGGGTCGCCAGCGTCACCCCGCCGGGCTCGCGGCCCGTGGTGAAGCGGGCATAGTGCAGGGCGGCATCGAGGCTGGCGAAGTAGCCGCCGCCGCGTCCGTGCGTCTCGACGGCGATCCAGAAGCCCTCGCGATCACGGCCGACCTCGAAATGCGGGCCGCTGGGCCGGGAGGCGACGGAGATTTGCGGGGCCGGCATGACGGCACCTCTCAGAAGAAGCCGATGGTGACGGCGAACGCGAGTCCGGCGCCGAAGACGATGACGGCGACGAGCGCGGCTTCGAGACCGGCGAGAAGGGCCGGGGTGTTGCTGGTGATGGCGGAGCGGGAAAGCGAGAACATGGCGAAGTCCCCCGACGCGGCGGTGCGTCCATGATGCCGGCTTGGCCGGATCAGCCGCGGTTTCGCCGGCGGGGATAGAAAACGGCTGGCGGCGGGCAACAAAAAAGGCGCCTCCCTTTCGGGAAGCGCCTTGCGGCCAAAGCCGTCGGATTGATCTCTACTTCTTCACGAAGGCATCGAGCTTTCCATAATGCTCGGCCAGCAGATAGTAGAAGGTCAGGCGCGATTTGGTCTTGTCGGCCTTCATGTGCTCGCAGATCGCCTTGATCGAGGCGTCGAGATCGCCGCCGTTCAGGCCGAGCTTCTTCTTCAGGAAGTTCTCGCGGACGCGCTCCAGCTCGGCTGGGTCGGAACAGGCGACGTAGCGCGTATCGGGCTTGCTCATGACCAGTGCGTAGGACTTGGACATGCCGGCGAAAGCCGCTTCATTGACGGCCTTTTTGGCGAACTTCTTGACGTCTGCGAGATGATCCATCGGTAGCCCCTCTGAGACTCTGCGGTTCGAAGTTGAGCAAGACTGGCGTCGCGCGCGGCGAACGATATCCGGCTTTCTTCCCGCAGGCGAGAGGGCAAGCGAATGCAATGCGACTTTACGGCAGGGACGCGATTCCCGCCGTAAAGCCGGCTGTCTCAGGGCATGACCACGACCGGAGCGCCCATCCGGACCCGGGCGTAGAGATCGATCACATCCCGGTTGTGCATGCGGAAGCAGCCATAGGATGCCGCCGTGCCGACCGAGCGCGGATTATTGGTGCCATGGATGGCGTATTCGCCGCCGGGCCCGAGGCCGATGACGCGGGCGCCCATCGGATTGTTGGGAGCGCCGCTCGGGATGATGTCGGGAATGGAGGGATTATCGCGCTTGACCGAGGCCGGCGGACTCCATGACGGTTCGACCGCAAGCTCCTCGATGTATTTGACGCCACGCCATTGCTTGCCGGCCTTGCCGACGGCGATGGTGTAGCGCAGCGCCTGGCCGGGGGCGGCGATGAAATAGAGCTTCCGCTCGGCGGTGCGGATGACGATCGTGCCCGGCTGGTAGCGAAGATCGGGAAACTCGACGACTTCGCGGGCCTGTACCGGGCGCAGCGCGAGCAGCATCAGCAGCAGCGCGAACCCTGCCGCGAGAATGAGATCGATCGGCCCGTGTCGGCGGGTCATGTCTTTCGCCTCCTACGCGGCCAGTGCCGCCTCGCGGGCGATTTGAAGAAGGCGCCGGTGAATCACCGGTTCAGCGAGATGGTGAACGGTCGATTCAGGATGAATCGCGCCTGAATCGGGCTCGGATCAGGCGAAGGCGGCGCCGGCGGCCAGGGCTGCGATCAGCAGCGACAGAGCGGCGGCGAGCAAGAGGTCGATTGGCCCGTGCGGGATGCTCATGACGGATCCCTCCGACACGCCGCGCTACCTGTGGGCCCGCAGCGTAGGCCCCGTCATGACAGCACCGGCTGCGGTGGTCCATGGCCGGGACGTGCAAGCCTCAATGGCGGGTTAAGCCTCTGCGTCGCATTCGGCGCAAGCGGCCCGGAGCGCGACGATTCAAGCCTTCTCGACGATCAGCGTCGCGCCCTCGACCCGGACGACCCGCACCTCGGAGCCGGCGAGCAATTCCGGGCCGGTGACGCGCCAGGAGGAATCGCCGACGCGGATGCGGCCCTCGCCGCCGGTCATGGTCGCCTCGAGCCTGAAGACCCGGCCGATCAGTTGCCGACCGCGATCGTTCAGGCCGTGGGCGGCATCGGGCTCCTCGGCCTTGCGCCTTGTCGCGATGCGGCCGACCAGGACGCTGGCGACGGCAAAGGCGGCGAAGACGAGCCAGGCGCCCTGCCAGGCGATGCCGGTGAGGCCGACCACGGCGCCGGTGAGCAGCGCCGCGAGGCCGAGCCAGAGCAGGAAGACGCCTGGCGCGAGCGTCTCCCCGCCGATCAGGACGAGACCGAGCACGATCCAGGCCCAGCCGCCGAAGGAGGCGAACCAGTCGAGCATGTCAGGCTCCGGGGCTGCGGCCGGCGGCCGGAACCGAACCGGCGCGGCGGCTCTCGATCGCCTCCTCGCCGAAAACCGCCTTGGTCAGCTGGGCGATGCCGCCGACCGTGCCGGCGAGCGCGGCGGCTTCAACGGGAACGATCACCAGCTTGCTGTTGCTGGCGCTGGCCATCGCCTTGAGCGCGTCGGTGTAGCGCTCGGCGATCAGGAAATTGGCGGCCTGGATGTCGCCGCGGCTGATCGCCTCGCTGACCATGGCGGTGGCGTTCGCCTCGGCCTGGGCGAGACGCTCGCGCGCTTCGGCATCGCGCAATGCCGCCTCCTTGCGGCCCTCGGCGGCGAGGATCTGCGACTGCTTCTGGCCCTCGGCCTTGAGGATCTCGGCTTGGCGCAGACCCTCGGCCTCGAGCACGGCGGCGCGCTTCTCGCGCTCGGCCTTCATCTGGCGGTTCATCGCCCCGGCGATGTCGGCCGGCGGCAGGATGTCGCGGATCTCGATGCGGGTGACCTTGACGCCCCAGGGCGACGCGGCGGCGTCCATGACGCGCAACAGCCGCTCGTTGATCTCGTCGCGATGCGAGAGCAACTGGTCCAGGTCCATCGAGCCGACGACGGTGCGGATATTGGTCATGGTCAGGACCATCAGCGCATCGTCGAGGCTCGCGACCTCATAGCGGGCCTTGGCGGCGTCGAGCACCTGGAAGAAGGCGGCGGCATCGATGCGCACGCCGGCATTGTCCTTGGTGATCGCCTCCTGGCTGGGAATGTCGAGCACCTGCTCCATGACGTTCACCTTGTGGCCGACCCGGTCGATATAGGGCACGATCAGCCCGAGCCCGGCGCCGAGCGTGCGCGAATAACGGCCGAAGCGCTCGACGGTGTAGTTGTAGCCCTGCGGGACCGTGCGCACGCCGAGCGCGATCGTCAGGATGACCAGCGCTACCAGCGCGACGACGACGATGTCGAACCCGTACGGACCCATGAAATCAATCTCCAATCCAGTCTGCGGCCATCAAGCTGATGATTGCGAAGCTTTGATGCAAGCTCGCGCCGGGATCAGCCTTCCAGCGCCTTGACGACACGCCACATCGTCTCGCCGATGGCGTTGCATTCCTCGTCGCTGAGGACGCCCATCATCGCCTCGATCCTGGCGGTATGGATTGCCAGAGCCTTGCGGGTGAGCGCCTCGCCCTCCGGCGTCAGCCAGAGCCGGCGGACGCGCTTGTCAGCCTCGTCATTGCGGCGTTCGATCAGGCTGCGGCGCTCCAGCTCGGGCAGCAGCATGCTCATGGCACTGCGCCCGACGAGCAGCTTCTCGGCCAGCGCCTGCTGGGTCAGCCCCGGCGTGCGGAAGACATTGGCGAGCACGTCGTAATGGGCGAGCTGGATGCCGAGCGGCGCCAGCGCCTCCGAGAACACCTTCTTCCAGAGCTGGTGCATGCGCGCGACGGCGAGCCAGTTCTTGAAGCGCGGCAGATCCCAGGGCAGCCCGGTGCCGCCCGCGCGTCCGGGCTCACCTGCCGGTGCGGAAATCGCCTCTTGCTTTTTGTTCATGACTGAACATATTCGTTCAGGACTGAACAAACAGGGTTCCCGATCATGCCCAGCGCAGCCCTCAGCGTCATTCGTCCTCTCGTCCTCTCGTCCGCATCGGCAGCTTCATCGCCCCGCGTACCGCCGGGCGCGCCGCCTTCAAGCTCTTTTGCACGCCACCGCGCCTGCCGGGCCCGCAGAGCCGGACCGGCAAGGCGATCATTGCCGCCCGCGCCCGGCTCGCGCCGGCGATCAGGCAGGCGGTATCCTACCCGTGCGGGACGGTTAGCACCTATCTGTTCGAACCGGAGCCCCGCTTGCAAGATGGCGATGGCCCGGCGCCGACGGTGATCCTGCTGCATGGCTGGAACAGCGAGGCAGCGTTCATGACCGCCTTCGTCGCGCCCTTGCTGGCGCAGGGGTTCCGCGTCGTCGCCTTCGACATGCCGGCGCATGGCGCCTCGACCGGGGCGGAGCTCAACATCCCGCTCGGCGTCGCAGCGCTTGCCGCGGTCGCCCGGGTGTTCGCCCCCGTCCATGCGGTCGTGACGCATTCCTTCGGTGGGGCCATCGCGCTCGCAGCCCTCGCCGGCAGCGTGCCGGGCCAGCCATCGGTCGAGGCGCGCCGGCTCGCGCTGATCGCGGCGCCGTCCTCGATCGCGATGATCACGCGCAATTTCGGCGCGACGATCGGGCTCGGCCGGCGCGGCCAGGCAGCGCTGGAGAAGCGCATCCACAGCGTCGCCGGCAATCCGATCGAGGTCTTCGAGGGCCGCGAGCAGCTGGCTGCGATCAGCCTGCCGACGCTGGTGATCCATGACCGGCAGGACCGCGAACTCGATTTCCACCATGCCGAGGCGCTGGCGGCGGCGGGGCCGTTCGTCACGCTGCAGGAGACGGGCGGGCTTGGCCACCGCCGCATCCTGCAGGCGAAGCCGGTGGTCGAGAGCGTGACGCGCTTCGTGGTGGGGTAGTGGCAGCGGCATTCTCGGGCGAAGCCCGAGGGTCCGACCTCTGGCCGGCCCAAGGATAAAGTCCGCGCAGATCCGAGAAGCTCGGAAACGCGAGGGCGCCTTCTCGTCCTGAGATGCCCGGGTCAAGCCCGGGCATGACGGGCAAGCCTCACACCCAGCCCATCAGCTCGCGGCGAACCAGCGCCTCGATCACGTCGATGCCCTCGGCGGAATCGTTGAGGCAGGGCAGATAGGCGAATTTCTCGCCGCCATTGTGCAGGAAGATCTCGCGGTTCTCGCCGTCGAGTTCTTCGAGGGTCTCCAGGCAGTCGGCCGAGAAGCCGGGCGCGACGATGGCGAGAGACTTGGCGCCGCCCTGAGCCAGCGCCTTCACCGTCTCGTCGGTATAGGGCTGCAGCCATTCATCCGGCCCGAAGCGCGACTGGAAGGTCATGCGGAAGCGCTCTTCCGGCAGCCCGAGCGCGTCGCGCAGCAGACGCCAGGTCTTGGCGCACTGGCAGTAATAGGGGTCGCCCTTGAGCAGGTTCTCCTTCGGCATGCCGTGGAAAGAGCAGAGAATGATCTGCGGCTCGAAATCGAGCTTGGCGAGCGAGGCCCGCATCGAGGTCGCGAGCGCACCGATATAGGCGGGATCGTCATGATAGGCCGGCACGGTGCGGACCGCCGGCTGCCAGCGCATCTCCATCAGGGCCCGGAAGGCATGGTCGCAGGCGGTCGCCGTCGTCGGTGCGGCGTATTGCGGATAGAGCGGCACGAACAGGATGCGGTCGCAGCCCTCGTTCTGCAGATGCTGGATCCGGCTCTTCACATCGGGAAAGCCGTAGCGCATCGCCCAGTCGAAGACGATCCGGTCGCCGGCAAAGTCGTTCAGACGCTGCGCCAACTGCTCGGTCTGCGACCGGGTGATTGTCTTGAGCGGGCCCTCGTCGCGCTCCTTGTTCCAGATCGTCGCGTAGTCCTTGCCCTTCCGGCCGGGGCGGGTCGACAGGATGATCAGGTTGAGGACCGGCCACCATTTCCAGCGCGGCTCCTCGATCACCCGGCGATCGGAGAGGAACTCCTTGAGGTAGGCGCGCATCGGCCAGTAGCTGGTGCCTTCCGGCGTGCCGAGATTCATCAGCAGCACGCCGATCCGGCCGGAGCGGACGCGCGGATGGTCGGCCGGCATGGCGATGGCGGGCGCCGCGGGCAAGCCGGCTTCGGCGTTCGTGTCGATGCGCTTTTCCATGGCCTGTGATTTAGACGAGTTCCGGCTTTCGTCCAGTCGGCAGAGGCGTTTCGCCAGCGGGGTGCGACAATGCGGAAGCTGTTTTTGCGGTGAACGCGCCTTTGCCGCGTCCGGCATCTCGCCAACTCGGCGCGGCTCTTGCTAGTCTGGAAAAAATCAAATCCGGAGGGGTTGGCCTATGACCAAGATGACCCGTCGCCGCGCGCTCAGCGTGCTCGCCGCCCCAGCAGCCATGGCGGCGACCGCCCCGGTGGCGAAGGCGCAGGCACCCGCTCCGAGCTTCACGCTGCTGCTCGTCAACGACATCTACAAGATGAGCGACGACAAGGGCAAAGGCGGCTTCGCCCGCGCCTCCGGCATCGCCAAGGCGGAGCGGTCGCGCGGCGTGCCGGTGCTGTTCTGCCATGCCGGCGATTGCTATTCGCCCTCGCTGATGTCGGGCTTCGACCAAGGCGCCCATATCGTCGCGATGCAGAACAAGATGGGGCTCGACGTCTTCGTGCCCGGCAATCACGAGTTCGACTTCGGCAAGGACAACTATCTCAAGCTTGCCGCCGCCCAGAGCTATCCGACCTTCGCCGCGAATCTGCGCGACGCGGCCGGCAACCCGCTGCCGGGGCACAAGGATTCGCAGATCTTCGAGCTCGGCGGCTTCAAGGTCGGCGTCATCGGCGCGACCTATGACCCGACGCCGCAGCTCTCCAATCCCGGCGACCTGAAATTCTCCTCGACAATGGAGGCGCTGCGGCGCGAGGCGCGGGCGCTGAAGGCGCAGGGCGCCGACATCCTGGTCGGCGTCGTCCATGCCGACCGCGCCACCGATCTTCAGATCGTGCGCTCGCGGGTCGTCGACATCCTGCTGACCGGCCACGACCACGATCTCGCCATCGCCTATGACGGCAAGGTGGTGATGGTCGAGTCGAACGAGGAGGGCAATTACGTCACCGCCATCGACATCGCGGCCAAGGCGAGCGGCGAGGGTGCCAATCGCCGCGTCGAGTGGACGCCGACCTTCCGTGTCAACGACAGCCGCGCCGCGACGCCGGATCCCGAGGTCGCCGCCATCGTGAAGGGTTACGAGGCCGAGCTCTCCAAGGAGCTCGACATCGAGATCGCGACGCTGGCTGCGCCGCTCGATTCCCGCACCGGCATGATCCGCACCCAGGAGACCGCGATCGGCAACCTGATCGCCGATGCGATCAGGAGCGCGACCGGCGCGCAGCTCGCCATCACCAATGCCGGCGGCATCCGCGCCAACAAGCAGTACCCGGCCGGCCACAAGCTGACGCGGCGCGACGTGCTGAGCGAGCTGCCCTTCGGCAATGCGACGGTGATGGTCGAGATCACCGGCAAGGATGTCAGGGACGCGATCGAGAACGGGCTGCGCGACGCGCCGCAGGGCGCCGGCCGCTTCCCGGTGATCTCGGGCATGAAGTTCGAGGCCGATCTGAAGCAGCCGCAGGGCTCGCGCGTCACCGCCGTCACCGTCGACGACAAGCCGATCGACCCGGCCGGAAAGTACACGGTCGCGTCGAACAACTTCATGCTCGATGGCGGCGACGGCTATACCGCGCTCGGCCGAGGCAAGACGCTGATCGGCCTCACCGACGGCAAGCTGATGGCCAATGAAGTGATGGTCTATGTCCGCCGGCTCGGCACCGTCGACGCCAAGATCGAAGGGCGGGCGGTCCTGAAATAGGTAAGCCTTGGCCTGATCGCAGCTATACCAGCCATCCCGGGCGATCGAAGGGAGACCCGGGATTCAGGCCTGACCCTGGCCGATTGAGGTTCAGGCCTGGATCCCGGCTCTTCGCTGCGCTACGGCCGGGATGACCAAGTCTTCTCCCGCAGCAGAATTGACGATGCCGACCTTCTGCACGGCGCTTGCCGCCTTTCTTGCCTCGCCGGCCTCCGCTTCCTGGCGCGATCTTCCGGTCTTCAGCGATGAGACGGTGGCACGTGCCTGCGCTGCGGTCGATGCCGAGCGCGCTGCGGGCCATGTCGTGGCGCCGGCGCCGGAGCGGTTCCTGGCAGCGCTGAGGCTGACGCCGCTCGACCGGATTCGTGTGGTCATCCTCGGCCAGGATCCCTATCCGACGCCAGGCCATGCCAACGGGCTCGCCTTCTCCTATGTCGGTCCCCCGCCGCTGCCGCGCTCGCTGGTCAACATCTACAAGGAACGGGCGGAGGACCTCAATCTCGCCGCGCCGCCTGGCGGCGATCTCTCCGACTGGGCGAAGCAGGGCGTGCTCCTGCTCAACACGGCGCTCACCGTGCGCGAGGGCGCCAGCAAGGCGGGCTCGCATCTGTCCCTCGGCTGGGGCGCGGTGACGGATGCGGTGATCGCAGCCGTTTCCGACGCGCGGCCGCATGTCGTCTTCCTGCTCTGGGGCTCGCCGGCGCAGGCCAAGCGCGGCCTGATCGACGAGAGCCGCCATCTGGTCATCGCCAGCCCCCACCCCTCGCCGCTCTCGGCGCGACGCGGCTTCTTCGGCTCGAAGCCGTTCAGCCGGGCGAATGACTGGCTGGAGGCGAAGGGGGAGCCGAGCATCGACTGGTGAGGCGCGGGATCCCCCTCTCCTGGAAGGAGAGGGGTAGGGGTGAGGTGTTCGGAGTGGAAACGTTGGCCTGAACCCGACCACGCGGTCAGGCCTCACGGAACTGGTCAGACGGCCTACACCTCACCCTGCCCTCTCCTTACAGGAGAGGGTTCCCTGCGCTCTTTCCGGTGCGGTCGAGCGACTATCCCACCGGTCGCTCGTCGGCGATGACCTTGCCGTCATTGGGGAGGGCGCCGAGCGGCAGGACCTCGACGGTGCCCTTGAGCTTCGTCACCTGCTGCAGGGTCGAGGAGACCGCGTCGATGAAGCCCTTCGGCTCGGCATAGATCTCGGCCTTGAGGGTCATCGTGTCGACCTCGTCGGCGCGGCCGACGACGAGTCTCAGCTTGGCGATCTCGGCATGGCGGCGGGCGATCTCGGCGACCTGCTCGGGGCGGACGAACATGCCCTTGACCTTGGCGGTCTGGTCGGCCCGGCCCATCCAGCCTTTGATGCGGGCATTGGTCCGGCCGCTCGCGCTGGCGCCCGGCAGCACCGCGGTGAGATCCCCGACGGCCAGCCTGATCTGCGGATGATGCGGGTCGAGATTGGTGACGACGATCTCGCCGACCTCGCCTTCCGCGACCGGGTCTCCGGTGCCCGGCCGGACGATCTCGACGATCAGGTTCTCGTTCAGCACCATGCCGTCGCGGGCCGAAGTCTCATAGGCGATCAGGCCGAGATCGGCAGTGGCGTAAAGCTGGTAGGCGTCGATGCCTCGCGCCCGCACCCAGTCCTGCAGCGAGGGCGGGAAGGCGGCGCCCGAGACCACGGCGCGCTTGATGCAGGAGATGTCGACGCCGCGCGCATCGGCGGCCTCGATCAGGATCTTCAGGAAGTCCGGCGTGCCGGTATAGGCGCTCGGCTTATAAGCGCCGATCACTTCGAGCTGCTGCTCGGTGTTGCCGGGGCCGGCCGGGATGACGGCGCAGCCGATGGCCCGGGCGGCGGAATCCATGATGAAGCCGCCGGGCGTCAGATGGTAGCCGAAGGTGTTCAGCACGATGTCGCCCTTGCGGATCCCGGCGGCGAAGAGGCCGCGCGCGGTGCCCCAGGGGTCGCTGGCGGTGCCTTCCGGCTCGAAGATCGGCCCAGGCGAGGTGAAAAGCCGACCGAAGGAGCCGAGCGGCGCGGTGGTGAAGCCGCCGAAAGGCGGCGCCGCCTGCTGGAGCGCTGGCATGTCGGCCTTGCGCAGGACCGGCAGGCGCGCAAGGGCAGCGCGATCGCGGATCGCGGCCGGATCGATGCCGGCGAGATGGACGCCATAGCCCGGCGTCGCCAGTGCTGCCTCGAGCACGGCGGGCAGGCGGGCGAACAGAGCGGCCTCGCGGGCCGCTGGCGATAGCGTTTCGAGATCGTCGTAATGCTCGCTCATCGCTCGGTCCTCGGGGGAATGGCGTCGCTCATCGGATGAAGCGCAGGAGGCGCAGGAAGTTCAGCAGCCCGACCAGCGCGCCGGCGACATAGGTCAGCGCCGCCGCCCGCAGCACGCCGCGCGCCGCCGGCACGTCGCCGGGGTGGAGATAGCCGTCGGTGGTCAGGATCGGCAGCGCCTTGCCGAAGCTGGCGTCGAATTCGAGCGGCAGCGTCACCAGATGCACGACAAGGCCGATGCCGAGCAGCGCGATGGCGAAACCGAACTGCATCAGGGCGATCGAGGGCACGCGGGTCAGGATCGCAACCAGCGGGGCGGTGACCAGCACGACCATCGCGACCTTGTCGATCATGCCGAGCAGGCGCGCGAGCCCGGTGCGGGCGATGAACAGGGTGCTGCCCTGCGCATGCTGGATGGCATGGCCGACCTCATGCGCGGCGACCGCCACAGCGGTGATCGAGCGGCCGTCATGATTGCCCGGCGAGAGGCGGACCGCACGGGCGTCGGGGTCGTAATGGTCGCCCGCGGCCGTGGTCTCGACCGCGACCGCGCCGAGCTGGAACCGGTCGAGCAGATGGCGGGCGAGCTCGCCGCCTGTTCCCGGCAGGTCGGGCCGCGCCACGGCATGCCTTTCCATCTCGCGACGGACCCAGAACTGCGGTCCGAAGATCAAGGCGAGGAGCAGGAGGACGATGACGAGATAGAGCATCGCTCAGGCCCTGGACCCTTCATGCGGCGGATTCGCGGCCGTTGTGCTCAAGACAGCCAGCGCTTGCGGCGCTTGTAGCTCTTGACCTCGCGGAACGACTTCTTGGCCCCTTCGGCAACCCCGAGATAGAACTCCTTGACGTCCTCGTTCTCGCGCAGCATCTGCGCCTCGCCGTCCATGACGACGCGGCCGGTCTCCATGATGTAGCCATAGGTGGCGTAGCGCAGGGCCATGTTGGTGTTCTGCTCGGCGACGAGGAAGGACACGCCCTCCTCGGCATTGAGCCGGCGCACGATCTCGAAAATCTCCTCAACGATCTGCGGCGCCAGTCCCATGGACGGCTCGTCGAGCAGGATCATCTTCGGCTTCGACATCATGGCGCGGCCGACCGCGCACATCTGCTGCTCGCCGCCAGAGGTGTAGCCGGCCTGTGAGTTGCGGCGCTGCTTCAGGCGCGGGAAGAGCTCGTAGATCTTCTCGAGGTCGCGCTTGATCGCGGCATTGCCGTCGCGCCGGGTGAAGGCGCCGGTCAGGAGGTTCTCCTCGATCGAGAGATGGCCGAAGCAGTGCCGGCCTTCCATGACCTGGATGCAGCCGCGGCGCACCAGCTCGCTCGGCGACATCCGGTCCACCCGCTCGCCGTCGAAGACGATCGAACCCTTGGTGACCTCGCCGCGCTCGGCCTTGAGCAGATTCGAGATCGCCTTCAGCGTCGTGGTCTTGCCGGCGCCGTTGGCTCCGAGGATCGCGACGATGCCCTTGCGCGGCACCTGCAGCGAGACGCCCTTCAGCACCAGGATGACGTGATCGTAGATCACCTCGATGTTGTTCAGCGACAGGATGGTGTCCGTCGCGGTCGCTGCCGTGGGCTGTTCGAGGGTGGCGGTGGACATTGAACCTCCAATCCTTCTCCCCTCGGGGGAGAAGGTGGCCCGGCGTCAGCCGGGTCGGATGAGGGACGGACGGATGAGGTGGTGCAAGACTTCCCTCATCCGTCTGCTTCGCAGACACCTTCTCCCCCGGAGGGGAGAAGGATTGGCACTCGTCAGATCAGGACGACTTCTCGCAGGACTCGGTGCGCTTCGGCCAATTGCCGGCCTTCTCGACATAGTCCTTGGCGTTGGCCTCGATCAGCGGCCGGACCTCGTCCTTCATCGGCTCGATCCAGTCGCCCTTGCGGGTCCACTTGGCTCCGTCCCACTCGGCGACGAACATCTTGCTGTGGCCGGAATGGTCGGTGCAGGAGACCTGCGTCGGCGTGGTGAAGTCCTTCATGCCGAGCTCGGCGAGGCGAGCCTCGGTGATGTTCAGGGCTTCCAGGCCGCGGCGCATGTCCTCGGCGTTGACGACCTTCTTGCCGGTCAGCTTCTGGGCGTTGCGGATGCCTTCGACGACCAGCATCGAGTTGTAGACGCCGCGGTTGTAGAGGGCCTCGCCGACCTTGTCCTTGGCCGTCGTGCTCTTGCCCTTCTCGACCACGTGCTTGAGGATGTCCTGCATCACCGGGAAGTCGGTGCCGGCCGCGGCCCAGCTCAGCGAGCGATAGCCCTTGGCCTCGGCGCCGCCGGCGCGGGCGTCGTCATCGCCGCCGGCCCACCAGACGCCGACCAGCTTGTTGATCGGGAAGTTGTTCTTGATCGCTTCCTTGACCGCGGTCGGATTCATCGCGCCCCAGCCCTGGTTGTAGAGGAAGTCGGGCCGGTCACGCCGGATCGAGAGCCAGAGCGAGCCCTGGTTCTGCATGTCGGCAGCCGCGACCGGGTAGAGCTTGACTTCGAAGCCGTACTTCTTGGCGAGGTTCTCGAGCACCGGGATCGGCTCCTTGCCGAACGGTGCGTCGAGATGGATCAGGCCGAGCTTCTTGCCCTTGAGCTTGTCCATGCCGCCAAGCTCGTTGGCCATGTGCTTCACCATGACGGAGGCGCCGTCCCAATAGGTGAAGGGCGGGATGAAGACCCAGGGGAAGTTGGTGCCGTCCGCCGAGGCCGAGAGGCCGTAGGCCATCGACAGGATCGGGATCTTGTCGACATGGGCGCGCGGGATCGCGGCGAGCGTCGCGCCGGTCGACCAGGGCGAGTAGACGATGGTATTCTTCGACTTGGCCTGCTCGTAGCACTCGATCGACTTCTTGGTGTCGTAGCCGGTCTCGCACTCCTCGTAGACGATCTTGACACCGTTCACGCCGCCGTCGCGCTCGTTGATCATGGTGATGTAGTCGCGCATGCCGTCGCCGATCGGGATGCCGGAGCCGGAGAAGGGGCCGGTGCGGTAGGCGTTGTTGGCGAAGTAGACCGAGTCCTGCGCATTGGCGGGAGCGGCGAGGGCACCCGCCGCCAGAAGCGCGCCGAGCGCGACGCCCTTGATCATGCTGCTCTTCATCATTGCTTCCTCCGTGGGTTACGTCGGATGCGGCCGGGGCCGTTCCGCCTCTTGAATGCCCGCCGCTTGTGATTTGCCGCGGGTCGTCTTCTTGGACCTCTTCCCCGACTCAGTAGGGGAAAGGCCACGTCCGCAATTTCTGCTTCGCGATCTGCCAGAGCCGGGCGAGGCCGTGCGGCTCGACGATCAGGAAGAAGATGATCAGGCCGCCGACCAGCATGAAGGTGACATGCTCGGCGGCGGCGCCGGTGAGCGGCACGCCCAGCGCCGGCAGGCCGAATTTCATGATGGTCGGCAGGCTGGCGATGAAGGCCGCGCCGAAGAAGGAGCCGATCAGCGAGCCCAAGCCCCCGATGATGACCATGAACAGGATGTTGAAGGAGAGGCGGATGTTGAAGACGTCGGCGGCCTCGGCCGTCCCGTACCAGAAGAAGATCATCATCGCCCCGGCGACGCCGGCATAGAAGGAGGAGACGGCGAAGGCGAGCAGCTTGGCGTTGAGCAGCTTGATGCCCATCAGCTCGGCGGCGATGTCCATGTCGCGCACCGCCATCCATGAGCGGCCGATCTTGCCGTGGACGAGGTTCGAGGCGAACCAGGTGAGGACGACGACGAGGCCGAGGCAGACGAAGTAGCGGGTCTCCGGCGAGGCCGAGGCGCCAGTGATGGGCAGGCCGAAGAACAGGCGCTGCGGCACCTCGATGGCGCCCGAGGCGTTGTAGTTGAACAGCCAGGGCACGCGCACGAAGGCCCATTGCAGGAAGAACTGCGCGGCCAGCGTCGCCACCGCGAGGTAGAAGCCCTTGATCCGCAGCGAGGGCAGGCCGAAGAGCACGCCGATCGCCGCCGAGAACAGGCCGGAGACCAGCACGAGGACGATGACGTTCACGCCCGGGAAATAGGTCGTCAGCTTGTAGCAGGAATAGGCGCCGACCCCCATGAAGGCGGCGGTGCCGAGCGAGATCAGGCCAGTGTAGCCGGTGAGGATGTTGAGCCCGATCGCGGCGAGCGAGAACACCAAGAACGGGATCATCACCGAGGAGATGAAGAAGTCGTTGCCGATCATCGGGATGCCAACGAAGGCGATCAGCAGGATCACGGCGATGCCGATCCGGTCCTGCCGGATCGGGAACACGGCCATGTCGGCGGCGTAGGTCGATTTGAATTGGCCGGCTTCGCGGTAGAACACGTTTCAGCCCCTCAGATGCGTTCGATGATCTTGTCGCCGAACAGGCCCTGCGGCCGGAACAGCAGGAAGCCCAGGGCGATGAAATAGGCGAGCCAGCTCTCGATGCCGCCGCCGATCAGCGGGCCCCAGTAGAACTCGCCGAGCTTCTCGCCGATGCCGATGATCAGCCCGCCGACGATGGCGCCGGGGATCGAGGTGAAGCCGCCGAGGATCAGCACCGGAAGGGCCTTCAGCGCGACGATCTCGAGCGCGAAGGAGACGTCCGAGCGCGCGCCCCACATGATGCCGGTGATCAGCGCGACGATGCCGGCGGTGAACCAGACGATCACCCAGATCTGGTTGAGCGAGATGCCGACCGAGAGCGCCGCCTTGTGGCTATCCGCCACGGCCCGGAGCGCCCGGCCGATGCGGGTGTACTGGAAGAAGACGGCGAGCGCCGCGATCATCAGCGAGGCGATGATCGCGGCGGCGATGTCGATCTTCTGGAAGGAGACGATGCCGCCGAGGATCTTGGCGTCGATCGCGCCTTTCGGCAGATAGAGCTCGCTGGTGATCATCTGCTTGGGGTTGCCGCCGAAGACGGATTCGCCGAAGCCGATCAGGAAATAGGTGATCCCGAAGGTCGCCATGAAGAGGATGATGTCGGGCTGGTTGACCAGCGGGCGCAGCACCACGCGCTCGATGGTGACGGCGAGCACGAACATCACGCCGAGCGTCAGGAAGACCGCGAGGAAGGCCGGGACGCCCTTCTCGTGCAGGCCGACCAGGGTCAGCGCCGCGAACACGACCATGATGCCCTGGGCGAAGTTGAAGACGCCGGAAGCCTTGAAGATCAGGACGAAGCCGAGCGCGATCAGCGCATAGAGCACGCCGGAAACCAGGCCTTCCCAGATCGTCTGGGCGAGCAAATCGGGCGCCTGGACCATCTGCTGGAACGGGTCGACGAAGATCTTGTGAATGGTGCCCGATGAGTCGAGCTGGGCGCCGATCAGTGCCGCGGCGATCACGCCGGCGACGATCAGGCCGGTCTTGATCCAGCCATTGGCAAGGAGACTGGGCGCGGGCTGCGCGGCGACGTCGCTCATGCGCTCTTCCCCTTTGCGCGCGGGTTCTTCAATGCGGCGGTCATCAGTGCGCTACTCCGAGATAGGCATCGATGACCTTCTGGTTCGCCTTGACCTCGTCGGGCGTGCCGTCGGCGATCTTGCGGCCGTATTCGAGCACGACGACACGGTCGGAGAGGTCCATGACGACCCCCATATCGTGCTCGATCAGAGCGATGGTGGTGCCGAACTGGTTGTTCACGTCGAGGATGAAGCGGCACATGTCCTCCTTCTCCTCGAGGTTCATGCCGGCCATCGGCTCGTCGAGCAGGAGCAGCTCCGGCTCCATGGCGAGCGCCCGGCCGAGCTCGACGCGCTTCTGCAGCCCGTAGGGCAGCTTGCCGACCGGCAGCTTGCGGATGTGCTCGATCTGCAGGAAGTCGATGATGTCCTCGACGACCTTGCGGTGCTCGATCTCCTCGCTCATCGCCGGGCCGTGGCGCAGCGCCTGCCAGAAGAAGCCCTTGCGCATCTTCAGCGTGCGCCCGGTCATGATGTTGTCGAGGGTCGACATGCCCTTGAACAAGGCGACGTTCTGGAAGGTGCGGGCGATGCCGGCGGCGGCGGCCTGATGCGGGCGGACCTTGCTGCGCCGGACACCCTTATAGGTGATCCGGCCTTCCTGCGGATGGTAGAAGCCGTTGATGCAGTTCAGCATCGAGGTCTTGCCGGCGCCGTTGGGGCCGATGATGGCGCGGACCTCGCCTTTGCGGATGTCGAAAGAGACGTCGGTGATCGCCTTCACGCCGCCGAAACGCAGCGAGACGTTCTCGACCGAGAGCAGGACATCGCCCTTGCCGGTGACCGGCTCGCCGGTGACGTTCATCGGATGCGCGTTCATGCCGCCTCCTTCGCCGCGATGGCGCCGGCCGGGGCCGTGACCGGGTAGGTGTTGGCGTCGCGGACCTTGACCCTGGCCGAGATCATGCCCTTGCGGCCGTCCTCGAAGGTGACCTCGGTCGAGATGTCGGCCTCGGTGGAGCCATTGTACAGAGCCTCGACCAGTGGCGCGTAGCGCTCGGCGATGAAGCCGCGGCGGACCTTCTGGGTGCGGGTCAATTCGCCGTCGTCTGCGTCGAGTTCCTTGTGCAGGATCAGGAAGCGCTTGATCTGGGCGCCACCCATCATCGGCTCGGCGGCGAGCGAGCGGTTCACCTCGTCGACGTGCTTGGCCATCATGTCGTAGACCAGCGGGTGGCCGGCGAGCTCCTGGTAGGAGGCGTAGACGACATTGTTGCGCTCGGCCCAGTTGCCGACGGCGGTGAGGTCGATGTTCAGCGCCACGGTCGCGTAGTCGCGGCCCTGGCCGAAGGCGACGACCTCCTTGATGTTCGGATAGAATTTGAGCTTGTTCTCGATGTATTTCGGCGGAAACAGATCGCCCGAATTGAGCTTCCCGACATCCTTGGCGCGGTCGATGATCTTGAGATGGCCGCCCTCGTCGAAGAAGCCGGCGTCGCCGGAGCGGACATAGCCGTCGGCGGTCATCGTCTCGGCGGTCTTCTCCTCGTCCTTGTAGTAGCCGCGGAAGATCGAGGGCGAGCGGTAGAGCACCTCGCCATTGTCGTCGATCCGGATCTCGACCTGCGGGGCCGGCCGGCCGACCGTATCGGCCTTGATCTCGCCGTCCGGCTGCATGGTGATGTAGACGCCGGCCTCGGTCTGTCCGTAGAGCTGCTTCAGGTTGACGCCGATCGAGCGGTAGAAGCGGAAGAGCTCGGGGCCGATCGCCTCGCCTGCAGTGTAGCCGACCTTGATGTTGGTCAGGCCGAAGCGGTTGCGCAGCGGCGCGTAGATGACGATGTCGCCGAGCTTGTAGAGCAGGCGGCCGCCGAGCGGCACGGGCTCGCCGTTCAATATCTTCTCGCCGTACTTCTTCGCCACGCCGAGGAAGTAGTGGAACACCTTGCGCATCAGCGGGCCGGCATCCTCCATGCGCACCATGGTGATGGTCAGCATGGTCTCGAAGACGCGCGGCGGCGCGAAGGCGTAGGTGGTGCCGACCTCGCGGCGGTCGTCGACGACGGTCTCGGGGCCTTCCGGGCAGTTGACGCAGAAGCCGGCGATGATCGCCTGGGCATAGGAGAAGACATGGTCGCCGACCCAGGCGATCGGCAGATAGGCGATGATCTCGTCGCTCTCGTTCAGCCCGTCGAAGGCGCAGCCGATCTCGGCGGCGGTGATGACGTTGTAATGGCTGAGCATCACGCCCTTGGGCCGGCCGGTGGTGCCCGAGGTGTAGAGGATGATGGCGAGGTCGGAGCCCGTGCCCTGAGCCATCTCGGCGTCGAGCGCGGCGCTGGCGGCCGGATCCTTCAGGGCGGCACGGCCGGCCTCGATCACTTCGCTGATGTCGTGGAGCTTGGCGTGGTCGTAGTCGCGCAGGCCGCGCGGCTCGTCATAGAGCATGTGCCGCAGGTTGGGCAGGCGCTCGGCGACGGAGAGGATCTTGTCGACCTGCTCCTGGTCCTGGACGCAGGCGAAGACGGCGCCGGCATGGTCGAGCACATAGGCCATCTCGTCGGCGACGCTGTCGGCATAGACCGGCACCGGAATCGCGCCGAGCCATTGCGCCGCGGCCATCGACCAATAGAGGCGCGGCCGGTTGTAGCCGACGATGGCGACCTTCTCGCCGCGCTTGAGGCCGAGATCCTGCAAGCCCCTGGCATAGGCGCGGATCTGCTCGACGACCTCAGCCCAGTTCCAGGACTGCCAGATGCCGAGATCCTTGTGCCGGAACGCGACTCGCGCGGCACGCTCGCGGGCATTGCGCGTCAGCAGCTTCGGGAAGGTATCCGCCTCACCGGCGGCAGCGCTTGCCACGATCTTTGTCTCCACCCTGTCGCCCCGTCTGCCGCGGGTTTGTCCGGGCCATTCGGCCCCTTGTGCGATCATGCAAGCTTTGCAGGTGGCCCGACCCTGTGCAAGGAGGCACTTGACAGACAGGATGCATTTGGGGCGCTATTGTCCCGCCGAGGTTTGGCCGACAGGCCGCAGAATCGGTCCTTCTGCAACGATATCAAGGATTTGCGACCTCCTCCAATCGTGAAGGAGGCCGCTTCATCGTCAGCCGAAGCAGATCGGCACGCTCTCACTCAATCGCGAGAAGCGCGGCAGGTGCCGGCTCTCGCCGATCCTGACCGGCTGCATGCCGCCGTCGAGCAGCAGCACGCGGGCCAGATGCCTTCGATCCACCGCATTCAGGCGGGAGTTTGAGGGCGGGGACCGGCCAATGCGCGTTCTTGCCTCGATCACGATAGCGGTCATGCTCGCTGCCGGCGCGAGGGTCACCCGCGCCCATCAGGCTCCCAGTGGCTGGGAATACCCGTTCGCCTGCTGCTCGGGCGCCGATTGCGCTCGGATCGATCCCAGCGAGGTGAAGCTCGGCAAGGCCGGCTTCGTCGTGACGATCGCGCCGGGGCGGCACCCGATGTGGCCGAAGGAGCGCCGCGAGCTGCTGATCCTCCAGATTCCGCACGACAAGGCCCGGCTGTCGCCGGACGGACTCTGGCATCTGTGCATCAACGATGCCGGCGACCTGCTCTGCTTCTTCGCGCCGGGCGGGGATTCGTAGCGCCGGCGCCGCTCGGGTCGGACGTGTATCGCCTCTGGTGGCGCCTCATCCCTCGTAGCGAGCCAGCCGTTCCAGATCGAGGATCGTCACCTCGTTGTGACCGACCTCGACAAGGCCGAGATCGGCGAGCTTCGCGAGGCTCTGATTGGCCATCTGGCGGGAGATGCCGGCGAGCAGGCCGAGCTCTTCCTGCGAGATCGCCAGCGTCCGGTCCTGGCTGGGGTAGAGGATCGGGTTGAACAGCCAGGCGAGGTTGCGGGCGAGGCGCCCGGTCGCGCCCAACATGCGGTCGTATTCGGCGAGGCCGATAAACTGGGCGAGGCGCTCGTTGAACTGATGGACCAGGAAGCGGTTGAAGGCGGCCGAATGCTCGAACAGCCAGAAGAAGGTCTGGCGGCGCATCAGCGCGACCTTGGTCTCGCGCAGCGCGACGAGATCATAGCGCCGTGGCTCGTTCTTGATGATCGTGCCTTCGCCGAACCAGGCGCCGCCGCGCAGGCCGGCGAGCGTCGCTGATTTGCCGCTGCGCGAGGTCGTGCTCATCTTCAGCAGCCCGTCGGCGACCCCGGTCCAGGATTCCAGCCGGTCGCCGACATGGCAGACATAGGCGCCCTTGCCATAGGTCTTGAGCGTGGTGCCGCGCCGGGCCTCTTCGAACTCTTCCGGCGCCAGGTCGTTCGACCAGGTGGCGATGCGGCGCAGCTCGTCCTCGGAAATCAAAGCTCGCCGGCCTTTCGGTCATTTGCGCGGATACGCCACTATGCGGCCGGCTCCATCGCAAACTCAAGTCGAGCCGGCCATTCGGGAGAACCGACATGCGCGCCGTGCGTTTCCTCGGCAGTGAGGAAGGGAGCAGCGACATGCAGGACGCAGTGCGCGCTGGCAGTCGCCAATCGGCGGTCAGCCATGCCACCATCGAGATCGGCGGCGTCGAGATCTTCTATCGCGAGGCGGGGCCGCGCGACGCGCCGGTGCTGCTCCTGCCGCACGGCTATCCCTGTTCGTCCTATGAGTTCCGCAACCTGCTGCCGGCTCTCGCAGACCGCTGGCATCTCGTCGCGCCGGACTATCCAGGCTTCGGCTACAGCGCCACGCCGGACGGGTTCAGCTACGACTACGAAGGCTATTCGCGCCTGCTGGAAGACTTCGCCGACCGTCTCGGCCTGGAGCGCTTCGCGCTCTATCTGCACGATTACGGTACCTGGATCGGGTTGAAGCTCGCCAGGCGCGCGCCGGAGCGCATAACCGGGTTGATCATCCAGAACGGGGACATCTACGAGGATGCGCTCGGGCCGAAATACGAAGGCATGAAGGCGTATTGGCGAGAGCCGACGCCGGAGGGGCGCAGGAAGCTCGAGGCCGCCGTCAGCGAAGCGGGCTTTCGCGAGGAGTTCCTCAACGAGGTCCGCCCCGAGATCGCCAGCCGGATTCCGCCAGACCTCTGGAAACTCCACTGGCCGCTGATGGACACGCCGAAGCGGCGCGAGATCAGCGTCGGCTTGATGGAGGTCTGGAAGGAGAACTTCGACTGGTTCCCGCGCTACCAGGCCTATCTGCGCGAGCATCAGCCGCCCACGCTGATCGTCTGGGGGCCGCAGGACGGCTATATGCCGGAGGCGTCGGCGCGCGCCTATCTGCGCGATCTGCCGCATGCCGAGCTGCACCTGCTCGACGGCGGCCACTGGCTGCTGGAGACCAATCTCGACGAGGTCGTGGGGTTGCTCAGATTCTTCCTCGGCCGGCTGGAGCAGGGGGAGCGTCAGCGCCTCACCATCTGATCGCGGCAGCAAGCGACAGGAGCAGCAGCGCGGCGAAGATCAGGTTGACGATGCGGTTGCTTCGCGGATCGCGGAACAGCCCGGTGAGGCCCGAGCCGGCCAGCAGCCAGGCGATGTTGACGATGGCGATCACGAGAAGGAGCAGGCCGATCTTGAGGCCCACATCGAAGGCCGGCTGCCGCGGCAGCAGGGCGAAGCCCGAGAACAGCGCCGCCATCGCCGCATAGCCCTTCGGATTGACGAGCGAGAGCGCGAACCCGGCGGCGAAGGAGGGGGCGGCCGCATCGTCGCTCGCCTCGGCGAGCGGCGGCGCCGTCGCGATGCGGAAGGCGAGGTAGAGGAAGTAGAGCGCAGCCAGCGCGGTGACGAGCGGAGCGAGGCCGGGCAGGACCAGCACGGCGGTGACGACGCCACTGGCGGTCAGCCCCATCACTGCGAGCATGCCGAGGGTGATGCCGGCGCCATAGGCGAGACCGCGGCGGAGGCCGAAGGCGGCGCCGGTGGCGGTCAGGCTCAGCGTCGCCGGGCCGGGGCTGCCGGTGAGCGCGACGCCGGCGAGAAGAAACCCGGCCAGTCCGTCCATGATTTGTCTCCACCCATGCCATTCTGCGGCGGGGGCGAAGGAAAGCGGAAGAACCGGGACCGGTCTTGAACGATCGTGCGCTACTCGGCCGCCTTCGGCATGGCGAGCGCCGCCGCCGAACCGTCGCGCAGGCGGGCCAGCAAGTCGGCCTCCTCCGCCTTGGCCTGCTTCAGATGGCGTTCCTTGACATGGCCGAAGCCGCGAATCTTCTCAGGCATCGCGGCGAGGGCGACGCAGAGTGCGTGGTTCTCGGGCTTCAGCTTCGCCAGTATTTCGGCCAGAAGCGCCTCGTAATCGGCGATCAGCTGCCGCTCGGTCCTGCGCTCCTGCGTATAGCCGAAGAGGTCGAAGGCGGTGCCGCGCAGGCCCTTCAGCTTTGAAAGCAGGCCGAAGGCGCCCATCATCCACGGGCCGAAACTCATCTTGCGCGGCAGGCCGGTATTGGGATCGCGCTTGGCGAGCAGCGGCGGCGCGAGATGGAACTCGAAGCGCAGCTTCTCGCCGGAGGCGCTGTCCTGCTCGAAGGTCGCGGCGACCTGCCTGCGGAAGGCCCCGTCGCTGTAAAGCCGCGCGACCTCGTATTCGTCCTTGTAGGCCATCAGCTTGAAGAGATTGCGGGCGACGGCTTCGGCGAGGGCGCTCTGGCCGGGCAGCACCGCCGCCTCCTTCGCGCGGACCTTCTCGACGAGGTCACCATAGCGCGCCGCATAGGCGGCGTTCTGGTAGCCGGTGAGATGCTCGACGCGGCGGGCGATGACCTCGTCCAGCGTCTGCGAGAGTTGGCGGGCCTGCGTCGGGGCCTTCGCCTCCGCGAGCGCGGCGAGCAGGGCGGCCGGATCATGCGCGGCCCGGCGGCCGAGCTCGAAGGCCTGCCGGTTCATCGCCACGGCTTCGCCGTTGAGCTCGATCGCCCTCAGCAGCGCGGCGCGCGAGAGCGGCACGCCGCCATGCTGCCAGGCATAGCCGAGCATGAACATGTTGGCGGCGATGGCATTGCCGAGGAAGGCGACGGCCGCGGCGGTCGCATCGACGAGATGGGTGTGGTCGCGGCCGGAGGCGGCGAGGATCGCCCGTTTCAGCCGTTCGGTCGGCAGCGAGAAATCGGCATTGCGGGTGAAGTCGCCGGGCAGGCTCTCGGCGGTGTTGACGACGACGGTCGAGCCCGGGCGGATCGCGCCCAGCACCTTCTTCGAGCCGGTGACGGTGAGGTCGCAGCCGAGCACGAGATCGGCCTGGCCTGCGGCGACGCGGATGGCGTGGATCTCCTCCGGCGTCGGGGCGAGGCGGACATGGCTGAAGACGGCGCCGCCCTTCTGGGCGAGGCCGGCCATGTCGATCATGCCGCAGCCCTTGCCTTCGAGATGCGCGGCCATGCCGAGGATCGCGCCGATGGTGACGACGCCGGTGCCGCCGACCCCGGTGACGACGACCGCATAATTGCGGTCGAGCACCGGCACCCGCGGCTCGGGGACAGCGCCGCCGCCGAGGGCGGAACTCTCGAGCGAACGCGCCTGCGCCTTCTTCGGCCGTGCGCCGTGCACGGTGACGAAGGAGGGGCAGAAGCCCTTCAGGCAGGAAAAGTCCTTGTTGCAGTTCGACTGGTCGATCTGGCGCTTGCGGCCGAACTCGGTCTCCAGCGGCTGCACCGAGACGCAGTTCGACTGGACGCCGCAATCGCCGCAGCCCTCGCAGACCAGCTCGTTGACGATGACGCGCTTGTCCGGGTCGGGATAGGCGCCGCGCTTGCGCCGGCGGCGCTTCTCGGTGGCGCAGGTCTGGTCGTAGAGCAGCAGCGAGACGCCGGGCGTCGCGGCGAGCTCGCGCTGCACGGCGTCGAGATCCTCGCGATGGTGCAGCGTCGTGCCGGGCGGCCAGAGCGTTCCGGCCGGGTATTTCGTCGGCTCGTCCGAGACGACGGCGATGCGGGCGACGCCTTCGGCCGCGACCTGGCGCGCCATCTGGTCGGGCGTCAGGTGTCCTTCGGCCTGCTGGCCGCCGGTCATCGCCACGGCGTCGTTGTAGAGCAGCTTGTAGGTGATGTTGACGCCGGAGGCGACGGCCCAGCGGATCGCGAGCGAGCCGGAATGGGTGTAGGTGCCGTCGCCGAGATTCTGGAAGATGTGGCCGCGCGTCGAGAACGGGGCCTCGCCGACCCAGTTGGCGCCTTCGCCGCCCATCTGGGTGAAGCCGGCAGTGTCGCGGTCCATCCAGAGCGACATGAAATGGCAGCCGATGCCGGCCGAGGCACGCGAGCCCTCGGGCACGACGGTCGAGGTGTTGTGCGGGCAGCCCGAGCAGAAATAGGGGGTGCGCTTGGCAACCTCCTGCGCCTCGGCGAGCCGGCCCTGGGCGGCGGCGATCACCTCCAGCCGAGCGCGCAGGGCGGGGTCGTCGCGATATTGCAGCAGGCGGGCGCCGAGCGCGATGGCGACATCATTGGGGTCGAGCGCGCCATGGACCGGGAAGAGCCAGTCGCCCTTCTCGTCCTTCTTGCCGACGATCATGGGCTGGTGCGTGGTGCCGTAGAGCTCCTCGCGCAGTTGCACCTCGATCAGCGAGCGCTTCTCCTCGACCACCATGACGAGATCGAGCCCCGCCGCGAACGCCTTCAATTCCTGCGGGTCGAGCGGCCAGGGGCAGGCGACCTTGAACAGGCGGATGCCGAGATCATTGGCCCGGACCTCGTCGAGCCCGAGATCCTCCAGCGCCTGGCGGACGTCGAGATAGGATTTTCCTACCGTGATGATGCCGATGCGCGGCGTTTGTCCGCCCGAGAGGATGGTCTGGTTGAGCCTGTTCGCCCGCAGATAGGCGAGGATCGCCTCGCGCTTGTGGACGTGGAGCCGCTTCTCCTGGTCGAGGAAATCGAGCTCGCGCCTGATGCCGAGCCCGCCCGGCGGCATGACGTAGTCATCGGGCAGCGCGATCTGGACGCGCTCGACCGAGCCGTCGACCGAGGCGGTCGATTCGATGTTGTCCTTGACGCATTTGATGCCGACCCAGACCGAGGCGAAGCGCGAGAGCGCGAAGCCGTGCAGGGCGTAGTCCATGATTTCCTGGACGCCGGCCGGGTTGAGGATCGGCATCATCCGGTCGACCAGGACGAATTCGGTCTGGTGAGCGTTGGTCGAGGATTCGGCGGTGTGGTCGTCGCCGAGCAGGCAGATCACGCCGCCATGGCGCGAGGTGCCGGCCATGTTGGCATGGCGGAAGACGTCGCCGGTGCGGTCGACGCCGGGCCCCTTGCCGTACCAGAGCCCGAACACGCCGTCATGCTTGCCCTCGCCGGAGAGCTCAGCCTGCTGCGTGCCCCAGATCGCGGTCGCCGCAAGATCCTCGTTGAGCCCGGGCTGGAAGACGATGTCCGCAGCCTTGAGCTGCTTGCCGGCGCGGGCGAGCTGCTGGTCGAGCCCGCCGAGCGGGGAGCCGCGATAGCCGGAGACGAACCCCGCGGTGTTCAGCCCGGCGCGCCGGTCGCGCTCGCGCTGGACCAGCAGCATGCGGGCGATGGCCTGCGTGCCCGTCAGAAAGATCTGCTGCTTCGAAAGGTCGTATTTGTCGTCGAGCGCGACGGCGCGGAGCGCATCGGTCCCGGAGTTCTGCTGCGTCTCGGCCATGAACGACCTCCCGAAGATCGAACCCCGCAGGGATTATGGGGACGGTATCGCCGGCCTCCAACCCGTTGTTATGTCAGTATTGCTGTCATACCGCCGGGGTGCCGTCAAATCAGTCTGGTGCAATTCCAGACTGCGCCAATGTCGTGCGCGCCGCGATTTGGCCGCCTTTGCGGGGGAAGGCTGGGCAGGTCTCGCAGCCGATTGCGGGCTAGGCGCAAAGCGCGCGTTTTTGTTAGCATGCGCTGCCGATTCCGCCGCAGATTCGAGGAAATGCCACCGTGCCGCGTCGCCAGACCGGATCGCTCGCGCTCTGCGCCATCATCGCCTCGCTCGGCCTCGCGCTGCCGGCCATGGCGCATCCGCACGTCTTCGTGACCTCGCGCACCGAGATCATCTACACGCCCGACGGCGCGGTGCAGGCGCTGCGCCATCGCTGGAGCTTCGACGAGGCCTATTCGGCCTATATGGTCCAGGGGCTCGACAAGAACGGCGACGGCAAGCTGACGCCGGACGAGCTGGCCGAGCTCGCCAAGGTCAACATCGAATCGCTGCCGGATGTCGATTTCTTCACCACTGCAAAGGCGAACGGCAAGGCGCAGGAATTCGGCAAGCCGGGGGAAGAAGGGCTGGTCTACGAGAACAAGGTGCTGACCCTGACCTTCACCCTGCCGCTCAAGACGCCGGCCGTCGCCAACCGCTCCTTCGGCATCGAGATCGGCGATCCCACCTATTTCGTCGCCTTCGAGGTCGCCGCCGAGGCCGATGCGGTGACGACGCGCGATGCCCCGAAGGGCTGCGTCGTCCGGGTCATGCGTCCGCCCAAGCTCGATACGGCGACGCAGCAGCGCCTGGCTCAGGAAGACATCACCGCGACGCCGGACATGAGCGCCTACGTGGTCACGACGCGCGCCTTGGTGGCATGTCCCTGAGTCCAACTTCTCTCAGCCCTCATCCTGAGGAGCCGCGTAGCGGTGTCTCGAAGGATGTTCCAGAGCGCGCTGGAGCATCCTTCGAGACGCAAGGCTTACGCCTTGCTCCTCAGGATGAGGGCTTGAAGGAGGGAAGGACAGGGCTTTCCCGAATCGGCGTCGCCGTGCTCGCGCTCGCACTGGTCGCCGGCGCGCTTGGGCTGGTCGCCTGGCTGCTCAGCCTCTATTTTCCGCCGCCGCCCCCGCCGCCGCGCAACCCGTTCGGTACGGCGCTGCCGCGCGAGGCGCTGCCGGCGACCTCGGGCCTCGGCGCGGTCATCCTCGCCTGGCAGTCGAGCTTCTATCGCGAGCTGACCGCGACGCTGAAGGCGATCGCGCAGTCGCCGGCCGCACTGCCGGCGCTGCTCGGCCTCGCCTTCGGCTATGGCGTCTTCCACGCTGCCGGTCCCGGCCATGGCAAGGCGGTGATCTCGGGCTATATCGTCGCCGATAATCGCAGCCTGCGGCGCGGGCTGGGGCTGAGCTTCGCGGCGGCGCTCGTCCAGGCGCTGGTCGCGATCGGGCTGGTCGGGACCCTCACCCTCGCGCTGAACGCGACGGCGAAGACCATGGCTTCGACGACGCGGGTGATCGAGCTCGGCAGCTTCGCGCTGGTCGCGCTGGTCGGGCTCTACGTGCTCTGGCGCAAGGCCGGGAGCTTCGTCGCGCTCGGCGGCGGCGCGGCGCACGACCCGGCATCCTGCGACCATGTCCACATGCCCGGGCCGGACGAGATCTCGCGCCTGCGTTCCTTCCGCGAGATGGCGGGAGTCGTGCTGGCGGCCGGGCTGCGGCCTTGCGCGGGGGCGCTGATCATCCTCGTCTTCGCCAATGCGCAAGGCCTGCTCTGGGCCGGCATCGCCGCGACCTTCGCCATGGCGCTCGGCACGGCGCTGACCACCGGGGCGCTGGCGGCGGTCGCGGTGTTCTTCAAGTTCGCGGCGCTGCGCCTCGCCGGCGGCGGTTCGCTCGCGGGCGTGCGCATCATCGCCGGGCTCGAGGTGCTGGCGGCGGCCTTTGTCGCCGTGCTCGGCGCCGCCCTGCTCTTCGGCCTCTGGGCGGCCGGGCAGGGCAGCTGATCACACCGTCATGCTCGCCCTTGTGGCGAGCATCCACGCCTTGAACGCTGCGCGTGGCGAAGGAAGACGTGGATGGCCGGGACAAGCCCGACCATGACGAAACAGGCGGCGTGAAATCAGACCTACTTCACCGCCGCCTCGAAGGTGAACAGCGTCGACTTGTCGTCGTCCGGCATGAAATAGGCGCGCACGCCTTCGGCCGTGGGCTCGACCCAGAACGGGTTCTGCGTCATCGGCAGCCCCGAGGTCGGCGACCAGAGCTCGACCGGCACCTGATAGACCGGCCTGTTGTCCTTGAGGTCGACGATCTCGAGCCCGCCGAGGCGGAAGACCGGGCCGTCCTTCGTCGTCCGGTAGGCGTTGAGGCCCGAGCAGAGCATCCGGCTCATGCCGATATAGTGGCAGTCCTGATAGTCGATGTAGAGCGCGGGATTGGCGACGCGCAGCGCTTCGGGCGCCGTCGCCGCATTGGTTACCCTGCCCTCGCCGTCGAGAGGCCATTTGTAGAAGCGGCGCGAGCCCCAGCTGACGCCGTGCAGCGACTTGTCGTCGGTGTTGTGGACGATGCCGCCGACATGGTCCTTGAAGCGGAAGACCTCGGTCGCCTTCAGCGTCGCCGGGTCGACCCTGTAGACGATCGACTGGCTGTTCGGCCGGTACTCGGCGACGGGGACCCAGATGTCCTTGCCGTCGAAGTCGATGCCGCCGGGGTGGTAGATCGAACCCTCGCCGAGTGTGATGCTGCCGAGCAGCCTGCCCTGCGCATCGACCTTGAAGAGATGGCCGGTGCCTTCGCCGGTATCGCGGTCATAGCCGTCCTGCGGGGTGGGATAGCGGGTGGTCGGCTTCTTGATCTCGACCGAGGAGATGAAGAAGGCACCGCCGACCTTGACCATGCCCTGGGGATGGTGCGTCGGGAACTGCAGTTCGACCGCCGCCTTTTGCGTCCATTGCGTGCCGCGGGTCAGCTTCGGGATCAGGGTGTTGAGGGCCGGGTCGGCCGCATGGGCCGGCTGGCTCGTGGCCGGAATGGACAGGGCCGCCGCGGCCAGGGCGGTCAGGCCGGCGAGAACCGTCTTCATGCTGCGTCCCTCCCGTTTTCGCTTCGTCGCGCGAAGCGGTTCTGCGAAGCTCCGGCCTCGTGCCGGGCCGGCAATACGGCGATGTGACGGTGAAGAACGGCGTCGGCCTCAGCGTTGCGGGTCGTTCTCCAGCAGGATCGGCTTGCCGTGCGGGGTCGCCTCTGCGGCCCGTTCCCAGGCGGCGCTGCGGGCGTCGACGCCCTCATGGCTCGCCAGGCCCTTCTCGATCAGCAGATGCTCGAGCGCCTCGCACCAGCGCTCGTAGTAATCGGAGCCATCGCGGCAGCCGCCGGCAGCGAGCGCCTCGCGGATCTCGGCGCCGAGCGCCTGCGCCCATTCATCGGCGGTGAAGATGCCGCGATTCTGCAGGGCGACGACCAAAGCGAAGGCCTGCGCCTGCCAGGGCTCGGCGAAGATCGGCCCCTCGGCGTCGCGCGGGATCGGCGTATCGGCGGCGAGCGCCGCGGCGAGATCGTGCTCAGGCCGGCTCAAGATAGCTTTCCCAGGCTTCGATGCTGACGCTGGAATTGGGATCGGCATCGCGGCCCCAGAGCTCGGGGCCGGTGAAGACGACCGTATAGAGCCATTGCGCCGTCTCCGGTGCGCCATGGGCGCCGGTGTCCGGGAAGACATGGCAGCCGGTGACGCGCTCGACCATACCCTGCTTGCCGCGGGCATAGCGCGGCAGGCGGGTATGGTGCTGCGGGTGCATGACGATGGTGCGGACCTTGTCGCCGACCTTGAAGCGCGCCGGGGCGGCCGCTTCGCGCTCATAAGGAAAGCCGCGGCGCAGCACGGCGGGGACATCGGTCCCTTTCAGGACCCGCTTCGGCGTGGCGCCGGTGCCGCCGGAGGCGCCGCTGTCGAGTTCGGCAGGGGTCGCGAAGCCGTGCCGCTGCAGCACCGTGCGCAGGCCCTCGTACCAGATCTCGTAATAGGTGAGGGACAGGTAGTCGGCCGGCGGGATGGCCTCGCGCGCATGGCGGATCTCGTCGATCGTCCAGTGTCCCATGGCGCCGGCGGCGACGTTGAGCGCCAGCATCCGCGCTTCCCAATTGGCGTGGAAGATCGGTTCGTTCGGCTCGGGGAGAACCGGGCCGAAGCCCATCTGGCCGCCGAGATCCTGCCCGCCGTTCATGACCGCGCTCCCGCCTGCAGCAGGCCGACGCCGATCATCGAGTCGCGCGTGACGATCTCCGCCAGCTCTTCCTCGGACCAGCCCTCGGTGCCTGCCGGGCGCTGCGGCACGACGATGAAGCGGGTCTCGGCGGTCGAATCCCAGACGCGGATCCGCTGGCCTTCCGGCAGGGTGACGCCGAAATCGGCCAGGGTGCCTCGCGGGTCGATCACCGCCTTGGCGCGGTAGGGCGGCGACTTGTACCAGACCGGCGGCAGGCCGAGCACCGGCCAAGGATAGCAGGAGCACAGGGTGCAGACGATGAGGTTGTGCTCCTCCGGCGTGTTGAACACCGCGACGATGTGCTCGCCGCCGCGCCCGCCATAGCCGAGTTCGGCCACGGCGGCGGTGCCGTCCTGCTTCAGGCGCTGCGCATAGGCAGGGTCGCTCCACGCCTTGGCGACGACGCGGGCGCCGTTGCGCGGGCCGACCTTGGTCTCATAGGTCTCGACGATGGCGTCGAGCGCCGCCGGGTCGACATAGCCCTTTTCGACCAGCAGCGATTCCAAGGCCTTCACCCGCGCCTCGATCGACGTGAAATGATTGTCGTGCTCGTGGTCATGATCGTGGTGATGATGGTGGTCATGGCCGCTCATCGCCGCCTCCTCCTCATGCCCGTCTGATCGTCACGCCAGCCTGATCCTGGCAGCCCGCTCGATCCTCACCGCGAAGGCGACCAGCGACTTGTCCGAGCCCCTGGGCCCGATCACCGACAGCCCGAGCGGGGCATCGTCGCGATAGGCGACCGGAATCGAAATCTGCGGGAAACCCGAAAGCCCGGCAAGGCAGAGCAGACGCAGGGCCCGGTTGCGGAAATCATCGAGCTCGCTCTCGCCGGCGCTGACCAAAGGCGCGATGTCCGGCACGGTCGGCAGCAGCAGCACGCCGTCCTGGCCGAGCAGCTTGGCGAGCTTGGCGCGGAAGTTGCGGCGGACGGTGTCGCCGCGCGCGACCTCGGCGTCGCTGACCGAGCGGCCGAAGGCGAAGCGCTCGGCGACGCCCGGGCCGAGCGGCGGGGCGAAGCGCTCGATCATCGGCCCGTCGGCCGTCCAGGCCTCGCGGCCCTGGAGCCAGCGAAAGGCCCAGTAGAGCGCGTCCATGTCGCGCACGGCCCGGACGCTTTCGGGCTGGCCGAGCAGCGGCACGAAGCGCTGGACGGCATTGCGCAGGATGCGCTCGGCCTCCGGTACGGCCTGGGCGAAGAGGTCGTCGGCAAGCAGCAGCCGCGGCCGTTCCGGAAGGGTGGTGCGGTCCTTGCCGAACAGGACATTGGCGACGCGGGCGAAGGTCTCGCCGTCACGGGCGAAGAAGCCGGCGGTGTCGAAGCTCTCCGCCAGCGGCCAGGTCCGCTTCAGCGAGAGGCGGCCATGGCTCGGGCGGATGCCGAACAGCCCGCCATAGCTCGCCGGCGCGCGCACCGAGCCGCCGGTATCGGAGCCGAGCGCGATGTCGGCGAGGCGCCCGGCGACCGCCGCCATCGAGCCGGAGGAGGAGCCTCCGGTGATCCGCTCCGGCGCTGCCGGATTCACGGGAGAGCCGAAATGCGCGTTCTTGCCGTTGAGCGAGAAGGCGAGCTCGTCGGTATGGGTCTTGCCGACGAAGCGGGCGCCGGCAACGAGCAGAGCCTTCACCACCGGGGCCGTGCGGGTCTTGACGCCGGACTGCGCCAGCACGGTCGGTGAGCCCGCTCCGGTCGGGTAGCCCTTGACGTCGAACAGGTCCTTGACCGCCAGGGTCAGGCCCGTGAGCGGGCCGGAGGAGGCGTGCTTCACCGGCGCCTGCGGATAGGGAACGAAGCAGCGGAACGGATCGTCCTCGATCATGGCCTGTCAGATCCCCCTGGCATCACCGTCGGAACGCGGGTCATGCGTGGCCTCAACATGGCCCTTCTGGTGCTTCACCAGCATGCCGGCATGGCCGAACTGGTCGGAATAGGCCTCGCTGTATTCCTCGACCGGGTGCCCGGCGGCGGTCAGCCGCGCCAGCAGCATCGGGTCGAACCGGCTTTCCAGCTTGAGCGAGATCGAGCCGGCGCCCCAGGTCCGGCCGAACAGCCAGCGCGGCGCGTCGACGGCGTCGGCGACGCTCTGGCCGAAACGGTAGCGCGACAGGATCTGGGCCTGGAACTGCGGCTGGCCGTCGCCGCCCATCGCGCCATAGCTCATGATCCGGCCGTCGTCGAAGCGCGCCAGCGGCGGGTTGAGCGTATGGAAGGGCTTGCGGCCCGGGGTCAGGGGATTCAGCGCCTTGGCGTCGAGCGAGAAGGCGAGGCCGCGATTCTGCCAATTGATGCCGGTCTTCGGCAGGATGCAGCCCGAGCCGTATTCCCAGTAGATCGACTGGATATAGGAGACAGCGAGGCCGGAGCCGTCGATCGCGCCCATCCAGACAGTGTCGCCCTCGCCGGGCCGGAACGGCCAGCTCGCGGCGCGCTTGCGGTCGATCTTCTGCGCCTCGCGGGCAAGGACCGCCTCGCTCAGCAGGCTCGCCGGATCCATGGTCATGAAGGCGGGGTCGGTGATCACCTGGTCGCGCAGCGCCAGCGCGCGCTTCACCGCCTCGACCAGCCCGTGATGATGATCGAAGCCCTCGGCCCGGGCGACGCCGAGCTTCTCGAAGATGCCGAGGATCAGGAGCGCCGCCAGCCCTTGTGTCGGCGGCGGGAAGTTGTAGGCGGTCAGCCCTGGCAGCTTCAGCGACAGCGGCTGGACCGCGCGTGCCCGGAAGGCCTCGAGATCGGCGCGGGTGATCGGCGCGCCGAGGCGCTCGAGGTCGTCGGCGAGCTCGCGGCCGATATCGCCGCGGTAGAAATCGTCGAGCCCGGCATGGGCCAGTTGCTCGAAGGTCGCGCCGAGCGTCCGGGGCTTGCGCCGGTCGCCGGCCTTGGGGCGCTCGCCACCCGGCCAGAAGAAATCGCTGAAGCCCGGCGCGGCCTTCACCGCATCGACCTCCTGCGGCCAGGTGCGAAGCTCGGACGCCGAGATGTCATAGCCTTCGGTGCAATGGCGGATGGCGTCGGCCAGAAGGTCCTTCAGCGGGATGCGGCCGCCGAGGCTCTGCGCGAGCGCGAGCGCCGCCTGCCAGCCGCCGATCGCGCCGGCAACCGTGATCGCAGCATCGGCGCCACGGGAGGGCAAGGTGTCATAGCCCTTCTCGCGGTAGCGCTCGATCGTCGCGAGCGATCCGGCGCCGCCGCAGGCCTCGATGGCGTGGACCTTGCCACCGGGCTCGTGCACCAGCCAGAAGCCGTCGCCGCCGATCGCGTTCATGTGCGGGTAGACCACCGAAATGGTCGCCGCCATGGCGACCATGGCCTCGATGGCATTGCCGCCTTCAGCAAGGATCGCCTGGCCGGCCTGCGAAGCGAGATGATGGGGAGCGGCGACCGCCGCGCTGGCGAAGACGGGAGAGTCGGGCATCAGGCTCTTTTCATTCGGGGTAGCGGTGACCATTTGCCGATCGGGCGCGATTTTGTTGCATGCCGGCGCCGCCTAGGCTAGGCGGTCTTCGCATGGGTCCGAGGAATGGAAGCATGGCCGCAGGGCGTACCAACTGGCGCAACATGATCCTGGTGATCTCGTTGGCGATTCTGATCGGGGTTGAGCTCTTCGGTGTAGCCCTCGCTTCGGGCTGGGCGCTCGCCGGCATGTTCGAGCTCGGCCACGTCGTCGCTTATGTGCTGATGGTGCTGTTCTCGGGCTTTGCGGCCTATGGGATGCTCGTCTTCATGCGCCGCGTCGTGAAGGTCGAGCGCCTCACCACCCGCAGCTGAGCCCTCACGGGCAGGGCTTCAGCACCACCGGATCGGCCTCGGCCGGAACCAGCTCCGCCATCGCACGGCAGGAATTTCCGACGCAGACGCGCCAGTCGGCCGTGGCGCCGGAACGCCGCATCACGACCTCTCGCAGCGCCGGCAGCTTTGGCCGCCAGCGCCAGAAGCCGCCTTCCAGCCTCGCCCCTTCCGGCGGGTCCATGCCGGCGCCCGAGCCCTGAACCCGCGCCTCGGCGAGGACGAGCCCGTCCGGGCTCTCCTGCCAGAGCTCTTCCCAAAGCGTCTTCTCGACCGAATGGCGCCAGGCGAGGGTGATCTCGCCGGCGCCCAGCGACACGAGCAGCGCGCCGGCGGCGAGGCAGATCACGCCGCCTGCCGCCCTGCCATGCGTGCGCGCCAGACATGCTGGGCGATGATCGCAGCCGCCAGCGCAAAGCCGATCTCGTCGGTGATCGGGACGGCCGCGACGAGCAGTCCGGCCGCCAGGGCGGCGAGCACGCGCTCCCAGAGCGTCAGCGGCCGCACGAGATAGCCGACGAAGGCCGTGCCCCAGAGCACCATGGCGAGCGTCGCCTTGATCACGATGTAGGCGACGGCGAGCCAGTAGCCGGCGCCAGAGAGGCCGGCGACCGGTTGCAGCATCAGTGTCGGGTCATAGACCGCCATATAGGGCACGACGAAGCCGGGCAGCGCGATCTTCACCGCCTGCACGCCGATCTTCATGCCGGAGACCTTGGCCATCGGCGCGGCAGCGAAGGCTGCGAGCGCGACCGGCGGCGTCAGGTCGGCCATGATGCCGAAATAGAAGACGAACATGTGGCTGACGATCAGCGGCACGTCGAGCTGCAGCAGGATCGGCGCCGCCAGCGAGGAGGTGATGATGTAGTTCGGGATGGTCGGGATGCCCATGCCGAGGATCAGGCTGAAGATCATCGTCAGGACGAGGGCGAGGAACATCGAGTTCTTGCCGATGCCGATCAGCCAGGACCCGAAGATCGTGCCGAGGCCGGTCAGGGTCATGGTGCCGATGACGATGCCGACCAGCGCGCAGGCAAGACCAACCGGCAGGGCCTGGCGGGCGCCGTCGGCCAGCGCCTCGATGCAGGATTGCAGGACCTCGCGGCCGCCGCGGCCGCGCAGCACGTTCCAGATCACGAGGGCGAGCACGACCATCAGCACGGTCGCCATGCTGATCGTCATCGAGGCCGCCGAGATCAGCGCGAAGCCGACCCAGAAGACGATGCGCAAGGCGGGCGTAGCGAGCCCGGCAGAGACTGCCAGGGCGAGGATCAGCGCGACCGTCAATGCGAGACCGATGGCACCGGCGAAAAGCGGGGTGAAGCCGGCGAAGAGCAGGTAGACCAGCACCAGCAGCGGCGCGATCAGGTACCAGTTCTTGCGGATCTCGGCGCGGGCGCTCGGCAGCTGCGCCTTCGGCAGGCCGTGCAGGCCGAGCTTGCCGGCTTCCAGATGCACCGCCCAGTAGCAGGCGGCGAAATAGAGCAGCGCCGGGATGATCGCCGCCTCGACGATCTTCGAATAGGGCACGTCGATGGTCTCGGCCATGATGAAGGCGACGGCGCCCATCACCGGCGGCATGATCTGGCCGCCCATCGAGGAGGTCGCCTCGACGCCGCCCGCGAAGGCGCCGTTGAAGCCCGAGCGCTTCATCAGCGGGATGGTGAACTGCCCGGACGCGACGACATTGGCGACGCCGGAGCCCGAGACAGTGCCCATCAGGGCGGAGGAGGCGACGCAGACCTTGCCCGGCCCGCCCTGCTTGCCGCCGAACACCGCCATGGAGAGATCGTTGAAGAAGTCGATGACGCCGGCCCGCTCCATGAAGGCGCCGAACAGGATGAACAGGAAGATGAAGGTGGCGGAGACCGCGGTCGGCGTGGCGTAGAGGCCCTCGGTGCCGAAGGCCATCTGCTCGATCACCTGCTCCAGGCTGTAGCCGCGATGGTCATAAGGCGCGGGCAGGTAGTTGCCGAACAGGCAATAGGCCAGGAAGGTGCCGGCAACGAGCGGCAGGGCGATGCCCATGGCGCGCCAGACCAGGAGGAAGAGCACGACGAGCGCGCCGATGCCGACGACCATGTCGGCATGGGTCAGCTCGCCGGCGCGGTTCACCAGCTCGTTATAGTTCCACCAGTGGTAGAGGCCGATGGCGAAGCCGAGCACGCCGACGGCCCACCAGAAGGCCCGTGCCGGCGGCGAGGTCTCGTCGGCATTGGCGAGCAGGCCGCAGGCGGTCAGGCTGAGGAAGCCGACATGCAGGGTGCGCAGCACCTGGTTCGGCAAGGTGCCGGTATAGAGCGTCACCAGCTCGAAGGCGCCGAACAGGGCGAGGAAGGCGAGCACCGCCTCGAGATTAAGGCGGCCGCGGGCGGCGCCGAGCAGGATCCAGCCGAGCCAGAGCGCGAACGCGACGCGGATCAGCTGGATCGGGGTAAGCCAGGAGATCGAGGGGATGATCCGGAAATCGAGCGGGATGCCGAAGGCGGTGACGATCTGGAAGGCCGAGAAGGCGACCGCGATCCAGAACAGCAGACGGCCTTTCCAGCCCTGGCCGAAGGTCGCCGGCAGGCCATGCTCGGGATCGTAGGGAGCTGCCTGAGGAGCGCCTGCGATATCCGGTATGGCGAGGGGCCTGCTGGCTTGCGTGCTCATCGGCTGCTTCCCGTCATCGTCGCGCTCGCAGCGCGATCTTGGCTTTTGGCTTCGTCAAAAAAGGCGAGGCCGGATGCCGGCCTCGCCTGCTCTTAGCGATCAGGTTGGCTCAGGAGCCGACCTTCAGGCCCTTTTCCTTGAAATAGCGCGCGGCGCCCGGATGAAGCGGCAGCGGCATGCCGTCGAGCGCGTTCTCGAGCTTGATCGAGCGCGCGGCCGCATGGGCGGCGGCGAGATCCGGCAGGTTCTCGAAGACAGCCTTGGTCATCTGATAAACCGTCTCCTCCTTCATGCCCTCATGGGTCGCGAGATAGTTGACCACCGCGGCGGCGGGGACGGCGGCGGTCTGGCCGTTATAGGTGTTGGCCGGGATCGCGACCTTGACGAAGGGCGGGCCGGCCTTGTCGACGACGGCGGCCGGCACCTCGACCACTGTGATCTCGACCGAGGTCGCGAGATCGCGCAGCGAGGCGACGCCGAGACCGGCCGATTGCAGCGTCGCGTCGAGCTGGCGGTTCTTCATCAGCTCGACGGATTCGGCGAAGGGCAGGTACTCGACCTTGCCGAGGTCCTTGTAGGACATGCCGGCGGCGGCGAGGATGGCGCGGGCGTTGAGCTCGGTGCCGGATTTCGGCGCGCCGACCGAGAGGCGCTTGCCCTTGAGGTCGGCGAGCGTCTTGATGCCGCTATCCTTCGAGGCGACGATCTGGATGTAGTTCGGATAGATCGCGGTGATGCCGCGCAGCTTCTTCAGCGGCGCCTTGAAGCCGGCCTCCTCGTCGCCCTTCCAGGCGGCATCGAGGGAATCGCCGAGGGTGAAGGCGATCTCGCCCTTGCCCTGCTGGAGCAGCTGCAGGTTCTCGACGGAGGCCTTGGTCGCCTGCACAGTCGGGCGGACATTCGGCACCTTCTCGCCATAGATCTTCGAGAGCGCGACGCCGAGCGGGTAGTAGACGCCGGAGGTGCCGCCGGTCAGCACGTTGATGAATTCCTGCGCGCGGGCGGCACCCGGTGCGACGGCGATGGCGAAAGCGGTGGCGATACCGGCCAGGCTACGGCCGCTGAACAGCGTCTTCATGGTTCCTCCCGAAACGGTTCCCGCGCTTCGATGAGCCGGGCTGCGGCATTTGTAGGACGCTTGGCGGCGGAAAGGGAAGCCGGGCCAAAGGGCTAAGGCGATGGAATGCCCGCTTGCGGCGCGATTTTCGCCCTGCTCCCGACAGAATGAGGCGGAGATTGCCCTCACCGGCTGGACAGGCTAGCCGGGGCACACCATCTGCACATCCGTCCCCCGCCGCCACGGAGCGCCTATCCGATGCCTTCGCAGAAGCCGAACCCGCCTTCGATCGACCGTCGCCTGCTCCTGTCGGGGGCGGCTGGAACGGCCGCTCTGGCAGCGCTCGGCTTTGCGCCCAAGGCTCTGGCGCAGCAGGGCCTGAAGCTCGCCGCCGCCGAGGCGTTCAGCTTCGAGGGGCTGAAGGCGCGGGCCCGCGACCTCGCCGGCAAGCCCTATGTGGCCCCGCCCAATCCCAAGCCCGACGTGCTGGAAAGGATCGACTACGACGCCCATGGCAAGATCAGGTTCAAGCCGGAACTGGCGCTCTGGGCGAACGGCCCCTCGCCCTGGCCGGTGACCTTCTTCCATCTCGGCCGCTATTTCCAGAAGCCGGTGCGCATGCATGTCCTCGAAGACGGCAAGGCGCGCGAGATCGTCTATGACGAGAGCTATTTCGAGATGCCGGCCGATTCCCCGGCGAAGCAATTGCCGCCGGGCGCCGGCTTTGCCGGCTTCCGCTTCCAGGAAAGCCGCTCGGGCCATCCCGGCCGCAAGGGCGAGAAGCTCGACTGGCAGAAGAACGACTGGGTCGCCTTTCTGGGCGCCTCCTATTTCCGCGCCATCGGCGAACTCTACCAGTACGGGCTGTCGGCGCGCGGCCTCGCCATCGACCCGGCTGTCGCCGGCAGGGCGGAGGAGTTCCCGGACTTCACCCATATCTGGCTCGAGACGCCTGCGGCGGCCGCCGAACAAGTCGTCGTCTACGCGCTGCTCTCAGGGCCGAGCGTCGCCGGCGCGTTCCGCTTCCGCATGCACCGCGGCAAGGGCGTGGTGATGGAGATCGAGCAGGAGCTGCATCTGCGCAAGGATGTCGAGCGCCTCGGCATCGCACCGCTGACCTCGATGTACTGGTATTCCGAGAAGGCCAAGGCGACGGCCGTCGACTGGCGGCCCGAAGTGCATGATTCCGACGGGCTCGCCCTGTGGACCGGCAGCGGCGAGCGGGCCTGGCGCCCGCTCAACAACCCCAGCCGGACGATCGCCTCGGCCTTTGTCGACGAGAATCCGCGCGGCTTCGGGTTGATGCAGCGCGACCGCGAGTTCGGCCACTACATGGACGGCGTGTTCTACGAGCGTCGGCCGAGCCTCTGGATCGAGACCATCGGGAACTGGGGCAAGGGCTCGGTGCAGCTGATTGAGATTCCGACCGATGATGAGATCCACGACAACATCGTGGCGATGTGGGTGCCGCAGGCACCTGCCAAGGCGGGCAACGCCTACAGCTTCCAGTATCGCCTGCACTGGCTCGCCGACGAGCCCTTCCCCTCGCCGCTCGGCCGCGTCGTCGCGACGCGGATGGGCAATGGCGGCCAGCCCGGCACGGTGAGGCCGAAGGGCGTGCGCAAGTTCATGGTCGAGTTCAAGGGCCCGGCGCTCGAGTCGATCCCGTTCGGCGTCAAGCCGGAGGTCGTACTCTCCAGCTCGCGCGGCAGCTTCTCCTACATCTTCGCCGAGGCGGTGCCGAACGATGTCCCCGGTCATTGGCGGGCCCAGTTCGACCTGACGGTGGAGGGCACCGATCCGGTCGAGATGCGCTGCTTCCTGCGCGGCGGCGACAAGGTGCTGACCGAGACCTGGATGTATCAGTACCTGCCGGGCTGAACCGTCGCCGCCTAGCCCTCGAGCTGGCGCTTCTGGATCCGCTCGACGGAGACGAACAAGGTGTTCGCAGCGCCGGCTTCGACGCAGAACACGTCGAAGCTTGGTGCCTGTGGATCGTCGGCCGGCATGTGCAGGGTCGCGGAGTCCTTGCGGCCAGCAAAGGCCAGGATCCGGAAGCTCAACCCGCCGGGCAGGGCGATCTCGATGGCGTCCGCCGCGATTTCGGTCGCGACGCCGTCGCGTATCGTCCTGAAGCTCACCCGTTCGGTACTCACTGACCCACTCCGGTTCGGTTGCAAGGACCTCGGGCCGGTGATCCGCGTTGGCGTTTTCCTCTCGGAAACCAATCGCGCGGCATATCGGATCATCCGCTGGTCAGGAGGCTGCATGGAAACGTCTCTCTACCTCCCGGTCAAACGCTTCCTGGAAGAGCTGGGCTATTGCGTGAAGGGCGAGGTCGGCAATTGCGACCTCGTCGCTCTGCATGGCGAAGATCCGCCGGTCGTCGTGATCGGCGAACTCAAGCTCAGCTTCAATCTCGAACTCGTCCTGCAGGGCGTCGACCGGATGAACGCCGGCGACGAGATCTGGCTCGCGGCGCAGCTCTCCGCCAGGGGCAAGGGCCGCGAGAGCGACCCCCGCTACCGGAATCTCTGCCGGCGCCTCGGCTTCGGCCTGCTCGGTGTCGGCCGGATGGGCGAGGTCGAGGTGCTGGTCTCCCCCGCGGCGCCGACGCCCCGCAAGGACCCGCGCCGCCGTTCCCGGTTGGTCGACGAGCACAAGCGCCGCAAGGGCGATCCGGCCGCCGGCGGCAGCACGCGCAAGCCGATCATGACCGCCTATCGCCAGCAGGCGCTCGCTTGCGCCGCGGCTATGACGGAGGCGCCGCGCCGGCCGCGCGACCTCAAGCCTGCCTGCCCCGATGCGCAGAAGATCCTGCACCGGAACGTCTATGGCTGGTTCGAGCGCGCCGAGCGCGGCCTTTATGCGTTGACGCCGACTGGGCGCAACGCGGTCGCGGCCTGGCTGGCGCCGTCGGTCGCTATGGCTATGGAGCCGGACCGCGACCCCGCCGAGGCGCTCGCGTGAGATCCTGTCGATGAGCTGCGGGCCGGCCCTCGGCGCGCTTGCCATCGATCTGGCGTAACATTATATCATTCCCTATGGCCCACGCGCATTCCCATCGCCATCCTGTCTCGGAAAGTCCCGGCTGGTCGCTGCTGCGGCTGTCGGCTGCGGGCAGGCTTGGCCTGGCACTCGCTGCGATCGTGGTGCTCTGGGCGGCGACGCTCGCCGTCATCGCGTGAAGAGTAACGCCGTCATGCCCGCCATCCGCCTCACCGATCTGACGCTCGGCTATGACCGGCATCCGGCCGTGCATCATGTCTCGGGCGAGATCGCGCGGGGTAGCCTGACCGCGATCGTCGGCCCCAACGGCGCCGGCAAGTCGACCCTGCTCAAGGGCATCGCCGGGGCGCTCTCGCCGCTCGGCGGCGCGATCGCGCTGCAGAAGGGCCAGCGAGTCGCTTATCTGCCGCAATCGGCCGAGCTCGACCGCTCCTTCCCGATCCATGTCTATGATCTCGTCGCCATGGGGCTGTGGACCAGCGCCGGCATTTTCGGCCGCATCGGTCTTGGCCAGCGGGCCAGGATCGAGGCGGCGATTGCGGCCGTCGGCCTGACCGGCTTCGAGCGCCGCAGTATCGGCACCTTGTCGGGCGGGCAGATGCAGCGCGCCTTGTTCGCGCGCCTCTTGCTGCAGGATGCCGACCTGATCCTGCTCGACGAGCCTTTCACCGCGATTGATGCCCGCACCACCGCCGATCTGCTGGAGCTGGTGCAGCGCTGGCATGGCGAGAAGCGCACGGTCGTCGCCGTGCTGCATGATATCGAGACGGTGAAGCGCGCCTTCCCGCAGACCCTGCTGCTCGCGCGCGAGACCGTCGCCTGGGGGCAGACCGGCGAGGTGCTGACCGCCGGCAACCTGCTCAAGGCCCGCCACATGGTCGAGGCCTTCGACAGCCATGCGCCGGCCTGCGCGGCGTAGGCTTTCGGCATCTCCTTCTTGATCGAGACACTCTGACCGGGTCATCCCGGGTGACCGCAGGGAGACCCGGGATCCATTCCTGAACCGTTCCGGAATGGGTCCCGGGTCTTCGCTTCGCTACGCCCGGGACAACGGCGCATTTGAACTGAACGCGATGCTCTACGACCTCCTGATCGGCCCCTTTGCCGAGTTCGACTTCATGCGCCGGGCGCTGATCGGCATCGTCGCGCTTTCGCTTTCGGGGGCGCCGGTCGGCGTCTTCCTGATGCTGCGGCGGATGAGCCTGACCGGCGACGCCATGGCCCATGCGATCCTGCCGGGCGCGGCGCTCGGCTATCTCGTCGCCGGCTTCTCGCTGCCGGCGATGACGCTGGGTGGGCTCGCGGCGGGCTTTGCGGTCGCACTCGCGGCGGGCGCCGTGGCGCGCCTGACCGTGCTGAAGGAGGATGCCTCGCTCGCGGCCTTCTACCTGATCTCACTGGCGCTCGGCGTCACCCTGGTCTCGCTGCGCGGCTCGGCGGTCGATCTCTTCCATGTGCTGTTCGGCAATGTGCTGGCACTCGACGACGAGGTGCTGCTGCTGCTCGCCTCCGTCGCCAGCATCACGCTCGCGACCCTGGCGCTGGTCTACCGGCCGCTGGTGATGGAATGCGTCGATCCCGGCTTCCTGCGTTCGGTCAGCCGCTCGGGCGGTTTCGTCCACCTGACCTTCCTCGGCCTCGTCGTGCTCAACCTCGTCGCCGGCTTCCACGCGCTCGGCACCTTGCTCGCAGTCGGGCTGATGATGCTGCCGGCGGCCGCGGCGCGGTTCTGGACCGCCGACATCACCCGGCTGATCCTCACCGCCTGCGGCTTCGGCATGCTCTCCGGCTATGCCGGCCTGGTGGCGTCCTATGCCGCCGGCAGTAATCTTCCGGCGGGGCCAGCGGTGATCCTTGCCGCGGGAGTGCTTTATCTCGGCTCGCTGCTGTTCGGCTCGCAGGGCGGGCTCGTGCGGCGGCTCTTGCCTCGGGCCCATCTCCAGCGCTAGTAATGTTATAGTGTTTCATATAGCGCGAGAGCTGTCATGCTGAACCGCCGTCTTCTCCTCCTCTCGGGCCTCGTCGCCGGGGCCGGCCTGTCGTTGCCGGTCTTCGCCCAGGAGAAATCGGCTCAGGACAGGCCCGCGGAGGGCAAGCTCGCGGTCGTCGCCAGCTTCTCGATCCTCGCCGACTTCGTCCGCGCGGTTGGCGGCGAGCGCGTCGCGCTGACCACGCTGGTCGGGCCTGACGGCGACGCCCATGTCTACTCGCCGAGCCCGGCCAACGCGAAGGCGATGGCTGCGGCCAGCCTCGTCGTGGTCAACGGGCTGAAATTCGAGGGCTGGCTCACCCGGCTGCTGAAATCGTCGGGGACCAAGGCGACGCTGGCGACGGCGACGGACGGAATCACGCCTCTGAAGATGCAGGATGACGGACACGGTCACGGCCACAGCCATGGCGGCGAGGATCCGCATGCCTGGCAGAGCGTCGCGAACGCCAAGGTCTACGTCGCCAATATCCAGAAAGCGCTGGGCGCCGCCGATCCGGCCGGCAAGGCACTCTACGAGGCGAATGCCGCGGCCTATCTGGCGAAGCTCGATGAGCTCGAGGCCGAGATTCGCGCGGCCGTGGCCCGCATCCCGGCCGACCGGCGCAAGGCGATCACCTCGCATGACGCCTTCGCCTACTTTTCCAAGGCCTATGGCATCGCCTTCGTCGCGCCGCAGGGCGTCTCGACCGAGGCGGAGGCGTCTGCCCGCGATGTCGGGCGGATCATCCGCCAGGTGAAGGCGCAGAAAGTGCCGGCGGTGTTCCTCGAAAACATCAGCAATCCGCGTCTCGCCGAGCAGATCGCGCGCGAAAGCGGCGCCAGGATCGGCGGCCGGCTCTATTCGGACGCGCTCTCGGGCGGCGATGGGCCGGCCGGGACTTACATCGCGATGATGAAACACAATATAAGCCAGATCGAAAAGGCGCTCGCCGCCGGCCCGGCCTAATCGCCGGCCCTGACCTCCAGCCCTCATCCTGAGGAGCCGCGCCAGCGGCGTCGCGAAGGATGATCCCGAGTGTGCTGGAAGCATCCTTCGAGACGCGAGCTCTGCTCGCTCCTCAGGATGAGGGCCGAGGATGGAAGCCGAAGCCGGGTGCTTGCCCGCCTGTCAAAGAATCAGGATCGACCCATGTCCGAAAAGATTCCCGTCACGGTGCTCACCGGCTATCTCGGCGCCGGCAAGACCACGCTCCTCAACCGCATCCTCACCGAGGACCACGGCAAGAAGTTCGCCGTGATCGTCAACGAGTTCGGCGAGGCCGGCATCGATGGCGACCTCGTCGTCGGCGCCGACGAGGAAGTGTTCGAGATGAACAATGGCTGCATCTGCTGCACGGTGCGCGGCGACCTGATCCGCATCCTCGACGGGCTGATGAAGCGCAAGGGCAAGTTCGACGCGATCATCGTCGAGACCACCGGCCTCGCCGACCCCGCGCCGGTCGCGCAGACCTTCTTCGTCGACCAGGATGTCGGCGACGCGACCAAGCTCGACGCCGTGGTGACCGTGACCGACGCCAAGTGGCTGAAGGACCGGCTCAAGGACGCGCCGGAGGCGAAGAACCAGATCGCCTTCGCCGACGTGATCATCCTCAACAAGACCGATCTCGTCACCGAGGCGGAGCTGGCCGAGGTCGAGAGCGCGATCCGCGCGATCAACCCCTATGCCAAGCTGCACAAGACGACGCGCTGCGAACTGCCGATCGAGAACCTGCTCGACCGCAACGCCTTCGATCTCGACCGCATCCTCGACATCGAGCCCGACTTCCTCGAGGCCGGACACCACCACCACCATGCGGACGACGTCCGCTCCATGTCCTTCACCATTCCCGGCGATGTCGACCCCGACAAGTTCATGCCGTGGATCAACGATCTCAGCCAGGCGCAGGGGCCGAACATCCTGCGCTCCAAGGGCATCCTCGCCTTCAAGGGCGAGCCGCGGCGCTTCGTCTTCCAGGGCGTGCACATGATCCTGGACGGTGACCTGCAGCGCGACTGGAAGGACGGGGAGGCTCGGCAGTCGCGGCTGGTCTTCATCGGCCGCGATCTCGACGAGAAGGCCTTGCGCGAGGGTTTTCTGGCCTGCGCGGCCTGAGCGCGCCTGCCGACACGCCATACATCTCGCCGTCATCCCGGAGCGACCTGCGGTCGTCCGGGATGACGGCGGAGGTTGGCTGATCTACTCGGATAGTGGTTCCCCTCGCCCGAGATTTTGCTAGACCGCGACCATGGACACCATCAGCAAACCCGTCTCGCTGCGCGAGCATGTCGTTCCCGTCGAAGCCGGCGAGCATGTCGTCGCCGTCGCTTGGCTGAAGCAGACCCTGGCCCTGGCGCTCGCCGATGGACGCGTGCTGCGTTGGCGCGACGGCGCGGTCGATAGCGTCGCCGCGCATCGCGGCGGCATCCTCAGCGCCTGCTCGGACGCAGAGCGCCTGATCAGCGGCGGTGACGACGGCCGCGTGGTCGCGACGGCTGCCGAAGGCGAACCGACGGAGATCGCCGCAGATCCGAAGCGGCGCTGGGTCGACGCGGTGACGCTGTCGAATTCCGGCAGCATCGCCTGGAATGTGGGCCGCTCGGTCCATGCCCGCAATGACAAGGGCAAGGTCAAGTCGCTCGACGTCGCCTCGACGCCGCAAGGCGTGGTCTTCGCGCCGAAGGGCTACCGGCTCGCCATCGCCCAGATGAACGGGGTGTCGCTCTGGTATCCGAACACCGAGGCGAAGCCGGAATTCCTGGAATGGAAGGGCTCGCATCTCGACGTCACCTGGTCGCCGGACGGGCGCTTCGTCGTCACCTCGATGCAGGAGAACGCCCTGCATGGCTGGCGGCTCGGCGACAAGCCGACCCATATGCGCATGACCGGCTATCCGGCGAAGCCGCGCTCGCTGTCCTGGTCGCATGACGGGCTCTGGCTCGCCTCGAGCGGGGCGGATGCCGCGATCGTCTGGCCCTTCCAGGGCGAGGGGCCGACCGGCAAGGCGCCGCGCGAATGCGGCGCCCGCCATGCCAAGGTCACCCGCGTCGCCTTCCATCCGAAGGCGCTAGTGCTCGCGGTCGGCTATGACGATGGTTGCATCCTGATGATCCGTCTGGTCGACGGCTCGGAGCTGCTGGTCCGCGCGGCGCAGCGCGGCAGCGGCATCACCGCCTTCGCCTGGGACAAGGCCGGCAAGCGGCTCGCCTTCGGCGCCGAGGACGGGGCGGCGGGCGTCCTGAACCTGCCGGGCTGAGCGCGATGCGCTTCGGCCTGTTTGGCAAGGGCAAGCGCGAGGCCGGCGGCACAGATGCCGCGGCCGAAGTGAAGCGACAGGTGCGTGCGCTGCTCGCCCTCCCGGAGACTGCGGTGATCGCCGTCAACGAGATCCTCTGCGCCGATCCCGCCTGCCCGGGGACGGAGACGGTGATCCTGGTGATGAATCCCGGCGAGAAGACGAAGGCTTTCAAGGTTCAGAGCGCCCTGGCGGAGCTGACGCCGGAGGCATTGGCGCAGGCGCTGGCGCCCTGAGGCGGTTCGCCGCCGACATGCTCTGTCAGCAGTGCTTTTGGCGGCACCTTAACCTTCGCGTGCCGCCTCGCTAGCCTGTGGCAAATGGCGACGCGACCCCGCAAGATTCCCGCACTGGGCAAGGCCCAGGCCCGCAGCATCTGGCTCAGGGCCCAGCGCCTCGACAGGGCCGAGCCCTTCGGTGCCGGTCCTGCGGCGACAGAGGCCGCAGTCGCGCATCTCGGCTATGTCCAGATCGACACGATCAACGTGATCGAGCGCTGCCATCATCACATCCTCTACAGCCGTATCCCCGCCTATCGCCGGGCCGACCTCGTGCAGGCGCAATCGGCCGACAAGGCGGTGTTCGAGTACTGGACGCATGCGCTGTCCTATGTGCCGGCCGCTGATATCCGCTATTTCCTGCCGGCGATGAAGGCGCACAGGGCAGAGCCGAAACGCTGGTCCTCGGTCGGCGGAAGCGAGGAAGCCCGCAAGCTGCTCGCGCGCATCCGCAAGGAGGGCGCGCTCACCATCCGCGACATCGACACCGACGTCCTGGTCGAGAAGACGCATCTCTGGGCCAGCAAGAAGCCCTCGAAGGGCCTGCTGGAGCGGGCCTTCTACGATGGCGAGCTCGTCATCTCCGCCCGGTCCGGCATGCTCAAGACCTATGAGCTGATGGACCGGCATTTCGGCTGGGAGAAGCGGCCGACGCCGGCCTCCGAGCGGCAGGTCGTCGCCTACAAGCTCGACCGGGCCCTGCGTGCGCAGGGCGTCGTCAGCCTCGATTCGATCTGCCATCTCGACGCGCCCAGCAAGAAGGCCGTGGCCGAGCTCATCGCCGCCAGGGTGAAGCGCAGGCAATTGGTCGAGGTCAGGATCGAGGGAGCCTCGACCTCGCCGCATTGGGCGGCGCCGGAGGTTCTGGAACCGGCGGCGCCGGCGGGCGAGGAGCTCGTCCATATCCTGTCGCCCTTCGACCCGCTGATCATCCAGCGCAAGCGGCTGAAGCTGTTCTTCGGCTACGACCACCTGTTCGAGGCCTATCTGCCGAAGGAGAAGCGCGCCTTCGGCTATTTCGGCCTGCCGGTGCTGGAGGGAGACCGGATCGTCGCCGTCGCCGACCTCAAGGCCGACCGGGCCGGACGCAAGCTCTTGATCCAGCAATGGACCTGGCTCGAGCCGGCGCCCTCGGCGGAGCTGCGCCGGCGGGTCGATGCGGAGATGGAGCGGTTCGAGCTTTTCCAGCTCGGCTGAAGCCCTGCAGGGCGCGGGTCAGTTCGGCCTCGGCCAGCGGAAATCATCGGCGCGGCCCGGCTTCGGCTCCGGCGCGACGCCATCTCCGAAGATCCGGTCGAGCTGGGTCGCGGTATCGCCGCGGCCGCGTGCATCCTGGATCGAGGCCAGCAGCGCGGATTCGCCGACTGCCGGCGGAGCGCCGGTCAAGGGCAGGATCGGACCCGCGAGCGGCCGCACGGGGATGACCGGGACAAGCGCGAGATCGTCCGTCCGGCCGCTGACCATGCGGTCGATCAGGCGCTCGATGGCGCCCGGCTGCTGCTCCGGTGGTACCGGTCCAGCGGTCCCGGGATCGGAGGGCAGGGCGATGACGTTCTCGCTCGGCGTATGATCGAGGATGCGGCGGATCAGGACGTCGACGAAATGGGCGGCCTTGCGGGCGCCGGCCTTGGTGAAGTGCACGCCGTCGCCGAGGCGCAGCCTTGTGGTCTGGCCGTCCACGTCCGGCCCCATGGCGCTGTAGCGGTTCTCGGCGTCGAGATAGGGGGTCCAGAGATCGACAAACTGCCCGCCGGAGGCCTCGACGCTCTTGCGGAAGACGTCGTTCAGCACGGTGAGGTCGGTCGAGAGCCGGGTATTCTGCATCGGCGGCGCGCCCGCCCAGATCAGCGGCACCCGCCTTGCTGCGAAGGCCGCCGTTATCGTCTCGACGCGGGAGCGGTAGATCTGCAGCCAACGCTCGCTCAGCGGCTCGTGGGTGACGTCGCCCTCGCGGATCGCCTGGCGATCGTTGGGGCCCAGCGAGATGACGCCGACCATGATCTTGGGGTCGGCGGCGAGCAGCTCCACCACCGCCTTCGGCCAGTCGTAGAAATCGGTGCGGACCAAACCGCTATCGGCCTTGGCCTTGCGCTGCACGGCGACATCGGCCCGGTCGTTCAGGCTGTCGGCGAGGCCGATGGCGATCTGGTCGGCGAGCGTGTCGCCGACGACGAGGACGTGGTGGTTGACGTCGACCTTGGGGATGACCGGATCATCGCGGACCATCTGGGGCGGCCGGCGCCGGGTCTGCTGCGGCGCCGGCCGGGCACGCTGCCGCGGTTGGACCGCGGGTCGCTCCGGCATCTGCCAGAATAGGTTGAAAAGGCTGCGGCGCTGGGGTTCGCCCTGGGCGAAGGTCGAGGGGCCGCCGGTGAGCAGCAGGAGCGCGGAGGCCGCGAGGATCACGGCGAAGGAGCGTAGACGCATCGCTCGGCTACCCGGCGTCGGTCAGTCCGACCACCCCTTTCCCATAGCAGAAACCGCGGCGAAAGTCAGCGCGCGGCCTTCATCCGGGCCAGCAGCGCTGGCGTCGGCCAGCCATCGGCGAGCAGGCCGGCGCGCTGCTGGTACTGGCGCACGGCGTCGCGGGTCCCGGTGCCGATACGGCCATCGGCATCGTGCGAATAGAGCCCGAGGCTTTTCAGCCGGCGCTGGAGGTCGGTGACGCCGTTCTTGTCGAGGCGCGGCGCCTTGACCGGCCATTCGCCCTGCAGGGCCGGGCGGCCGGCGATCCGGTCGCCGAGATGGCCGACGGCCAGCGCATAGGCGTCGGAGGAGTTGTACTTCTTGATGACGTCGAAGTTCGCCGTCAGCAGCAGGGCCGGGCCGGTATGCCCCGCCGGATAGAACAGCCTTGCCTCGCCCGAGGACGGCAACGAACCGCCATCGGCGCGGCGCAGGCCGGCCGAGCGGAAGCTTGAGAAGCTGGCGCGGTAGAGATTGTGGTCGAAGCCCTCGGGCACCACGACCTCGATGCCCCAGGGCAGGCCGGGCACCCAGCCGAAGCTCTTCAGGTAGTTGGCGGTCGAGGCGATGGCGTCGCTGGTCGAGGTCCAGATGTCGGCATGGCCGTCGCCGGTCTGGTCGACGGCGTATTTCATGTAGCTCGACGGCATGAACTGGGTGTGGCCCATGGCGCCGGCCCAGGAGCCGCGCAGCTCGTCACGCCCGGCGTAGCCCTTCTCGATCAGCTCCAGCGCGGTGAGCAGCTCGTCGCGGAAGAAGTCGCCGCGATAGCGGATGTTGGCGAGCGTCGCGAGCGAGCGGATGACGTCCTTGTCGCCCTTAAACGAGCCGTAATTGGTCTCCATCCCCCAGATGCCGAGGATGATCTCCTTGGGCACGCCATAGCGGGATTCGGCCTGGGCCAGCACGCCGGCATGGGCGGCGAGCATTTCGCGACCGCGCGAGATGCGGGCGCCGCCGATGGCGCTGTTGAGATAGCTCCAGATCGGCGCGACGAATTCCGACTGCTTGCGGGTCAGGGCGATGATCGAGGGATCGGGCACCACGCCCTGGAAGGCGACGTCGAAGGTCTTTCGCGAGATGCCGCGGGCCTGCGCGAGCGGCCAGAGGGTCTTCAGGAAGCTGTCGAAGCCGGCATTCGCCGCCGGCCGCGGCGCCGGCTTTGGAGCCTGCGCGCGGGCCGGATTGATCGACCCCGTGGTCTGCGCGAGGGCAGGCCCGAGGCCGAGCAGGGCTGCGATGGCGAAGGCGGAAAGGCGGCGCATGTCGGTTCCCTGGCACGGTCGCTGGACAGTCTTTCCCGACACAGCGCCTGAACGAGGTTAACCATAGGTTAAGGCCGCGGAAAATCCCGGGCGTCAGCTCGCATTGCGCTTGCGCAGGCTCTCCTCCCAGGCCAGCGCCTGGGTCACGATCTCCTCGAGATCGTCATGCTCCGGCCGCCAGCCGAGCTCGTTGCGGATCCGGTCCGCCCCGGCGATCAGCGAGGCTGGGTCGCCGGCGCGGCGCGGCGAGAGCTTGACCGGGAAGTCGACGCCCGAGACCTTCTTCACCACCTCGACCACCTGCTTCACCGAATAGCCGCGGCCATAGCCGCAGTTCAGCGTCAGGCTGTCGCCGCCGGCGCGCAGATGGTCGAGCGCCGAAAGATGGGCGCGGGCGAGGTCGGTGACGTGGATATAGTCGCGCACGCAGGTGCCGTCGGGCGTCGGATAGTCGGTGCCGAAGATCTCGAGCCCGGCACGCTGGCCGAGCGCCGCCTGGCTCGCGACCTTGATCAGATGGGTGGCGCCGGCCGAGGACTGGCCGGAGCGTCCCCTGGGATCGGCGCCGGCGACGTTGAAATAGCGCAGGGCGACATAGCTGAGGCCATGGGCCTTGGCGGTGTCGGCGAGCATCCATTCGCTCATCAGCTTGGAACGGCCATAGGGGTTGATCGGGTTGAGCGCGATCTCCTCGGGCACCGGCGAGACCGGCGGCTCGCCATAGACGGCGGCCGTCGAGGAGAAGATCACGTGCCTGACGCCGGCGCGCACCGCACTCTCCAGCAGGGCCCGCGTCTTCACGGTGTTGTTGAGGTAGTAGCCGAGCGGGTCGGAGACCGAATCGGGCACGACGATCCTGGCAGCGAAATGGGCGATCTCGGTGATGCCGTGCTCGGCAATGGTGCGCTCGACCAGCGCCTGGTCACCCATGTCGCCTTTGACGAAAACCGCCTCCGGCGGCACCGCCCACCAGAAGCCGGTGGAGAGATCGTCAAGCACCACGACCTTCTCGCCGCGGTCGAGCAGCTCCAGCACCATATGGCTGCCGATATAGCCGGCGCCGCCCGAAACCAGAATTGCCATCGTCTTCTCCCTGTCGTCCCGGCAGCATAGAACGAGATTGCATGTGCCCGGGCCAGCCCATGCGCAGGATAACCGCGCACCGGGCGAATCGCCGGCAGCAAAGCGCGCAAAAGCGACGATCCGGCGACGGCTTGCCGGCGATTTTAGTGCGAGGATATTGACGTTCCGGCAAGGCGCGACTGGTATCGATCTTTTGGAGGCGGCCCGTCTTTTCGCCAGAATTGGACGACAGCCTCCAGGGGCCGGCATTGAACGGGGCGAAGCCGGCTTCCCCGAAGCCCTCCGAATCTAGCAGGCGCGCGCTGCCTGGCGCGCGAGATGGATGCGCATGAGCAAGAAGATCCGCAAGGCGGTGTTTCCGGTCGCAGGGCTGGGCACGCGTTTCCTCCCCGCCACCAAGGCGATCCCGAAGGAGATGCTGACCATCGTCGACCGTCCGGTCGTCCAGCATGTGGTCGACGAGGCGCGCGCGGCGGGCATCGAGCATTTCGTCTTCGTCACCGGCCGCAACAAGGGCGTGATCGAGGACCATTTCGACATGGCCTATGAGCTCGACGACACGCTCGCCAAACGCGGCAAGGTGAAGGAGCTCGAAGCACTGAAGCAGGATCTGCCGGCGGCCGGTGCGGCGAGCTTCACCCGCCAGCAGGGCCCGCTCGGCCTCGGCCATGCCGTCTGGTGCGCCCGCGACATCATCGGCGACGAGCCCTTCGCGCTGCTCCTGCCCGACATGCTGCACCATACCCGCGGCAAGGGCTGCCTCGCCGAGATGATCGAGGCCCATGCCGAGCATGGCGGCAACCATATCGCGGTCGCTCCGGTGCCGGAGGACCAGACCCATCAATACGGCATCGTCGGCGTGCACGATGCCAAGGCCAAGGTCTCGCAGATCACCGGCATGGTCGAGAAGCCGCCCAAGGGCACGGCGCCGTCGAACCTGCACATCACCGGCCGCTACATCCTGCAGCCGACGATCTTCGACCTGCTCGCCAAGCAGGAGAAGGGCGCCGGCGGCGAGATCCAGCTGACCGATTCGATGATCGCTTTGGCGGAGCGCGAGAAGTTCTTCGCAGTGCGCTTCGATGGCGACATCTACGACACCGGCTCGAAGATCGGCTTTCTTGCCGCCAACCTCGCTTATGCGCTTGATCGTGGCGATCTCGGCCCGCAATTGCGCGAGGAGATCGGGCGTCTGCTCGGGCGGTAGCGCCAGCCATCAGGCGGACCCGTGGTATCATCCCGGACAAGCGGCGAAGCCGCGCCGCTCCGGGATTCATCGTCGGGCTGCGGAGCTTTAGGATGGATCCCGGGACAAGCCCGGGATGACGCCGCGTTTCGATGGCGGGATGGCTACGGTCAGAACTGCATCCTGAGGCCGACCAGCGAGACATTGGCGGTGTAGTCCGAGCCCGGCTGGGTCGAATTCAGCCGCTCATGGGTGAAGCTGGCGCGGACCGAGAAGGTGCGGGTCAGCTTGTAGTCGACCCGTGCGCCGATGGTCGAAAGGTCCTCGCGTAGGCCCTGCCCCTCGTAATCGGTGCGCTGGAAGGTGGTGAAGCCGGTGACGGTGAGGTTGCGCCTGAGCGCATGCGCCACTTCAAGGCTGACGCGCCGTGCCGTCGTGCCGCTCGAGCCGGCGATGGTGGTGTCGCCGAGTTCGGCGGCGCCGCGCAAGGTCACCGTGGTCAGCGGGGTCGGCGTCCACAGGATCGCAGCGTCGCCGACCATGCCGCGCAGATTCTTCAGGCGCGGGTCCTGGTATTTGCGGTCCTGATAGCCGACCGAGACCTCGCCGGTGAGCATGCGGCTGATCTCGAAGGTCGAGCCGAGGCGGGCGGTATAGCCGTCCGAGGAGCGCATATAGCCGTTCGAATCGACCTTCTCGTCGTATTGCCGCGTGTCGATTTCGGTCTGGACGAAGGGCCTGAAGCCCGGCGTCACCTCATAGGCGGCGCGCAGCCTCAGGCTGTACTGCGTCTGGTTGCGGTCGGCCTGGCTGAGCTCGCGGCCATTGCTGAGCTCGGCATTCTCATAGTCCTGGCGGTCGATGGAGCCGCGCAGGGTAAGCTGCAGCCGGTTGATGTCGTGAGTGACGCCGGCGGAGGCGCCATAGGCCCAGGTGATCGGCCGGCCCTTCACGGCGGCGGTGAGATCGGGCGAGCCGGGGCGCTGCGTGTCCAGCACCAGGCGGGATTCGAGCAGGATGCGGGTGTCGCGCGTCGCGTCGAGGCGCAGGGACATGTTGCCCTGGGCATCAGGGCGGGATGCGTTGTCGTCGCGGAAATAGTGGCTGTAGCCGCCGCGCAGCGAACCGGTCAGCTCGTGCACGTTCCAGTCGGACTGGATGCCGAGCTCGCCCTCGGTCCGGCTGAAGGCCGAGCCCTTGCTCGGGCCGGGGACGCGCGAGGGATTGGTGTCGTAGCCGATCGATTCGCCGATCGCCGGGCGCAAGGTGACGGCGCCGAAGCGCAGGCCGAGCGGCGCGTAGGGGTCCTCCTCCGGGGCGCGGCGGCGCGGCGGAGGAGGCGGGGCGGCCGGCACCGGCGGCAGCCCGGTGACGACGGGCTGCGGCGCGCGGAACTGGCGCTGGGTCACGCCGCGCAGGCCCGGGGACTGGACCGGCCGGGCCGCGCGTGCCGGCTGGCGCTGCGAGATGGCGCTTTGCTGGCGCTGGACGAGTGCGGCAGGATCGCTGATCGCCTCGGGCGTGGCGGAGCCGGTTTCGGTATTCTCCGGAGCGCGCTGCTGGGCAACATATTGCGGCGTGCCGGTGCGCAGGCCCGAGGATCGCGCCCGCGGCGCCGGTTCGTCCAGCGTCTGCGCGAGGCCGTGCCGCGGCCAGGCCAGCAACCCGGCCACGCCGCAACAGCTCGCGACGCCGGCCAGCCAGCAGATCTTGGCGAAACGGGTCACGGGCAGGCCGAGGCTCCGGCATAAACAGGACGCTGCGCACCGGGATGGCGCGCATGGTTAACGGAGTTAGAACGAAGAGGGTTAATGGCCCGTCAACGCGGGCGTGACGGTGGCCAGCCGGCTGCTCATCGTGCTAGACGCCCGCCATGACCGCGACCATCAGCGCTTCCGCCCTCCGCACCATCGCCACCGAGCGCGCCGGGCTCGATGCGCTCCATGCCGCCATCGGCAACGGGCTTGCCGCGCCCTTCGCCGCCGCCGTCGAGATGATCCGGGCCGCGTCCGGCCGGGTCGTCGTGACCGGAATGGGCAAGTCCGGCCATGTCGGGCGCAAGATCGCGGCGACGCTCGCCTCGACCGGAACGCCCGCGCATTTCGTCCACCCGGCCGAGGCCAGTCATGGCGATCTCGGGATGGTCCAGCCCGAGGACGTCGTCGTCGCGCTGTCCTGGTCCGGCGAGGCGGCCGAGCTCTCGGCGATCGTCGCCTATACGCGCCGCTTCCGGGTCGGGCTGATCGCGATCACCGCCAATGCTGACAGCGCGCTCGGACGCGAGGCCGATATCGCGCTCGTCCTGCCCAAGGCCGAGGAAGCCTGCCCGAACGGGCTCGCGCCGACGACCTCGACGACGATGCAGATGGCGCTCGGCGATGCGCTCGCCGTCGCCCTGCTCGAGGCGCGCGGCTTCTCGCGCCAGGACTTCTACGTCTACCACCCCGGCGGCAAGCTCGGCGCGCAGCTCAAGACCGTCGCCAGCATCATGCATCAGGGCGAGCGCCTGCCGATCGTCGGTGCGACCGTGGCGATGGCCGATGTGGTCGAGATGATTTCGGCCAAGAGCTTTGGCTGCGCCATCGTCATCGATCCCGAGGGCAAACTCGCCGGGATCGTCACCGACGGCGATCTGCGCCGCAAGCTCGGCAGTGGCTGGGGCGGCCGGCTGGCGCGCGACGTGATGACGGCGAATCCGCGCCGGATCGCGCCGGACGCGCTGGCGGCCGAGGCGCTGGAAATGGTCAACCGGATGCGGGTGACGGCTCTGATCGTGGCAGATGCGGACGAGCGCCCTGTCGGCCTCGTGCATGTGCACGACCTGCTCAATCTGGGCGTCGCCTAAGGTTCGTCGCGGGGCCTGTCTTCTCGCAGGGCCTGACGCAGCGCCTTGCCGGCGAAGGCCATGAAGGCCCTGACCTTGGCGGCGTAGCGCAGGTCCGGATGGGTCAGCAGCCAGACCTGCGAACGCAGCTCCGGCACCGGCGGGCTCACCCGCGCAAGTCCGAAGAGCGGATCATCGCCGAGATAGGCCGGCAGCAGCGCATAGGCCCCTGAACGTGCCGCGAGCGCGGCGCCGAGCATCAGATTGACCGAGGCGATGCGCGCCGCCGGCGGGACATGCGCATCGAGCCAGCGTGCTGCCGGCGTCTGGGCGATCTCGCCCGACAGGCCGATCCAGCCGCCTGCGGCGATGAGCGCGGCGAGGCTCGCCGGATGCGGTTCCGATCCTCGCGTGAAGACCGCATAGTCGAAGCTGCCGAGCTTCGTCCCGATCAGGGTCTCCGGCGGCGCGCGCGTTGGGCGGATCGCGATGTCGGCCTCGTTGCGCCGCATGTCGGCCATGGCGCTGGACACATCGAGCCGCAGCTCCAGCCTCGGGTGCAGACGGCCGAAGGCGGCGGCGACCGGCATGACCAGGGCCTGCAGCGTATCGGTCGTCGTCATGGTCAGGGGGCCGCCGAGCCGTGCGTCGCGGCCGCTGACCGCGCGGTTGAGTGCGTCGAGCCGTTCCGCGATCGCCTCCGCCTCGGCGACGATCTCCTCGGCCAGGGCGGTCGGTGCCTGGCGGCCGTCGATCCGCTCGAAGAGCTTGCCGCCGAGCCGACGCTCCAGCGCTTCCAGGCGGCGATAGACCGTGGCGGGATGGGCTTGCAGCGTCTCGGCTGCCGGCTTCATGCGGCCGGCACGGGCGATGGCGAGGACCAGAGCGAGATCGTCATGGTTCAGCATGCCTCGCATTCATGCGAATTCTGATCGCAACGCAAGCATTTCGGTTCGCAACTGCGCGAGGCATTTCGGTCGTGATGCGCCGCCTGGGCGCAACCCATCGGAGCCGAACACATGCCGAGACTGCTGCTCGTTCAAGCCTCGCCGCGCCAGGGCGATTCCGCCTCGTGCGCGGCCGCGGCGGCTTTCCTGACCCGCCTGCACGAACTGGCGCCGGAGCTGGAGGTCGATACGCTCGATCTCTGGCGCGAGCCGCTGCCGGAGTTCGACGGGGCGGCGCTGGCCGCGAAATATGCCCGCCTCGCCGGGCGAGTGCTGGCTCCGCGCGAAGCCGCGGCGTGGCGCACCATCGAGGCGATGGTCGCCCGGCTCGACGCCGCCGATCTCGTGGTGATCGCGACGCCGATGTGGAATTTCGGGATTCCCTACAAGCTCAAGCACTGGCTGGACCTGGTGACGCAGCCGGGGCTGGCGTTCCGCTTCGATCCCGCGACGGGGTATACGCCGCTGCTACGGCCGCGCCCGACGCTCGCGATCATCGCCAGCGCGGGCGACTACAGCGACGGCCCGAGCTGGGGGCGGCCGGATCTCGCGACGCCCTATCTTCAGGCGGCGTTGCGCTTCATCGGGCTCGGCGAGATCGCGGTGGTCGGGCAGGGGCCGACGATCGGGCCGGAGCCGGCGATCGCCGCCGCCCGCGACAAGGCCCGTGCCAGGCTGAGCCAGCTTGCCGAAAGCTTCGCCGCGGCGCTGCCGCAGGCGCAGGCCAGCGCTGCGAGGGCGTCATGACCGCCGGCTGGGCCTGGCTCGCCCTGATCGCGTCCGGCGTCGTCGACGTCGCCTGGGCGTTCTCCATGAAGAAGGCCGATGGCTTTCGCGATACGCCCTGGGCGCTGGCCTCGGTCGTCCTGCTGGTCGTCTTCGTCGCCCTGCTGATCAAGGCGCTCGAAGTGCTGCCGCTCGGAACCGCCTATGCGGTCTGGACGGGGATCGGCGCCGCCGGCTCGGTCGCCGTCGGCATCATGATCTTCGGCGAGCCGGCGACGGCGGCGCGGCTGTTCTGGATCGCGCTCGTCCTCGCCGGGATCGTCGGGCTGAAGCTGCAGGCCGGCTGAACGGCCTGCGCTCAGCCGCGCTCGTAGAGCAGGCGGGCGCGGATCGTGCCGTCGAGGGCGCGGATCTCCTCGATGATCTCGCGCGCGACCTCGCCGACCGGGTCGGCCTCCATCACGACATAGCCGATCTCGCCATCGGTCTGGAAGTTCTGGGCGGCGATGTTGATGTTGCGGCTGGCGAAGACGTCGTTGAGACGGCGCAGCATGCCCGGCGCGTTGCGCTGGACCTGGATGAAGCGCGTGCCCGCCGGCCGCGCCGGCAGCTGCACCTGCGGGAAGTTCACCGCGCCGACGGTCGAGCCGACATCGGAATAGTCGACGAGCTTGCGCGCCACCTCGGCGCCGATGCGCTCCTGTGCCTCCTCGGTCGAGCCGCCGATATGCGGGGTCAGGATGACGTTGGGCAGGCCCTGGAGCGGGGTGACGAAGCGGTCGTTGTTGGAGGCGGGCTCCTTCGGGAAGACGTCGACGGCGGCGCCGCCGAGGTGTCCGCTCTTCAGGGCCTCGGCGAGCGCCTCGAGATCGACGACCGTGCCGCGGGAATTGTTGATGAGATAGGCGCCCTGCTTCATCAGGGCGATCTCGGCCTTGCCGATCATGCCATGGGTGGCGGGCGTCTCCGGCACGTGCAGCGAGACGATATCGCTGCCGGAAAGCAGGGCGGCGAGGCTCTCGACCGGCTCGGTGTTGCCATGGCGCAGACGGTCGGTGTGATCGTAGTAGATCACCCGCATGCCCATCGCCTCGGCAATGTTCGAGAGCTGGCTGCCGATATTGCCGTAGCCGACGATGCCGAGCGTCTTGCCGCGGACCTCGAAGGCGCCGTTGGCCGACTTGTCCCAGCCACCCTGATGGGCCGAGCGCGAGCGGTCGGGAATCCGGCGCAGCAGCATGACGATCTCGCCGATGGTCAGTTCGGCGACGCTGCGTGTGTTCGAGAAGGGCGCGTTGAAGACCGGGATGCCGCGCAGCCGCGCCGCGTCGAGATCGACCTGGTTGGTGCCGACCGAGAAGCAGCCGACGGCGAAGAGCCGCTGCGCGGCCGCCAGCGCCGTGCCGGTGAGCTGGGTGCGCGAGCGGATGCCGAGGATATGCGTCTTGGCGATAGCCTCGACAAGCTGGGCCTCGTCGAGCGCCTTGGGCAGCCGGGTCAGGTTGGTGTAGCCGGCGTTCTGCAGGATCGCGACGGCGGAATCGTTGATGCCTTCCAGCAGCAGGACGCGGATGCGATCCTTCGGGAAGGAAAGACGGTCGATCTGTTCGGTCATGGCACGGTCGCAAAGCGGGGGGAGCGCTTGGCTATAGACCCGCAGCGACGCCGGACCAACGCTTTCTTGAAGATATCAGGCGCCCGCGGCGCGCAAGGCCGGGCCGGTCGCCGCGCGCAGATGCTGCTGCGGCAGCAGGAAGGGCAATCCGGTCGGCGGCAGCCGGCTGAAGGCGAGATCGACGCGGAAGACGCCGCGCAGCAGGGCATCGTCGAGAATTGCGGCCGGCGCGCCCTGGGCGACGATCGCGCCTTCATGCATCACCAGCAGCTTGTCGGCATAGGTCACGGCGAGGTTGAGGTCGTGCAGGACGATCAGCACCGCCGCCCCTTGCGTCGCTATGGCGCGGGCGGCATCGAGCAGAGCAAGCTGGTGGCAGAGGTCGAGGCTGGCGATCGGCTCGTCGAGGAAGAGGATCTGCCGCTCGGCGACCGAGCGGCCGGCCTCGAGCTGGCAGAGCGCCCTGGCGAACTGCACGCGCTGCTGCTCGCCGCCGGAGAGCGTCTGGTACTCGCGACTGGCGAGGCCCAGCACGCCGGCGGTCTCGAGCGCCTCGGCGATGATCTGCTCGCTGCGGCTGCGCGACTGGGCGCGGCCGACCCCTTCGAGGCCGAGTCTGGCGACTTCGTAGACGCTGAACGGGAAGGCGAGCCGCTGGTTCTGCGACATCACCGCGCGCTGGCAGGCGAGCTTCCAGGCGGGCGCGCCGGCGAGCGGGGCGCCCTCAAGCCGGACCTCTCCCTGGGCCGGGGTCAGCTCGCCGGTCAGGAGCTTGAGCAGGGTCGATTTTCCGGCCCCGTTCGGGCCGACGATGATCGAGGTCGTGCCAGCGTCGAGCTGCAGCGAGGCATCGCGCACCAAAGCGGTGCCGCGAACGCGGAAATGCAGATCCCGGGCTTCGAGGATCGTGGTCATGATCGCGCTCCTCCCTCTCAGCTTTCGGCGATCCGGCCGCGGCGCAGCAGCAGCCAGAGGAAGAAGGGCGCGCCGATAAAGGCGGTGACGATGCCGATCGGCAGTTCGGCCGGGACGACGATCAGGCGCGCGACGATGTCGGCGCCGACGAGGAGCGTCGCGCCGCCGATCGCCGAAAGTGGCAGCAGCAGGCGATGATCCGGGCCGATCAGCAGGCGGATCAGGTGCGGCACGACGATGCCGACGAAGCCGATCACGCCGGCGGCGGCGACGCTCGCACCGACGGAGAGGGCGACGAGCACCACGGCCATCGCCTTGATCCGCTGCACGGGGATGCCGAGATGGAAGGCCTCGGCTTCGCCGAGCATCAGCGCATTGAGGCCGCGCGCCAGGAATGGCACGGCCACCAGGAGCGGCAGCACGATCGGCGCGACGACGGAAAGCTTGCTCCAGCTCGCCCCGCCGAGGCTGCCCATCGACCAGAAGGTGAGGTCGCGCAACTGCCGGTCGTCCGAGATGTAAGCGAGCAGCCCGGTGAGCGAGCCGGCGAGCGCTCCGAGCGCGACGCCAGCCAGCAGCATGGTGGCGACCGAGGTCCGTCCCTCGCGCGTCGCGATCAGGTAGAGCGCCAGCGTCGAGATCAACCCACCGAAGAAGGCACCGAAGGGCAATGCGGCGAAGGGCAATTTGATGCCCATGCCGATGCCCGCCAGCAGCCGGTCGCCAAGCACGATCGTCGCGGCGGCGGCGAGCCCGGCGCCGGCCGAGACGCCGACGAGGCCGGGATCGGCGAGCGGGTTGCGGAACAGGCCCTGCATCAGGGCGCCGGAAATGGCGAGAGCCGCGCCGACGAGCGCGCCGAGCAGCAGGCGCGGCATGCGGATGTTGAGCACGACCAGCGCCTCGCGGCTGTCGAGCAACTCGGCCGGTCCGCTGCCGAGGCGCGCCAGCAGGATCTCGGCGACACGCCCGGGCGCGATGGCGAAGGCGCCGGCGCCGAGCGAGAGCAGCATCAGCACCAGGCACAGCCCGAGCAGGACGCCGCCGGCGACGAGGTTGCGCTGTCGGCGGCTGGCGGTCAGCCGCGCCAGCGCGGTCGCGCCGGGCACCGTGGCTGGCTTCATGGCGAGGGTCATTTCGCCCCGGGAAGCTGGGCGATCTTGGCCTCCGGATAAAGCGCGGCCATCAGGTCACGGGCGGCATCCGGGGTCCGGGGGCCAAAGCCGAGAAGGTAGAGCCCATCCATGCGGATCAGACCCTTCGCCTTGGCCGCCGGGGTCTGCGAGAAGGCCGGCAAGGCGAAGAGCTCCTCGGGCGTCTGGGAGGGAGCAGCGCTGTGGCGCATCATCAGCACATAATCCGGGGCGGCGGTGATGATCGCCTCGTCGGTCATCGGCTTGAAGCCCTCGACGGCTTCGGCGGCGTTGACGCCGCCGGCGAGCGCGATGATGGCGTCGGCGGTGCTGTTGCGGCCGCCGACCATGGTGCGACCGTTCTGCAGCGAGAGCACGAAGAGCACGCGCTTCTTGCCCGGCAGGCCGGCGCGCAGCTTGTCGAGCTCGGCGAAGCGGGCCTTTACGCCGGCTGCGAGCTGCCGCGCCGGCTCGGCGGCGCCGGCAGCCTTGCCGATGATCTCGATCTTCGAGACCACCGCCTCGGGCGTCAGCGCCTCGGGAACCGGCGCCATGGACAGGCCGGCCTCGCGCACGAGCGCCATCGCGTCGGGCGGGCCGGCGCCTTCGACCGCGATCACCAGGGACGGCTTCAGCGAGAGCACGCCCTCGGCCGAGAGCGCCCGGACATAGCCGACATTCTTCTTCTCTTTCAGCGCCTCCGGCGGCCACAGGCTGGTGGTGTCGACACCGACGATGCTGTCCTGCAGTCCGAGGGCATAGAGCACTTCGGTGACGACGCCGCCGACCGCGACGATGCGCTGGGTGGTCTGTGCCTGGGCGCTGGCAACGAAGCCGAAGGCGGTCTGCGCCATCCGGCTCGACCAGGCCTCGCTGCCGCCGAGGCCGGAAGCGGCAAGAAAGGTCAAGCCGATGGCGGCCGTGAGTTCCCGGCCGAGGCGCTTGGCCTTGATGCCGGCAAGGGGGGCGGTCGCGGGCGATGGCATGTATTGCATGGCTCGGTCTCGTCGGGTGCCGCAGCGCGATGCCTCCAGACTCCCGGTGGCGCCGACTGCTTACAGTGATTCCAAAGTATAGGCTCTCTTTATAATCATTAAAAACTATGATTACTGAGCCGTTGTTGACGGTGATATTCAGTTTTACTAAGAGGGGTCAAGTGCGGTCGCCGGCTCGGCGCGGTTCCGCGCGTCTGCGCCGCCCGCTTGTCTTTCTCCGTCAGCCTATCGAGGAAATCCCATGTTCATCGCCATGAACCGCTTCAAGGTCATCAAGGGGGAGGAGGCGACGTTCGAGACCATCTGGTCCTCGCGCAAAACCCGGCTCGACGAGATGAAGGGCTTCATCGCCTTCCACCTGCTCAAGGGGCCGGAGAAGGAGGACCACACGCTCTATTCCTCGCACACGACCTGGGCCTCGAAGGAGGACTTCACCGCCTGGACCAAGTCCGAGCAGTTCCGCGAGTCGCACAGCAAGGCCGGCCAGGCGCGGCCGAAGCCGGTCTTCCTCGGCCATCCCGAGTTCGAGGGCTTCGAGACGGTGCTGACCGAGAACAACCCGCATCTGCCGCTCCAGGCGGCGGAATAAGGGGGAGGGTGGACATGCCGATCTCGCAGGCGCTTGCTCCGGCAGGCCAGGAACCGCCGGTCACGGAGCCCATGGAACGCGTCAGGCAGGCGCTCGCCGCCAAGCCGGACGGCGTCATCGAGGCGATCGCCCGCGAGGTCGGCGTGTCGACGCTCGCCGTGCTCGAGGCGGCGCCGGACAACCAGCGCCGCTTCATCCCGGCGGAGCGCTTCGAGGCGCTCTGGCTGGAGCTCTCGAGCTGGGGCACCGTGCTCTTCATCGTGCACACTCCCGACATCGTGCTCGAATGCGAGGGCTCCCTGCCGGTCGGTTCCTTCGGCCACGGCTATTACAACATCCATGGCGACAGCCCGATCGGCGGGCACATCAAGGCCGGCAATTGCCAGACCATCGCTTTGGTCGACCGGCAGTTCCATGGCCGCCGTTCCTGCTCGGTGCAGTTCTTCAACGGCGCCGGCGAGGCGATGTTCAAGGTCTTCGTCCGGCGCGACGAGAAGCGCGAACTGCTCGCCGATCAGGTCGCGAAGTTCGAGGCCCTGCAGCGCGACTTCGCCTGACCGGCTGCCAGGAGCGGAGTTGAGCGGGCTACACGATTCTGCTCGACAGTGCAGGTGCCTCCGCCCGGGGTCCGGCCGATGGCATCTGCTTTGCGGCGCCAACATGGCGCTGCAGGCTCGCCTCGGCCCGAAATGGGCGCGCGCGAACCTCGCGGGTGTCGGCGTTCTCTTAGGTCGCCAGGGCGACCCAGGGAAAGCTGCCGCCATCTTGTCGCCACGCCCTGCCCTGAAACGAAGGGCCGCAGTCGGAACTCGCGGAGTTCCGTCAAGGATCTGTTAACTACGTGAGCGCACTGTCGAAGTTGCGACACGGGATGAGGAGATCGGCACGCCGAGCCTCGTTCCGCTTTCGCAAGGCTGCCGCCAGCATCGGGAAAGTGGCGGGAAACCACCCCCTGAGTATCCCGAGTGAGGCCGTCGGCATGGCTGCGCCTGCAACTTTCGAGAGAGCTCTGGCGCCGGCTTCGGCCGCGCGGCCCGAGCTGGCGCAGAACGCTCTTCACTCCCTTCGGCCAGGTGGCGGCGGCGCCGCGGGACTGCTGCTGGCGCTGCGTTATATCCAGGCCCGCTTCGTGTCGGTCTGGGGGTTGCTGATCGCTGCCCTGCTCTGCCCGCCGGAGATCTTCACCGAGTTCGCGATCTATTCGGCGCTCGCCAATTTCCTGGCGATCGCAGCACTGCTGCGCTTCGAGGCGGTGTTCTTCCACAATAGCGACCCGGACCGGCTCGGGCGCGCCTTCCGGCTGTCGCTCGTGGCGGGAGCGGGTTTCCTGGGGCTGGCGGCGCTCGCAGCCTTTGCCGCCTCGATGCTGGGCCTCGTCATGGCGGGGTATGCGGCGCTCTTCGTTCTGTCTCTCGCCGGCCGTGCTGCGATCCGGCTGGCAACCGCGGAAGCGACTGCCGAGGGTGATTTTCGGGCGATCGGCAATTCCGGGCTGGTCCAGGCCGTGGTCCAGCCAGGTGCGATGCTCGGCCTGATCCTGCCTTTCGGTCCGTCCTCGCTGGCGCTGTTCGCCGCCGATGCGATCGGCCATGCCGTTGCGGCCTGCTATCTCGGCTGGCGTCGCCGCTTCGCCTTCCAGCAGCTCGCCTTCCGCGCCGAATGGTCGCGCTGGGAGCTGCGGCGCTCGGCCCGGCAATGGAGCGCGGCGCCGCGACTGCTGCTGCCTTCCGTGCTGCTTTCCTTCGGCTTCTCGGTTGCACCGCTCTTCGCGCTGACCTTCGCTTCCGATCCGATCTTCGCCGCGCATGTCGCCCTCGCCATGCGCCTTCTCGACATGCCGACGCAGATGTTCGGCGCGGTCACCCAGCCACTGGTGATGAGCAGTCTGCGCAGCCGGCAAGGGCCGGCGCGCCGCCGCTGGGCCCGCATCCTCACCGTCGGGCTGGCCCTCGCCGCCTTCGTGCTGTTCGCGGGCGTGGCTGGATTTGCGCTGATCCTCGATCCCTGGCTCGAGGAGACGCAATGGCATGGCATCGGAGTCGTGCTGGCGATCCTGACCCTGTTCTATGCCGGGATCGCCCTGGTCTCGCCGCTGAACGAGATCGGCACGCTGTCGCGCGACCCGCAGCACGCCATGATCACCAACGCTATCGCTACGGTCGCGATCGTCGCCGTCATCGCCTGGTTCGGCAGATTGTCGCTGCCGCTGCTATGCATTGTCGGTGCCATGTCGCTGCTGCGCATGGGGGCCCATGCCTGTCTGGCCTGGACGGGGTTCGGTGGCCCCGGCAAGTCCGGGACGCTGCTGCTGGGCTCGCGAATCTGAGTTGGCGGGTGGATCCGCCTCCGGCGCTATTCGCGCCGGATCAGGCGGTCGGCGAGCAGCGAGGACAGGAATCCCGGCTTGAACTCGCGCTCCAGGCGCTCGGGATCGTAGTGATTGGCGACCCAGTCGAGGAAGGCGATGCCTCTGGCTTCGCCCTCGCGCTCATAGGCCTCGAAGAAGGCGTCGAGGATGCCGGTCTTGGCGAAGCGGAAATGGCCGTAGCGGAAGGAGAGCGCGGCCATCGCCTCCTTCAGCGGGCGCTGCTCGTGGACCAGCAGATAGAGCGCCGCAAAGAATCCGGCGCGGTCGGCGCCGGATTTGCAGTGCACCAGCGCCGGCAGGGCGAGCTCCCGGAAGAACTGCGGCGCCGACAGGATGGTCTCGCGATCGGGTGCGCCGCGCGAGCGCAGCACGAAGTCGATCAGGGCGATGCCGTGGCGCTCGCAGGCCTCGCGCTGGAGCTGCCATGAGCCGTGCTCGCGCCCGCCGCGCAGATTGACGATGGTGCGCACGCCCTGACGGGCGAACCAGGCGATGTCGCCCGGAGCCGGCTGCGCCGCCCGCCAGAGCCGCGGCGTGACGCGATGGGCATTGAGATAGGCGAGTCGGAAGATGCCGTGATCGACCAGCAGCATGTTGGCCCAGGCGCGCGCGCGGTCGAGCCGGCCGCCGAGCGGGCGGTCCCAGCGCGCGATCCGGGCCATGCGCCTGGCATAGCGGTCCTCGTCCCGCCGCAAGCGGTTCAGCATCTCGTCCTGCTTTCGTCCATGGCCGGCCCGATACCAGTGCTGGAGGCGGCGCGCAAATCTGGCAGGGAGATGCGAACTGGCAGCCCGGCTTGCAAGGCGGGCAGAAGGTCGGACTTGGCCTTTGCCGCGCAAGCCGGCATAAGGCGCGCCAGTATCGTCCATAGACAGGTCAAGTTCATGCGCCTCGACGCCATCTCCATCGGCAAGAATCCCCCCGACGAAGTCAATGTCGTGATCGAGGTCGCGATCGGCGGCGAACCGATCAAGTACGAGATGGACAAGGAGGCCGGCACGCTCTTCGTCGATCGCTTCCTCTATACGCCGATGCGCTATCCCGGGAATTACGGCTTCATCCCGCATACCCTCTCCGAGGATGGCGACCCCTGCGACGTGCTCGTCGCCAATACGCGTCCGCTGGTTCCGGGCTCCTATATCGCGGTCCGCCCGATCGGCGTGATGATGATGGAGGACGAGGGCGGCGGTGACGAGAAGATCATCGCCGTGCCGGTGCCGAAGCTCACCAAGCGCTACGAGAACGTCCACAACTACACGGACCTGCCGAAGATCACGCTCGACCAGATCCAGCACTTCTTCGAGCACTACAAGGATCTCGAACCCGGCAAGTGGGTGAAGTTCACCGGCTGGGGCGACGCCGCCAAGGCCAAGGAACTGATCCTCGAAGCGATCGAGCGCGCGAAGAAGGCCAAGGCGAAGGGCTGAAGACTGCGGCTTTGCCGCGTCATGCTCGGGACAGGCCCGAGCATGACGCGTGCTTGGCGTCAGCCCTCGTATTTCTCCAGGAAGCCCTCGACGCCGAGCGTCCGGAAATCGGCGAGCGCGGCGCGCAGGCGCGCATGCTCCCAGTCCCACCAGCCGAGCGCCTTCAGCCGCTCGGCGACCGTCTCCGGGAAACGCCGGCGGATGATGCGGGCGGGATTGCCCGCGACGATGGTGTAGTCCGGCACGTCCTTGGTGACGACTGCGCCGCCGGCGACCACCGCTCCCGTGCCGATGCTGCGGCCGGGCAGGATGATGGCGCCGTGGCCGATCCAGACATCGTGACCGATGGTCACCGGCGTCGAGCGCCGCCAGGCGAAGAAGTCGGCATCGTCCTCCGCATCGTCAAAATAGGCCGATGAGCGGTAGCTGAAATGCGACTGGCTCGCCCGCTGCATCGGATGGTTGCCCGGGTTGATGCGGGTATGGGCGGCGATCGAGCAGAACTTGCCGATCGTCGTGTAAATGACATCCGCGTCGTTCACGACATAGGAGTAGTCGCCGAGGCTGGACTCGGCGAAGGCGGTGCGGGCGCCGATCTCGGTATAGCGGCCGAGTACGGCCTGCCGAACCCTGGCGGTGGGGTCGATCACCGGTTCAAGCCCGAGTTTCTTGCCTGCCATGACGAATTCCTCTGCTGAAACGATGATTGCGGCGCCGGTTCTGGCCGGCGCGCTGGTGCTGGTCGTCGGCCCGTCCGGTGCGGGCAAGGATGCGCTGATGGAAGGCGCCCGCGGCGCGCTCGCCGATGATCGGCGCTTCCGCTTCGCGCGCCGCCTGATCACCCGCCCGGCGCTCGCCGGGGCGGAGGATCATGACAGCTGCGACGAAGCCGGTTTCGTGGCCGCCCGGGCGCGCGGCGAGCTCGCTCTGAGCTGGGCCGCCCATGGCCTGCATTACGGCATCCCGGCGCGCGAACTCGCCGGCATCGCCGGCGGGGAGGTGGTGATCGCCAATATCTCGCGCGGCGCAATCCGCGTGGCGGAGGCGCTGGCGGAGCGTGTGGTCGTGGTCGAGATCACCGCGCCGGCGGCCATTCTGGCGAAGCGACTCGCGGCGCGCGGGCGCGAGAGCGAAGCCGATATCGCGAAGCGGCTTTCCCGCGAGGCGCCGTTGGTGACGGAGCGCGCCGCCTTGCGGCGGATCGTCAACGACCGGAGCATCGCCGAAGGCGCGAGCGAGCTGTTGGGCCTGCTGCGCGCCTTGGCCGGTCCCGCCTGACACGCCGCGCCTCGCGCTTCAGCCGAAAGGCAGGGAGTCTAGCAGGGTGAAGCGGCTGGCGCGGTCCGCCTGCTTGAAGATCGCGATCCGGTCGAGCACAACCTCGCCGGGCGGAACCGCCTGCGCATGCGCAGAGCTGAGCGCCGTCTTGACGGGTGAAATGAGATCCTGCGGCAGGGCGCCGGTCAGCGTCATGTGGAAGCGGAAGGCGTCGCCGACATAAGGGTAGCCGAAGGCCTCGAGATAGGCGCGGTGTGCCGGGGTCAGTGGGCTTTGCAGCCGCCGCGCCAGGTCGGCTTCCGAGAGCGGAGCCCTGAACGGCTCGAAGGCCTGGACGACGTCGAAGGCGAAGTGCTGCAGCGCCTCGCTCGGCTCGGCCGGGGTCAGGGCGACGAAATGGCCGAGCGCGTTGACGGCGAGCCCGGCGAGCTCAACCGGCGCGCGGCCGGCGACATAATTGCGGGCAAAGGCGCGTAGCGCCCCTTCGCTGCGGCCGTCCGAGAGCTCGAACGGGGCCTTCAGCGTCGCGTGGAAGCCATAGCGGCGCGGCTCGGCGGTGAGCGCCGCCCAGTCCAGCTCCTCGCAGCCCGGTGGGACCGCGTGAGGCAGGTCGCCGCCGGTGATGGCGTCATAGCCCAGCGCCCCGCTGCCGAAGCGCCAGAGGGCGCTGTCGGCGGAGGGCGCGAAGTAGATGGCGTAGCGCGGCGGGGTTGCGGTCAAAACGCGCGCTCGCCCTTCGACCAGACGGTATTGAGCACCGGCGTCGCGCCGAGCGTCCGGAAGCGCAGCAGGTCGGCGCGCAGGCCAGGCTTGAGGTGGCCGCGATCCTTGAGCCCGAGAATGTCGGCGACCTTCCAGGTCACCATGCCCATCGCTTCGGGCAGGGCGATGCCATGGGCGGCATGGAGCTTGAGCACGGCCTGGAGCAGGCTGGCGGGGACATAATCGGAGGAGAGCCCGTCGAGCAGGCCCTTCTCGGCCAGTTCCGAAACCGAGACGCCCCCGGAATGCGAGCCGCCGCGGACGACATTGGGCGCACCGGCGATGGTGGCGAGGCCGTGCTGCTTGGCGGCTTCTGCCGCCTCGATCGTGGTCGGGAATTCCGAGATCACGGCGCCCGAGGCGATGCCGGCCTCGACATGGTCGAGCGTGGTGTCGTCATGGGTGGCGATCGGAATGCCGCGGGAGCGGAACATCTCGACCACTGCGCTCCAGTTGCGCGCGACATTCGCCCCGCCTTCGCGCTGGCGGACGACGACATCCTCCTCGAACTCGGCCTGGGTCTTGCCGGTGCCCAGCGCATAGGTGCGCAGATCTTCCAGGTTGCGCCATTGCCGCTGGCCGGGCGTGTGGTCCATTAGCGAGACGAGCTGGACGAGGCCGTCGTCCTGATAGGGCTCGATGTCGCGCAGCAGGTCGGGGCTGGTCAGCTCGCAGCGCATATGGATGCGGTGGTCGATGCGGAAGACCCCCTCGGCAGTGCCGAGCCGCAGCGCATCCAGGACGTCGGCGAAGATGTCCTTGCGATAATCCTTGGCCGAGAAGGGCGTGCCGGCGCAGATCGCGTCGTAGACGGTGGTGACGCCCGCCGCCGCCATCTGCGCGTCATGGACCAGCGCCGCCGCGAGCCCGTTCGGCCAGAAGACCTTCGGGCGCGGCATGAAGTGCTTTTCCATGTTGTCGGTGTGCATCTCGACGAGGCCGGGCGCGACATAATCGCCCTGCACGTCGATCGCCGCCGGCAGCGAGGAGCGGCCCTGGTCGACGGAGAGGATGCCGCTGGCGTCGAAGGCGATGGTGCCGTCGACGATCTCGTCCTCGAGGATCAGCCTGGCATTGGTGAGGATGGTGGTCATCAGGCGGCCTTCCTGAAATCGGTGATATCGAGATAGCGGGTTGCGACAGCCTCTCGCACGGCTTCGTCGTGGAAGATACCGACGATGGCGGAACCCTGCGCGCGGGCTTCGGCGATCAGCTGCACCACGACATTGCGGTTGCCGGCGTCGAGCGAGGCGGTCGGCTCGTCGATCAGCATGATCGGCGAGGGATCGACGAAGGAACGGGCGATGTTGACGCGCTGCTGCTCGCCGCCGGAGAAGGTCGCGGGCGCGAGATCCCAGAGGCGCTGCGGCAGGTTGAGGCGCGCCAGCATGGCTTTGGCGCGCTCGCTCGCCTCCCCGGCCGAGGCGCCGCGGGCGAGCAGCGGGTCGCGGACGATGTCGAGCGCCGAGACACGCGGGATCACCCGCAGGAATTGAGAGACGAAGCCGAGCGTGCGGCGGCGGATGTCGAGCACGGTGCGCGGCACGGCGGTGACGATGTCGATCGGCCGGCCGGCATGGGTGACGGCGATGGTGCCGGAGGTCGGCCGGTAATTACCGTAGAGGATGCGCAGCAGGCTGGATTTGCCGGCGCCGGAGGCACCGGCCAGGACCAGCGCTTCGCCGGCAGCGACCGAGAAATTGACGTTGTCGAACACCGGCAGGCGCACTCCACCCTGATTGTGCAGGGTGAATTCCTTGGCGACGTTTTCGACCTGGATCATCGTGGTCATGGGATCAATGCCTTGTGCCGGCGCGGTGACGCGGATGTGACGGCGCTCATACGGTCAGCACCGCGGATGTCAGAAGCTGCGTATAGGCGTGGTGGGGATCGTCGAGGACCTGGTCGGTCAGGCCCTGCTCGACGACGCGGCCATCCTTCATCACCATCAGGCGGTCGGTGAGCAGGCGCGCGACGGCGAGGTCATGGGTGACGATGATCGCGGCGAGGCCGAGATCGCGGACAAGCACGCGCAAGAGGTCGAGCAGGCGGGCCTGGACGGAGACGTCGAGGCCGCCGGTCGGCTCGTCCATGAAGACGAGCCGGGGCTCGGAGACCAGAACGCGGGCGATCTGCAGGCGCTGCTGCATGCCGCCGGAGAACTGGCGCGGCCGGTCGTCGATGCGGCCGGCGGCGATCTCGACGCGCTGCAGCCAGTCGAGCGCGGTCTCGCGAATCCTGCCGTAATGGCGGGCGCCATTGTCCATCAGCCGCTCGCCGACATTGCCGCCGGCCGAGACGTCCATGCGCAGGCCGTCGCGCGGGTTCTGGTGGACGATGCCCCAGGCGGTACGCATCAGCCGGCGCCGCTCCTGCTCGGCGACCGAGTAGATGTCGAGCGGCTCGGCGCCGCCGCGAAAGAGCACCTCGCCCGCGTCGGGCTTGTCGATGCCGGCAAGGCAGCGCAGCAGGGTCGACTTGCCCGAGCCGGACTCGCCGACGATGCCCAGCACCTCGCCCGGCCAGAGGTCGAAGGAGACATCGGCGCAGCCGATGCGCTCGCCATAGAAGCGGGATACGCCGGCGACCGAGAGCAGCGGCTGCGGATCGAGCGCGAGTTCCTGCGGGTTGACCTGCATGTTCATGACTTGGCCTCGTCCTCGACCAGATGCAGCGCCGAGGCGTCGGCGAGCATCGCGCCGCGATGGCCTTCCGCCCGGCGCGTCTCACAATGATGGCTGTCGGAGCAGACGAACATGCGCCCGCCCTGGTCGTCGATCACCACCTCGTCGAGATAGGAATCGGCGGCGCCGCAGAGCCCGCAAGGCTGCTCCCAGCTCTGGATGCGGAAGGGATGATCCTCGAAATCGAGGCTGCGCACGCTGGTATGCGGCGGCACCGCATAGATGCGCTTTTCGCGCCCGGCGCCGAAGAGCTGCAGCGCCGGGGACATCTGCATCTTCGGATTGTCGAATTTCGGGATCGGCGACGGCGCCATCACATAGCGGCCATTGACCATGACCGGGTAGTCATAGGTCGTCGTCACCTCGCCGAAGCGGGCGATGTTCTCGTAGAGCTTGACCTGCATCAGCCCGTATTCGGCCCAGGCGTGCATCTTGCGCGTCTCGGCCTCGTGCGGCTCGAGCTTCCGCAGCGGCTCGGGCTGCGGCACCTGATAGACCATGATCTGGCCGGCCTTCAGCGGTGCCTCGGGGATGCGGTGGCGGGTCTGGATGATCGTCGCCTCATCGGTCGCCTCGGTGGTGCGCGCGTCGGCAGTGCGCTCGAAGAAGCGGCGGATCGAGACGGCGTTGGTGGTGTCGTCGGCGCCCTGGTCGATGACCTTCAGCTTGTCATCTGGACCGATGATCGCGGCGGTGACCTGGATGCCGCCGGTGCCCCAGCCGCGGGCGAGGGGCATCTCGCGCGAGCCGAATGGCACCTGGTAGCCGGGGATCGCCACCGCCTTGAGCAGGGCGCGGCGAATCATCCGCTTGGTCTGCTCGTCGAGATAGGCGTAGTTGTAAGCCGGCTTGGTATCGCCGCTGAGTTTCTGGTGCACGGTCATTCCGCGGCCTCCGGCAGCGCTTCGCTCGGCTGATCGGCGAGCTTGTCCTGGCGTTCCTGCCGCTCTTTGCGAATGCGGCGGATCAGTTCGAGCTCGCCCTGGAAATCGACATAGTGCGGCAGCTTCAGATGCTCGACGAAGCCGGCCGCCTCGACATTGTCGGAGTGGTAGAGGACGAATTCGTCCTGCTGCGCCGGATAGGTCGTGGCCTCGCCGAAATCACGCGCCTTCAGCGCCCGGTCGACCAGCGACATCGACATCGCCTTGCGCTCGCTATGCCCGAAGGAGAGCCCGTAGCCGCGGGTGAATTGCGGCGGCACGTCCTTGGAGCCGGCGAACTGGTTGACCATCTGGCATTCGGTCAAGGTGACGTCGCCGAGGTCGACGGCGAAGCCCAGCTCCTCCGGCACGTATTCGACCGCGACCTCGCCGACCCGGACTTCGCCGACGAAGGGATGGCTGTTGCCGAAGCCGCGCTGCACGGAATAGCCGAGGCCGAGCATGAAGCCCTCGTCGCCGCGCGCCATCGCCTGCAGGCGGACATCGCGCTCGGCCGGGAAGGAAACCGGCTCGCGGGTCAGGTCGAAGGGCCGCGGATCGCCTTCCGGCGGCGCCTCGTCTTCCATCAGCCCCTCGGCACCGAGGATGTCGGGCACGCGGGGCATCGAGGCGTCGAGCGGCTGCGCGGCCGGACGGGCCTGCACGTCGCCCGGAGGCGCCTCGTCCATCAGGGCGAAGTCGAAGAGCCGGTGGGTGTAGTCATAGGTCGGGCCGAGCACCTGGCCGCCGGGCAGGTCCTTGTAGGTCGCCGAGACGCGGCGGCGGATCGCCATCCTGGCGGTGTCGAGCGGCTCGGAGGAGCCGAAGCGCGGCAGCGTCGTGCGATAGGCGCGCATCAGGAAGGCGGCCTCGATCGCATCGCCCTGCGCCTGCTTCAGCGCCAGCGCGGCGAGATCGGGATCGTAGAGCGAGCCCTCGTTCATCACGCGACCGCAGGCGAGACCCATCTGCTCGCGGATCTGGGCGACTGCGAGCTCGGGAACGCTCTCGTCGCCGCGGCGGGCCTCGGCGACGAGATCATGGGTGGCGAGGATGGCGGCTTCCCCGCCCTTGACCGCGACATACATCAGTAAAGCTCCCGGCGGGTCATCAGCGGGTCTCCAGGATTTGGGTCGAGCGCGGCAGGCCGATCAGCTCTGCGCCATGGCTCAGCATGAGATCGACGCCGCACGGATAGAGCTCAGCATTGGCGGCGACCTCGCCCCAGAAGCCGGGGCGCAGGCCGGACGGAGCGATTTCGCAGGTTCCTGCGATGCCTGGGCCTTCGAGGGTCACCACTTCTCCGCCGGAGAGAGCGGCGCATTGCACGATCACCGTGGTCGAGCGGTCGGGAAACTGATCGTCGCCGGGGTTGAAGGTGGCAAGCTTGGGCTCGAGCGCTGCGCCGTCGATCACGGCGAAGGCGGCGCGGGCGGGATCCTCGACGAGGGCGGCGCCGCAATGGAAGCGCAGCCAGGCGCCGGCAGGCCCGTCGCGCAGTGAGCCGGGTAGCCAGATCGGTGTCTCGTAGTCGGCGAGGGTCAAGAGAGCGAGCGCGGTGGCGCGCGCAAGCCCGGCCGGCGGCTCGACCGCGATGCCGAGCTCACGGACCTGGCCGGGCTCGGAGAGCGCCGCCAGCAGGGCCCGGAAGGCTCCTTGCGACTGGAAGACCGGGTCGGAGAAACCGGCGCCGATCAGGGTTTCGTTCGTTGCCATCAGCCGCCCCTGACCAGCGTGAAGAAATCGACCTTGGTCGCGGCCGCCTTGCGCGAGGCGAGCTCGCGTGCCGCCTGCTGCTTCTCGGCCAATGCGCCGACGCCCTGCCGCAGCGGGCCGGCCTCGGCCTCGTCCTGGAGCAGCGCATCGGTGATCGCCGCCAGCCGTGCCTTGCCGGCATCGCGGCCGAGCGCATAGGAGAAGCCCATCGCCCCGTTGCCGAGGCGGATGACGCAGCGCGTTACCGTCGCCTCGCCCAGATTGAAGCGCCGCCCGGCGCCGCCGGCGCGGCCCTCCACCATGACGGTGCCGGTCTCGGGCGCCTTGAGAATCTCATGGGCGGGCAGGGGGCCGGCCTGTGCCAGAAGCGCCTCGATCTCGCGATGAGAGGCGCGGGCCAGCACGGCCATCCATCGCTGCCGTGTTGCGGTTTGAGTCATCCGGTGCGGCCTCTCGCCAATCTTTAATGTCTAGACTATCATGGATCTGAACCCGCGAAAGGTCTATACATTTCAGATGAAATTTTCATGACGGACACGGTTTCCGAAACTGCGGCCGGCGAAGCCGGTACGGCCTGGCGGCGGATCGCCGATGCGCTGGCGGCGTCGATCGAACAGGGCGAGTACCGGCCGGGCGATACGCTGCCGGCCTCGGTGGCGCTCGCCGAGCAGTATGGCGTGCACCGCCACACCGTGCGGCAGGCCTTTCGCCATCTCGCCGAATGCGGGCTCGTCACGGTGTCACGCGGCCGCGGCACTCAGGTGACGGCGCCGCGCTTTCCCTACCGACTCGGCCGCCGGGTCAGCATGCGCACCAATTTCGGCTCGGCCGGGATCGCGGTGTCGAGTTCGGTGCTGTCAGCGATAGTGGTGGCTGGTGAGCCGCAGCATTGCGCGGCGCTAGGGCTGCCGGAGGGCACGCCGCTCTGGGCGATCGAGACCTTGAGCCGGGCCGGGGGGACGCCGGTCGGCACCGGCATCCACTATCTCTGCGTCGCGCGGTTTCCGGGCTTCGATGCAATCCTGACGGAGGCGGGAGCCTCGATCACCGCGGCCTTCAAGGCCTGCGGCATTCCCGATTATGTCCGGCGCTCGACCCGGCTGGCGGCGCGGCTCGCCACCGAGCGCGAGGCGAGCCTGCTTCAACTCGGACCGGGCGAAGCGGTGCTGCAGACGCATGCGATCGACGCGCTGCCGGACCTGACGCCGATCCACATCGTCAACAGCGCCTTCGCCGGCGAACGGATGGAGATGGTGGTCGAGCCCTTCGGGGAGTGAACGGCACAGGTTGGCCGTCGCGTCATGCTCGCCCTTGTGGCGAGCATCCGCGTCCTGAACACCGTGTTCGATCAGTGAAGCAAAGTCTTGGATGGTCGGGACAAGCCCGACCATGACGGCGAGAGCGTCACACCGCCCGCTTGCCGATGATGGCGAAGCGCAGCTTGCCCGAAATGAAGTCGATCGTCGTCACCGCCGCGAGGATGAGCAGGATCAGGAAGGAGACCTGCTGCCATTCGAGCGTGCGGATCGTCTCGGCGAGGTAGAGGCCGATGCCACCGGCGCCGACGATGCCGATGATGGTCGAAGAGCGGGTGTTCGACTCGATGTAGTACAGCACCTGGCTGGCGATCACCGGCAGCACCTGCGGAATCAGGCCGAAGCGGATTTCGTGCAGCTTGCCGCCGCCGACCGAGGCGACGCCGTCGACCGGTTTGCGGTCGGCGGCCTCGATCGCCTCCGAGAACAGCTTGCCGAAGGCGCCGAGATCGCTGGTCATGATCGCGAGCATGCCGGCGAAGGGGCCGAGGCCGACGACATTCACCCAGATCAGAGCCCAGATCAGCGCGTCGACGCCGCGCACCGTATCCATCGAGCGCCGGGCGAAGAAGTGCACGATGCGGTTGGCGACGACGTTCTTGGCGGCGAGGAAGCCGAGCGGGAAGGCGAGGATCGCCGCCAGGATGGTGCCGAGGAAGGCAATGGCGATGGTCTCGAACAGCGCCTTCACGAAGATGATGGCACGAGCGGCCGAGCCGGGATCGGGCGGCAGCATCAGCACCACGAAGGTGCCGAGATTGGCGAAGCCGGCGAAGATCCGCGCGAAGGAGGTCTCGAGCGTGGTCAGGCCGTAGACGAAGAGCCCGACGAGCCCGCCGATGACGGCGAGCGTGATGGTCTTCGTCCTGAGCGAGCCGTCGATCGCCTGCTTGTGGCGGGCGACGAGCGCGGCACGGTCCGCGGCCGAGAGGGCGAGGCTCATGAGCGATGCTCCAGGCTCAGCAAAGCGTGGCGCAGACGCTCGGTGCCGTAGTCGATCAGCATGACGGTGACGATGATCAGCAGCAGGATGGCGCTGACATCGGTGAAGTAGAACTTGCGGATCGCCTCGATCAGGTCCTGGCCGATGCCGCCGGCCCCGACGAAACCCATGATCGAGGCACCGCGGACATTGATCTCGAAGCGCAGCAGCGTGTAGCTCGCGAAGTTCGACAGCACCTGCGGCACGACGGCGAAGCGCACGGTCTGCCACCAGCCGGCACCCGTGGCGGTGAGGCCGTCGACCGGCTTCATGTCGATGTTCTCGACGACTTCGGAGAAGAGCTTGCCCATCGCGCCCATGGTGTGGATGGCGATGGCCAGCACGCCCGGCAGCGGGCCGAGGCCGAAGGCGATCACGAAGATCAGCGCGAAGACGATCTCCGGCACGGTGCGGCAGAATTCGAGGAAGCGGCGCGTGACCCAGCGCAGCCCGGTCGAGCGGCCGAGATTGCTGGCGGCGGCGAAGCAGAGCAGGAAGCCGCCGACGGCGCCGAGCACGGTGCCGACATAGGCGATGACCACGGTCTGCCAGAGCAGCTTCAGCCAGCCATTGATGCCCCAGTACCATTCCTTGAGATCGGCCCCGAAGGTCGCGAGCCGCAGTGTCGGCATGGTCTCGAGGATGTATTTCGGGAAACGCCAGGCGTTCTCGGAGAATTTCTTCAGATCGACTTCGGCGCCGATGCCGGCAAGCACGACGCAGACGGCGAAGATCGCGAGGCCCAGCAGGGTCTGCAGGCGCTTGGCCGCCATTTCGCGCCGGTAGAGCTCGGCATGGGCGGCGATGGCGGGGGCGTTGGGGTCGATCGCGAGTGTCATTGAATTGAGTCCGTCGCCGAAGGAGGTGCGGCGAGTGCGCGCCGCGGCCGTCATGCTCGCCCTTGTGGCGAGCATCCACGTCTTGGACACCGCACGCGATCAGTGAAGCGAAGACGTGGATGGTCGGGACAAGCCCGACCATGACGGGTAGCGGATGAGAACGCTTACGAAGACTTCTTCTTGCGCAGCTCGTCGACGAACTTGTTCAGCTCGATGATCGGGTCGTAGGCCTTGTTGTCGACGGCGACGAGCGGGCCCTGCTTGCCTTCATAGATCTTGTCGAAGGCGGCCTTGTCCTTGGTGGTGATGTTCAGCACGGCGTCGCGGATCTTGGCCTTGAGCTCTTCCGGCAGGTCGCTGAGATAAGCCAGCGGCGAGTTCACGATCTGCTCGGACTTGAAGATGATCCGGAAATCGTCGGCCTTGGCCATGTTCTTGCGGACCATGCGCTGCAGGTTCGACTCCTGCTCGTCGTTCCACCAGTTGGCGACGATGTCGACCGTGCCCTGCTGCAGGGCGATGATCGCGTTCTCGTGGCTGCCGGTATAGACGACCTTGCCGAAGAAGGTCTCGGGCTCGATCTTCATGCCGTTCAGCGCGAAGCGCGGAACGTTGTTGCCGGAGGTCGAGTTCGGGTCGACGAGGCCGAGATTCTTGCCCTTGAGGTCCTCGACCTTCTGATAGGGCGAGTCCTTCTTCACGTAGAAGACCGAATGATAGCCCTTGGTGCCGTCGAGATTGGTCTCGATGGCGAAGGCGTCGACCTTGGCGCCGGTCATGCGGGCGCGGGCGAAGGAGGACGGGCCGTAGGACGCGATGTGGATGTTGCCGGCGCGCTGGCCCTCGATGATCGCGGCGTAGTCGTTGGCGATGCGCAGCGTCACCTTGGTGCCGAGTTCCTTCGAGAGATAGTTGACGAAGGGGGTGTAGCGCTCGGTCACGCCCGAAGCGTTCTCGGCCGGGATGATCGCGAAGACGAGCTCGGGATACTTCGCCTTCCAGTCCTGGGCGAAGGCCGGGGTCGCCAGCGTCGCGGCGAGGCCGGCGGCAAGCGTCAGGGTATGACGACGGGTCAGCATGGGAGTGCTCCTTAGAGGGACTATCTGGTGGTCGGGGTAGGCGTTGCCCGCGGACGATCCGCTCAGGCGACGTTCTGTCGGGCGCGCTTTGCCTCGGAGGTGGCGATGGCGTCGAGCGCATCGAGCGCCTCGGCGCCGGCGTCCTTGGCTTCGATTCCGTAGAGCTCGGCCGCAATCTCGCTGGTCAAAGCGTGGGGCGGGCCGTCGAACACGACCTTGCCGGCGGCCATGCCGATCAGCCGGTCGCAGTACTTCGCCGCGATATCGAGATGGTGCAGGTTGGAGATGACGGTGATGCCGTCCTCGCGGTTGATGCGGAACAGCGCATCCATGACGATCTGGCAGTTGCGCGGGTCGAGCGAGGCGATCGGCTCGTCGGCGAGGATGATCTGCGGCTCCTGGACCAGAGCGCGGGCGATCGCGACGCGCTGCTGCTGGCCACCGGAGAGGGTCTCGGCGCGCTGGGCGAGCAGATGGCCCATGTCGAGCCGCTCGAGCGCGGCGATGGCGCGGATCTTGTCGTCCTGCGAGAAGCTCTTGACCAGGGTCAGCGCCGCCGAGCGATGGTTGAGGCGGCCGAGCAGCACGTTGGTGAGCACGTCGAGGCGGCCGACCAGATTGAACTGCTGGAAGATCATCGCAGTGTCGCGCCGCCAGGCGCGCAGCGCCGCGCCGCGCAGCGACGTGACGTCGCGCTCGCCGCTGAGGATGCGTCCGTCGCTCGGGTCCGAGAGCCGGTTGAGCATGCGCAGCAGGGTCGACTTGCCGGCGCCGGAGCGGCCGATGACGCCGACCATCTCGCCCTTCGGAATCGAAAGGTCGACGTTATCGACGGCGGCCTTGCCACCGAAACGCTTCGTCAGGCCTTCGATGCGCAGCATCGTCGCTTCTCCTCGCATTCAGCGAGGGGACCGGTATCGATGCCAGATGACAGTGCCGTGACGCTGGCTGGGGACCGGATCAGGCGCCGCGCAGGAGGAGATCGGCGCAATCGGCGACATAGGCCTTCAGCGCCGCCGCCGGGGCTGGATCGATGCCGAGCAGGCCGCGTGCCTGATGAAGGCCGCGGATCATGCCGAGAAACTGCTCGGCGAGGATGCGGGCGCGGTCCTCCTCTACGGACTTTGCGAAGCCATCACCGGATCGTGAACGCTCGGCGATGAGGGCGCCGAGTTCCTCGATCATCCGGCTGGCGCCGGCTTCATAGGCCGCCCGGCCGAGCTCCGGGAAGCGCGCGGAGGCGCTGACGATCAGGCGGTGCAGGTCGAGCGAGGCCGGATGCAGCATCATCGCCAGCGCGTCCTCGCCGAAGCGGATCAGGATGCTGCGCAGATCGGCCTTCTGTTTCGGCTGCTGGCGCAGCGGAATCGTCAGTTTTTCAGTCAGTTCGGCGCAGATCGCCTTGAACAGCGCTTCCTTGTCGGCGAAGTGGCTGTAAATGGTCTGCTTGGAGACGCCGGCTCGCTGGGCGATCTGGTCGAGGCTGGTGCGGTCGAAGCCCTCGGCCAGGAACATCTCCGAGGCGGCCCGGGTGATCGCGTCGTGCTTATCCGGCCGTGATTTCTCAGCCGGCATCGACCTTGCTTCCGTCGTTGCGGGGAGTATAGGGCCCTCAATCGACATATCCGACATTCTTCCGCCTATTTGAGACCTTATCAAACTAGACCGTCCAGTCTAAGTTAAGCACGCGGCACCGGAGCGTCCAGCCTCATGAAGCGTTTCTTCCTTCTCGTCCTGATCGCCGGGCTGGCTGGCGGCGGCTATTACGGCTACCAGAAACACTTCCGGGCCGTAGGCCAGCCGGCACAGGCCGCCGCGACCTCGCCGAATCCGGGCGTTCCCGTCGAGGTCGGCGCGGTCGAGAGCATGACCGTGAACGAAGAGGTCGAGGCGCTCGGCACGCTCGCTGCCGATGAATCCATCATCATCGCCTCGGAGATCGCCGGCCGCGTCATTTCGCTCGGCTTCCGGGAGGGCGAGCGCGTCCAGGAAGGGCAAGAGCTGGTCAAGCTCGATACCGCCATCCTCGATGCCGAGTTGAAGCAGGCGCAGGCGGATCTCTCGCTCGCCCGCGACACCCATGACCGCAACCGCTCGCTGGTCTCGCGCGGCGCGGGCACGCAGGTGGCGCTGGAGCAGGCGACGGCGCAGCTCGCCTCGCAGGAGGCGCGCGTCCAGCTCGTCCAGTCGAAGCTCGCCCAGGCGACGATCAAGGCGCCGTTCACCGGCGTGGTCGGGCTACGCTCGGTCGGCGTCGGCGACTATATCTCGGTCGGCAAGCCGCTGGTCGCCCTCACCAATATCGACCCGATCAAGGTCGATTTCCGCGTGCCGGAAATCTTCCTGACCCAGCTCAAGGTCGGTCAGCCGGTGCAGCTCAAGGTCGACGCCGTGCCCGACCGGCCGTTTTCCGGCCAGATTTTCGCGATCGATCCGGTGGTCGACATCAATGGCCGCGCGGTCAAGCTGCGCGCCAAGGTTCCCAATGCCGATCTCGTGCTGCGGCCCGGCCTGTTCGCGCGCCTGACCATCGTCGTCAACCGGCGCGAGAACGCCCTGGTGGTGCCGGAGACTGCGGTGGTGCCGGACGGCATCGGCAAGATCGTCTTCATCATCGAGAACGGGAAGGCCAAGCGCGTCCCGGTCGAGCTCGGCAAGCGCCTGCCGGGCAAGGTCGAGATCGTCAGCGGGCTCAAGCCCGGCATGCAGATCGTCACCGCCGGGCAGATGCGCCTGCGCGAGGGCTCGACGGTCTCGATCAAGCAGAAGGCGAGCGTCCAGACGAGCGCGCTGCCCGGCACCGCTCCGGGCAGCGTGCAATGAGCCTGTTCGAGCTCTTCGTCCGCAGGCCGGTTCTCTCGACCGTCCTCAGCCTGCTCGTCGTCCTGATCGGCTTCGTCTCCTACACGCGCCTGACGGTGCGTGAATATCCGAACATCGACGAGCCGATCGTCTCGGTGCAGACGACCTATCGCGGCGCCAGCGCCGAGATCATCGAGACACAGGTCACGCAGATCCTGGAGAACTCGATCGCCGGCATCGAGGGCATCGAGACCATTACCTCGACCAGCCGCCAGGAGCGCAGCCAGATCTCGGTGCGTTTCCGCCCGGATGTCGACCCGGACGTCGCTGCCTCTGATGTCCGCGACCGCGTCAGCCGCGTGCGCGGGCGCCTGCCCGACGAGATCGACGAGCCGATCATCGCCAAGGTCGAGGCCGATGCCCAGCCGGTGATGTATCTGTCGCTGACCAGCACGCGCCATTCGCCGCTGGAGCTGACCGATTTCGCCGACCGCTTCATCGCCGACCGCGTCCAGAACATCACCGGTGTCGCCGAGGTCCGTATTCTCGGCCAGCGCCAATACGCCATGCGGATCTGGCTCGATCGCGCCCGCATGGCGGCCTATGCCATCACCGTGCAGGAGGTCGAGGCGGCGCTGCGGGCGCAGAACGTCGAGATCCCGTCGGGCCGGATCGAGAGCAACGATCGCGAATTCACGGTGCTCTCACAGACCAGCCTGAACACGCCCGAGCAGTTCCAGCAGATCACCGTCAAGGATGCGAACGGCTTCCCGGTCCGCCTGCGCGACGTCGCGCGCGTCGAGCTCGGCGCCCGTGAAGAACGCAACGCGGCCTGGTTCAAGGGTAGCCCCTCGGTGACGATCGGCATCGTCAAGCAGGCCGTGGCCAATCCGCTGGACGTCTCGTCCGGCGTCCAGCAGGCGCTGCCAGGCATCATCGAGGACCTGCCGGACGGGATGTCGATCGCGACCTCCTACGACACCTCGATCTTCATCGATCGCTCGATCAAGGCGGTCTACACCACGATCGCCGAGGCGGTCGTGCTCGTCGTGCTGATCATCTTCCTGTTCCTGCGCTCGCTGCGCGCGACGCTGATCCCGCTCGTCACGATCCCGGTCTCGCTGATCGGCGCCTTCGCGCTGATGTACGCGCTCGGCTTCACGGTGAACACGCTGACGCTGCTGTCGATGGTGCTGGCGATCGGCCTCGTGGTCGACGACGCGATCGTGGTGCTGGAGAACATCCACCGCCATATCGAGGAGGGCATGGAGCCGACCAAGGCGGCGATCAAGGGCATCAACGAGATCGCCTTCGCGGTGGTCGCGATGACGCTGACGCTGGTCGCAGTCTATGCGCCGATGGCCTTCTCCACCGGCCGTACCGGCAAGCTCTTCATCGAGTTCGCGCTGACGCTGGCCGGCGCCGTGCTCGTCTCCGGCTTCGTCGCGCTGACGCTGACGCCGATGATGTGCGCCAAGCTCCTGCGCCACGAGCACAAGCACAACTTCCTCTACAACGCGCTCGAACGCTTCTTCGAGGCACTCTCCAGCGGTTATCGCCGCTCGCTGCGGTTTGCCCTGTCGATGCGGCCGGTGATCGTGCTGCTCGCGCTCGGCGTCGCCGGCGGCAGCTATTACTTCTTCACCAATCTGCGCTCCGAGCTGGCCCCGGTCGAGGATCGCGGCACGATCACCTCGATCGGCGTCGCGCCGGAGGGGGCGACCATGTCCTTCACCGCCGATTATGCGCGGCGCGTCGAGGACTATTTCAGCAAGATCCAGGAGGTGGAGACCTATCTCGTCATCGTCGGCTTCCCGGACGTGACGCGTGCCATCGCCTTCGCCCGGCTGAAGCCCTGGGAACAGCGGCACCGCAAGCAGCAGGACCTTGTCGCGGAGATCAATAAGGGCCTGTCGCAGATCCCCGGCATCCGGCTCTTCGCCACCAATCCGCCCTCGCTCGGCCAGGGCGGCGCCAACAGCAAGCCGGTCGAGTTCGTTCTGCGCTCCTCGGATTCCTATGCTGAGATCAAGCAGAACGTCGATCGGCTGATCGCGGAGGTCCAGGGCAACCCGGCCCTGACCAACATCGAGACCAACCTCATTCTCGACAAGCCGCAGATCAAGGTCTCGATCGACCGCCAGCGCGCCGCCGATCTCGGTGTGGGCGTCGACGTCATCGGCCGCACCATGGAGACGCTGCTCGGCGGCCGCCAGGTGACGCGCTTCAACATGAACGGCGAGCAGTACGACGTGATGCTGCAGGTTGCGGGCCAGGACCGCAACACGCCGCAGGCGCTGCATTCGATCTATCTGATGGGCCGGGGCGGCCAGGCGGTGCAGCTCTCCAGCCTCGTGCAGATCGAGGAGAACGTCGCGCCCAAGGAGCTGATCCGCTTCAACCAGCTGCGCTCGGCGACGATCACCGCGGTCCCGGGGCCGGGCTATTCGCTGGGCGATGCGCTCACCGTGCTGGAGCAGGCGGCGGCGCGCATCCTGCCGGCCAGCTACCAGAACGACTATTCCGGCCAGAGCCGCGAGTTCAAGCAGTCGGGTTCGTCGATCCTGCTGGTCTTCCTGCTGGCGCTCGGCTTCATCTATCTGGTGCTGGCGGCACAGTTCGAGAGCTTCATCGATCCCGTGGTGATCATGGTCTCGGTGCCGCTGTCGATGACGGGCGCGCTGGCGGCGCTGTACTTCACCGGCGGCACGATGAATGTCTACAGCCAGATCGGCCTGATCACGCTGGTCGGCCTGATCACCAAGCACGGCATTCTGATCCTCGAATTCACCAACCAGCTGCGCGAGGAAGGCAAGGAGATGCTGGAGGCGCTGGTCGAGGCGGCGGAGCTGCGCCTGCGCCCGATCCTGATGACCACCGGCGCCATGGTGCTGGGCGCAGTGCCGCTGGCGCTGGCCTCCGGTGCCGGCGCCGAGAGCCGCTCGCAGATCGGCTGGGTCATCGTCGGCGGCATGACCTTCGGCACGCTGCTCACGCTCTATGTCGTGCCGGTCGCCTACAGCTATCTGTCGCGGGCGCAGCGCCCGGTGCATGGAGAGGCGCCGGAGCACACAAAGGTCCATCCGCAGCCGGCGGAATGAGGCCCAACGCGTCATTGCGAGCGTAGCGAAGCAATCCAGCGGTTCGCGCGGTCCTTCTGGATTGCTTCGCTACGCTCGCAATGACGGCGGCGCTATTGCAGCCGGACCGAGACGCTTTCGCTGGCGCCGGCGGCATCGACCACCGAAATCCGCACGAAGCCCTTGCCGGGCGGCTGCCATTCCGTCTCGCGGCGCCGGACCGGGCCGGTGATCGGTGCGCCGTCGACCAGCCAGGTGAAGGGCGCGACGCCGCCGGCGACCTTGAGGCCGAGCTGCGGGCGCCCGCCCTCGGGGCTCGAGGCGGCGAGATCGATGCGTGCGCCTTCGGGCGGGAAGGCGAGCTTCAGCCCGGGCGTCGCCAGCGCCGCCACGGTCTTCGGAACGTCCTGGCGCAGATGGCGCAGCGGCGGCGGCAGGGTCGCGCTGGTCGCGGCGATCACGCCGGGCGGCTGAAGGAAGGGGCGCGGATCGTGGCCGATGCGAGCGAAGGCGTCGAACAGGATCGGCGCCGCGACCGCGCGACCGACGAGGCCCGGCACGGCACCGTTGTCGGCGCGGCCGACCCAGACGCCGATGGTGTGCCGGCGGTCGAAGCCGACGGCCCAGGCATCGCGGTAGCCATAGGAGGTGCCGGTCTTGTAGGCGATCCGCCCCGGCGCCGCGTTGAGCGGTGGCGGGGCGCCGAGCAGCGTGTCGGCGACATAGAAGGCGGCGACCGGCTCGACGAGGCGCAGCGGGACGGTACCGGGATCTGTCGTTGCCGTGAACTTCAGCGGGACGACCTCGCCGCCGCGGGCGAGGCCGACATACAGCCGCGTCAGATCCGAGAGCGTGATGCCGAGCCCGCCGAGGCCGATGGCGAGGCCGGGAGCGCCGCTCTCCTTGGGCATGGCGATGGTGGCGCCGGCGTCCTTCAATCGCGACAGGAAGCGTTGAGGGCCGAGCGCCGAGAGCAGCTCGACCGCCGGCAGGTTGAGCGAGAGCTGCAGCGCCTTGCGGGCGCTGACCATGCCCTGGAAGCCGAGGTCGAAATTCTCGGGAACGTAGAGCCCGTAGCGGGTCGGCCGGTCTTCCAGCATGGTCTCGGGATGGGCGAGGCCGTTGTCGAAGGCGAGCGCGTAGATGAAGGGTTTTAGTGCCGAGCCGGGCGAGCGCAGGGCCTGCGTCAGGTCGAGCGAGCCGGCGCGCCCGGCGTCGAAATAATCGACGCCGCCGACCGAGGCGCGGATCTCGCCGGTCTCGTTGTCGGCGACGAGGATGGCGATCGAGAGCTGCGGGCCCTGGCCGATGGCGCGCTCACGGGCAAGCTGCTCCAGGCTCGCCTGCCAGCGCGCATCGAGGCTGAGACGGTGCCGCTTCTGCTCGGGAGAGCCAGCCACGACCTGTTCGGCGGTATGCGGAGCCAGCGCCGGGAAGGGCTTTCGCGCTGTCGGTATCGGCTCGTCGCGGGCAGCGGCGACTTCGCCCGGCGTGACGAGGCCGGCGGCCTCGACCCTCGCGAGCACGCGCTCGCGGGCCTTGAGCGCCGCTTCCGGGAAGCGGTCGGGCCGGCGGGTCTCCGGCGATTGCGGCAGCGCGACCAGCAGCGCCGCCTCGGCGGTCGAGAGCCGCTTCGGCTCCTTGCCGAAATAGGCGAAGCTAGCGGCGCGCACGCCTTCGAGATTGCCGCCGAACGGAGCCAGCGTCAGGTAGAGGTCGAGGATCTCGGTCTTGCTGAAGCGCCGCTCCAGTTCGAGCGCACGCATCGCCTGCCTGAGCTTGGCCGAGAGCGAGCGTTCCTGGCGCGGTTCGAGCAGGCGCGCCACCTGCATGGTCAGGGTCGAGCCGCCGGAGACGATGCGGCCGTTGCCGAGCATCTGGCCTGCGGCGCGGATGATGCCCTGCGGGTCGACGCCGAAATGATCGTCGAAGCGCTTGTCCTCATAGGCCTTGAGCATGGCGAGATAGCGCGGATCGACATCGGCGACGCCGACCGGCAGCTTCCAACGGCCATCAGCGGTGACGAAGGGGCGCAGCAGCTTGCCTTCGCGGTCGAGCACCACGGTCGAGCGGTCGCCGGCGGCCGAGAGGTCGAGCGGTGGGAGTGTGGAGGCGTACCAGGAGAGCGCGCCGGAGATCAGGGCTACGGCGCCAGCACTGGACAGCGCAAGCCGGCGAAACCAAGCGCGCCCACCTTCTCCCCTTGGGGGAGAAGGTGTCTGCGAAGCAGACGGATGAGGGCCGTGCGACTGGGTGAGCTGGTTGCCAGGTTGCGCCTCGCTTCCCTCATCCGTCAGCGCTTCGCGCTGCCACCTTCTCCCCCGAGGGGAGAAGGAAGGTGCGCTTTGCCTATCGTGCGGCGCGCTCACGTCAGTCCTACCTCGCCGAGGTGATGTCGACCGTGCCGAACGCCGTCCTGCCGAAGCGGTCCGGGCGGTACATGTCCTCGATCACCGCCGCCGGCTGGACATAGCGGCCGGGCGAGACGGCCCGGGCGATATAGGCGACGGTGTAGCTCAGCGGCTGGTTGCTGCTGCCGCTGCGCTCGAAGGCGGCGACATAGCGGTCGTCGCGCGCCTCGGTGTGGACGGGCGCGACCTCCTGCTTCAGCCAGTTGAGCCCCTCGACCGAGGCGCCCTCGGTCAGGTTGGCGTTCTCGATCTCGAGTCCGGCGGGGACGGGATCGACCAGAAGCAGCCGGCCATAGCGGGCCGCCGGCTCGGTGACCTTGAGCGCGACGACATAGCGCTCGTTCTGGCGCAGGCGCGACGGGTCGACCCGCTCGCCCTTCATGCTGAAGAGCGTGCGTTCCAGCGCAAAACCCTGGTTCAGGGCCGGCTCCGGCGTGGTCGGGATGCCGGAGACGGTCAGGACCGCATTGGCCGAGGCGGTGCCGGGATTGCCGATCACCAGCGGCTTGCCCTCCAGCGCGGCGGCCGGAACCGTTCGGTAGAAGGCGCCCTTGCGCTCGGCGCCGTCGACCGTCAGCGCCATGCCTTCCGCCTCCTTGGCCATGGCGGCGGCGGCCATGGCCATCCACATGTTCTCCTGGGTCGAAGTGTAGCGCGCGCTCTGGCGGGCGTTCTGCACGACATCGGCGGCGCGGGAGAGATCGGCGCGCTCGCCATTGCTCTCGGCGATCAGGGCGAGCAGCGCCGCCCCGTCGCGCAGGCGCGAGCCGTAATCGGCGCGCGAAAGCCCGTCGTCGCTGGTCTGCTGCAGGCGGCCGAGCGCGCTGGCGAAGGCGGCGGCACCACGGGTGCGGTCGCCGAGCAGGGCGAGGGCCGCGCCGATCTGGCCGCGCGCCAGAGGCGAGGCGAAGTCGGCGAGCTTGTTGTCGGCGAGATAGCGCAGATCGCCCATCACCGGCCGCCCGTTGCGGGCGAGCACGTAAAGCGCATAGGCGATGCCGGCCGCTTCCTCCTTGTTGATCTCGCTGGTGTTGACGACCTGGTTGCGCAGCCGGTCGAGCGCCAGATTGAAGGCGATCTGCGGCACCGCGAACTGGCGCTCGCGGGCCCGTGTCAGGAAGTCGGTGACGAAGGCGTCGAGCCAGAGATCCTCGCCGCCGATGCTCCAGAGGCCGAAGGAGCCGTTACCGCCCTGGCGGGCGAGGACGCGCTCGATCGCGGCATTGACCCGCTCGTCGGCATTGCCGTCGAGCGCGAGCTGCTCCATCGAGGCCAGCCGGTTGACCACCAGCAGCGGCAGCGCCCGGCTGATCGTCTGCTCGGTGCAGCCATAAGGGTAGCGGTCGAGCGCCTTGAGGATCGCCGAGACGTCGAGCGCCGCGACCGGCGAGACCGAGACCGAGACGGCGCCGGAATCGGGGACGAGGTCGGCCAGGAGGTCGGAGGATACGGTCAGCGAGCCGCCGCCGGGGATCGGCCGGACGATGCGCCGCGCGATCGTCTGGGTCGAAGGCTGCACGCGCACGGCGAGGTTCTGCACCGTGCCGATGCCGTTCGGGCCCGTGACCTTGACGTCGAAGCTCGCCCGGCCGAGGCCGGCGGCGGTGACCGGAATGGTCAGCGAGCCCTTCGCCCCGGTCGTCAGCGTCATGCTGCTTCGGGTCGCGTCGGCGGCGACGACGACCGGGCCCCTGACGTCGAGATCGACCAGATAGGAGCCGGCCGGCCCCTCGACATTGTCGATCTGCAGGTGGAAGCGCGACTGGTCGCCGAGCGCCAGGAAGCGCGGCAGCGTCGCCTGCGCCACGATCTGGTCGCGCACGAAGACGTCGGCGCTGGCCTGGCCGGTTCTGCCGGCCGACCAGGCGACGGCCATAACGCGGACCGAGCCATTGAAGGCCGGCATCTCGAAATCGACCTTGGCCGTGCCATCCGGCCCGAGCTTGACCACGCCGGAATAGCGGGCCAGCGGCTCCTGGGTCGGCGCCTCGCCATTGAGCTGCGGCGCGGCATCGCCGCCGGAACGGATCGCGCCGCGCACGCCCTGCATGCCGTCGATCAGATAGCCGTAGAGATCGCGCAGTTCATGGCCGAGCTGGCGCTGGCCGAAGAAGTACTTGCTCGGATCGGGGCTCTCGAAGCGGGTCAGGTTGAGGATGCCGACATCGACGGCAGCGACCGTGACGAAGGCTTCCTCACCCGGCTTGGCGCCGGTCACCTTGACCGGCAGCGACAGGGTTGAGAGCGGCCGCACCAGATTGGGCGCGCCGAGATCGATGGCGAGATTGCGCTGGTCCTTGCCGACGCTGAACCAGGCAAGGCCGATGGCGCGGCCTGGCATGCGCTGGGCGGCCGTGTCCATCGGGCGATGCGCGAGGGCGACGAGATAGGCGCTGGCGCCCCAACCCGCCTTGGCCGGCAGGTTGATCGTGGTGCCGGAGGGCGAGACGTCGACGGTGCGGATCTCGTTGACGCCGTCGCCGAGCACGGCGAGCGTCGCCTTGCCGGTGAAGCGTCCGGTGAGGCGGACCTGCATGCTCTCGCCATCGGCATAGGCTGCCTTGTCGAGCGCGACGTCGAGCACGTCCGGCGTGTCGGCGGTCTTGTCGGTCTCGTAGCCGACGCTGAAGGAGACGCTGGTCTCGGTGGCATCGGCGCCGTCGGCGCTGACGTCGAGGCGATAATTGCCCCATTCGACCGGGGCGGCGATGCGCGCGGGGGCGTTCTCGGCGACCGCGATCTCGCCGTCCGAGACGCGGCGCGTCGACTTCACGCCCTCATAGTTCCAGCGGCCGTCCTGATAGAACCACTGATAGTTGCGGGTGACCTTGGAGAGCGTCCACTTGACGCCCTGCCGGCCGATCCGGCGGCCGTCGCCATTAGCCATGATCACGTCGAAATTGGCGGTCTGGCCATTGCCGAGCTCGCCATCCTTGAAGGCCTTGCGTACGCCGATGGCGGCGCCCTTGGGCACGATCGGCAGCGTCACCGAACGGGCGATGGCGCGCCCGCCGGGCTCGCCGACGCGCACCGTCAGCTCGACTTCGAGCGGGCGGTTGGCCTCCGGCTCGGCGACCGGGTTGACCGTGGTGACCTTGCCGTTGGCATCGGTCTTGGTCGCGTCCTCGAACTCGCTCTGCTGCGGCTCGAAGGCCTCGTCGGTGAGGCCGACCTCGTAGCCGGCGAAACCCGGAATCGCGCTCTGGGCGGCGGCGTGCACGGTCATCGAGCCGGTGACGTCGAGATCGGAGCCGGGAGCGCCGTAGAGATAGCGGGCGGTGACGTCGATCTCGGCCGGCTCGCCGGCCTGCAGAACCGGCTTCTTCGGCGCGAGCGTCAGCTCCAGCCGTTCGGGGACATAGTCCTCGACGAGGAAGGAGACCTCGCCGATGGCGGCACCTTTTGGGTCCGAATAGGCCTGGACGCGCCAGGTGCCGGTCTGCGCGCCTGAGATTAGCGGGATCGAATGGGCGCGGCCGCCGGCGCCCTGATCCTCGACCTGGCGGCGTCGGTACTCGACGCCGTCCGGCCGCTTGACCACCAGCGTCAGCGGCAGGCCGGTGACGGCGGCGCCCTTGGCATCGCGCAGCAGCGAGGTCAGGTAGACCGTCTCGCCGGAGCGATAGACGCCGCGCTCGGTGTAGAGGAAGGCATCGAGGCCGACCGGCGCGACGCGGCCCTTGACGCCGCGGTCGGAGAGATCGAACGCCGTCTGCTTCAGGTCGAGGAAGCCGTAATCCTCCGCGAGCGTGGCCGTGACGAGGCCGGGTGCATTGCCACCCTGGCCCTTGCCGAGGGCGGCGTCGAAACGGGCATAACCGTTGCGGTCGGAGCGCACCGTGGCCAGCACTTCGTTGTTGCGGGCGACCAGGCGCAGTTCGGCATTGGCGACCGGCGAGGCGTCGGCGAGCGAGCGCACCAGGACATGCACGCCATCGGGGCCGGAGAAGGAGGTCAGGCCGAGATCGGAGACGACGAACCACTGCGTCGCCCGGGTCGAGCCGTCATAATCGTAGTCGCCATCCGAGCTGCTGGCCGCCTGGGTGCCGCTCGGCCGGGCGAACATCACATAGACGCCGGGCTGGAGCTGGCCGACGGCCTCGAGCACCGGGAAGGCGGTGGTGACGTCCTTGTTGAGCTCGGACTTCACGTCCATCTGGCCGGACCAGACCTTGGCGCCCTTGTCGGCGGCGATCTGCCCGGCGCTGTAGCCGCCGAGCTGGCTGAGGAAGTCCTCGGAATGGACCGAGTTGATCAGGTTGCGGTCGCCGATGCGCATGACCTCGAGGTCGAGCTTGGCGGCATTGACCGAGACGACCGGAACGCCCTGTTGGCCGGTGCGCGGCAGCACGTAATTCTTGCCGGTGAAGCGCACGGAGGGCGCGCGGTCGCGGACATAGACCTCGTAATCGGCGGATTTCAGCAGCTTCTCGTCGGGCAGCGCCGAGGGCACGCCCTGGCGGATGACGAAACCATAGCGCTCGCCATGGCGCAGGCCGTCGACGCAGAGCTGGCGCTCCTCGCCGGTGACCGCGAAGTCGCCCTTGCCGGTGATCGCGACGTAGGGCGCGAAGTCGACGCGGCCGCGGGCCAGCGGTTCAGAGAACTCGAAGCAGGCACGCGGGCTCGCCGCATCCGAATCGACCTTGTTGCCGGTGAGGCGGAAACCGCGCTGCGCGCGCAGCGCCTCATAGTCGCTGCGCAACGCGGCATTGTCGGCGATGTCGAGGCTGAGGCGGTAGCTGGTCAGGGCCGGGCGCCAGAGCTCGTTCTTCTCGAAGACGCGGGCGAGGACGCCGAGCGAGGTCGCCTCGTCGGCGCGCGCGCTGGAGCGCTGATAGGCGAGATAGGCGGCGCTGATGGCGCGCTCGCGCAGTTCGTAGCGCTCGCGATAATCGCGCGGCTCGATGCCGATCGCGGCCTGAGCCATCAGGCGCCAGCCGGCGGGGTTGGCCGGCTCGGCCATGGCCGCGGCGTTGGCGAGGGGCAGGGCGCTGCGGGCATCGCCGCGGGAGAGGGCGGCATTGCCGTCACGCAGCAGGGTCGCGAAGGGCCGCTGGCTGGCGCCGACCTCGCGCTTCAGGCGCTCCTCCAGGCGCTGCCCGTCGCTGGCGAGATCCGGCCGGACATAGGCCTTCTGGGCGAAGGCCGGCAGCGCGGCGACGGCAAGACCGAGGATGAGGGCGAGACGGGCGAGGAGGGACATGACTCGGTCTCCGGGAAGGCAGCAGACGGCACGAGGATGGCCGCAGCAGGCGTCGACGCGATGACGTAACGTCGCGCCGTGGCCGAAACGAGGCTATCACCGAGCCCGGCCAGCGCAACTCGCCTGGCCGGGCCAACATGCGCGCTTGGCCGGGTTTGAGCGGCTTTCGCCACGCAGGTCCATATCGGCTCCGTCATCGCCGCCTTGCGCTGCGGCCCACTTGCCTCGGGAGCGAGGCTCGCGCTGAATAGCGGCCCGCAGCACTCTCTGCGCCTGAACGGGAGGTCGTCTTGATCAGTTTCCGGTCGCTTCCCGGCCTGGCCGCAGTGCTGTTCCTCTGCCATGGCCCGGTTCTGGCGCAGCCGCGCCCGGCCGATCCGCGTCTGACGGAGGCGACCCGCGCCTTCGAGGGGCTGCCGGAGGGCGAGCGCAAGGCGATCCAGGCCGATCTGATCTGGACCGGGCATCTCAACAGCGCGGCGACCGGCAATTTCGGACCGCTGACCTTCCGGGCCGTCAACGGCTTCAAGGCCGGGCGCGGCGAGCCGGACGGGCAGCTCAGCCAGGCGGAACGGCAGGAGCTGGCGCGCCTGGCACGGACCGCACGCGAGGCATCGGGCTTCGCGGTGGTCACGGACGAGCGCACCGGCGTGCGCATCGGCATTCCGCAGAAGCTGCTGCCGAAGCGGGAGGCCTTGCCGACAGGGGGCAGCCGCTGGCAGAGCGCCGATGGCAAGATCACGCTCGACGTCAGCGCCGCACCGGCGGGCGAGCCGCTGCAGGCCCTGTTCGAGCGGCAGATCACGGTCAATCCGAACGTGCAGCGCCGCATCACCTACAAGCTGCTGCAGCCGAATTTCTTCGTCGTCGCCGGCGAGACGCCCGGCGGCAAGTTCTTCCGCCGGCAGGCGAGCGGGCCGTCCGGTCTGCGCGGCTTCTCGGTCGGTTACGACAAGGCGGTGTCGGCGACCTTCGACAAGGTCGTGACCGCGATCGCTGACAGTTTCGAGCCGTTCCCGACCGGGCCGGCTCCGGCAGCGCCTTCGGCGGGAACGGCGGTAGCCGCCGTCGCCGGCAGTACCCCGGCGCTCGCCGCGAGCGAACGCTTCGGCGTCGGGCTCGTGGTCGGCCGGGACCTCGTGCTGACGGCGCAGGTCTCGGTCGAGGCATGCAAGGCGCTGAAGGTCGGTGCGCGCCCGGCGAAACTGCGTCTCCAGGACCAGGCGAGCCGGCTCGCGCTGCTCGACGTGCCCGGCCTAGGGGCGCAGCCGGGCCCGGGCTTGCGCGAGGAGGCGCCGGCGATAGGTGAAGCGGCCGTGGTGCTCGGCTTCGATGGCAATGGCGCGACGCGGGCCGCGGTCGCGCTCGCCGGAGAATTCAGGGCCGGGGCGGTCTTCGGGCCGCTTCAGCCCGGCGGCGCGGGCAGCGCAGTCTTCGATAGACAGGGACGTCTCGTCGGAGTGATTATCGCTGGTCCATCGGAAAAATCGCTGGTCGCCGGGGTGGCGCCGCAGGGCAGCCACGCAATGGCCGGGGCCACGGCCTTGCAGGCGCTCCTCGCCAGGGCAGAGGCCAAGCTTCCCGCCGCCGGCGGCGAAAATGCCGACCGGAGCACCGGCGCCATCGTCGAGGCCGCCGGAAAGGCCGTTCTGCCCGTCGCCTGCGCGTTGTAAAATTGTATGCACCGCCGGTGCATACTGCATGCAAAACTGTTGCCTCAGCGGCAGCAATCGGTTCTGATGGTATTTGAAGATCAAGACGGCCCCGCCTGCAAACGCGGAGAAGCCGTCACCTTCTAAATCGATTGAAGTGGAGGGAACGTATCGTGAGTGAATTCAGCAGACGTACCATTTTGAAAGGTGCAGCGGCGGCCGGCGCGACCGGGTTGATCGCAAGCCCGGCGATCGGCCAGGCGCAATGGCCCACTCGCCCGCTGACCATGGTCTGCCCTTGGGGCGCGGGCGGCGGCACCGACGCGACGGCCCGCATCGTCGCCCAGCTGTTGGAAAAGGACCTCGGCCAGCCGGTCAACGTCGTGAACCGCACCGGCGGCTCGGGCGTGGTCGGCCATTCGGCGATCGCGACCGCTGCGCCCGACGGCTACACGATCGGCATGCTGACGGTCGAGATCACCATGATGCACCATCAGGGCCTGACCGACCTGAAGTCGACGAGCTACACGGCGCTCGGCCTCATGAACGAGGATCCGCCGGGCGTTCAGGTCAGTGCGTCCGGCCCCTACAAGGACATCAAGGCGCTGGCCGACGCGATCAAGGCTGCGCCTCCCGGCAAGCTCAAGGCCTCCGGCACCGGCCAGGGCGGCATCTGGCATCTCGCGCTGGTCGGCTGGCTCGTCGCGATGGGCCTGAAGCCTGACCATGTCGCCTGGGTGCCGTCGAACGGCGCTGCGCCGGGCATGCAGGACCTGGCGGCCGGCGGCGTCGACATCGTCACCTGTTCGGTGCCCGAAGCCCGCGCCATGATCGACGCCGGCAAGGCGAAGTCGCTCGCCATCATGGCGACGGCCCGCAACCCGCAGTTCAAGGACGTGCCGACCCTGAACGAGACGCTCGGCATCAACTACTCGGTCGGTGCCTGGCGCGGCATCGGCGGCCCGAAGGGCCTGCCGGCCGATATCCAGGCCAAGATCACCGCCTCCCTGAAGAAGGCCTTCGACTCGAAGGAATACCAGGACTTCATGAACTCGCGCGGCTTCGGCATGAAGTTCGCCGACGGCGCCGGCTTCGCCAAGTTCATGGCGGATGGCGACGTGGCGATGGCCGCCGCGATGAAGGCGGCGGGCCTGGCCAAGGCCTGATCTGCGGAATGCCTGCGCACCGGGGCCGCCTGCCGGTGGCTCCGGTGTTTTCATCTCTCGAAGCACCCGTCTGCATGGAATGACCGTGACACCGTTGAACGACCGAATCTCCGGGGGCGTCATCGCGACTCTCGGCGCCGTAGCCTTCCTTTATGGCTCGAAACTGCCGCCGGTCCCCGGCCAGCAGGTCGGCCCTGCGGCCTTCCCGATGGTCGTGGGCGGCCTGCTCGTGCTGTGCGGGCTGCTGATCGTGTTCGGCATCGGCCGGCATTTCGAGGAGGTGGCGGAGGCTGATCTCGCCAGCCATACCGCGCCCGAATATCTGGAGCCGCTGCCGGCCTGGCGCGCCTGGCTCGCATTGCTGCCCCCGGCGCTGGTGGTGTTCTACGCGCTGGCCTCCGAGCGTCTCGGCTTCCTGCTGACGGCCGGGATCATGGTCCTGATCGCGTCGCTGGCCTTCGGCGCCAAGCCGAAGCTCGCCGTGCCGCTGGCGCTGATCGCGCCCTTCGTCATCAACCTGATCTTCCTCAAGCTGCTGCGGGTGCCTCTGCCTGGTGGCATGCTGCCTTTCCCCTGGTGAACCGATGGACACCCTGATCCAGGCCTTCGGGCTCGTCTTCGCGCCCGACGTGATGATCGCCATCTTCGCCTCGGCGATCTACGGGCTGGTCGTCGGTTCGCTTCCCGGCCTCTCCGCCACCATGGCGACGGCGCTCCTGGTGCCGATCACCTTCTATCTCTCGCCGATCGCGGCGATCGCGACGATCATCACGGCGTCGGCGATGGCGATCTTCTCCGGTGACATTCCCGGCTGCCTCCTGCGCATTCCCGGAACGCCGGCCTCGGCCGCCTATGTCGACGACGCCTATGCGATGACCCGCAAGGGCGAGGCCGAGACGGCGCTGGGCATCTGCCTCTGGTTCTCGGCGCTCGGCGGCATCGCCGGCACGCTCTCGCTGATGGTGCTGGCGCCGACGCTCGCAGAATTTGCGCTGTCCTTCTCGACCTATGAGAACTTCTGGCTGGCGATGCTCGGCCTGATGTGCGCCACGCTGGTCGCCCGCTCCTCGCCGATCAAGGCGATCGCGGCCATGCTGCTCGGCTTGCTGATCACCTGCGTCGGCATCGACAATCCCGGCGGCGTGCCGCGCTTCACCTTCGGCTCGACCGACCTGCTGGGCGGCATCGAGGTGATCCCGGCGCTGGTCGGCGTCTTCGCGCTGGCCGAGGTGATGCGCTCGCTGACCGAACGCGAGCCGCCGAAGCTGGAGCATCGCAAGCTCGGCAGCATCCTCAAGGGCCAGATCGAGCTGACCAAGAAGCACCCCAAGCAGCAGCTGCGCGGCAATTTCGTCGGCATCATCATCGGCGTGCTGCCCGGCGCCGGCGCCGACATGGCGGCCTGGGTCAGCTATGCGATGGCCAAGCGCTTCTCGAAGACGCCCGAGAAGTTCGGCACCGGCCATCCGGAAGGGCTGATCGAAGCCGGCGCCTCGAACAACGCCTCGCTCGCGTCGGGCTGGGTGCCGGCGCTGCTCTTCGGCATTCCCGGCGATACGATCACCGCGATCGCCATCGGCGTGCTCTACATGAAGGGGCTGAACCCCGGCCCGACCCTGTTCACCGAGCAGGCCTCGAGCATGTACGCGTTCTACATCATCTTCCTGCTCGGCAACATCATCATGATCCCACTCGGGATCATCCTGATCCGGCTGGCGAGCCGCGTCGTCGGCGCGCCGCGCTCGGCGGTGATGCCGGTGATCATGGTGTTCTGCGCGGTCGGCGCCTTCGCCACCGCCGGCAACAACCTGTTCGCGGTGTGGTGCGTCGCCTTCTTCGGCTGCCTCGGCTACGTCATGGACAAGAACGGCTATCCGGTCGCCGCGATGGTGCTCGGCGTCGTCATGGGCACCATGGTCGAGCAGAGCCTGGTGACCTCGCTGATCAAGTCGGACGGTTCGATCCTGCCGTTCTTCAGCCGGCCGGTCTCGATGGTTCTGGCGGCGATGACGATCACCGCGCTGCTCTGGCCGGTGTTCCTGTGGAGCTGGCGGCGGATGCAGGCGAGGCGCCGGGTCGCGATGGCCTGACGCCTCGGCCGAGCCCGCCTTGCCGGCCGGATCCGCTCGCCAGCCGAATCAGCGCTCGAACAGGTCGCCTTCGAACGAAGGCGACCTGTTCGTTTCCAAGACCCGGGGCATTGCCTCGGCGGAAAACCGGTTCCCACTTTTTCGCGCAATGCTCTAGAGAGCGCGCATGAGCGACGCGCAGGAGGACGGACGGGAAGGCGGCACGGTCGACGTGCTGATCCCGCTCGGACTCGATCAGGCCTACAGCTATGCGGTCCCGGCCGGGCTCAGCCTCGCGCCCGGCGACGTCGTGCAGGTACCGCTCGGCCCGCGCGAGACGGTGGGCGTGGTCTGGGAGCGCGGCTCGGGGCGCGGCGGCAACCTCAAGAAGGTCGCCGGCAAGCTCGACATGCCGCCGCTCGATCCGGCGCTGATGAAGCTGGTCGACTGGGTCTCCTGGTACACGCTCGCCGCCAAGGGCTCGGTGTTGGCGCTCGCCTTGCGCCGCCCTCCGGACGACAAGCCCGAGCGGCCGAAGCTCGGCGTCCGGCTGGTCGGCGCGCCGCCGGCCCGGATGACGCCGGCGCGGGCGCGGGCCATCGCTGCCGCCGAGGGCGGCCTCCTGATCGGCAAGTCGGCGCTGGCCGAGGCGGCATCGGTCAGCGCGGCGGTGATCGATTCGCTGGTCGATGCCGGCACCTTCTCGGTCGAAGTGCTGCCGCAGGAGGCGATCGCGGCCAGGCCCGATCCCGAGCACGCCAGACCGGTGCTCTCGGAGGGGCAGCAGGAGGTGGCGCAGAAGCTCGCCGCCCTGGTCTGCTCCAAATCCTACAATGTCGCGCTGCTCGAAGGCGTTACCGGCTCGGGCAAGACCGAGGTCTATTTCGAGGCCGTGGCGGAGGCGATCCGTCTCGGGCGCCAGAGCCTGATCCTGATGCCGGAGATCGCACTGACCGCGCAGTTCATCGACCGTTTCGAGGCGCGTTTCGGCGTCCGGCCGGGCCTGTGGCATTCGGCGGTGAGCGGGCGCCGCCGCGAGCGGCTGCAGGCGGCGATCGCCAAGGGGGAGGCGCTGGTCGTGGCGGGGGCGCGCTCGGCGCTGTTCCTTCCCTATCGCGATCTCGGGCTGATCGTCGTCGACGAAGAACACGAGGCTGCCTACAAGCAGGAGGACGGCGTCGCCTATCATGCCCGCGACATGGCGGTGGTGCGCGGCAAGATCGAGAGCGCGCCGGTGGTGCTGGCATCGGCGACGCCATCGCTGGAGACCCGCGTCAATGCCGAGCGCGGGCGCTATCTCCACCTCAAGCTGCCGGAGCGCTTCGGCGGACGGCAGTTGCCGGCGCTCGGCCTGGTCGATCTGCGCCGGGACAAGCCCGAGCGCGGGCGCTGGATCTCCGGCGCGCTGATCAAGGCGGTCGAGGCCAATCTCGAGGCCAAGGAGCAGTCGCTGCTCTTCCTCAACCGGCGCGGCTATGCGCCGCTGACGCTCTGCCGCGACTGCGGCCATCGCTTCCAGTGCAAGAACTGCTCGGCCTGGCTGGTCGACCACCGTTTCCGCCGCGCGCTGGTCTGCCATCATTGCGGGCATGTCGAGCGCCGGCCGCATGAATGCCCGGCCTGTCATAAGCCGGAGACGCTGACCGCCTGCGGCCCGGGCGTCGAGCGGCTGGCCGAGGAGGTCGCGACCCTGTTCCCGCAGGCGCGCGCGATCGTGCTGTCGAGCGACTTTCCGGGCGGGACAGAGCGCTTGAAGCAGGAGCTGATGGCGGTCGCCGAGGGGGAGTTCGACATCGTCATCGGCACCCAGCTCGTCGCCAAGGGCCATAACTTCCCGGGGATGACGCTGGTCGGCGTTATCGACGCCGATCTCGGCCTGACCTCGGGCGATCCGCGCGCCGCCGAGCGCACCTTCCAGGTGCTGCGGCAGGTCACCGGCCGGGCCGGGCGCGGCGAGAAGCCGGGCCGGGCGCTGCTCCAGACCCATGACCCCAACCATCCCGTGCTGAAGGCGCTGATTTCGGGCGATCCCGAGCGGTTCTATGCGGCCGAGACGGCGGCTCGCGAAGCGGCCGGGCTGCCACCTTTCGGGCGCCTCGCGGCACTGATCGTCTCGGCCAATTCGCAGGGCGAGGCCGAGACGCATGCGCGGGCGCTGGCCCGCTGCGCCGAGGCCCCGGCCGGCGTCGCGGTTCTGGGCCCGGCCGAGGCGCCGCTCGCCATCCTGCGCGGCCGCCATCGCATGCGCCTGATCGTGCGCACGACGCGGGAGATCGATCTGCAGGGTTATCTGCGCGCCTGGCTGAAGCGGGCGCCGCGGCCGAAAGGCTCGGTCAGGGTCGCGGTCGATGTCGATCCGCAGAGCTTTCTGTGAGCATGGCGAAGCCTATTGGACGATGGCGTTGTAGGTGAGCCTGGAACAGCCCGTGCCGCGACGACTGGTCCCGCAAACATAGATTACATAGGTGTCCTTGCCGGAAAATCCTGGTTTCGGCTTGTAGAAGAACGAAAATTCTCCGGTTTGCGACAGGGTGCCGTTCGCGGGCCGGATCATGATCACGGTCTTCTGGATCGTAAGAAATCCGCTGACCCCGTAGACATGGCGGCAACCATTGCTGTCCATGGTCGCCTCATAGGTGGCCCTGTCATTCTGCTCGACGTGGAAGCCGTAACCTCGTATCCGGCAGGCCGCCGCCGTCGGCGAGGCGCTTACGGGTACCAGGAGCAATGCCGTCAGAAAGATCGACACTCGTGACATGTCGGCGTCCGCGGGTATCGGTCCACCCTAAGCCGCTCAATAATCGAGCGCCACCCGTAAGCAATGAAGCGGCGTGGACGAACCGCCGGGACCGCTGCGCGATGGGTTGTGCTGGTGCTCAATGCCGATCCGCAGGGCATGAGCGCGGCGGTGCTAGTGAACGGTGACGTTGTAGTTGAACCGCGCGCAGCCGGAACCTTTACCCCTCCTGCCGGTCCCACAGACATAGACAGCGAAATTATCTTTCCCGATGAAATTCTCCTTTGGTGTATAGAAGAATGACGCAATTCCTGTCTGCGTCAATGTACCATTAGCAGGCGCTTTGGCGATGACAGATTTCTCAAGTGTTACGCCAGATGTCGTGTAGCTGTATCGACAGCCATTTTTATCCATCAAGCTGTCGTAATCGAGCTTTGTATTTTCGACAATATGATATTGAGGGCCGACAGTCTGACAATTTACTCGCAGCAATTGAGCCGGCGCCGCGGCGCTCACAAGGCAAAATCCGACGCTGAAAACCAGAATTCTTAGCATCGTTGCGGTTCCGATTTCTGCGGATACCCGGATCTCGATCGAATGCTGAGTCAAGCGGGGCGCTTGGCGTGTACCCGTAATTGTCTGCGTAGCGGCGAGTTACATCCTTGAGCGTTCACGGCTTGTGGCGGGTAGAAGCGGTCGCAAGGTCCACATAGAGTTTCCAGCGAGCGTCGGTCTAGTTATCGAACGGTGACGTTGTAGGTGATCCGCGAGCAGCCGGAGCCATGCATCGTTGTGCCGCAGATGTAGACCGCGAACGTGTCCTTTCCCTTGAAGCCGTTTCCCGGCTTGTAGAAGAACGAAAACTCGCCGGGTTGTGAAAGTTGTCCCTTCTTGGGCACCTGAGCGATGACCGCCTTCTCGAATACTCTGGGCCTGCCATCGGACTGAGCCGAAATATAGCTGTATCGGCAGCCGTTTTCGTCCATCACGCTTTCATGGGTAACTTTGCTGTTCTGATGGAGGTAAAATGGTTCGCCTTGCGTCTGGCAATTGACCTTCTGCAGTTGGGCAAGCGCACTTCCGGCGCTCGCCAGCAGAAAAGCCGTCCCCAAAACCAATGCTCGCGGCATAGCGGCTAGCTCCGTTCGCAGCCCAAACTCGATCGCTGCCGCGACCCTGGTCAAGCGGCCATTTGGTGGAGGGCGCGGAGATCATGGTTCGCTGTCGGCTTACGCGCCGCCATTCTCGTCCCGCGCGAGGCGGAGGGTCGGTGCTCCGGCCAGCGGTCGGCTGCCGCGCCCTTTCGATCGGCGTTGCCTGCATCAGGCGCTCCCACGGGCCGTGTCGCCGGTCTCGTCGCGCGGTCGGCGCATGGGGCGCTTCCTTTGACCGCATCCAAAGCGTGCGCTACCCCGCTCCGTCGGGTTGCGGCCCCCCGATCCCCATGCTAGTGCACCGCCGCAATCCAAGCGCGGCGCGCCCTGGCAACGGGCGGGCGTGCGCTTGATCATCGCAGCGTCGGGACCATGCACTCCACCTTCGTCAGAAGGTCGCCGGGGCGGTCCCTTGGAAGAGAGAGCGAAGCGTGGCCCAGGGCGGATCGCAGGAACAGTCCCCTGTCTCGGGTGTTGCCGGGCGCTATGCCACGGCTCTGTTCGAGCTGGCCACCGAGGCCAAGGCGGTCGATGCCGTCGCCGCCGATCTCGATTCGTTCAGCGCGATGATCGCCGAGAGCGCCGATCTGCAGCGGCTGATCGAGAGCCCCGCCTTCACAGCCCAGGACCAGGTCGCCGCCGTCAACGCGCTGCTCGCCAAGGCCGGGATCTCGGGCCTCGCCGCCAATTTCATCGGCCTCGTCGCCAGCAAGCGCCGCCTGTTCGCGCTGCCGGGCATGATCCGCGCCTATCGCGCCAAGGTCGCCGAGGCCAAGGGCATCGTCAGCGCCGAAGTGACGCTGGCCGAGGAGCCCTCCGCCGCCCAGCTCAAGGACATCACCGCGACCCTCAAGGAGGTCGCCGGCCAGGATGTCGCGCTTTCCGTGAAGATCGACCCGGCCATCATCGGCGGACTCGTCGTCAAGATGGGCTCGCGCATGGTCGATGCGTCCCTGAAAACCAAACTCAATTCAATTCGTCTTGCCATGAAAGAGGTCGGCTGATGGACATCCGCGCCGCTGAAATCTCCGCGATCCTGAAGACCCAGATCAGCAATTTCGGGTCCGAGGCGTCCGTCACCGAAGTCGGTCAGGTTCTCTCCGTCGGCGACGGCATCGCCCGCGTCTACGGCCTCGACAAGGTCCAGGCCGGTGAGATGGTCGAGTTCGAGTCCGGCGTGCGCGGCATGGCGCTCAACCTCGAGAGCGACAATGTCGGCGTCGTGATCTTCGGTTCCGACCGCGAGATCAAGGAAGGCCAGACCGTCAAGCGCACCGGCGCCATCGTCGACGTCCCGGTCGGCAAGGAGCTGCTCGGCCGCGTCGTTGACGCGCTCGGCAACCCGATCGACGGCAAGGGCCCGATCAAGGCCACCCAGCGCGCCCGCGTCGACGTCAAGGCCCCCGGTATCATCCCGCGCAAGTCGGTGCACGAGCCGATGGCGACCGGCCTCAAGGCGATCGACGCCCTGATCCCGATCGGCCGCGGCCAGCGCGAGCTGATCATCGGCGACCGCCAGACCGGCAAGACCGCCGTGGCGCTCGACACGATCCTGAACCAGAAGCCGCTCAACGTTGAAGGCGCGCCGGAGAGCCAGAAGCTCTATTGCGTCTACGTCGCCGTCGGCCAGAAGCGCTCGACCGTCGCCCAGCTCGTGAAGGTGCTCGAGGAGCGCGGCGCGCTGGAGTACTCGATCGTCATCGCCGCCACCGCCTCGGACGCCGCTCCGATGCAGTTCCTGGCGCCCTTCGCCGGCTGCGCCATGGGCGAGTACTTCCGCGACAACGGCATGCATGCCGTGATCATCTATGACGATCTGTCGAAGCAGGCCGTCGCCTATCGCCAGATGTCGCTGCTGCTGCGCCGCCCGCCGGGCCGCGAAGCCTATCCCGGCGACGTGTTCTATCTCCACTCCCGCCTGCTCGAGCGCGCCGCCAAGATGGGCGAGGAGGCCGGTCTCGGCTCGCTGACCGCGCTGCCGGTCATCGAGACCCAGGCGAACGACGTCTCGGCCTACATCCCGACCAACGTGATCTCGATCACCGACGGCCAGATCTTCCTCGAGACCGACCTGTTCTACCAGGGCATCCGCCCGGCGGTGAACGTCGGCCTCTCGGTGTCGCGCGTCGGCTCGGCCGCGCAGACCAAGGCGACCAAGAAGGTCGCGGGCAAGATCAAGGGCGAGCTCGCCCAGTATCGCGAGATGGCGGCCTTCGCCCAGTTCGGCTCGGACCTCGACGCGGTCACGCAGCGCCTGCTCAACCGCGGCGCCCGCCTGACCGAGCTCCTGAAGCAGGGCCAATTCTCGCCGCTCAAGATGGAAGAGCAGACGGTCGTGATCTATGCCGGCGTCAACGGCTATCTCGACCCGCTGCCGGTCAACAAGGTCCGCGCCTTCGAGGACGGGCTGCTCTCGCTGGTCCGCGGCAAGCATGCCGACCTGCTGAGCGAGATCGGCTCGACGAAGGATCTTTCGGACGCGAACGCCGCGAAGCTGAAGGACATCGTCTCGGGCTACGCCAAGACGTTCGCCTGATCCACGGCGTCATGGTCGGCCTCGTGCCGACCAGCCACGTATTGCCCGGAGATGCCGGGCGGTGGGCGACGAACGGGGTTGAAGACGTGGATGCCCGGCAGCGGGCCGGGCACGACGGAGAGAGCAAGGCATGCCCTCGCTAAAGGACCTTAGAAACCGCATCGCCTCCGTGAAGGCGACGCAGAAGATCACCAAGGCCATGCAGATGGTCGCGGCGGCGAAGCTGCGCCGCGCCCAGATGGCGGCCGAGGCGGCTCGTCCCTATGCCGAACGCATGGAGAAGGTGCTGGCCAATCTCGCCGGCGGCATCTCCGGGGACAGCGCGCCGCGCCTGATCTCCGGCACGGGCTCGGACAAGGTCCACCTGCTCGTGGTCTTCACCGCCGAGCGCGGCCTGTGCGGCGCCTTCAACTCCTCGATCGCCCGTCTGGCGCGCGAGAAGGCACAGGCGCTCAAGGCCGAAGGCAAGATGGTCAAGATCCTCTGCGTCGGCAAGAAGGGCTACGACGCCCTGAAGCGGCTGTTCGAGAACGACATCATCGAGGTCATCGACCTGCGCGAGTTCAAGCAGGTCGGCTTCGTCAATGCCGAGGTGATCGCCCAGAACATCCTGACCCGCTTCGCGGCGGGCGAGTTCGACGTCGCGACGATCTTCTTCTCGAAGTTCAAGTCGGTGATCGCGCAGATCCCGACCGCCCAGCGCATCATCCCGGCCGAAATCCCGGCCGGCACCGCGACCACCGAAGCGGTCTACGACTACGAGCCGGAAGAGGGCGAGATCCTCGAGACGCTGCTGCCGCGCAGCCTGACGGTCCAGGTCCTGCGGGCGCTGCTAGAGAACGCGGCCTCCGAACAGGGCGCCCGCATGTCCGCGATGGACTCCGCCACCCGCAATGCGGGCGAGATGATCAAGAAGCAGACGCAGATCTACAACCGCTCGCGTCAGGCCATGATCACCAAGGAACTCATCGAGATCATCTCTGGCGCGGAAGCGCTGTAACCGCCTGAATCAAGCCGGCTCGCCGGCCTTCCGACACGCTGAACGCGAATCCGAGGTTTTAAAACCATGGCCAAAGCCGCAACCAAGACCAAGACCGCCGAGAAGCCCGCCAACACCGGTACCGGCCGCGTAGCGCAGGTCATCGGCGCCGTCGTCGACGTGCAGTTCGACGGCGCCCTGCCCGAGATCCTGAACGCGCTCGAGACCGACAATCTGGGCAACCGCCTGGTTCTCGAAGTCGCCCAGCATCTCGGCGAGAACACGGTTCGCACCATCGCGATGGACTCGACCGAAGGTCTGGTCCGCGGCCAGTCGGTCACCGATACCGGCGCGCCGATCGCCGTCCCGGTCGGCGACGAGTGCCTCGGCCGCATCATGAACGTCATCGGCGAGCCGGTCGACGAGGCCGGCCCGATCATGACCTCTTCGACCCGCGGCATTCACCAACCGGCTCCGTCCTATGCCGACCAGGCCACGGACGCCCAGATCCTGGTCACCGGCATCAAGGTCGTCGACCTGCTGGCTCCCTACGCCAAGGGCGGCAAGATCGGCCTGTTCGGCGGCGCCGGCGTCGGCAAGACCGTGCTGATCATGGAGCTCATCAACAACGTCGCGAAGGCCCATGGTGGCTATTCGGTGTTCGCCGGCGTCGGCGAGCGCACCCGCGAGGGCAACGACCTCTATCACGAGATGATCGAGTCGGGCGTGAACAAGAAGGGCGGCGGCGAGGGCTCGAAGTGCGCCCTGGTCTACGGCCAGATGAACGAGCCTCCGGGCGCCCGCATGCGCGTCGCACTTTCCGGCCTGACCGTCGCCGAGGACTTCCGCGACCGTGGCCAGGACGTGCTGTTCTTCGTCGATAACATCTTCCGCTTCACGCAGGCGGGCTCCGAGGTGTCGGCTCTGCTCGGCCGTATCCCGTCGGCGGTGGGCTATCAGCCGACGCTGGCGACCGACATGGGCAACCTGCAGGAGCGCATCACCACCACCAACAAGGGCTCGATCACCTCGGTGCAGGCGATCTACGTGCCGGCGGACGACCTGACCGACCCGGCGCCCGCGACCTCCTTCGCCCACTTGGACGCCACGACCGTGCTTTCGCGCTCGATCGCGGAAAAGGGCATCTATCCGGCGGTCGACCCGCTCGACTCTACCTCGCGCATGCTCTCTGCGGCGATCGTCGGTGACGAGCACTACAACATCGCCCGTCAGGTCCAGCAGATCCTCCAGCGCTACAAGGCCCTGCAGGACATCATCGCGATCCTGGGCATGGACGAGCTCTCGGAAGAGGACAAGCTCGCTGTGGCCCGCGCCCGCAAGATCGAGCGCTTCCTGTCGCAGCCCTTCTTCGTCGCGGAAGTCTTCACGGGCTCGCCGGGCAAGCTCGTCGCCCTCGAGGACACGATCAAGGGCTTCAAGGGCCTGGTCGAGGGCAAGTACGACCACCTGCCGGAAGCGGCCTTCTACATGGTCGGCTCGATCGACGAGGCGATCGAGAAGGCGCAGCGCCTGGCCGCCGAAGCGGCGTAAGGCTCGAGACGGAGCTCCGGGCGGTCGTAAGCCGGACGGAGCCTCCTAAAGCGTCATTCTCGGGCTTGTCCCGAGAATCTCCGGACTAGACAACGCTGGTTTCCGAGATGGCCGGGTCAAGCTCGGCCATGACGAACCCGGGAGAGATTGCCGATGGCCACCTTCAAGTTCGAACTCGTCTCGCCGGAGCGCATCCTGTTCTCGGGCGATGTCGTCAGCGTCATCGTCCCCTCGGTCGAGGGCGAGATGACGATCCTGGCCGGTCACGCGCCGCTGGTCGCGGTGCTGAAGCCGGGCATCGTCATGCTCCAGACCGATGCCAATAACGGCAAGGAATTCTACGTTTCCGGCGGTCTCGCCGAGGTCAACGCAGAGAGCCTGACCATCCTCGCGGAGCAGGCCCGCTTCATCGAGGACGTCAACCTCGACGTGCTCGACCAGGAAATCTTGACCGCCGAGACCCGTCTCGCCGGCTCGCAGGACGAGGCCGAACAGAAGCGCTTGGCGGATCAGTTGGTGCAACTGCGCGAATTCCGCGGCGTCTTCGAGGATCGCAAGGCCGCCTGACGCGAGCTAGCGCCACAGAGCATTCATAGCAAAAGGCCGCAGGCTTCCTCGAAAGAGGGCCTGCGGCCTTTTTCGTGCGGGCTATGCCTGCAGGGCGGCTTCAGGCAGCGCGCGCCTCCGCCCTGCCGGCGAGGCGGCCAGGCTCGTTCCACTGCCGCCCTCCGGCCGGCGTGTCGCCACCGGCGGCGAGCTGGAACGAGGCGACCATCTGCCTGAGCGTCTCGGTCGCCTGTTCGAGTTCGCCGGCGATGGCGGCGCTCTGCTCGGCCATCGCCGAATTGCGCTGGGTGACATCGTCCATATGGGCGACGACCCGGGCGACCTCGTCGATGCCGTTGGCCTGCTCCTGCGAGGCACTCGAAATGTCGGCGAGGGCCGCGGCCACGCTCTTCGAAGCGACGACGATCTCCGCCAGGGCGCCTCCGGTTTCCCTGACCAGCCTCACTCCGCCGGAGACCTGCTCGCTCGAATTGGTGATCAGCTTCTTGATGTCGTTGGCGGCCGCGCCGGAGCGTTGCGCGAGGGCACGCACCTCCGAGGCGACAACCGCGAAGCCCTTTCCGGCATCACCGGCGCGGGCTGCCTCGACTGCGGCGTTGAGCGCCAGAAGATTGGTCTGGAAAGCGATGGTGTCGATCACCGTGATGATCTCGGAGATGTCGTTCGAGGCTTTCTCGATCCGCTCCATCGCGGTCACGGCATCGGCGACGATGGCGCCGCCGCGCTCGGCGACGTCGGTCGCGCGGGCGCCGAGTTCGGTCGCCTCGCGGGCGCGCTGGGCGCTCTGCTTCACCGAGGCGGCGAGTTCTTCGGTGGTCGCGGCGGTTTCCTCCAGGCTGGCCGCCTGCTCCTCGGTCCGCTGGGCGAGATCGCGGCTGTCGTGGCTGATGCGGTGCGAGCCGAGGCTGACCTTGCCCGAGATTTCGGACACCGCCTGGATGATCGCGGAGACGGAGCCGACGAGATCGTTGACGCCGTTGCAAAGCAGGGCGACATCGCCCTGCTTGTCCTCCAGCGCGACGCGCTGCGTCAGGTTCCGGGCCATGGCGGCCTCGACCACCTCGCGGGTCTCGTCGACGGCCTTGCGCAGCGCCTCCTGGGCCATGCGGCTTTCCGTGATGTCGGTCGCGTATTTGACCACCTTGTAGGGCTGACCGAGCGCATCGAGGATCGGGTTGTAGCTCGCCTGGATCCAGACCACGCGGCCATGCTTGCCGAGCCGCAGATACTGGCCATCGTCATATTCGCCGCGGCCGAGCTTCTGCCAGAAGCGCCGATAGTCGTCGCTGGCACGCGTCGTGGCATCGACGAAGATGCCGTGGTGCCGTCCCTTGATCTCATCCAGGCCGTAGCCCAGCGCCTTCAGGAAGTTCTCGTTGGCGTCGAGGATAGTCCCCGTCAGGTCGAACTCGATCACCGCCTGCGATTTGCGGATCGCCGCGACCTGGCCTTCGAAATTGGCGATCAGGCCCTTGGTCGCGGAGATGTCGGTGGCGAATTTGATGACTTTCCGCGGCCTGCCGGCGCGGTCGAGGATCGGCGTGTAGGTCGCCTGCAGCCAGACCTGCCTTCCACCCTTGCCAAGGCGCAGGAACTGGGCGTCGATCGCCTCGCCTTGGCGCAGCCTCGCCCAGAAGGCGCGGTATGCTTCCGTGCCGCCATAGCCGGGCTCGACGAAGATTGCGTGATGCCGGCCCTTGATCTCGTCGAGGCCATAGCCGACGACGCGCAGGAAATTCTCGTTTGCGGTGAGGATGTTGCCGTCCAGATCGAACTCGATGACGGCCTGCGACCGGCGAATGGCCGCGGCCTCGTCGGCTCCAAGGCTGGCGCCGAAACGAGACGTTCTCAATCCAAGCAAGATATTCCCCCCATGGTCCGGCTTATGTTTTGCCGGCTAGGGCTATGATAGATTGGTTAAACGCCAATTAAAGCCCGGGTTTCCAGTATGGATTACATTGCAACCCGGCCGCAGTTTAAATTTTAACGGCGTATAACTGTAGGTAAAGTCGACGCCGGCCCTGCACAGGTCGACCGTGCAGGCCCTGGGGCCGGCGCAGGCGCGTTCAGATCGCTTCGGCGAGCGCGACGACCCGGCGCGCCATCTCGGCGTGCAGGCGCTCGACCATGCGACCATCGAGCTGGATCGCGCCCTTGTCGGCGTTCTCGGGCTGCTCGAAGGCCGCGATCACCGCACGGGCCCGTACGAGTTCGGCTTCCTCTGGCGCGAAGATCGCGTTGGCGGTCGCGACCTGGCCGGGATGGATCAGCGTCTTGCCGTCGAAGCCGAGATCGCGGCCCTGCTCGCACTCGGCCCGGAAACCGGGCTCGTCCTTGAGGTCGTTGTAGACGCCGTCGATCACGTCGAGGCCGTGGGCGCGCGCCGCCAGGATCGCGGTGGTCAGCCAGGGCAGCATCGGCGCCCGGCCGGGCACGAAGCGGGCGCGGGTCTCCTTGGCGAGGTCGTTGGTGCCGAGGACGAAACAGGCAAGCCGGGTGCTGGCCTCGTGCGCCGCGCGGGCGATGCGCTCGCAGTCGAGAATGGCGAGCGGCGTCTCGATCATCGCCCAGACACGGGTCTCGGGCTTGGCCCAGAGGCCGGTGAGCCGGTGGCCGATCTCGGCCAGGGTCTCGGGCGAGGAGACCTTCGGAATCAGGATCGCGTCCGGGCCGGCCTCGGCGGCAGCGGCGAGATCGGCATCGAACCAGGGGGTGTCGAGACCGTTGGTGCGGATCACCAGCTCGCGCCTGCCATAGCCGCCGGCCTTTACGGCGTCGCAGACCTGGTTGCGGGCGAGGTCCTTGGCATCCGGAGCGACGGCGTCCTCGAGATCGAGGATCAGGGCGTCGGCCGCGATCTCGCGGGCCTTTTCCAGGGCGCGCGCATTGGAACCGGGCATGTAGAGTACGCTGCGGCGCGGTCGGATAGCGGTCATGGCGACACTCCTGACGGTTCCTGTTGCAGCGCACACTAAACGCTGTGGCGCCGGTACGTCACCCCCGCGGGCGAGGATTCGAGAATGAGCTGGATCGTGGGCGTTGACGGCTGCAAGGGCGGTTGGATCGCAGCCTTATGTGACGTTTCGATCACTGAGCCGCCGATCCTGAGGGTTGTGCCGAACTGGATCGAGCTGATCCGCAATCTGCCGCCGGTTAGCCTAATCGCCGTCGACATGCCGATCGGTCTGCCGGACCGGATCGAAGGCTCCGGGCGCGGCCCGGAGCAGGCAGTGCGCAGCCGGCTGGGCGAACGGCAGTCCTCGGTGTTCTCGATCCCTTCGCGCGGCGCGGTCCATGCGGCCGATTACGCCGACGCCTGCCGCGCCGCGCTCGCGACCTCTAACCCGCCACGCAAGGTCTCGCAGCAGGGCTTCCACCTGTTCCCGAAGATCCGCGAGATCGACGCCTTCCTGCGGGCGGAGCCGGAATGGCGCGAGTGCATCTTCGAGACGCATCCTGAACTCGCCTTCGCGACGATACGCGGCGCGCCGCTCGCGCACCCCAAGAAGATCAGGGGGACGATCAATCCCGCGGGAATGACTGAGCGGCGCGCCCTGCTGCTGGCGGCCGGCCTGCCAGAGACCTGCCTGACCGCATCGCCGCCACGCGGCGCTGCGGCGGACGACGCGCTCGATGCGCTGGCGGCGCTGGTCGTCGCCGGGCACATCGCCGCCGGGCGCGGAAAGCCCTTCCCCGATCCGCCGGGACGCGATAGCCACGGTCTTCCCATCGCGATCTGGAGTTTCGTGCCGGATCGGCCCGCCTCGCAGGAACCCGCCATGTCTGACCAGCCCGTGCCCCGCCAGATGATCGAAGCCGCGGCCGAGCGCATCGCCGGCCATGCCCGCACCACGCCGGTGATGCGGCTCGGCACCGGCGCCTTCGGCTCGCGCGCCGATGTCTCGCTGAAGCTCGAATGCCTGCAGCATGCCGGTTCGTTCAAGACGCGCGGCGCCTTCAACAACCTGCTTTCGCTCGATGTGCCGGCCGCCGGGGTGGCAGCCGCCTCGGGCGGCAATCACGGCGCGGCGGTGGCCTATGCCGCCGGCAAGCGCGGCGTGAAGGCGACGATCTTCGTGCCGGAGATCTCGCCCGCGGCGAAGATCGAGGCGATCCGGCGCTTCGGCGCCGATGTCCGCATCGGCGGCGCGCAATTTGACGACGCCCAGGCGGCCTGTGACAAGTTCGTCGCCGAGACCGGCGCGCTCAAGATCCATCCCTTCTCGGCCAAGGAGACCATCGCCGGCCAGGGCACGCTCGGCCGCGAATGGCACAGGCAGGAGCCCGATCTCGACACTGTGCTGGTCGCGGTCGGCGGCGGCGGGCTGATCTCGGGCATCGCCGGCTGGTTCGCTGGCACCAACGTCAAGGTCGTCGGCGTCGAGCCGGAAGGCTCGCGGGCACTGCAGGCAGCGCTGGAGGCCAAGGCGCCGGTGACGGTGACCGTCGCTTCGGTGGCGGCGGATTCGCTCGGCGCGCGCAATGTCGGTCAGCTCGTCTACGATGTCAGCAAGGACACGGTCGACCATGTCGCCCTGGTGCCGGATGCGGCGATCACCGAGGCGCAGCGCGTGCTCTGGCGCGATTTCCGTCTTGCGGTCGAGCCCGGGGGAGCGGCGGCGCTCGGCGCGCTTCTCAGTGGCGCCTACAAGCCCATGCCCGGCGAGCGGCTCGGCGTCTTGGTCTGCGGCGCCAATGTCGACCTGATGAAGCTCGCCGAGCTGACGGCCTGAGCGGCCGCGGCAGGCTGGACGGCGCCATCCGCTGCGTTGCACAATCGGTTCCAACCGTTCCGGGAGGAATTCATGGCGGATATGTCGACGGCCGATGCCGGCAGAAGCACTGTGGCCAAGACCAGCCCCGGCCGTTTCTTCGAGGATTTCCGGCTGGGCGAGACGATCGTCCATGCGACGCCGCGTACCGTCACGAGCGGCGATGTCACGCTCTATACCGCGCTTTACGGCTCGCGTTTCGCGGTGCAGTCGTCGGACGCCTTCGCCAAGGCGATCGGCTATCCCGGGGCGCCGGTCGACGATCTCCTCGTTTTCCACATCGTCTTCGGCAAGACGGTGCCGGACATCTCGATCAATGCGGTCGCCAATCTCGGCTATGCCGATGGGCGCTTTCTGAAGTCGGTCTATCCCGGCGACACGTTGTCTGCGACCTCTGAGGTCATTGGGCTCAAGCAGACCTCGGGCGGCGATTCCGGCATCGTCTATGTCCGCTCGATCGGCCGCAACCAGCATGGCGAGATCGTACTGAGCTATGCCCGCTGGGTGCTGGTGCGCAAGCGTAGCCCCGGCACGCCGGCGGCGTTCGAGCTCGTTCCAGAGCTGCCCAAGGCGGTGCTACCGGAAGCCTTGGGCGAGAGTTGCCCGGCGCTGGCGCTCGCCGGCTACGATGACGGGCTCGCCGGCTCGCCTTTTCGATGGGGCGACTACCAGGCGGGCGAACGCATCGACCATGTCGACGGCATGACCGTCGAGGAGGCCGAGCACCAGATCGCGACGCGGCTCTACCAGAACACCGCCAAGGTGCATTTCGACGGCTATGGCGCGCGCGAGACCCGTTTCGGCAAGCGCCTGATCTATGGCGGCCATGTCATCAGCCTGGCGCGGGCGCTGTCCTTCAATGGACTCGGCAACGCCTTCCATATTGCCGCGATCAATGCCGGCCGGCATGTCGCACCGCTGTTTTCGGGCGACACGGTCTATGCCTGGAGCGAGGTGCTGGAGGCGGCCGAACTGCCGGGACGCGAGGATGTCGGTGCGCTGCGCCTGCGTCTCGTCGCGACCAAGAACCTGCCCTGCAATGAGCTTCCGTTGAAACAGGGCGACCAGTATGCCGAGGGCGTGATCCTCGATTTCGACTACTGGGCGCTGCTGCCGCGTTGAGGCGTGGCAGCGTGCAGGCGCCGGGTCCGCAGGTCGAAGTTACAGAAATGCATTTCTGTAACCTGGCCTTGACGCTATCGCATTGCAGCAGAGATCGGGTTTCGTTAGAGAGCCATACACTCTAGAACGATACCAAGAGATCGTTCGCCTGCGAGCTCGAAGGTTCGGGAGTCATCAACTTGGCCGAGGTCAAACCGGCGGCGCGGCCGCTTTCGCCGCATCTGCAGATCTATCGCTGGTCCTGGACGATGGCGATGTCCGTCGCTCATCGCGCCACCGGGGCGGCGCTCTATGGCGGCACGCTGCTGGTCGCGCTCTGGCTCATTGCGGCCGCTTCCGGCCCCGGCGCCTATGATACCGCGCAAGCGATCGCCGGTTCGGTGCTCGGCCGGCTCGTGCTGTTCGGCTACACCTTCGTGCTGCTCCACCACATGGTCGGTGGCCTGCGCCATTTCATCTGGGACATGGGTCATGGCTACGACCCGCAGACCCGGATGAACCTCGCCAAGTTCAGCGGCCTGGTCTCCGGCATCCTGACCCTGTTGGTCTGGATCGTCGCCTACGCCGTGCGCTGAGGAAACGCCGATGCTCTCCAAATCGTCGATGCGCACCCCGCTCGCCCGCGTCCGCGGCCTCGGCTCGGCCAAGTCCGGCACCGGGCACTTCTGGCTGCAGCGCGTCACCGCCGTCGCCAACGTTCTCCTGACGATCGCCTTCCTGCTCGTCGTGATCTCGCTGATCGGCAAGCCCTATCCGGCCGCCGTCGCGACGCTGGCGAACCCGCTGGTCGCGATCCTGATGCTGCTCTTCGTGGTCTCGGGCGCGGTGCATATGCGCCTCGGCATGCAGGTCATCATCGAGGACTACATCCACAGCGAGGGCCTGAAGATCCTGGCCGTGATGGCCAACACCTTCTTCGCGATCGCGGTCGGCGCCGCCTGCGCCTTCGCATTGCTCAAGCTCTCTTTCGGAGGCTGAACCATGGCGCTCACCCGTGGCCCCTCGCGGCCGGCCTATACCGGCCAGGCCTACCCCATCACCGACCATAGCTTCGACGTCGTCGTCGTCGGCGCCGGCGGCGCGGGCCTGCGTGCCACCGTCGGCTGCTCGCAGGCCGGCCTGCGCACCGCCTGCATCAGCAAGGTCTTCCCGACGCGCTCGCACACCGTCGCGGCCCAGGGCGGCGTCGCGGCCTCGCTCGGCAACATGGGCAAGGACACCTGGCAGTGGCACATGTACGACACCGTCAAGGGGTCGGACTGGCTCGGCGACCAGGATGCGATCGAGTATCTCGTCCGCAACGCGCCGGCTGCCGTCTACGAGCTCGAGCACTGGGGCGTGCCCTTCTCGCGCACCGAGAGCGGCAAGATCTACCAGCGCCCCTTCGGCGGCATGACCACCGAGTTCGGCGAGGGCCCGCCGGCCCAGCGCACCTGCGCCGCCGCCGACCGCACCGGCCACGCCATGCTGCACACGCTCTATGGCCAGGCGCTGCGCTACAACACCGAGTTCTTCATCGAGTATTTCGCCATCGACCTGATCATGGACGATGACGGCCATTGCCGCGGCGTGATCGCGCTCAAGCTCGACGACGGCACGCTGCACCGCTTCCGCTCGCAGCAGACCATCCTGGCGACCGGCGGCTATGGCCGCGCCTATTTCTCGGCGACCTCGGCCCATACCTGCACCGGCGACGGCGGCGGCATGGTGCTGCGCGCCGGCCTGCCGCTGCAGGACATGGAGTTCGTGCAGTTCCACCCGACCGGCATCTACGGCTCGGGCTGCCTGATCACCGAGGGCGCGCGCGGCGAGGGCGGCTACCTCACCAATTCCGAGGGCGAGCGCTTCATGGAGCGCTACGCCCCCTCGGCCAAGGACCTCGCCTCGCGCGACGTCGTCTCACGCTCGATGACCATGGAGATCCGTGGCGGGCGCGGCGTCGGCAAGAACAAGGACCACATCTACCTGCATCTCGACCATCTCGACCCGAAGATCCTGCACGAGCGCCTGCCGGGCATCTCGGAAAGCGCCAAGATCTTCGCCGGCGTCGACGTGACCCGCGAGCCGATCCCGGTGCTGCCGACGGTGCACTACAACATGGGCGGCATCCCGACGAACTTCCACGGCGAGGTCCTGACCAAGGTCGGCGGCGATCCCGATGCCGTTGTGCCGGGCCTGATGGCGATTGGCGAGGCGGCCTGCGTCTCCGTCCACGGCGCCAACCGCCTCGGCTCGAACTCGCTGATCGACCTCGTCGTCTTCGGCCGCGCGGCCGGGCTGCGCTGCGCCGAGACGGTCAAGGCCGGCGAGAAGCAGCCGGAGCTGCAGAAGAACTCGGCCGACCTCTCGCTGTCGCGCCTCGACAAGTACCGCAACGCCAAGGGCGGGACCTCGACCGCCGATCTGCGCGACCGCATGCAGCGGACCATGCAGAACAACTGCGCGGTCTATCGCACCGGCGAGACGCTGGAAGAGGGCCACAAGCTGATCCACGAGGTCTGGGGCGGCATCACCGACATCGCCGTGACCGACCGCTCGCTGATCTGGAACTCGGATCTGATCGAGACGCTGGAGTTCGAGAACCTGATCACCCAGGCCGTGGTGACCATGGATTCGGCCCTGAACCGTCCGGAAAGCCGCGGCGCCCATGCCCGCGAGGACTATCCGAACCGCGACGACAAGGACTGGATGAAGCACACGCTCGCGTGGATCGACGACGAGAAGCGCACCGTCACGCTCGACGACCGTCCGGTGCACACCTACACGCTCTCGAACGACATCGAGTACATCAAGCCCAAGGCGCGGGTGTATTGAGGACGATCTGAACGATGGCCGAATTCAATCTTCCTCAGAACTCCCGCCTGACCGAAGGCAAGGCCTGGCCGAAGCCGGCCGGCGCCAAGAAGGTCACCGAGTTCAAGGTCTATCGCTGGAACCCCGACGACACCGCCAATCCGCGGACCGACACCTATTATGTCGACCGCGAGGATTGCGGGCCGATGGTCCTCGACGCGCTGATCTGGATCAAGAACAAGGTCGACCCGACGCTGACCTTCCGGCGCTCCTGCCGCGAGGGCATCTGCGGTTCCTGCGCCATGAACATGGACGGCAAGAACGGGCTCGCCTGCACCACCGGCATCGACGAGTGCGGTTCCAAGGGGAAGGTCGCGATCTACCCGCTGCCGCACATGCCGGTGGTCAAGGACCTCGTCCCCGACCTCACCCGCTTCTATGCCCAGCACGCCTCGATCGAGCCCTGGCTCAAGACGACGACGCCGGCGCCGGAGAAGGAATGGTCGCAAGCCAAGGACGACCGCGAGAAGCTCGACGGGCTGTATGAGTGCATCCTCTGCGCCTGCTGCTCGACCTCGTGCCCGAGCTACTGGTGGAACGGCGACCGCTATCTCGGCCCGGCCGCGCTGCTGCAGGCCTATCGCTGGCTGATCGACTCGCGTGACGAGGCCACCGGCGAGCGCCTCGACGATCTCGAGGACCCGTTCCGGCTCTATCGCTGCCACACCATCATGAACTGCGCCAACGCCTGCCCGAAGGGGCTCAACCCGGCCAAGGCGATCGCCGAGGTCAAGAAGATGATGGTGGCCCGCCAGGTCTGAGGCGGCGCGAACGCTACCGGTGCTGCCGTCTGACGCGACGACCTGCGCTTCCGGTGCTCAATCAACGCCAGCCTCCGGGCTGGCGTTTTTCATTGGCGCTGTACCCGCGCCTCTTCCAATGATCGGGGCCTTAGCGGATGTACCGCCCCGGTGCGTAGGGCTTCGGGTCGATCGGCGGCGCCTCGCCATTGAGCAGCGCGGCGAGCAATTCGCCGGTCATCGGTCCGGTCGAGAAGCCGAGATGCTGGTTGCCGAAGGCGAGCCAGAGCCCCTGATGCTGGGGCGCGGCGCCGATCATCGGCAGCGAATCCGGCAGGGTCGGCCGGGCCCCGCGCCAGGTCTTGCCGAGGACCGAGCCCAGCGGGAAGGCTTCGCGCGCGCTTTGCGTGACGCTCTCGATCTGGCGCAATTGGTCAGGCGCGTCGCGCAGGCTGAGATCGACGCCGCTGGTGACGCGGTAGCCTTCCTCCATCGGCGTCATGAAATAGGCTGCGTCGACATCGTAGACGGGCCGGCTCAGGCGGGCGCCGTCACCCGCCGCGAAATGGCGATGGTAGCCGCGCTCGACATCGAGCTTCGGATCTAGGCCGAGCGGGCGCAGCAGGTCGGCGCTCCAGGGCCCGAGCGCGATCACGACGTCGCTGGCTTCGTACATGCGCTGCGCGGTCTGGACCCGCCAGAGCGCGCCTTCCCGGCGCAGAGAGCTGGCCTCCTCCCGAATGAGGGTGCCGCCGCGGGCGACGAACAGGGCGGCGTAGCCAGCGGTGACGGCGCCGGGCGAATCGACCGAGCCATTCGCGGCAATGAAGAGCCCGGTCGGAAAGATCGGGTTCAGCGACGGTTCGAGCGCCGAGATGCCCTGCCGGTCGAGGATCTCGGATTCGATGCCATGGGCCTTCAGCAGGTCCTGCTCGGCGCGGGCCGACGCGAGGCCGGCCTCGCTGCGCCAGAGCTTGAGCGTGCCAGTCTCGCGCAGGCGATGGGAGATGCCGGCCTGCTGCATCAGGGCGCGGTGGCGGGTCACAGCCGTCGCGGTCAGCCCGTCCATCGCCGCGATCCGGGCTGCGGCCTGCGACGCACGCCCTTCCCAGAGGAAGCGCAGCATCCAGCCCGGACTGGTGACCGCGCGCCGCCAGTCGAGATGCAGGGCCGGATGGCGGTTGCCGAGATAGCCCGGAAGCTTGGCGTAGAGCCCGGGATTGTTGAGCGGCACCAGCGAGGAGCGGCCGATCACGCCGGCATTGCCATAGGAGGTTTCGCGGCCGGGCTCGCGCCGGTCGATCAGGGTGACGGCGAAGCCGCGCTGCTGCAGCGCGAGCGCGCAGGAGACGCCGACGATGCCGGCGCCGAGGACGAGGATGGTGCGGCTCACGCGGTCTGGCCTGTGCTGGTTGTCGGCTGCTTCAGCCAGTGATCGAGGAAGGCGTCGAGCCAGCTGCGGACGGCCGGGTCGTACTGGTACCAGCCGTCGAGATGCTGCTGGCGCAGCTGCGCACCGGGCATCAGCGTGCGCTCATGACCGCGCACCGACCAGCGGCACATCATCGCCGGCGTCACCTCGGGGTGGAACTGGATGCCATAGGCTTGCTCGCCGGCGCGGATCGCCTGGACCGGGAAGTCGCCGCCAGTGGCGAGGCATTCGGCGCCGGTCGGGCAGTCGAAGCCCTCACGGTGCCATTGATAGACGGTGTCCGGCCAGGCGAAGCCGGCCGCTTCTGCGTGGCTCCTGCCAGCTTCGGTCTGGTCAAGCCGGTAGTATCCGACCTCGGCGCGGCCCTGCGGATGGGTGTAGACCGTGCCGCCGAGATGCCGGGTCAGCATCTGGGCTCCCAGGCAGATGCCGAGAAAGGGTGCCTGTTCCTTGAGGCAGACCCCGATCCAGTCGATCTCGGCCTTGACGAAATCGTCGGGGTCGTTGGCGCTCATCGGGCCGCCGAAGATCACCGCTCCGGCATGCTCCTGCATGGTCTGCGGCAGCGGCTCGCCGAAGCGCGGCTTGCGGATGTCGAGCGCGTATCCGCGCTCCATCAGGAGGCGGCCGACGCGGCCGGCCGTGGAATGCTCCTGATGCAGCACGATCAGCACAGGTTTCCGCGGCGGAGGCAGACGGTCGAGGCGCGTGCGAAGCCGGCGCCGGTATGGAAAACGAAAGGACTGGTCGTTCATCGCGGCGGTCGGTTGCGCCCCCGGAACTCTCGGCATGCCTGCTGGCGACAGATGATGCGGGCAGGGGCCGCCATCGGCAAGCGGATTGTCGGGCTCGGCAGGTATGGCGGCGCCCCGCATCGTGCATACTTCATGCAATCTGGTGAACCCATTTACCAGAAATGCAACCGGTGGCCGTATTCCGCATTGACAGCCGAGCCGGCTTCAGGCAATGAGAATGAACGTTCATTCTCATTGCTTGGCCGAACCTTGTCGCACGCAGCAGACCAGCACCAGGCCGAGCGCGGCCTCTCCGATCGCCATATCCGCATTCTCGATGCGGCGGAGCAGGTCTTCGCGCGCTCCGGATTCCATGCCGCGACGATGAACGACGTCGCTCTCGAGGCCGGGATGAGCCCCGGCAATCTCTATCGCTATTTCCCCTCGAAGGACGCGATCGTCGCGGGCATCGCCGAGCGCGACCGCAGCGAGATCGCCGCCGATTTTGCCGGGCTCGATCCGCAGAAGGGCGGCTTGCTCGACCAGTTGGAGGAGCTTGGTCGTTTCCATCTCGTGCACAAGCCGCGCGAGAAGGCGATCATCGCCCTGCAAATCTGGGCGGAGGCTGCCCGCAATCCGCAGATGGCGCAGATGTGCGCCGGCATCGACGGCACGGTCGAGCAGGGGCTGACTGAGGCAGTCGCGGTCGCCCGCGAGAATGGCGAGCTGCCTGCCAATCTCGATCAAGCGCGCTTCCTGCAGGCGATCTTCATGATGGCCGACGGCTTCTTCTGCCGGCGTGCCGTCGATCCCGAATTCGACGCCGCCGCCGGTGCCGAGACCCTTTTCGCCGCGATGCGCGGGCTGGCAGCGGTGATGCTGCTGCCGCCGGCCGCGGACGATCAACCATGAACGCGCAAAGAGCCGCACCCATGCCTGTCACCCACAAGAGCCTCGTCGCCCTGTCGTTCCTCGCTCTCGCCGGCCTGCCCACGGCTGGTATGGCACAGGGAACGGCTGCCGCCGCCGTTCAGCAGCCCAGCGCCGGTCCGGCGATCACCGTTACCTCGGCCAAGCGCGGCGAGATCGTCCAGAGCGTCGTCGTCTCCGGCTCGATGATCGCCCGCGACGAGATCATGGTCGCGCCCGAGATCGATGGCTTCGTGATCACCGAACTGCTGGCGGAGGAGGGCGAGCGCGTCGTCGCCGGCCAGGTGCTGGCGCGACTGTCTCGCACCACGCTCGACGTCCAGCGCAGCCAGAACGACGCGCAGATCCAGCGCGCCGAGGCGGGCGTCGACCAGGCCAAGGCGCAGATCGTCGAGGCCGAGGCCAATCTGGTGCAAGCCAACAACGCCTTCGACCGGACGAAGTCGCTGCGCGACACCGGCAATGCCAGCGTCGAGACCTATGATCTGCGCGCCACGGCCGCCCGGGCGGCGCAGGCGCGGTTGAACTCGGCCAAGCAGAACCTTGCGATCATGACCGCCGACCTCGCTTTGGCGAAAGCCCAGGGCAAGGACATCGACGTCAAGCTGGCGCGCACCGAGATCAAGACGCCGAAGGCCGGTATCGTCAGCCGCCGCAATGCCCGTCTTGGGGCGATGGCGACGATGGCGGCGGCCGAGCCGCTGTTCAAGGTCATCGCGGACGGTGCCGTCGAGCTCGAGGCGGAGGTCGCCGAGGTCGAGATTCCTAGCCTGAAGCACGGCCAGAAAGTGGCGGTGACGCCGGCCGGGGCGACGCAGGCACTGGAAGGCGAGATCCGCCTGATCGCGCCGGAGGTCGACAAGGCCTCGCGGCTCGGACGGGTGCGCATCGCGCTCAAGGGCAATCCGCCGGTGGCGATCGGCTCCTTCGCCCGCGGCGTCATCGAGACCGGCCGCAAGAACAATGTGGTCCTGCCGCTTTCGGCGATCACCTATACGCGCGTCGGCGCGACCGTGCAGGCGGTCAAGGACGGCAAGGTCGCGACCAAGAAGGTCGAGCTCGGGCTGATCGGCGACGGGCGCGCCGAGATCGTCTCGGGCCTCGCCGAAGGCGAGAGCGTGGTCGCCCGCGCCGGCACTTTCGTGCGCGACGGTGACGTGATCACCCCGGTCATGACGAACTGACGGGGCCGGCGATGAACTTCAATTTCTCAGCCTGGTCGATCCGCAAGCCGGTTCCCTCGATCCTGCTCTTCGTCGTGCTGTGCGTGCTCGGCCTGCTCTCGTTCTCGAAGCTGCCTGTGACGCGCTTCCCGAACATCGACGTGCCGCTCGTCTCGGTGACGGTGACGCAGTCCGGCGCTGCGCCGGCCGAGCTCGAAAGCCAGGTCAGCAAGCGCGTCGAGGACGCGGTCGCCAACATCACCGGCGTCAAGCATGTGATGTCGACGCTGACCGACGGGTCTTCGTCGACGATCATCGAGTTCCGGCTCGAGACCAACACCGACCGGGCGGTCAACGACGTCAAGGATGCGATCGCCAAGATCAGGGCCGATCTGCCGCGGCAGATCGACGAGCCGGTGATCCAGCGCATCGACGTCGAGGGTCAGTCGATCCTGACCTATGGCGCAGCCTCTGCCGGCATGACGCTGGAGCAGCTCTCCTGGCATGTCGACGATGTCGTCGCGCGTGAACTGCAGGGGCTGAAGGGCGTCGGCCGGGTCGAGCGCTATGGCGGCGTCGACCGCGAAATCAGGATCTCGCTCGATCCCGACCGGCTCCTGGCGCTCGGCACCACGGCGGGCGAGGTCAATCGCCAGATCCGCGCGACCAATGTCGACCTCGCGGGCGGTCGCGGCGAGGTCGGCGGCCAGGAGCAGGCGATCCGTACGCTTGCCGGCGCGCGCACCGTCGCCGAGCTCGCCGAAAGCAAGATCCAGCTCACCGGCGGCCGCGAGGTTCGCCTGAAGGAGCTCGGCCGCGTCGAGGATTCGAATTCCGAACCGCGTGCCTTCGGCCGTCTCGACAAGCAGCCGGTGGTCTCCTTCGCGGTGTTCCGCTCGAAGGGATCGAGCGAGCTCTCGGTCAAGGACGTGGTCGCGGCCAAGATCGACGAGCTCAACAAGCGCTATCCCGACATCGCGCTGAAGCCGATCGACGACGCCGTCGCCTACACCCATGGCAACTACAAGGCGGCGATGGAGACGCTGCTGGAAGGTGCGGCGCTCGCCGTGCTGGTCGTCTTCCTGTTCCTGCGCAACTGGCGGGCGACGCTGATCACCGCGGTCGCGCTGCCGCTTTCGGCGATCCCGACCTTCTGGGCGATGGAGATGATGGGCTTCTCGCTCAATCTCGTCAGCCTGCTCGGTATCACGCTGGTGACCGGCATCCTGGTCGACGACGCCATCGTCGAGATCGAGAACATCGTCCGGCACATGAAGATGGGCAAATCGCCCTATCGCGCCGCGATGGAGGCGGCCGACGAAATCGGCCTCGCCGTCATCGCGATCACGCTGACCATTGTCGCGATCTTCGCGCCGGTCTCCTTCATGGGCGGCGTCGCCGGGCAGTACTTCCGCCAGTTCGGGCTCACGGTCGCGGTCGCGGTGCTGTTCTCGCTCTTGGTGGCGCGGCTGATCACGCCGATGATGGCGGCCTATCTGATGCGGCCGGTGGACCATCAGGAGCCCAAGGACGGCTTCGTGATGCGCGGCTATGTCGGGCTGCTCAAGGCGACGCTGAAGATCCGCTACCTCACGCTGGTGATCGGCTTCGTCTTCCTATGGGGCTCGATCCAGGCGACCGCGCTGCTGCCCACGGGCTTCATCCCGGAGGAGGATACCGCGCGCGTCGTCGCATCAGTCGAACTGCCGCCCGGCTCGACGCTCGAGGACACCCGCATCACCAGCGACAAGATCGTCGACAAGCTGCGCGAGATCCCCGAGGTGACCCGGGTCTTCGTTCTCGGCGGGGCGTCGCCGACCGGCCAGCGTGAGGTCCGCCGCGCCGCGGTCTTCATCATGCTGCAGCCGAAGGCCGAGCGCTCGATCCCGCAAAAGGAGCTCAAGGTCACGATCGCCGAGAAGCTCGCCTCGGTGCCCGATGTCCGCGCCTGGTATGTCAACGAGCGCGGCGAGCGCGAGATGGCGTTCTCGATCCTCTCCAAGGATGGCGACGCGCTCGACGAGGCGGTGGCCCGGATCGAGGCGCGCATGCGCAAGGTCGACGGTTATCTCAACGTCGCGACCGCAGGCTCGCTGAGCCGGCCGGAGATGCGGGTCACGCCGAAGCTCGAACAGGCCGCCAATCTCGGCGTCACGCCGGAGGCGATCTCGGAGGCGATCCGCGTCGCGACCATCGGTGACATCGGCGCCAATCTCGCCAAGTTCAACGCCGGCGACCGGCTGGTGCCGATCCGCGTCCAGCTCGACGAGCAGGCGCGCACCGACATCCGCAACATCGCGGCGCTGCGCGTCACCAATGTCAACGGCGTCTCGGTGCCCTTGACCGCGGTGGCCGAGATCGGCTTCGGCGAGGGGCCTTCCTCGATCGACCGCTATGACCGCGTCCGCCGCGCCGCGATCGGCGCCGACCTGAAGCGCGGCTTCGAGCTCGGCACGGCGCAGGAGACCTTCAACAAGATCGTCGAGGAGGTCGGCCTGCCCGAGGGTGTGCGGATCGCCGCGACCGGCGATGCCGAGATCCAGGGCGAGGTCGTGCAGGGCTTCATCACGGCGATGACCACCGGGCTGATGCTGGTGCTCGCCGTGCTGATCCTGCTGTTCGGCTCGGTCTTCCAGCCGATCACCATCCTGCTCTCGCTGCCGCTCTCCTTCGGCGGCGTGGTGATCGCGCTGCTCGCGACCAACAACCCGGTCTCGATGCCGGTCTATATCGGCCTGCTGATGCTGATGGGCATCGTCACCAAGAACGCGATCATGCTGGTCGATTTCGCGGTCGAGGAAGTCGGGCGCGGCAAGGATCGGATGACGGCGCTGATCGAGGCCGGCCGCAAGCGCGCGCGGCCGATCGTGATGACGACGATCGCCATGGCGGCCGGCATGCTGCCCTCCGCCTATGGCGTCGGCGATGGCGGCGAGTTCCGCTCGCCGATGGCGATTGCGGTGATCGGCGGCCTGATCGTCTCGACGGTGCTCAGCCTCGTCTTCGTGCCGTCCTTCTACACGGTGATGGACGATCTCGGGCGCCTGCTGGCCTGGGCCTTCGGGCGCTTCTTCAGCAAGGCCGAGGACGAGTCGACCTGGGAGCCGATCCACGATCCCGAGCAGACGCCGGGCGAGGCCAGCGCCAAGGCGATGACCGGAAAGCTCGCGCCGCCGCGACTGGCGGCGGAGTGAGCAATGCCTGCAGGATCGCCGCTCCGGCGGCGATCCGCCTATGGCGCGGCGATGCGCTCGACGTCGGGAAGCTTCCAGCTCTTGTCGAATAGCGGCTTTTCCGGTCCGTAGAGCCGGAAGAGAAGCTCGAATTGCCGGTTCGGATCCGTCGGGACCCAGTTGGCTTCCTTCCCTGCCGGTGCCTTGGGACCGAAATAGACCTCGACCGAGCCATCGGCGTTGGTCTGGGCGCCGGGCGTGATGGAGGCGAGGCTGGCACGCGGCATGTTGCGGATGAGCGCATGCGTCTCGCGATCATAGGCGGTCACGGACCAGTACTGCTTGACCGGTGCCTTGGGCGGGACTGTCAGTCGATAGGTGGCGGAGCCGTCGAACGGGCTGCCGGCCTTGTCCTTGTTGGCCATCAGGTAAAACTGCGCCGTGCCGATCCGCTTGATGCCGGTGAAGCCGAGCGTGTAGGTCACGCCGCGCGCGTCGACCGGATAGATGTTGGGATCGGCATAGCCGGTCTGCACGGCCTTCACGACCTCGGCCATCGCGGCGGGAAACCAGCGGATGCCTTCGTTGATCACTGGGAAGCCCGCGTCATAACGTTGTGACAGAAGGGCATGTGCCTCCTGCGCGGCGCCGTTCAGGACGGCCTGCTGGGCCTGGTCCGGGTTGTAGGGCTTGCCCTTCTCGATGCCGAGCGTCTTGAGCTGGTCGATCATGACCCGGTCGCGTTGCAGCCAGGGTTCGTTCTGCACGATCCGATCGAGATTCCGATAGAAGCTCGCATCGTAGCGGATGGTCGAGTCGAACAGGGTGTCGTAGGCGTCGGTGAAGACCGTGGCTGGCGGCCTGGCGGCCTGGGCCAACGGGTAAACCTTGATCTGCTTGCCATAGGCGACGGATCTGGCGACGTCGGCATCGGCATGGCTGGCCAGATTGGCGCGCAACAGGGCAAAGCCGCTATAGGTGTCGGACTGCAGCTGGTAATAGCCGGCCGGTATCTTTCCTTTGTAGCCCGGCGGCAGGATGAGGTACTTGCCGCCCTTGCCCTTGTCCGCGCCCTCCGGACCGGCATCCTCCAGCGGCATCTGCCACGCCGTGACGATGTTGCCTGCGATCGATCCGCCCCGGGCCGGCGGAATCTCGATGACGATGGGCCCATCCTTCACGTTCCAGAACGACATGAAGTAGATCGAGTCCGGGTTCGGCGTGAGCGTCTGGTTCTTCCAGTTCACCGGCCGGGACCAGTAGACGATCTCGTTGACCTTCGCCTTGGTCCTGCTCAGCATTTCCTGAAGCATGAGGTCGGTATTGACCGCCGGCATGGCCCAGATCATCGCTTCGACGGCCCTCCGCTCGATCGAGCGGCGGGCGAGTTCCCCGGGCGCCGGGCCTTGTGCGTATGCGGCGGCTGCAGCGGCCAACAAGAGGGGCGCGGCCAGACGAAAGGCTTTCATGTCGAACTCCTCTGGGTTGGCCGGTAGGCCGCCCGGCAGGCGACTGTCAGGGGTTCACCACTTCGAAATCGCCCGGTTTCCAGCTCTTGTCGAAGGCGGCTGCCTCAGGGCCGTAGATGCGGATATAGGCGAACCAGCCCTTGCCAGGCTCGGTCTTGATCCAGCGCCCCTCCTGGCCTGCCGGAGCCGTCGGGCCGAAATGAAGGTCAAGCGGGGCCGTGGTCTTCACATCCTTCAGCTCGAAGAGTGAGCGCAGCGCCGCCTTGTCCTGATCGGTCTGGACCTGCGAGCGGGTGGCGGAGTCGTAGACCGTGACCGACCAGAACAGCTTGCCCGGCACGGGTTGCGGGATGGTCAGCCTGTAGTTCTTGCCGCCGTCGAGGTAGGCGCCGGAACTGTCCATGGCGCTCAGCCAGTAGAGGGAGCCGGCGCCGGCATTGCGCCGGAACATCGCCGGCGAGGTGACGATCGCCTGGGCGAACCAGCGGTCGCGCGCCTCGAGATCGAGCCCCGATGGGGTCTCGAATTGCGCGCTGCCCGGCACCAGCCCGACCCACTCCCATTTGCGGTCCGGCCAGTTCACCCGGTCCGGCCGGTTGCTGGCGAAGGCGGAGACCAGCATCTGGTCGCGACCGGCCCGTGCGGCGCGTTCCAGGATCGCAGTCATGCGGGCATCGGGGGAAAACGGCTTGCCCTTCGCGATGCCGAGCTCGGCCAGCAGGCCGTACATGGGCAGGAAGGACGGCACCAGGGGCTCGGCCTCGATGATCTTCGCGAGTTGCTGCCAGAACTGGATATTGTCCTCCCAGCGCAGGGAGGACGAATCCATCCTGATCGCGGTGGTGTCGACGACCTTGAGCGGCTGCGGCCTGGCGGCGCTCGCCAGCGGGTAGATCTTGACCGCGCGCAAGGCCGCCATTGCCTTCGCCACGTCGCCGCCGACAGGCAAGGCGCGCAAGGCGAGCAGATTCTTCAGCGATTTCGAGCGTCCGGTGAAGTAGCCGGCCGGGAGCTTGCCCTTGTAGTCCGGCGGCAGGACGAGATGCTTGCCGCCCTTGCCCGCGTCGGGGCCGGGCAGTCCCATGTCGAGCACCCAGCCCTGGTGGTGGTCGTCGACGAGGCCGATGAAGGCGCCGGGCGGCAGCTCGATCACCATCGGCCCACCGCTCAGGTCCAGCACGCCGGAGCCATAGGGCGTGTCGGAATTCAGCGTGAAGCCAAGCTGCCGCGGTCCTGCTGCGGCGATGCCCCAGGCCTTGCCATCCTCGATGCCGACAGAGCGATTGCCGTTGAAGATGCCCTCGTTCGAGACGGTCGGGTACCAAAAGCGATAGGCCGTGATCGCGCGCTGGAGATCGGCGTCGTCGCGGGCGCGCTGGGCGGTGTCTCCTGCCGGAAAGCCCCGCTCGAAATTGTAGGCCGCGCCCGGGCCGGCACCTTGCGCGAGCGCGGGATTGCCCGACGCGAACGACGCGACGATAGCAAGAACCAAAGCCGAGCTTGCGAACTTCATGAAGCCTTCCCCTTGCGTTTCGGTTCAACGCTCGGGTCCAGTCTGCACCGAATGACCGCGCTCTTGAGCGCGTAACGGTTATCGCTTGACGCCGCGGTGGCCTGCCCACGGACGGTAACTGTTACACGGGTGATAAGCCTCGATGCGACGTGTGCCTGCTCGGCGCTCCTGGTCGCGGCGACGAACGCGCCCGGTTCAGCCCTTCCTGACCATCAGTACGGCGGCCAGAATCGCGACGCCGCCGAAGGCCTGGGCGGGGCTCGGCTGCTCGGCGAAGATCGCCCAGGCGGCGAGCACCGAGACCAGCGAGGGCCAGACCATGACCAGCGAGGTCGCGTTGGCGCCGTAATGGCCGAGCGCCAGCGTGATCAGCCCCTGGCCCATGGCATGGGAGATCAGGCCGAGCGCGGCGACTGCGAGCCAGCCGGTCAGGCTCTGCGGCAGGATGGTCTCGCCGAGGGCGAGCGCGGCGGCGAGGCAGAAGACGGCGCAGATCGCGGTCGAGATCAGGCCGATGCGGCCGGCATCGGCGCGGTTGCGGGCGCGGCGGACGGCAAGGATATAGGCGGCATAGGAGAAGGCCGCGCCGACGGCGAGCGTGTCGCCGAGCAGGGAGCCGGCGGCGGGTGCGCCGGTGAACTTTGGCAGCACCAGCATGCCGGCGCCGCCCAGCGCCAGCAGCAGGGCGCCGAGGATGCGCCGCGTCGGGCGCTCGCCGAAGATCAGCCAGCCGCCGAGGATGACGCCGACCGGCGAGAGATTGCCGAGCAGCGAGGCGTTGGCGATGGTCGTGTGCAGCAGCGAGCCGTTATAGAGGATGACGTCGACGCCGAAGGCGATGCCGGCGAGCGTGATCGGGAAGAGCGCGCCGGACCTGACGCCCGCCGTCCCGCTGCGACGTCCCTCCAGCGCCATCCAGGCGCCGAGCACCGGCAGCGCGAACAGCATGCGCCAGAAGCCGGCGGCGGCGGGGCCGACATCGGCGAAGCGCACGAAGATGCCGGAGAAGCCGATGCAGGTGGCGCCCAGCATCAGGATGAGGAACATGCCGAACGCCGGCGAGGCCGGGCGGTCGGAAAGGCTGAGGCCGGGGGCGGACATCGGGCAGCTTTCGGTCGCTACATGCGAGCCCTCATCCTGAGGAGCCGGCGCGCGACTCCTCAGGATGAGGGCTGTCTTGGTGCCTGCCGCTATAGGCCGCTTCCGGCAATCGGAAAAACGGATTATTCTGATTCATCTATTGGCGTTTCCGATGGAGCGCGAACATGTCCACCCATCTCGATCTCGACGCGCTCGCCATGCTGGTCGCGGTCGCTGAAACCGGTGGTTTCACTGCCGCCGGGCAGCGGCTCGGCAGGACGCAATCAGCGATCTCCGGGCGCATCCAGGATCTCGAGGCGACGCTCGGCCGGCAGCTGCTCGAACGCTCGCGCCGCGGCGTCACCCCGACCGAGGCGGGCGAGCGGCTGCTCGCCCATGCGCGCCGCCTGCTCGCAGTCGAATGCGAGGCGCGGGCCGAGCTTGCCGGCGACAAGGCCTCGGGGCGGCTGCGCATCGGCGTGCCCGACGACTATGTCGACGCCTATCTGCGGCCGCTGATCATGCGCTTCTCGGCCGAGCATCCACGCGTCGAGCTCGAAGTGCATTGCGAGCTCTCGAAGCGGATCGAGCCGGCGGTCGCGGCCGGCGAGCTTGATCTGGCGGTGATCACCCAGGATCCCGGCCGGCCCAAGGGCGAGCGCCTCAGGCGCGAGCCGCTGGTCTGGGTCGCTGGTCGCGGCCATCGGCCGGAGCTGGAGGAAACCTTGCCGCTGGGCCTGTTCAACGAGGGCTGCCGGGCGCGACCGCGCATCCTGGCGGCGCTCGAGGCGGCCGAGCGGCCGCACCGGCTGGTGTTCTCCTCCTCGCATATGGCCGGGCTGCTCTCGGCGGTGGAGGCGGGGCTCTGCGTCACCGCCATCACCGAAAGCGCCGTGCCGGCCGGGCTGCGGCGGCTGGCGCCGGCCGATGGGCTGCCGGTGCTGTTCGAACTGTCGGTCGGACTGGTGATCGCGCCGGGAGCGGGGCTCGCGGCGCGGCATTTCGCGCAGGCGCTGCGCGAGGCGATGACGGCGCCGAAGCTCGCGGCCTGACTGGCTGCCTCTACCGTCATGCTCGCCCTTGTGGCGAGCACCCATGTCTTGAACGTCCCATTGGGTTGGCGACGCGAAGACGTGGATGGTCGGGACAAGCCCGACCATGACGGGAGCGCGGCCTACTCCGCCGCCTGCGGCTTCAGCACGCCGCGGCGGATCTGGTCTTCCTCGATCGATTCGAACAGAGCGCGGAAATTGCCCTCGCCGAAGCCGTCATCGCCCTTGCGCTGGATGAACTCGAAGAAGATCGGCCCGACCACGGTGGCGGAGAAGATCTGGAGGAGCACCTTGCTCATCCGGCCGGCCTTCTCGCCGAGCGCGACCGCGCCCTCGCCGTCGATCAGGATGCCGTTGGCCTTGAGGCGCTCGACCGGCTCGCCATGGTTCGGCACGCGGCCATCGACCTTCTCGTAATAGGTCGCCGGCGGCGAGGGCATGAAGGGCAGGCCGTTGGCGCGCAATTGCTCGACGCTGGCGTAGATGTCGCGGGCGCCGAGCGCGACATGCTGGATGCCCTCGCCCTTGTACTGGCGCAGGTACTCCTCGATCTGGCTCTTGTCATCGAGCGACTCGTTGATCGGGATGCGGATCTTGCCGCAGGGCGAGGTCAGGGCGCGCGAGATCAGGCCGGTCAGCTTGCCCTCGATGTTGAAGAAGCGGATCTCGCGGAAATTGAAGAGCTTGCCGTACCAGTCGGCCCAATGGTCCATGCGGCCGCGCATGACGTTGTGGGTGAGGTGGTCGAGATAATACATGCCGGCCTGCTCGGGATGCGGGTCGCGCTCGCCGAGCCATTCGAAGTCGACATCCCAGATCGAGCCCTTCTCGCCATAGCGCTCGACGAAGTAGAGCAGCGAGCCGCCGATGCCCTTGACCGCCGGAATCTGCAGTTCGCCGGGGCCGATCCTGGTCTCGTAGGGCTCGGCGCCGAGCGAGACGGCGCGCTCGAAGGCGTGCCTGGCGTCGACGACTCGGAAGGCCATGGCGCAGGCGCAGGGGCCGTGCGCGGCGGCAAAGCCCTGGGCGAAGGAATCGGGCTCGGCGTTGACGACGAAATTGACGTCGCCCTGGCGATAGAGCGTCACCTTCTTGGAGCGGTGCTTCGCCACCTTGGTGAAGCCCATCGTCTCGAACAACGCGCCGAGCTTCTCCGGCTCCGGATGGGCGTATTCGACGAACTCGAAGCCGTCCGTGCCCATCGGATTGGCGTCGGAAATGGTGGGCGGGGCGGTGTCGTGCGGAAACGGGCCCATGGCGTCCTCCTCCTGGGTCGATTTGTATGACCCATGGTCGCGCATCGCCGCGGCGATGATCTTGCAAAATCGACCGGACGAGCGCTTCATTTGCACGAAACGTGCATCACGGAACAGAAACGCTCACGAAATGCCCGCCCTCGACGCATTCGACTGGCGCCTGCTCGAAGCGCTGCAGCAGGACGCCTCGCTGACCAATGGCGCGCTGGCTGAGAAGATCGGCCTGTCGGCGAGCCAGGTCTCGCGCCGGCGCCAGCGGCTCGAGCAGGAGGGCGTGGTGCGCGGCTATCGCGCCCTGATCGACCCGGAGGCGATCGGGCTTGCCGTCACCGTGTTCATCCATGTCGCGCTGAACACCCATTCGCGCGACAATGCCCGGCGCTTCCGCGACCTCGTGAAGCTCACCCCTGCGGTGCTCGAGGCGCATGCCCTGACCGGCGAGGCCGACTACATGCTGAAGGTCGCGGTCGGGGATCTCAAGGAATTGTCGCGGCTGGTGAACGAGGTCCTGCTGTCGCATGAGAGCGTCGCCCGGGTGCGCTCCGAGATCGCGCTGGAGACGCTGAAGGAGCCGGGGCTGCTGCCGCTGCGGCTTGGCTGAGCGCGCGGCGAAGCCGCCCCTTCCGCCGGCGCGGCGGCGCGCTATAAAGCTTCCATGGTCATTCTCAATCGCATCTACACGCGCACGGGCGACGACGGCACCACGGCGCTCGCCACCGGGGCGCGCCGGCCGAAATTCGACCTGCGCATCGCCGCCTACGGCACCACCGACGAGACCAATGCCTGCATCGGCATGGCGCGGCTGCACTGCGCCTCCGAGGATGCGACGGTCGACGCGATGCTGGGGCGCATCCAGAACGATCTCTTCGACCTCGGTGCCGAGCTCGCCTCGCCCGATACCGGCGAGAAGCTGGAATGGGAGCCGCTGCGCATCGTCCAGGCACAGGTCGACCGGCTCGAGGCCGAGATCGACACGCTGAACAAGGGGCTCGGCACGCTGCGCTCCTTCGTCCTGCCCGGCGGCACGCCGGCCGCCGCCCATCTGCATCTCGCCCGCACCGTCAGCCGGCGGGCGGAGCGGCTGATGGTCGAGCTCGCCGGCATTCCGGGCGAGAGCGTGGCGAAGCCGGCGTTGAAGTTCATCAACCGGCTTTCCGACTTCCTCTTCGTCGCCTCCCGCTATCTCAACGCCAGGGCGGGGGGCGACGTGCTCTGGACGCCCGGCCAGAACCGCTGAACCGATGTTCGTGCCGCTGCATGACGGCGTGCCGATGCGCTTCATCCGCGTCGCCTACGTCACCTATGCGCTGATCGCGATCTGCGTCCTGCTGCGGCTCATGCTGATGCACTGGACCAGCGAGGCGAGCGAGATCGCGGTTCTCGCCGGCTTCGGCACGATCCCCGCCGTGCTGTTCGGCGAGGCGCAATTGCCGCCGGAGCTGCTCAAGGCGCCGCCCTGGCTGACGCTCGTCACCGGCATCCTGCTGCACGCCAGCTTCGCCCATCTCGTCGGCAACATGCTGTTCCTCTGGGTCTTCGGCGACAATGTCGAGGACGCGATGGGCCATCTGCGCTTCCTCGTCTTCTTCATGCTCTGCGGCACGGCCGGGGCGCTGCTGCACGCGCTGATGAATCCCGAATCGGAGCAGCCGCTGATCGGTGCTTCCGGCGCGATCTCGGGCGTGATCGCGTCCTATCTGATGCTCTACCCGCGCGTGCGCGTCTGGGGGCTCGCCTTCAAATGGATTCCGATCCACATCCCGGCGATGTATGCGCTCGGCGCCTGGATCCTGTTCCAGCTGATTTCGGCGCTGTTCGACCAGCAGGGTGCGGTCGGCTGGTGGGCGCATCTCGGCGGGCTGGGCGCCGGCGCGGTGCTGACGCCGCTCCTCGTCCGGCGCGGCCAGCCCCTGTTCGGGCGCCCGGCATGAGCCCGGCGCGACCTTCACGCCGTTGACAACGGCAAATGCCCGTCGTTACGGTCCCCGCGCATTCCAGTCGCGGGCCGCGATGCCGAACTGCCGCGATTTCGTTCGGCACCGGTTCACGGTCCTTCTCTCCCGAACGGTGAAGCGCCCATGAAGATCCTCGTGCCTGTCAAGCGGGTTGTCGACTACAACGTGAAGATCCGCGTGAAGGCGGACGGCTCGGGTGTCGAGCTGGCCAATGTCAAGATGTCGATGAACCCCTTCGACGAGATCGCGGTCGAAGAGGCGCTGCGCCTGAAGGAAGCCGGCAAGGCTACCGAGGTGGTCGTGGTCTCGATCGGCCCGGCGCAGGCGGCGGAGACGATCCGCACCGGCCTCGCCATGGGTGCCGACCGCGGCATCCTGGTCAAGGTCGACGGAATGGTCGAGCCGCTCGCCGTCGCCAAGATCCTGAAGAAGGTCGTCGAGCAGGAGACGCCGGAACTCGTCATCCTCGGCAAGCAGGCGATCGACGATGACGCCAACCAGACCGGCCAGATGCTGGCGGCGCTGCTCGGTTGGCCGCAGGGCACCTTCGCCTCGAAGGTCGTGGTCGGCGACGGTTCGATCGACGTCACCCGCGAGGTCGATGGCGGCCTGCAGACCGTCGGGCTGAAGCTGCCGGCGATCGTGACCACCGATCTGCGCCTGAACGAGCCGCGCTATGCCTCGCTGCCGAACATCATGAAGGCGAAGAAGAAGCCGCTCGACGAGACCACGGCGGAGGCGCTGGGCGTCGATGTCGCGCCGCGCCTGACCGTGCTGAAGACCGCCGAGCCGCCGAGCCGCTCGGCCGGCGTCAAGGTCTCCTCCGCCGCCGAACTTGTCTCCAAGCTGAAGAACGAAGCGGGAGTGCTCTGAACCATGACGACGCTGCTGCTCGCCAAGCACGACAACAAGACCCTCAACGAAGCCACCCGCAAGGCCCTGACCGCCGCCAAGGCGCTCGGTGCGCCGGTGCATGTCCTGGTCGCCGGACACAATGCCAAGGCCGTCGCCGAGGCCGCTGCCAAGCTCGACGGCGTCGAGAAGGTGCTGCATGCCGAGGACGCATCCTACGAGCACCGTCTCGCCGAGCCGCTCGCCGCGCTGATCGTCTCGCTCGCCGGCTCCTATGACGCGCTGGTCGCGCCGGGCACCACGACCGGCAAGAACGTGATGCCGCGCGTCGCCGCCCTGCTCGACGTGATGCAGGTTTCGGAAGTGACCAAGGTCATCTCGGCCGACACCTTCGAGCGGCCGATCTATGCCGGCAACGCCATCCAGACTGTGCAGAGCGGCGATGCCAAGAAGGTCATCACCGTGCGCGGCGCCTCCTTCCAGGCGGCCGGCGACGGTTCGGCGACCGCGCCGATCGAGAGCGTCGCTGCCGTGGCCGATACCGGCATTTCGAGCTTCAAGGGCGAGGAGGTCGCCAAGTCCGACCGTCCGGAGCTCGCCTCGGCCAAGATCATCGTCTCCGGCGGGCGCGCGCTCGCCTCGGCGGAGAATTTCGGCAAGGTGATCGAGCCGGTCGCCGACAGGCTCGGCGCCGCGATGGGTGCCTCGCGCGCCGCGGTCGACGCCGGCTATGCCCCCAACGACTGGCAGGTCGGCCAGACCGGCAAGGTCGTGGCGCCGGACCTTTATGTCGCGGTCGGCATTTCCGGCGCGATCCAGCATCTCGCCGGCATGAAGGACTCCAAGGTCATCGTCGCGATCAACAAGGACGAGGAAGCGCCGATCTTCCAGGTCGCCGATTACGGCCTGGTCGGCGATCTCTTCACGATCATGCCGGAGCTCGAGGCCGAGCTCGCCAAGATCGGCAAGTAAGCTCACCAAGGCGGGCCGCAGCGCTGCGGCCCGCGCCAGGGCAGGATGCGAAAAAGCGGGAGCCGGTTTTTCGCATCCTGCCCTAAATTCATGTTGGGAGACGGGTCTGGCCTCGAGGCGGAAAGCGGCGCGCTTCCTCTGAAAGGGCATCCGGCTCCAGCCACCGGGAAACAGAAGCGTAACATGGACCAAGAGATCAGGACGATCGGCATCATCGGTGCCGGGCAGATGGGCAACGGCATCGCCCATGTGGCGTCGGTCGCCGGATTCGAGGTCAAGTTGCACGACATCGCCGAGGACCGCATCAAGGCGGCTCTGGCGACGATCGACGGCAACATGGCAAGGCAGGTCTCGAAGGGTGCGATCGCCGACGAGATCCGCCGCGACGCGATGTCGCGGATTGCGGCTGCGCCGTCGCTCGAAGGCCTGGGCTCCTGCGATCTGGTGATCGAAGCCGCGACCGAGAGCGAGGAGGTCAAGCGCAAGATCTTCACCGCGGTCTGCCCCTATCTGCGGCCCGACGCGCTGCTCGCCTCGAACACCTCCTCGATCTCGATCACCCGGCTTGCCGCGGCGACCGATCGTCCCGAGCGCTTCATCGGCATCCACTTCATGAACCCGGTGCCGCTGATGCAGCTCGTCGAGCTGATCCGCGGCATCGCGACCGACGACCACACCTTCGAGCTCGCCAAGGACTTCGTCGCCAAGCTGCACAAGACGGCTTCGGTCTCGGAGGATTTTCCGGCCTTCATCGTCAACCGCATCCTGCTGCCGATGATCAACGAGGCCGTCTACACGCTCTATGAGGGGGTCGGCTCGGTCGAGGCGATCGACACCGCGATGCGGCTTGGCGCCAATCATCCGATGGGCCCGCTCCAGCTTGCCGACTTCATCGGCCTCGACACCTGCCTCTCGGTGATGCAGGTGCTCCATGACGGGCTGGCGGATTCCAAATACCGGCCCTGCCCGCTGCTGGTGAAATATGTCGAGGCCGGCTGGCTCGGTCGCAAGACCAAGCGCGGCTTCTACGATTACCGCGGCGAGAAGCCGGTCCCGACCCGCTGATTCGTGCGCTGCTCCGGGGGCATTCCCCGGGCGGACCTCTCGACATCACCTATTTGACGTCGTCGTTTCCGCCAGCGTGCCAGGCTCGCCGCGGGAATGACGGCGCTTGCGCGCCTGCCTCTTAACGGACGCTTCACAATCCTGTCGTCTCGCGCTTACATTGTCGGGCTACGGGATTCGTCCGGCTCGATTAAGCGGAGGCGCGATACGGGTGACGGCGCATGTAATGCATCCGATGGCTTCGCCGGATGGCTGTCCGGCTTTGGTGCTCAACGCGGATTTCAGGCCGCTGAGCTACTACCCCCTGTCGTTGTGGAGCTGGCAGGACGCGATCAAGGCGGTCTTCATGGACCGGGTCAACATCGTCTCCGAATACGACACCGTGGTGCGCAGCCCGAGCTTCAACATGAAGCTGCCCTCGGTGGTCTCGCTCAAGACCTATATCAAGCCTTCCCGCACGCCCGCCTTCACCCGCTTCAACGTCTTCCTGCGCGACCGTTTCGCCTGCCAGTACTGCCTGGGGCGCGAGGAGCTGACCTTCGACCACGTCATTCCGCGCTCGAAGGGCGGGCTGACGACCTGGGAGAACGTCGTCGCCGCCTGCTCGCCCTGCAATCTGCGCAAGGGCGACAAGATGCCGACCGCCGTCGGCATGATCCCGATGCAGAAGCCCTTCGCGCCGTCGATCAACGACCTGCACCGCAACGGCAAGCTCTTTCCGCCGAACTATCTGCACGATAGCTGGCTCGACTATCTCTACTGGGATTCCGAGCTCGAACCTTGAGCCAGACCGCAAATCCTACTGTCGCGGCCGCCTGACGCGACTTTCTGCACTTCCGGTGCTCACGGACATCTGTCCGCTGCGCTCCGGTTCTCGGAAGTCACGCCAGCCGACTCACGCCAGCGAATTTTCGGACCGCCTCACGCCGCTTCTGAGCCCGAGCAGCGCTGCGATCAGCAGCCCTGCCGACGCAAGCGCGTTCCAGCCGGCGAGCGAGAGGCCGAGGAAGCGCCAGGCGGCCTCGGTGCAGGAGATGACGCGGGTCGTCTGCAACTGCTTCATGAAATCCTGCATGCCGGCAGCAAGGGGGGCGGGGGCGCCGCCGCAATCGTTCGGGCCGGCGAACCAGCCCCATTCCACGCCGGAATGGTAGATGCCGAGCCCGGTGCTCCACGTCATCAGCAGGGCGAGGGCGGCGAGGGCGACCAACTGGGCCCCGCGCGAGTGGGCAAGCAGCAGCGCGACGGCCGCAAGCCCGATCGCGGCGTAGTGCGGAACCCGCTGCTCAAGGCAGAGCTTGCAGGGCCGCAACAGCACGACGAGTTCGAAGAACCAGGCGCCGGCGATCAGTGCGAGGCTGGCGAGGCCGATCAGGGCGATGACACGGCGCGGATTTGCGAAGGCGTCTGCGAGAGGGGTGGGGGTCATGGGTCGCTCAGCAGGAAAGGAGTTGGCCGGAGCCTGTCAGGAGCTTGAGGCCGAAATAGAGCAGGATCACCAGCGAGGCGCCGCCGAAGGCGATCAACTTGAGGCGCCGCTCGATGAAATGGCGGATCGCCGGGCCGTAGCTGCGCAGCAGGAAGGCGAGCGCGAAGAATCGGGCGCCGCGGGCGAGAATGCAGGAGATCACGAAGAAGCCGAGCCCGACATGCACGGCGCCGGCGAGTATGGTTACCACCTTGATCGGCGGCAGATGGGCGAGGCCGGAGGTGGTCAGCAGCAGCAGGGTGGTATCGGGGCCGGCGCAGGCGCGCAGCGCCTCGAAGGCGGCGAGCTTGCCATAGAAGGCAAGGACGGGGCGGGCGAGCGCATCGAAGGCGAAATAGCCCAGCGCATAGCCGGCGATGCCGCCTAGCGTCGAGAAGGCTGTGGCGATGAGAGCGTAACGATAGGCCCTCCGCGGATTGGCCAGCGCCATCGGCACGAACAGCACATCCGCCGGGATCAGGAAGAAGGAGCTCTCGACGAAGGCGACGACCGCAAGCCAGAGCTGAGCGGCGGGTCGTGCGGCGAGCGACAGGGTCCAGAGATAGAGGCGCTTGAAGGCTCCCGGTCTTTCCAGCGGGCTGGCGGGAGCGGGAGGCGTATTGGCGGTAGCCATGCTCCAGCCTTTTCGTCGATAGCGGGGGTTCTGCGCGGAGGGAAATCCATCGGAATGGACGCGCTCCTAGCTATCCGCCCCGGCGCGCCGCGTCCATGCCGGAGGCCTGTGCGAAAAAGCCGCTCACGCGAGATTGACCGGACGGGATCGACAGCTATAGTCCGCGCCGCCCGCAAGGGGCCCCTGTGGCGGAATTGGTAGACGCGCTCGACTCAAAATCGAGTTCCGCAAGGAGTGCTGGTTCGATCCCGGCCAGGGGCACCATAACATCGCTCGTCGACCTTCGGCGCCTTCAGATGCTTGTGAAGCCGCCTGAAAATCAGCGACATAGCGTTCACCGGTATTCGCCCGCATTCATTGACTGTCGGAGAAGTTGATGGCCTTGTGAGGCCGTAAGGCCATCACCTTGAGAAGCTAGGCCATCATGCCATTGACCGACGTTGCAATAGGGGGAGCCCGGCCCGCAGAAGGGTAAGTGCTCCAGCTCCTCGATGGCGAAGGCCTCCAACTCTGAATCAAGCCGACCGGGGCAAAACTATGGTGCCTCGCTTATCGCTTTGACGGGAAGCAGAAGAAGCTCTCGATCGGGCCTACCCTGCAATTGATCTTCGCGTAGCGCGAGCCCGGCGAGATGAAGCGAAAGGGCTGCTGCGCGACGGCAAGGAGCCTGCGGCTGAAAGGCGTCGGGAAAAGCTTACGGGCAAGGCCAATCGGCAGCCAGGCACCCACCAAGTACCCAGGAGCCAAAAAGAGCCGGTGAGGTAGCCGACGTCCCGAAAGCCGACGCCGCCCGCGAAGAGAGGCGTAGTCTTTCTCCACCCGATCAGGACATCGCTAGCAAGAACTAGGGCCGCGAGCAGAATGACCCCAGTCAGCCAGTTTGAGGTGATTCGGGTTAGGGCGCATGGCGGGCTCAGCGCGAACGGCGCCGCGAGCCTCCAACGCGCCTACACCCCGCAAACGTAGCCAGCGCCGGCTGTGCCAAGCACAGCCGCGCCGCGCCTGGCGAGCATAAGGGTGATCGTCACACCCTCCCCCTTCGAGAACAGAGGCACAATGGCAGGAGGGGCGAGCAGCGCCCCGCTTGCATCAAGCATGTCGGCAATCAAGCCATCATGACGCAAACTTCTCCTAAGCCGGCAAGAGACGGTTTCTCAACTCGGCCATGTCCGCACCTGGCCCGTAGCTGACTCGTACGGCCCCCCGCTTTCCGGCAAGCCTGTTGCCCCGCGCGCTGCGAGCCGCGCTTCGCGGCGCCAGTCGCGAACCCGACCCATGGAGCATCGCCGCCGACCGCCGAAAACGCTCGACGCACAATTCGCGAGCCGATGTTGCACGTCCCAGGTCCGGTGGAAGGATGGCGAGCCAGCGTTGGTCATCACGAGCTCCCGGACCCAGCATCTGAAAGCGGCGGTCGATCGATCCGATTCCTCCCAGAATTTGGAGCTATTCTAAGCTTTTCGACCTGCCTTGCAATTGGTGGGATCGGTTTGTAGTTCTGCGAATTCGCGAGAAGCGGATCTTTCGAGTCGCCGGACGGCTCCTGCTTCTCCGACAGATCGTGCAAGGCGCCTGATGGTGCCGACACGCGCCTTTCCGCTGGAGCGGTGACGGTGTCAATCCAGCGGAAGTGAGGATATGCGCTTCGGCGACGGGCGAAGATCGGATCTGGCAGGCCTGTTCGCTTTGCCTTTGCTGCTTGGCCTCGGTGCCTGCGCGGTCGGCCCCGATTACGCCCCGCCGGCGCAAACCCTGCCGGCGCAGTGGAATGCGGCCGCGCAGAGCAAGCGGCCAGCGCTCCCTTCCGAATGGTGGCGGCAGTTCAAGGATCCCGCCCTGAACCGCCTGGTCGATGACGCCGTTGCCGGCAATCTCGACGTCGCCCAGGCCAAGGCACGCATTCGCGAGGCGCGGGCGAGCCGGATCCAGGCGATCGCGCCGTTGTTCCCACAGGTGGACGGTTCGGCCTCGGCGACGCGCTCCCGGTCTGCCACCAGCGCGGATTCTTCCTTCGGCAATGTGACCCGCAACAGCTTCCGGGCCGGTCTCGATGCGTCCTGGGAGCTCGACCTCTTCGGAGGCCGCGACCGCGCCGTCGAGGCCGCGACCTATGGCGTCGATGCCGCCGACGACGATCTCGACGGCGTCTTGCTGACGCTCGTCGGCGATGTCGCCTCCACCGTGATCGAGGTGCGCGGCTTCCAGGCGCGCATCGCGCTGGCACGGCGCACCGCGGCGACGCAGCGCGAGACCGAGGCCTTGACCAAGGTGCGCTTTCAGGCGGGCGCGGTCTCGGCGACCGATACCGCGCGGGCAACGGCGCAGGTCGCGAGCACGGAAGCGCAGATACCCGCGCTGGAGATCGCGCTCGCAGAAGGCCTCAACCGCATCGCCGTGCTGACCGGCAGGCCGCCTTCGACGGTCGCGGCTCGCCTGGTCGGTGCCGGGCCGGTGCCGTCGACGCCTGCGCCACCGGCTGCCGGGGTGCCCGCCGACGTGCTGCGCAATCGCCCGGATGTTCGCCGCGCGGAGCGCCTGCTCGGCCAGGCGACGGCGCGCATCGGCCAGGCCGAAGCTGCCCGCTATCCGTCCGTCAGTCTGACCGGCAACATCTCGACCTCTGCGCTGAAGCTCGGAGACCTCGCGAAGAACAGTGCGGTCGGCTGGTCGATCGGTCCTTCGCTGAGCGTGCCGATCTTCAACGGCGGCGAGCTTGCAGCAGCCGTCGACGCGGCACGGGCCCAGCGCGACCAGTCGGACGCGGCGCTGCGCCTGGCCGTGCTGAGCGCGCTGCAGGACGTCGAGAATGCGCTGGTCGGGCTGCGCCAGGAGCGGCTGCGGCTGGCGAGCCTTGCCAAAGCGGCAGCCGCCTCTGGCGAGGCGGCGAAGCTGTCGCAGGCGCTTTACCGCTCGGGCGGCATCAGCTTCCTCGATGTGCTCGACGCCGAGCGCTCGCAGTACAGCGCCGAAGACTCGCTGATCCAGAGCCGGATCGCCCTCGCCAACCGGTTCATCGCGCTCAACAAGGCGCTCGGCGGCGGCTGGCTCAGGCCGGTCGAGGTGTCGCGCCCCAGGGTCGAGGACCCGCCGCAAGGGCCGCGTCTGCGAGCCCTCACCGTGGAGCCGCTGCAACCATGAGAATGCGCCGCGCCATCTTGCTGCTGCTCGTCCTCGGGATGCTGGGGGCGGGCGGCTATGCGTTGCGCTCGCAGCAGGCGTCGCAACCCGCCGCCGCGCCGCTCCCGACGGTCGTCGCCGCGATCGGCGATGTCGAGGAGGCCGTCCTCGCCAGTGGCGCTCTCGAGCCGGTCAGGCAGGTCAGCGTCGGCGCGCAGGCTTCCGGACGCCTGAATTCGCTCAAGGTGACGCTCGGACAGCATGTCGCCCAGGGCGATCTGATCGCCGAGATCGATGCCGTGACCCAGCAGAACGCCCTGCGGTCGGCGGAAGCCGAGGTCGCGGTGATGCATGCGCAGCGCGAGGAGCGGCTGGCGAGCCTCGCCTACGCCGAGTCCGTGCTGGCGCGCCAGAAGCAGATGCTCGGCCAGAATGCCGTTTCGCGCGACGATTTCGAATCCGCCGAGATGACGGTGCGCACGACGCGCGCCCAGATCGCGGCCCTCGACGCGCAGATCATCTCCGGCAACGTCAAGGTCGAAACGGCGCGCGCCAATCTCGGCTATACGCGCGTCACGGCGCCTGCGGCCGGCACGGTTCTCGCCATCGTCACCCAGGAAGGCCAGACGGTGAACGCCGTGCAGTCGGCACCCACCATCGTCGTGCTCGGCGATGTCTCGACGATGACGGTGAAGGCCAAGATCTCGGAAGCCGACGTCCTGCGCGTGAAGACGGGGCAGGAGGTCTTCTTCAGCGTGCTCGGGGCGCCCGATCGCCGTTTCCCCGGCAAGATCGCCTTCGTCGAGCCGGCGCCCGATACGCTGAAGACGCAGAATTCCACCGGTACCTCGGCCTCGTCGAGCGCGACCTCCTCGTCGACCTCCTCGGCCATCTACTACAACGCGCTTTTCGAGGTGCCGAACCCCGAAGGCAGGCTGCTGACCTCGATGACGGTGCAGGTGACGGTGGTCGTCGGGCGGGCCCGCGGCGTCGTCACCGTGCCTTCGACCGCGATCCGGCGTCGCGGGGACGGAGCGTGGCTGGACGTGCTCGGCGAGGACGGCAAGCCCGTGCCACGCCAGGTCACCGTCGGGCTCGACAACAAGATCGTCGCCGAGATCGCCTCTGGCCTGAAAGCCGGCGAGCGAGTCGTGACCGCGCGAGCGCCGGCGGGCGGTGTCGCGAGCGCGGCGCGGCGCATGCGCGGCCCGCTCGGGTTCTGAGCCGATGGGCGTTCCGCTGATCAGGCTGAGCGGCGTCCGGCGCGATTTCGGCGCCGGGGAGGCGGCCGTCGCCGCGCTCGACGGCTCCGAGCTGACGATCGAGGCCGGCGAGATGGTCGCGATCGTCGGCCCGTCGGGGTCCGGCAAGTCCACGCTGATGAACATCATCGGCTGCCTCGACCGGCCGACAGGCGGGACCTACGAGATCGACGGGCGGCCGACGCGCGACCTCGGCCCCGATGAATTGGCGCGACTGCGGCGCGAGTACTTCGGCTTCGTCTTCCAGCGCTATCATTTGTTGTCGGAGCTGACGGCGCTCGCCAATGTCGAGGTACCGGCGATCTACGCCGGCGTTCCCGTCGATCAAAGGCGTAGCCGCGCGGCCGCTCTGCTCGAGCGTCTCGGGCTCGGGGCCCGCAAGAGCCATCGCCCGGCCGAGATGTCCGGCGGCCAGCAACAGCGCGTCTCGATCGCGCGTGCGCTGATGAATGGCGCACGGGTCATCCTCGCCGACGAGCCGACGGGCGCGCTCGATCGCAAGAGCGGCGAGGAGATGCTGACCCTGCTCGAGGATCTCGGCAGGGAGGGGCATACGATCATCCTCGTCACCCACGACATGTCGGTCGCGGCCCGGGCCGAGCGCATCGTCGAATTGAGCGACGGCAGGATCGTCTCCGATCGGCGTACCCGGCCAATCTCCGGCTCCGCGACGAATCCGGCGCTAGAGGCGCCGGCGGGTGGATCGTGGCGTGGCGCGTTCGGGCGTCTCCGCGAGGCGTTCGGCATGGCGCTCCTGTCGATGCGTGCGCACAAGCTCCGTTCGGCGCTCACCATGCTCGGCATCGTGATCGGGATCGCCTCGGTGGTCAGCGTCGTCGCCCTCGGCGAGGGCTCGCGCCAGCAGGTCCTCGCCAATATTGCCGGTCTCGGCACCAACACGCTGGAGATCTTTCCCGGCATCGGCTTCGGCGACCGAAGGTCCAACCAGATCAAGACGCTGACCGTCGCCGATGCCCAGATCCTCGCCAGCCAGCCCTATGCCGCTGGCGTCACGCCGACCGTCTCCACCACCGCGACCGTGCGCTTCGGCGCTACCGAGGCGACGGCGCTCGTCAACGGCGTCGGCGAGCAGTATTTCGAGGTCAGGGGCAGCACCTTGCTGCGCGGGCGGTTTTTCGACGCCGACGACGTGCGGCGGCTCTCGCAGGACGTGGTGATCGACGAGAACACGGCCGGCGTGCTCTTCACGCAGCCCGGCCAGGAGCCGATCGGCAGCATCGTCCTGGTCGGTGCCGTGCCGGCGCGGGTGATCGGCGTGATGCGCCGGCAACAGGGGGGCTTCGGCGGCAGCCAGAATCCCCAGGTCTTCCTGCCCTACACCACGGTCCAGGGCAGGTTCCTGGGCGACCTTTCGCTGCGCAGCATCACGCTGCGCGTCAACGACGACACGCCGATGGAGGCGGCCCAGGCGGCGGTCACCGAGCTCTTGATCCACCGTCATCGCGCCCAGGATTTCTTTATCCAGAACCTCGACGACATCCGTCAGGCCATCACCAGCAACAATGCGACCTTCGCGCTGCTCATCGCCTCGATCGCGGTGATCTCGCTGCTGGTCGGCGGCATCGGCGTCATGAACATCATGCTGGTCTCGGTGATCGAGCGCACCGGCGAGATCGGTCTGCGCATGGCCGTCGGTGCCCGGCGCGGCGACATCCTGCAGCAGTTCCTGATCGAAGCCTCGCTGGTCTGCTTCATCGGCGGCGTGCTCGGCATCGCGCTGGCGCTCTCGATCGGGCTTGGCTTCGGCCTTGCGGGCTCGCCGGTGCGCTTCATCTACTCCGGCGAAGCCTTCGCCGTGGCGATCGCCTGCTCGACCCTGATCGGCCTGACCTTCGGCTTCCTGCCGGCGCGCAATGCCGCGCATCTCGATCCGGTTGATGCGCTGGCGCGCGGCGCCTGAACCTACTGGAAGCCTTCCGCCTGCAGCTCGAAAAGCTCGGCATAGCGGCCGCCCAGCGCCATCAGCGCGTCATGGCTGCCGCTTTCGAGGATCGCGCCGTTCTCCAGCACCAGGATGCGGTCGGCCATGCGCACGGTCGCGAAGCGATGCGAGATCAGCAGGGCGGTGCTGGTTTCGCTGAGATTGCGGAATCGCGCGAAGATCGCTGCCTCGGCGCGGGCGTCCAGCGCCGCCGTCGGCTCGTCGAGGATCAGCAGGCTGGCGTCGCGGAAATAGGCCCGCGCGATCGCGATCTTCTGCCATTCGCCACCGGACAGATCGAGGCCGGCGACGAACATGCGCCCGAGCATCTGCTCGTAGCCCTGCGGCAGGCTCTCGATCAGCTCATGGGCGACGCTCCTTTGCGCGGCATCGACGATGCGCGGGCGATCCTCTATGCGCTCGAATCGGCCGATGCCGATATTCTCGGCGGCGGTCATGTGATAGCGCACGAAATCCTGGAAGATCGCGCCGACATGGCGTTGCAGATCGTTCAGCGCGATCTCACGCAGGTCGATGCCGTCCACCAGGATGCGGCCTTCATCGGGGTCGTAGAGACGCGTCAGCAGCTTGACGATCGTGGTCTTGCCCGCGCCGTTCTCGCCGACCAGCGCCAGGGTCCCGCCCGCTGGCAGGGTGAAGCTGAGGTCGCGCAGCGCCCAGCGATCCGTGCCGGGATAGCGGAAGCCGACCTTCTCGAAGACGATGCCCTCGCGCATCGGAGCGGGGAAGGCGACGGGCTTCTCCGGCACGGCCATGGTGGAGCGCATGTCCATGAAGGAGAAGAAGTCATCGAGGTACTGGGCCTGCGAGGCGATCTGCGTCAGCCCGAGGATCAGGCGCTCGAACAGGCCGTTCAGCCGCAGGAGCGAGCCGGCGAGGAAGGTCAGGTCGCCGATGCTCAGCGCGCCGGTCAGCGTGCGCCAGGCGACCACGGCGTAGGCTGCATAGTAGGCGAGCGATGCGATTGCCCCGAACAGGCTGCCCCAGAGCGCACGCCTTGCGGCGAGGTCGCGATTGGCCAGATGGACCTTGGCCGCCAATCCGGCGAAGCGCGCGGCGAGATGGCTGCCGAGACCGAAGAGCTTGATCTCCTTGGCCGATTCGGCGGTCGAGCCGACATGCTGGATGTACTCCATCTGTCGGCGCTCTGAGGTGACGGCGACATTCAGGCCGTACCCCTTGGCGTTGAAATGCGCCTCGCCTGCCAGGGTCGGCAGAATCGCGAGGAGCAGCAGGACGATCAGCAAGGGCGCGTACGCGACCAACCCGGCGACGAAGAGGATGAGCGTGACGGCGTCCTGCGCCTGCCCGAGGACTGCGCTAAGGAGCGGATTTCCGATGTAGCGCTGGGCCCGTGCACGCTGCAGCCTGTCCTGCGCGGCGCTGGTCTCGATGTCGAGGAGATCCAGGCGTGCCACCTGCTCGATGAGCGCGACGCCGAGCGCATTGTCATGAAGCTCGGTCAGGATGCGCTCGACGAAGGCCCCGATGCGGGCAAGGACGTTGGCCGCCGCGACCAGCAGGAATTCGAGCAGGAGCCAGCCGGCGACGACATTGAGCCGCCCGCTCTCGACCCAGTCGGCCAGGGCCGGCCCGGGCGCCGGCGTCGCGGTCTGCAGGATGATCTCGTCGACGATCAGCTTGCCGATGAACAGGACCAGTGGCGGCTGGATCGCCCGGAGCAGCCGCAGAAGGATGATCGTCCCGGCGAGCGCCGGACTCGTGTTCCAGAGCGAGCGCAGCAGCCGCGGCACGTGGACCCAAACTCGTCCCCGTCGCCGCAAGGCAGCTCGCAGCCCTTCCAGCAGAGTGGCGATGGACATCACAGGACCTTTCGGGGACGCGCCTGCCGGTGCGGCGCCTGCATTGCGTTGGACGCAGCGGGAGGAGGGTTCATGCCGTCAGAGCGGCGCCCGCCAGCGTAGGAGCGGCCATGTCGCGCTCCGCCAGATGGATCGCGCGGTATTCTCCAATGCCAAGCGGAGGGCGATGCGCGATCAGCACGAGCGTCGCAGATGGCAGCGCCTGGCGTAGCCCGCCCAGCAGACGCTGCTCCGCCTCTGGATCGAGCGCGCTCGTCGCCTCGTCGAGCACGATCCAGTCCGGCCGCTGCAGATGCAGCCGGGCCAGCGCCAGCCGCTGGCGCTCGCCGCCGGACAGGCCGCGGCGCGCATCGTTCCAGGCAGGCTCGTCGGCTTCCCAGAGATCGGCCATGCCGACGGCCGCCAGCGCCTGCCGGTAGTCCTCTGCCTTGTAGGCTTCGGGCGCGGCGGGATAGGCCAGCGCGGACTTCAGATTCCCGAGAGGCAGATAGGGGTGTTGCGGCAGGAAAGCGGTGCCGAGTGCGGGACGCTCCAGACGGCCCGAGCCATGGCGCCATAGCCCCGCCAGCGCCTTGACCAGGACGCTCTTGCCGTGGCCGGAGGGCGCGGCGATCCAGTAGGTTCCGCCGGCTTCGAAGGTCAGGTCCGGCACGGGCGCCAGGGGGCGGCCTTCCGGAGTGGCGAGCCTGATGTCGCTCAGCGCCATGCGGTCGCTCCGGCTCGATACCAGCGCGGATTGCGAGCCGTCGGCTGCCTGACCGGCGGCGTTGAGGAAATGGCTGAGCCGGCTGGCCGAGGCCGCGAGCTCCGCGAGGTCCCGATAGGAGAAGATGAACCAGGACAGCGTCGTCACGACGTTCTGGAAAGCCGAGCCGATCTGCATCAGCCCGCCGAAAGTCACGCGCCCGGCGAGAAAGGCTGGAAGCGCCAGGAAGAGCGGGATGCGCAGCACCGTCTGGAAATAGGGTCTGGTGAAACAGCCCAGGATCAGCTCGCGATTGGCGAGGCCCCGCCAGTTCCTGACGATCTCGCCGAAGCGCTGGGTCAGCAGGCGGCGTTCTGCGTCCTCGCCTCCGGCCAGGGCCACCGCCTCGACATGCTCGCGCAGCCGCGTCAGCGCGAAGCGGAAATCGGCTTCGCGGCGCTGCTGTTCGAAGGCCAGCGATTTCAGCGGCTTGCCGAGCCAGTGGGTGACGCCGCTCGATATCGCGACATAGAGCGGTGCGGCCCAGACCATGTAGCGCGGGATCTCGATGGCGATGCCGCCCACAGTGAAAGCGAGGGGAAAGGTCGAGAGCGACCACAGGATCGTCACGAAGGAGACGAGCGCGACGATGTTGGTGATCAGCTCGATCGCCTCGCCGGTGAGCTTGTCGACGAAGATGCGGCAATCCTCGGCGATGCGCTGGTCGGGGTTGTCGAGGCCGTTGTCGGCGCGATCGCGCAGGTGCCAGTAGGACTTGCTCGCCAACCAGCGATCGAGCGCCGCCTCAGTCAGCGAGCGCCGCCAGCGAATCTGCAACATCTTGCGCAGGTAGCTGCCGCTTAGGAACAGGGTGACGCTGATCGCGATCAGGCCGAAGAAGATCGCGATCTGGCGCAGGGTCGCATCGACATCGAGCTTCTGCAGCGCGTTGTAGAAGTCGGCGGTCCAGGCGATCAGCCGGACCGAGACCTGAACCCCGGCGAGCCCCAGGGCGAGCACGAGCACGAAGTAGATCAGCCCGGTGCGTCCGCCCGGGCCCGCGATGCAGAGCCGCGCCAGCAGCGCGATATGCGACAGCACGGCCTTCACGCAGGTGTTCCGGGAACGCGGCGCCTCGGGGAGGGCGGCTCGGGCGTGTCGAGCCGAAAGATCGCGTCGGCAATGCCTTTGAGGCTTGCGGCCTCATGGCTGGCGCGATCTGTCGGCAGCAGCACGGCGATCTCCTCGATGCCGAGGTCGCGCAGCTGGTAAGGGGTTCCGTGGCCGTATTCGAGATGGCCGCGGCCGATGATGCCGATGACGAGCGGATCGCCCGGCGTCGCCGCCAGATAGTCCGCGATGCCGCAGGCGAAGGCCCGGTCCCAGGTCTGCTGCGCCCGGATGAAGCGGTCGAACCGTTCCGGCTCCATGGCTGGTGGACGGTCGGGCCCGGCGAAGCCGCTCATGAGCGCCCGGAGATAGCGCCGGTAACCCTCCGTCGCCGGTGCGGACGGCGTCACGCCATCGCGCTCCTCGACCGGGATCGCCTCCCAGCCGAGCTGGCCGACACGGGTGACGAGGGGGCGATGACAGTTCAGCGCCAGCATCGGCACGCGCTGCTGGCGGCAGAAATGGAAAAGAGGCAGGTAGAGTTCCGGGTCGAAGCCCCAGACCTGCGCCCATTCCGAACGCTCGATGAAGGTCGCGGTGTCCATCTCGCCCGCGACCCAGGCGTCGAGAACGGGCTGGATCCGGCGCGGGAACATCTCGAACCCGACCGCCATCTGCGGCCGCAGCAGGTGCAGATAGGTCGTGACATGCAGCTGCCAGCGATGGATCTCGGCGACGTCATGGGTCTCGCCGAGCAGCACGACGCGCTCCCCGGCGATGATGCGCATGAGATCGGGCTGCGCGATCGCCTCGCCATTGCGGGGCAGGAGCCAGGTTCCACGCGGGTGAGCCAGGAGCTCGGCAGCCTCGATGCGATCGGCCTCAGCCATGGTTGGCGCGCCATTCCGGTGGAACGCCGTCGAACGCGGCCGCCGGGCCGCGCAGCACGAGGCCGAACGGAGCGCCTTCGGCATCCTGCGCGTGCAGCTCGACCTCCGCGCCTTCGCCCATGCGCCGCCAACCCGAGATGGCGCCGGCGCGCAGATGCAGGTGGAAGTCGGGTTGCATCAGATTGACGAAACCCATGGCCGGCTTCGGCTCGGGCAGGGCGCCGCTCCAGAGCTGGTGCAGGCCCGGCCGGCGCAGTTCGATGGCGATCGGCGTGGCGTTGCGCAGGATCGCGGCGAAGGCCGCGGCGCCGAGGTCATCGTCCGGCACATCCTGAGCGCCGCCCGCTCCTGCTTCGCGCGCGACGGGCTCTAGCGCCTCGCCGGGGCCGAAGCCGGCAAGCGCCTGATCGAACGGCTCCAGCCCGTCGAGGCCGATCAGGCTGAACAGCACTTCGCCTTCGGCATTCTGGCATTCGAGGCGCGGCAGCACACGCTCGCGCATCTTGCTCGTGCGGTCGGCGACGAGGCGGGTGATCACGGTGAGGTCGAGCGCACTGTCATGCATCGCGCCGGAGAGGCGCGCAAAATCGCCCTCGATCTGCACCTTCTCGACCACGCCCATGCGCTCATGCGTCGCGCCGGCGGCGCGAGCGCTGAGCATGACGCGGCCCATGCTCGGGAGTTTGGCGAGAATCTTGGCCGGGGCCTGTTTCAACAGTTCGCGGGGCAAGCTGGTATCGGTCATTGCGGTCTCCAGAAAAGGGTTGCGACGCTCCGGGTCTCGAGCGGAGCGTCGCCGAGCGGCATGCCCCACCAGGGCGGGCCGTCGTAAGGCGGGACAGGCGATCGTTTCAGAACTCGACGGAGGCGGCGAGCTTGAAGGTGCGGCCCGGCGCGGTCTGCAGTTCCAGCGGATTTGCCGCCGCAGCCGACGCGGGGGTCGGCACCTTCTCGAAGCCGTAGACGTTCGAGAAGTAGCGCTTGTCGAAGATGTTCTGGACGCCGCCTCGCACGGTGATGAACGAGGTCGGCTTCCAGTTGAGGAAGGCGTCGAACACCGAATAGCCGCCCGGCTTGAAGATGGCCGGCGTGCTGGCGCGGGTGACGCCCGAACCGAAGGTGCTGATGAACTCAGCCTCCAGCCCGTATTCCGGCATCAGGTATTTCAGCGCGGCCACAGCGGTAAAGGGGCTGATCGAGTTGTACGGCGTCGTCCGGGCACCAGCCTCCGTCTGCTGCGTTCCGTACTGGTAGCTGAGTGCGACATTACCGACCCAGCGCTCGTGGAACTTCCACTCGGCCGAGGCCTCGACGCCTGAAATCTTGACGCTCGCAAGGTTGCGATAGGTCAGGTCCACCGTGCCGGGGATCGTGGCGAAGTTCTGGATGAAGTCCTTGTAGTCGGCATGGAAGACACCGACCGAGAACCAGCCATTGGCGAAGCGGCCGCGCAGGCCGGCCTCGTAGGACTTGACGGTCTCCGGCTTGAGATCGGGGTTCGGGATCAGGTTCTGGTTGCCGAAGGGCAGCGAGGTGTAGAGCTGCTGCGCCGTCGGCATCTTGAAGCCCTGAGCGTAGCGGGCATAGAGCGAATAGGTGTCGTCGAGCCTGAAGAGCGTCCCGACCTGCGGGATCAGCTTGTGGGAATCGATGTCGCGCGGTTCCTTGCCCGGCACGATCACATAGCCGGCCCCGATGCTCGGCTCGATCTTGTAGTTGGCGTAGCGAACGCCCGGCGTGATCGTCCAACGGCCGTTCAGCAGCTCGATCTCGTCCTGCAGGAAGAAGTCGTAGCGCGTGGTGGTCGCATTGGCGAAGTTGAAGCCGCCGGCGATCGTCGTGGTGGTGACGCCGGTCGTCATGTTCCGGACGTCGTCGCGACGCTCATAGTCGGTGTTGGTGATGTCGCCCTGGAAGCCGTAGGTCAGCTTGTGGAAGGTCGAGCCCAGCGCGAAGCTCGACTTGGCCTCGATGTCGAGCTGCGAGAACTTCTCGGAGTAGTCGAGGATCCCGCGCGTGTAGCGCTGCTGGCCATTCGCCAGTGTCTGAAGCCGCTTATTGGTCATCTCGCGCTTCTGCGGCGAGAAGGACGCCTGCCAGCGGATCGAGTCCAGGAAACTGGCGCCGACATCCCACTGATGCTCGAGGGCGATGCGCTGGCGCGACTTCACCTCGTCCCGCACATAAGGACCGTTGCGGGTGCCCAGGCTGACGACATTGTAGTCCCACAGCTGGTTCACGCTCGAAGAGTTGTCGAAATACTCCCCGGTCAGCTTGAAGGTGTGGTCGGTCGTCGGTTTGAAGACCAGCTTGCCGAACGCGTTCCACACCGTGCTGTCGAGCGGATTCAGCGTGTCGCAGCCGATATAGCGCAGGCTCGGCACCGGGCAGCCCCAGCGGCCGCCATTGGCGCGGGCACGGCTGAGCTTGGCTTCCTGCGCGGTCGTGTGGCTCAGTCCGACGATGGCCTCGAGCGTCGGCGTCAGCCTGAACGCTGCGGTTCCGGTCTTGGTGAAAGCGCGGTTGAAGCTGTCGTAGTTTGCATCGAGCTTGACCGCGTAGGGCTTGTCCTTGCCCTTGAGCAGATCCTGTGGGTCGAGCGTACGGAACGAGACGATGCCGCCGAGGGCATCCGCGCCCCAAAGCACCGAGCCCGGTCCGCGCACGATCTCGACGCTCTTCAGGAAGGGCATGTCGACGAAGTTGCGGTTGCCGTCGGTGATGCGCTCGATCACGCGCGATCCGTCGACCTGCATCTGCACGCGGTTGCCGCCGACGCCGCGGATGTTGAAGCCTTCGTAGTTGCCGAAGGGGTCCGTCCCGCTGGTGATGCGGTTGACGCTGACGCCGGGCTGGTAGCGCACGAGATCCTGGATGTCGCGGGTCATGCGCTCTTCGAGTTCCGTGCGCGGAATGACCGTGACGTTACCCGGAACATCCAGCGCCAACTTCTCGCCGCGCGTGGCCGTCACGGTGATCTGGTCGAGGGAAATCGTCCCGGCCTGCGTGCCAGCAGGCGCGGTTTCCCCGACAGACTGGGCATGAGATATCGCGATCGGCGACGCCGAAAAAAGCAGTGTCGCGATTAGGTATAGATTGTAATTGTTCTTCATAGCAGTGACCCAGCCCAAAGATGCGGCTGTCTACTATGTGATTCTGGATCTTCGCAAATAGATTCATTTTTCCTAGGGCAATAAATAACTGGTTAAATTCTAAATTTAGCGTTCCGTTTGTATTGATTATCTATTTTAATTATCTGAAGTTTGGTTTGTTGCTGTAGAAATTCTAATCTAAATGCGCTCGAGATTTGACCCGCGCTCGAAATGACAGGCCCCTCCGACGGCTTGCTGACGTGCGATGGATTGACAACGGTGACGCGCGTGCCACTAGATATAGTGGTCACGGTCTCTCGAATCACCGGTTCGAGAGCTAAGAGGGAAGCCGGTGGAACACCGGCGCTGCCCCCGCAACTGTAAGCGGCGAGTTCGCGTCCATCCGTAAGTCACTGGGGTCGAAAGGCTCTGGGAAGACGGGACGAGAGCTATGACCCGCGAGCCAGGAGACCTGCCGCGACCTCGTTGAACGTCCTCGGGCGGGGTGTCCCGGTGGTGCGCTTGGCAGGTCGCGGCCTTGTGGTGCCGCGTGCCTTCTCGACGCAACCGCTCTGGCCTTTGCCCCCAACATTTGGGGTTGATGCCATGTCTCTTTCTCTTGAAGCCGAGCGGCCGGTTGCCGTTTCTCCGGCCGCCGATCTCGCGGTCACCAGGGCACCCGGCAATGAACCCGGCTACCAGGTTATTCGCCGTAACGGCGCGGTCACGCCGTTCGATCCATCGAAGATCTCGGTCGCGCTGACCAAGGCGTTTCTCGCCGTCGAGGGCTCGAACGCTGCTGCCTCGCGTCGCATCCACGAAGCCGTCGCGGAGATGACCGAGCAGGTCGTGGCGGGACTGACCCGCCGGGCCGCGAACGGCCGCACCTTCCATATCGAGGACGTCCAGGATCAGGTCGAGCTCGCGCTGATGCGCGGAGAGCATCACAAGGTCGCTCGCGCCTATGTGCTCTATCGCGAGGAGCGAGCCCGGGAGCGGGCCAGGGCGGTTGCCGAGATGCAGCCGGCGACCGCTTTGGCACCAGCATCCCACATGAAGCTTGCTGACGGCACGATGGTGCCGCTCGACGCTGCTCGCCTGGAGAAGGTCGTGCGCGAGGCCTGCGCGGGTCTCGACGGCGTCTCGGCCGAGCCGATCCTGACGGAAGCGCGCCGCAACCTCTATGACGGCATCTCGCTCGACGAACTGGCGCTGGCGCCGATCCTGGCCGCGCGTACGCTGATCGAGAGCGAGCCGAACTACGCCAAGGTCTCGGCCCGCCTTCTGCTCGACAAGCTCCGTCGCGAGGCGCTGAGCTTCGTCCATGGCCATGCCGAGCAGGCGACGCAGGAAGAGATGGCAGCCGGCTATGGCGAGTATTTCGCGGCCTATCTCAAGACCGGCATCGCCAACGAGCTGATCGACCCCGAACTCGGCCGCTTCGACATCGCCCGCATCGCCGCCGCTCTGAAGCCCGAGCGCGATTTCCAGTTCGACTATTTAGGCTTCCAGACGCTCTATGACCGCTATTTCCTGCATGTGCGCGGCAACCGCTTCGAGCTGCCGCAGGCCTTCTTCATGCGCGTCGCCATGGGCCTTAGCCTTCGCGAGATCGACCGCGAGGCGCGGACGATCGAGTTCTACGACCTGCTCTCGTCCTTCGACTTCATGGCCTCGACGCCGACGCTGTTCAACTCGGGCACGCTGCGTCCGCAGCTCTCCTCCTGCTTCCTGACGACGGTTGCCGACGATCTCGACGGCATCTTCAAGGCGGTGAAGGACAATGCGCTGCTGGCCAAATACTCGGGCGGGCTCGGCAATGACTGGACGCCGGTGCGAGGCCTCGGCGCCCATATCAAGGGCACCAATGGCGAGAGCCAGGGCGTCGTGCCCTTCCTGAAAGTCGCCAACGACACGGCGATCGCGGTCAACCAGGGCGGCAAGCGCAAGGGTGCGGTCTGCGCCTATCTCGAGACCTGGCATGTCGACATCGAGGAGTTCCTCGACCTTCGCAAGAACACCGGCGACGACCGCCGCCGCACCCATGACATGAACACGGCGAACTGGATCCCCGACCTGTTCATGCAGCGCGTCGAGGCCGGCGCCGACTGGACGCTGTTCTCGCCCGACGAGGTGCCGGACCTGCATGACCTCTATGGCAAGCCCTTCAAGACGGCCTACGAGGCCTATGAGGCCAAGGCTGCGGCCGGCCAGATCAAGGTCTTCAAGCGCGTGAAGGCGCTCGATCTCTGGCGGCGCATGCTGACCATGCTGTTCGAGACCGGGCATCCCTGGATCACCTTCAAGGATGCCTGCAATCTGCGCTCGCCGCAGCAGCATGCCGGCGTGGTGCATTCCTCGAACCTCTGCACGGAGATCACGCTCAACACCTCGGCCGACGAGGTCGCGGTCTGCAATCTGGGCTCGGTCAACCTGGCCGCGCATGTGACTGCGAACGGCCTCGATCAGGCGCGGCTGGCGCGGACCGTGAAGACCGCGATGCGGATGCTCGACAACGTCGTCGACATCAATTTCTACACGATCCCGGAGGCGCGCCGCTCGAACCTGCGCCACCGCCCGGTCGGCCTCGGCCTGATGGGCTTCCAGGATGCACTCCAGACCCTGCGCCTGCCGGCGGCGTCTGAGGAGGCGGTCGCCTTCGCCGACAACTCCATGGAGGCGATCAGCTTCCATGCGATCTCGGCCTCGGTCGGTCTCGCCGCCGAGCGCGGCCGCTATCCGAGCTTCGAGGGTTCGCTCTGGTCGAAGGGCATCCTGCCGATCGACTCGCTCGATATCCTCTCGGAGTCCCGCGATGGCGATGTCGAGCTGGACCGCTCCGCGACGCTGGATTGGGAAGGGCTGCGCGAGCGGGTGAAGACCACCGGCATGCGCAACTCCAACACGATGGCGATCGCGCCGACCGCGACGATCTCCAACATCGTCGGCGTCTCGCAGTCGATCGAGCCGTCCTACAGCCAGCTTTACGTCAAGGCGAACATGTCGGGCGACTTCACCGTGGTGAACGCCGGGCTCGTGCACGACCTCAAGGCGAGGGGGCTCTGGGACGAGGTGATGGTCTCCGACCTCAAGTATTACGACGGCAAGGTGAGCCAGATCGACCGCGTTCCCGCCGATCTGAAAGCGCTTTATGCGACCTCCTTCGAGATCCCGACGGAGTGGCTGATCCGCGCTGCGGCGCGCCGGCAGAAATGGATCGACCAGGGCCAGTCGCTCAACCTCTACATGGCCCAGCCTTCCGGCCGGAAGCTCGACGAGGCTTATCGGCTCGCCTGGCGGCTGGGCCTGAAGACGACCTATTACCTGCGCGCCTTGTCGGCGACCCATGTCGAGAAATCGACCCTGAAGGGGACCGACGGCAAGCTCAACGCGGTCTCGGCCACCGTGCCGGTCGCTGCCAAGACGGCCGCGCCGATCATCGTCGACATCCCGCTGGAAAACGGCATGGCCGTGCCCAATGCCTGCTCGCTCGACGATCCGACCTGCGAAGCCTGTCAGTAACAACCGCTGTCATTCTCCATCGCGCAACGCCGGAGAGGACATTCGCAGGGAACCCTCTCCTGGAAGGAGAGGGTTCCCTGCGCCTGCATCTTCACGCTTTCACGTTTCAAGAATGGAACATCCCATGCTCGACTGGTCCGACACCAAGCCGGCGACCCCGGCCAATCTTGCCATCCTCACCAACCCGACGCCTGCCTCAGACGCCACTGGCCTCGGCGAGATCGACCGCAATGGCGGGCGCGTCACCGTCGACGAGAAGCGCATGATCAATGCGCGCGCCGACGTGAACCAGCTCCTGCCGCTCAAGTACAAATGGGCCTGGGAGAAGTACCTCTCGGGCTGCAACAATCACTGGATGCCGACCGAGGTCTCGATGCAGGCCGACATCGCGCTGTGGAAGTCGAAGGACGGGCTTTCCGAGGACGAGCGGCGCATGCTCAAGCGCAATCTCGGCTTCTTCGCTGCGTCCGAGAGCCTCGTCGCCAACAACATCGTGCTGGCGATCTACCGCCACCTGACCAACCCCGAATGCCGGCAGTACCTGCTGCGCCAGGCCTTCGAGGAGGCGATCCACACGCACACCTTCCAGTACATCGTCGAGAGCCTCGGCCTCGACGAGGGCGAACTGTTCAACATGTATCGCGAGGTGCCTTCGATCACCGACAAGGCGGCCTGGGCGCTGAAGCACACCCAGAGCATCGAGAATCCGGCGTTCCGCACCGGCACGCCCGAGAACGATCAGGCCCTGCTGCGCGACCTGATCACCTTCTACGTGATCTTCGAGGGCATGTGGTTCTACACCGGCTTCGCGCAGATCCTCTCGCTCGGCCGGCGCAACAAGATGGTCGGCATCGCCGAGCAGTACCAGTACATCCTGCGCGACGAGTCGATCCATCTCAACTTCGGCATCGACGTGATCAACCAGATCAAGATCGAGAACCCGCATCTCTGGACGAAAGCCTTCCAGGACGAGGTCCGCGGCATGATCCGCGATGCGGCCGAGCTGGAGGCAGCCTATGGCCGCGACACGATGCCGAGGGGCTTCCTGGGCCTGAACGCGGCACTCTGCGAGCAGTACATGCACTTCATCGCCAATCGCCGCTGCGCCCAGCTCGGGCTGACGCCTGTTTTCGCCGAGACCGAGAACCCGTTCCCCTGGATGAGCGAGGCGATGGACCTCAAGAAGGAGAAGAACTTCTTCGAGACCCGCGTCATCGAATACCAGAACGGCGGCGCCCTGAGCTGGGAGTAGTGCACTGCGCGCCCGCCTGGGATGTCGGCTTGTGGGCGAAAGGCAAACTTCTGCTTGTGGCGCGATGGAGTTGGAGTTGACCCGGTTTTGTGGACACCCTTGACGTCATTTTCTGGAGTGTCCGATGCCACGTTTTCGATCCGTGTACCCGCCGGAGTTCCGGCGGCAGATGGTCGAGTTGGTTTGATCCGGGCGAACGCCTGAAGAGCTGTCGCGGGAATTCGAGCCAACAGCGCGATCCATCGCGAAACTGGGTCCGTCGGGCTGATTGCGACGCCTGCAAGCGCAGTGACGGTGCGACGACGGCCGAGCGCGAGGAACTAATCCGCCTGCGCCGTGAGAACCAGCGCCTGCGGCAGGAGCGCGATATCCTGTCAAAGGCGGCAGCCTGGTTCGCGCGGGAGAGCAAGGCGAACCCGAACGGATTTTCTTAGTTGTGAGCGCGCACCCGCCGTGTTCACGATCAAGACCATAGCCCGTGTCTTCAAGGTCTCCGCATCAGGCTATTATGCCTGGCGCGGCAGACCTGCCTCGGCACGGGCGACAGCCGACCTCGATCTCACCCGGAAGATCCGCACGATCCATGCGGCCTCGCGCAAAACCTATGGCGCACCGCGGATCCATGCCGAGCTCAAGGCCGAGGGAGTGGGCATGGCAAGAAGCGTGCCCCGCCTGATGGGCGAGCGGGCTCGTCGGCCCCAGCCGACGGCGAGGGATCACGACAACGAAGGGCGCGCCCGCGCATCGGCCGGCGAACGGTCTGGTCCGGAGGAGGTTCGCTGCTTCGCGCGGCCCTTCGGGTCTTTGTCGAGAAGCCGAACGAACTGTGGGTGGCCGATATCACCTTCGTGCCCACGCTCTCCGGCTTCCTGTTCCTGGCCGTCGTCATGGATGCCTGGTCGCGCCGGATTGTCGGATGAGTCTTCTCTGCCGACCTTAAGACGCGGGTGGCCCCCGATACGCTCGACATGGCGCTCGCGGCACGCACGCCCGAGAACGTCATCCACCATAGTGATCAGGGCTTGCAGTATACCTCGCTGGCCTTCGGCAACCGCTGTAAGGACGCCGGCGTCAGAGCCTCGACCGGTTCCGCCAGCGACGCCTACGACAATGCGATGTGCAAGAGCTTCTTCGCGACGCTAGAATGCGAACTGCTCGATCGGCATAGCTTCCGCTCGTACGGCGAAGCCCGAAGCTGGGCTGCCCGGTGAGCTGCCGCGCGTCGTTGACGGGATGGTCCTGTTCAGCAGCTTTTTTGGACGGAAGATTCGACTCCGATACGGAGGCGATCTCGGGCGCGATTGACAGGTAGGTTGCAGGGCGAATATTGCTGCCGGCAGCTCGAATGAGTGTCCGCGGCTCTTTGCGTAAAGAGTAATCTGGGGCTTGAATTGACGCGCATGATTACTCTTTGCCTGTCGATCGCATCTAACAGCTAGATCCATGCATCCCACAGTTGAGCGGATTCTGCGTCGCCGCGGTATTTCGGTGGCCGATTTCGATGCGGCGGTTACTCAAGCGCTTCGCCTGCTTGGCGACCAGCAGGCAATCAGCGCGCGCATGCAGATCGCGGCCGCTCTGGCTTCCCATCCCGGAGGGCGGCTCTGCGATGTCGGCGGGAGCACCTCGGCCTATCTCGTCGTGGCGCATGTTCTGGGCACGGCGGTGACCATCGTCGATACCCTGCCTTACCTCGATGACGATACCCAGGGCTTCCCGGAGGAGGTCAGGCGCCGGCTGAAGCTGTTCGACAAGCTCGGCATCGCGATTCAGCGCTCGGACGTGTTCCAGACGCCCCTGCCGCCTGCCAGCTTCGACGTCGCCGTCGCCTTCGAGACGATCGAGCATTTCGACCATTCGCCGAAGCCGGTCCTGACCGCAATGGTGGAGGCACTCGTGCCTGGTGGCCGCCTTTGTCTGTCGACGCCCAATATCGCCCGCATCGACATGCGGATGCGCCTGCTGCGCGGAAAGACCGTCCACGAATCCTTCCCGTCCTTCTTCCATGACGGCAATCCGTTCATCGGCCACCATCGCGAGTACACGCTCTCGGAGTTCCAGGCGCTGCCGGGCATGCTTGGACTGGAGCCTCTCGACGTTTTCGCGGTGAACGCCGCCTATGAGAGCCGCAAGCCCAAGAACGCCGCGCAGCAGTTCCTGATCGGGCTGGAGGAGCGGCATGGTCTCGGCGACCGCCTGCTTCCGCCGACCTGGCGCAAGCATGTCTGGCTCGACGCGCACAAGCGGGCCTGATGTCTGCGCGGCGGGGGCTTTGCCTCCCCGCCTGCGTCCCACGTCCTCCGCGCTTCAAGGCCGCGATGCGAGGTCCGCGGCCACTGCCGGCGGTCAGGCGAACATCATGACGCCGACCATGGCGATGACGACCAGCACGAGCCCGCTGACGAGCATCGGCACCAGCGTGCTGTCGCCTTCGGCGGGCAGCTGATTGGTCACCTTGATGGCCGTTGCGGGTGCATGCGGCGCGGCGGCGCTTGGCGCGGCGAGGACTTCCTGTCGTGCTCGGTCGATCATCGCTCTGACAGTCCTGAAAGTGCATTCGGACTGTCGATTTTTATGCCATAAAAGATGTATTGTAAATGACGCTTTTAATGCGAGGGCCCAAACGCCCGGCGATGACCGCCGCGGCACGGCTCCTTGCCGGTGCGATCAGCCTGGCTCGCCGGCGATCACGCCCTTGCGAAAGAGGAAGCAGCCATAGGGCCGGGGATCGCCGACCTGGACCACCGCGAAGCTCTTCTTTGCCGCCTCGTAGAAGGCGAAGCGCTCGATTCCGGCGAGCGGCTCCGGGCGGCCGAGCGCCCTGGCGAGCTCGTGCTCGACCTGGCGCTGGACCCCCGGCATGGCGGCGGCATCGTCGACGACCAGCATGCGCCTCGCCGGCTCCGGCTCGAAATCGTCGATCGGCAGCACGGAGAGGATGGCGCGGGCGGCGCGAGCCATGGTCAGGCCGGGCAGGCGGATCAGTCGCCCGCTCGTGGTCGCGCGCGCAATCGTTTCGGCCGGGTGATTGGCGTCGACGAGCGCGAGATCGTCGCCATGGCCCATTGCCGCGAGGACCCAGAGCAGGTCGGCGGAAAGGACCGGGTCGAGATTTCTGAGCATCTCAGTTGCGTCCGCGCTGCGAGAGATAGAGCCGGCGGGCATTGCCGCCGAGAATGGCTTCGCGCTGCGCGTCCGGCAGGGCGGCGAGCAGCGCGTCCGCGGCGCCGAACCATTGCGCATAGCTCGCCCGCAGCGTCACCACCGGCCAGTCGCTGCCCCAGATCAGGCGCTCGGGGCCGAAGGCGGCAAGCAGATGCGCGACGACCGGCTTCAGCGTTGCCAGCGTCCAGTCGGCGCGGGCTTCGGTGACCAGCCCCGAGAGCTTGCAGAAGACCTGCGGATGCGCGGCGAGCGCCGTCATGCCGCCGCGCCAGGCGGTGAGGTCGCCGGTGGCAAGGTTCGGCTTGGCGCCGTGGTCGATCACGACGGAAAGCTCGGGATGGCGCTCAAGCACCGCGAGCATCGGCGCGATATGGCGCGGCTTGAGCAGGGCGTCGAAGACGAGGCCCTGTTCCGCCATGGCTCGGAAGGCGGGCGCCAGCCCGGGGCGTGCCAGCCAGCGATCATCGTCGATGTCGTGTACCATGGGTCGCAGCCCAACGAGCAGGCGATTGCCGGCGAGTTCTGCGATGCGTTCCGCAGCATTGCCCGCGTCGAAATCGGCCCAGCCGACGACGCCGGCGACAAAGGGGGTATTTGCGGCAAGATCGAGCAGGAAGGCCGTCTCCGCCTCGGTCGGTGCGGCCTGGACCAGGATGGTGCGGCAGATGCCGTGGCGCGCCAGCAGCGGTTCGAGGTCGTCCGGGCCGAAATCGCGATGGATGACGCCAAGCGCCGGCGTCAGCCAGCCATAATCGCCGCGGGCGAGGCTCCAGAAATGCTGATGCGCGTCGATCCGCATGGCGTCACCCCGGAGCCGGCACATCGACGCCGAGCAGCCCTTCGGCCTTCAGCTCGCTCCAGAGTGCAGCTGGTATTGGAGCCGAAAGCGCGGCGATCTGGTCGGCGACCTCGGCCGGCGTGACCGCGCCCATCACCAGGCTTGAAACCGCGGGATGGCCGAGCGGAAATTGAAGGGCGGCGCGGCGCAAGGGCACACCATTGCGGACGCAGACGGCTTCGATCGCGGCGACACGGGCGAGGATCTCGGGCGGGGCCGGGCGATAATTATAGCGCGCGCCCGGCACCGGGCCGGTCGCCAGGATGCCGGAGTTGAAAACGCCGCCGAGCATCAGGCCGATGCCCTTCTCCAAGGCGAGCGGCATGAAGGAGGCGAGCGCCGGCTGTTCCAAGAGGGAATAGCGGCCGGCGAGCAGCATGCCGTCGAAATCGCCGGCGCGGGCGAAGCGCTCGCACATCTCGGCCTCGTTGACGCCGACGCCGATCGCCTTCACAGCCCCCGCCGAGCGTAGCCTTTCGAGAGCGCGGTAGGCGCCGTCCATCGCTTCGGCGAAACGCGTCTCGATCCGGTCGGCGCCATGGGTCCAGACATCGACGTCGTGGATCAAGACGATGTCGAGACGATCGACGCCGAGGCGCAGCGCCGACTGTTCGAGCGAGCGCATGGCTCCGTCATAGGAGTAGTCGAAGCGCAGACCGTGCGGCAGGCCACCGAGATAGCCCGAGCCGTCGCCGCGTCCGGCGAAGGGCTCGGCGAAGCGGCCGACCTTGGTCGAGATGATGACGTCCTTGCGGCCGGAGCGGCGCAGGGCCGCGCCGATGCGATGCTCCGACAGGCCGTGCCCATAGAGCGGCGAGGTGTCGATCAGGCTGACGCCGGCTGCGAGTGCTGCCTCGACGGTCGCGATGGCGGTCGCCTCGTCGAGACGGGCATAGAGATCGCCGAGCGGGGCGCCGCCGAAGCCGAGGGCGCTCGGCATCAGTCCGGAGCGGCCGAGCGGCCTTGAGGGGAGCGTCGAAACAGTCATGGGCGTGAGGCCGCCTGCTGGAGGTTCAACACTATGTGCACGCCAACATGTCAGCTTGCAACCGACTTTAAACCGGACTAGCGTCGCCACCTCGGCACGGGCCGGCCCTTCGCGGGCGCGGCCTGCCGGCATTGGATCAAAGGGCCCGGAGCGGCCTTCTCAAGTCCACAGGGAGGACGACCATGACCGACAGCATTCTGAAGCCGACGCGGCGTGGCCTGCTGCGCGGCGCCGCCGCGCTCGGCGCCACCAGCGCGGTCGCCTCGCCGTTGGTGCTGCGCGAGGCGCACGCCCAGGCGGCGTTCAACTGGAAGCGCTTTTCCGGCCAGTCGATCGACGTGCTGCTGGTCAAGAATCCGCGCTCCGATCTGTTCCAGGCCGCCGAGAAGGAGTTCACCGAGCTCACGGGCATCAAGGTCTCCTCCGAGCAGGTGCCTGAGCAGCAGCAGCGCCAGAAGGCGGTGATCGAGTTCGCCTCGGGCAAGCCGAGCTTCGACGTCAGCGCGATCTCTCTGCATGTGCAGAAGCGCATGGCGGCCAAGGGCAAATGGTTCGCCGACCTCTCGCCCTTCATCAAGGACGCCTCGCTGACCTCGCCCGACTTCAATTTCGAGGATTTCGGCGCCGGCGCCGTTTCCTATGCCCGTCAGGCCGACGGGGCGCTCGATACGCTGCCCTATTTCGTCGACTACTGGATGGTCTACTACAACAAGGAGCTCTTCGACGCGAAGGGCGTCGCCTACCCGAAGACCATGGACGAGATGGCGGTCGCTGCCGCCAAGCTGCACGACCCGGCCAAGGGCGTCGCCGGCTTCGTCTCGCGCGGGCTGAAGAACGCCAACGTTCCGGTCTGGGCCTGCCTGCTGCTCGGGCAGGGCGTCGAGACCACCTCGGCCGATGGCAAGCTCCTGACCGATACGCCCGAGGCGATCTGGGCGGGCGAGCTCTACAAGAAGCTCAACAAGGACACCGGTCCGGTCGGAGCCGTCGGCTTCAACTGGAACGAATGCCAGACCACCTTCATGCAGGGCCGGGCCGCGATGTGGCTCGACGGCATCGGTTTTGCGACGCCGCTCGAGGATCCCTCGAAGTCGCGCATCGTCGGCAAGGTCGGCTATGGCGTCACCCCGCCGGGCCCGAAGGCGCATCATGCCGGCATGTTCGGCGACGGCATCGGCATCTCGCGCGGTTCCGCCAAGAAGGAAGCGGCCTGGCTCTACATCCAGTTCATCACCAACAAGGCCCAGCAGCTCGCCATGCTGAAGGCGGGCGCCGGCGCGCCGGCCCGCTCCTCCGCCTATCTCGACAAGGCGACGATCGAGTCCTCGAAATTCGGCAAGCAGTATTTCGACTGCCTGCTGAATTCGGCGAAGATCGCCCGCGCGGCGCTGCCGCAGATCGTCCCGGTCACCGAGTTCCGCGATGTCTTCGGCGTCGGCCTGACCAACATGATCGGTGGGGCCGATGTCGCGACCGAGCTGAAGAAGGCGACCGAGGCCTTCGCGCCGGTGCTCGCCAAGAGCGAGCAGGGCTGAGGGCCGACAGACCTGCCGCGGGACGCGTCATGGTCGGGCTTGTCCCGACCATCCACGCCTCCCCCTAGGCAGGGCGACGTTCAAGACGCGGATGCTCGCCACAAGGGCGAGCATGAGGGCGTGAATTTCCAGAGCAGCAGATGACCAGCACCACCTTGCCAGCTTCCGGCCTCGCGAACCCGGCGCAGCCACCTGCGGCGGATTCGAAGGATTTCACGCCGCGCTACTGGCTGTTCTCGTTGCCGGCGGTGCTGATCGTCGCCAGCGTGATCGTCTTCCCCTGGCTGTTCACGCTCTACATGTCGAGCCAGGACTGGAAGATCGGCGGCGGGCCGGAGTTCGTCGGCCTGCAGAACTATGCCGAGCTGCTGCGCGATCCGCGCTTCATCGAGTCGATGGGGCACACCTTCTATTTCACCGTGCTCGCCGTGGTGCTGCCGATCGTCTTCGGAACCGCCGCGGCCCTGGTCTTCCATCGCGAATTCCCGTTCCGCGGTCTGCTGCGCACCATCTTCGTGATGCCGATGATGGCGACGCCGGTCGCGGTGGCGCTGGTCTGGACGATGATGTTCCACCCCCAACTCGGCGTGCTGAACTACCTGCTCTCGCTTATCGGCATCGGCCCGCAGCCATGGGTCTATTCGCCCAGCACCGTGATCCCGACGCTGGTCCTGGTCGAGGTCTGGCACTGGACGCCGCTGGTCATGCTGATCGTGCTAGGCGGCCTCGCCGGGCTGCCGCGCGAGCCCTACGAATCCGCGCTGATCGACGGCGCCAATGACTGGCACATGTTCCGCCACATCACGTTGCCGCTGGTCTGGCCCTTCATCATGGTGGCGATCGTGATCCGCACCATCGACGCGCTGAAGGCCTTCGACACGATCTTCGTGATCACCCAGGGCGGGCCGGGCACGGCCTCCGAGACGCTGAACATCTTCCTCTATCTGCAGGCCTTCCAGTTCTACAAGATCGGCTACGCCTCGGCAGTCGTGGTGATCTTCTTCGTGATCATCATCATGCTCTCGCTGCTGCTGCTCTATGCGCGCCAGAAGTCGAAGTGGAACGCGTGATGCGCAGGACGTTCGACCTTTCGTCATTGCGAGCGCAGCGAAGCAATCCAGGAAGACTGGGTGCGCGGCTGCCCCTGGATTGCTTCGTCGCTGCGCTCCTCGCAATGACGGGGAGGGCGATCCGATGAACCGCATCGCCAAGAAGCTCGGCTTCTACGCCTCGGTCTTCGTGCTGGTCTCGCCGGCGGTGCTGGTCTTCCTCTGGATGATCTCGCTCTCGCTGAAGAACGAGCTCGACAACACCGCCTTCCCGCCGGTGTTCATCCCGAACCCGCCGACGCTGGCGAACTATCTCGACGTGTTCGAGAAGAACAATTTCGCGCTCTATCTCTGGAACTCGATCCTGGTCACCGGTGGGGCGGTGCTGGTCGGCCTCGCCGTCGGCGTGCCGGCCGGCTATGGCATCGCGCGTGGCAAGGCGACCAAATTCGCGATCCTGATCCTGATCGCAAGGATGACGCCGGCGCTGTCCTATCTGATCCCGCTCTTCCTGCTGTTCCAGATGACCGGCCTGGTCGGCACGATCACCGCACTGGTCATCACCCATCTCGTGATCACCATCCCGATCATCGTCTGGATCATGATCGGGTACTTCGAGAACGTCCCGATGGAGCTCGAGGACGCCGCACGCATCGACGGCGCCACGACGTGGCAGGCCTTCCGCCATGTCGCGCTGCCGCTGGCCCGGCCCGGCATCGTCGTCGGCGGCATCCTCGCCTTCATCTTCTCCTGGAACAATTTCATCTTCTCGGTGGTGCTGGGCGGCAAGGCGAGCCGGACGCTGCCCTCGGCCGTCTACAACTCGCTGACCTTCGAGCAGATCTCCTGGGGACCTCTCGCGGCCGCCGCGCTCCTGGTGACGCTGCCGGTGCTGCTGCTGACCGTGCTCGCCCAGCGCGAGATCGTCGCGGGCCTCTCCGCCGGAGGGCTCAAGGATGGCTGAGCCGCTTGCCGCTAGACTGTCTGCGCGCTAACCTTTGTCTAACATGTCAGTTTAACACGCTCTGGGAAAGACGATCTCCATGGCTCTCGACACCAATCGCTTCGGCCTCTCCTGCGCCATTACCACGCCGATGCGGGAGGGCGGCGCCGTCGACCTGCCGCGGCTCGTCCATCACGCCCGCTACGTTCTGGCCAATGGCTGCGACAGCGTCACCCTGTTCGGCACCACCGGCGAGGGGGCGGCGCTCGGCGCCCCGGCCCGGACCGCGATGCTGGGCGCGCTGGTCGGCGCCGGCATCGACCCGGCCCGGCAGATCTATGCCGGCATCGCCGCCTCCTCGCTGCACGAGGCGGTCGAGCAGGCGCAGACGGCGCTGAACATCGGGGCAAAGGGGCTTTTGGTCGCGCCGCCCTTCTACTTCAAGGGCGTCAGCGACGAGGGGCTCTATGCCTGGTTCTCGCAGTTCTTCGAGAAGCTCGGCCCGTCGGCGCGCAACACCATCCTCTACCACATTCCCTCGGTGACGGCGGTCAACATCTCGGTCGGTCTGGTCGAGCGGCTGAAGAAGGCGTTTCCGGGCGTCGTCACCGGCGTCAAGGATTCCTCCTGCGACTATCCGACGACGGAAGCCTTCCTCAAGGCGCATGGCGAGCTCGCCATCCTGGTCGGCGACGAGCGCCTGCTGGCGCGGGCGGTCCGGGCCGGTGCGCAGGGCTCGATCTGCGGCGTCGCCAACCTCGTTCCGCAGCTGCTGCGGCCGCTGGTCTATGAGGGCATCGAGAATCCGGTCGTGAACGCGCTGGTCGACGAGATCTGTTCCTATCCGGTGTTGCCGGCGGTAAAGGCGCTGGTCGGCCATCTGCATGGCGATGCCGGCTATGGCGCGATGCGGGCACCGCTGACGGCGCTCGACGAGAGCCAGCGCAAGCGGCTGTTCGCGGCCTTCGACCAGATCACACGCGCCAAGGCGGCCTAGAGCATGTTCCGCAGAAGTGGGGGCCACTTTTGCGATAAGAACATGCTCCAACCTGGTTTGGCGCGAATTCACGTCGTTCAGCCGGTTCCGGCTGAACGGAAAGCGCGCTGAGGAGACGAGATGAGCCAGTCCGAGCCGGAGCGCGAAGGCGAGCCGCTGAAGCTCAGGGAGCGGGCCTATGCCAGCTTCACCGAGCGGCTGCTCGCCCGCGAGATCAAGCCGGGCCAGTTCGTCACCCAGCGCGAGCTCGTCGCGATGACGGGCTTCCCGCTCGGCGCCATCCGGGAGCTGATCCCGCGGCTGGAGGCCGAAGGGCTGATCAAGACTGTGCCGCAGCGCGGCATGCAAGTCGCCCATGTCGACCTCAACCTGATCCGCAATGCTTTCCAGTTCCGGCTCTTCCTCGAGAAGGAAGCGACGGCGGCCTATGCCCGCAATGCCAGCGACGCGGAGATCGCCGAGCAGCGCGAGCGTCACGAGGCGATCGTGCGGCGCGCCGAGGCCGGCGAGGAAGGTCAGGCGCTGATCGAGGAGGCCGAGGATGTCGACCGGCTGATGCATGAGGCGATCATCGATCACCTCGACAACGACATCGTCAGCCAGGCCTTCCGCGTCACCTGGCTGAAGATCAGGCTGATCCGGCAATACGAGACGCGCATCCACAACAGCATCATCGTGCCGGTGATGCAGGATCATCTGAAGATCATCGCCGCGATCGAAACGCGCGATCCGGAGGCGGCCGCCGCGGCGATGAGCGAGCACATCAACAACGCCCGGACCCGGGCGATGAGCTACTGAAACGCATAATCGAGCCGGAAACCGGCCGTTCTGAGGGAGAAGACCAAGGCGCTCGATCTCCAAACCCTCATCCTGAGGAGCCGCGAAAGCGGCGTCTCGAAGGATGCTCCAGGAAGCTCCGGAACCAGCTGGAGCATCCTTCGAGACGCGATCTCAAGATCGCTCCTCAGGATGAGGGAGTGGAGGGAAGCGCCGGCGTCACACAGGGAGGAGGACAATCATGACGAAGCTGACCAAGCGCGCCTTTCTCGCCGGCTCGGCCGCGGCCGGTGCCGCGATCGCGATGCCGACCGTGCTGCGGGCCCAGGCGACCGTGCTGCGCTGGGGCGAGATGCTGCCGACGACCCATCCGCAGGTGCAGATGGTCGATCGCATCGCCAAGGAGGTGAAGGAGAAGACCTCTGGCCGCGTCGACATCCAGTCCTTCCCGGCCGGCCAGCTCGGCTCCGGCAAGGACATGATGGAATCGGTCGCCTCGGGCGCGCTGACGATGACGACGGACGGCGCCGCCGCGCTCGGTTCCTTCCTGCCGCAGCTCTCGGTGGTCGAGGCGCCCTATCTCTGGCGCGACCCTGCCCACATGGCCAAGGTCGCCAAGGCGCCGGTCTTCACCCAGATGAACGACGAGCTCGCCAAGAAGCGCGGCATGCGCATGGCCGCGGTGACCTATTATGGCAAGCGCCACCTGACCACAGGCTCCAAGGCGGTGAAGAGCGCAGCCGATGTCGCCGGTCTCAAGCTCAGGGTGCCGCCGGTCGACACCTTCCGCGCCATGGTCGAGGCCTGGGGCGCCAAGGCGACGCCGGTCAACTTCAACGAGCTCTACTTGGCGCTCAGCCAGGGCGCGGTCGATGGCCAGGAGAACCCGCTGCCGACGATCCACAGCGCCAAGCTGCAGGAGGTGCAGAAGCACCTTATCCTGACCGGCCACATCATCACGCCGCGCCTGATCGTCATCAACCAGGACTTCTGGAAGGGGCTGAAGGACGCCGACCGGACGATCCTCGAAGCCGCGATCGCCAATGGTGTCGCCTGGCAGGACGCCGAGCTCGCCAGCCAGGAGGGCAGCCTCGTCGCGACGCTGAAGGCGGCGGGCATGACGGTCACCGAGCCTGATCTCGAAAGCTTCAGCAAGCCCGTTCTGGCAACCCTGCCGAAGCAGTTCGAGGGCAAATGGGGCAAGGGCACCTGGGACGCGCTCGCGGCGTTGTGACGCCTTCCTCTTTGTGGTCATCCCGGGCGAGCGCAGCCCGACCCGGGATCCATTCCTGAGCGGTTCAGGCATGGGTCCCGGCTCTTCGCTTCGCTCCGGCCGGGACGACAAGGTCTTAGATTTCCGCCTTGATCGGGAAGCCGCGTTTGAAATCCCTCGTCGCTCTCTCTGACCGTTTCGTCCGCGCCGCCGCCGTCGCCCTGCTGCTTTCGCTGCTCGTCGCGGTGCTGCTCGGCGTCGCCTCGCGCCAGCTGAATGCGCCGCTCGCCTGGACCGATGAGCTGGCGCAATATCTGCTCGTCTGGACCGGCTTCGTCGGCTGGATTATCGCCGCCCGGCGGCGCGCGCATATCCGGATCACCGTCTTCGCCGACCTCCTGCCGAAACCGGCCGGGCGGCTGCTTGAGCTCGTTACGCAGGTGGCGATCATCCTCTTCGCTGCGGTCCTGATCCGCCACTCCTTCGGCCTGATCGAGCGGACCTGGGATGTCGAATCGATCGCGCTGCCGGTGAGCAGTGCGGCGCTCTATGTGGTGATGCCGCTCGCCGGCCTCGCCTTGATTCTGCAGGCGCTGGCCGAGATCGGCGATGTGCTTGCCGGCCGCAAGATCGAGACCGCCGAGCCGGGGACGCAGCCGCTATGAGCACCTTGATGCTGCAGATCCTGCCGGTCTGGTTCATCGCGCTGCTGATGGGCGTACCGCTCTTCGTCTCGATGGGGCTCGCGGCGATCGCCTTCGCCTTCCTCGGCGGCTTCCCGTTCGGCATCGTGCCGCAGAAGATCGCGCAATCCGCCAATTCCTTTCCGCTGCTGGCGGCGCCGCTCTTCATCCTGATGGGCAACATCATGAATTCGGCGGGGATCACCGACCGGATCTTCGCCTTCGCCACGGCCTGCGTCGGCTGGCTGCGCGGCGGGCTCTGCCACGCGAACATTCTCGCCAGCGTGATCTTCGCGGGAATGTCCGGCTCTGCGGTGGCCGATGCCGGTGGCGTCGGCACGCTCGAGATCAAGGCGATGCAGGACGAGGGCTACGACGCGGAGACCGCGGCCGCGATCACCGCGGCCTCGGCGACGATCGGCCCGATCATCCCGCCCTCGCTGCCGATGGTGATCTATGGCGTCTCCGCCGACGTCTCGATCGGCGGGCTCTTCCTTGCAGGCGTCATCCCTGGCCTGCTGATGGCCGGCGCGCTGATGGCGATGGTGGTCTATGTCGCCAGAAAGCGCGACCTGCCGCGTCACCCCTTCCCTGGCACGGCGCAGCTCTGGGTCGCCTACAAGGAGGCGCACTGGGCGCTGATGACACCGGTCATCCTGTTCGGCGGCATGATGGGCGGGATCTTCACGCCGACGGAAGCGGCCGCGGTCGCGACCGCCTATGCGCTGGTGCTCGGGCTCTTCGTTTACCGGAGCTTCTCGCTGAACGATCTGCCCGAACTTGTCGTGCAGACTGTCGAGACGACCGGCGTCGTGCTGGCGCTGGTGATGACGGCGGCGGCGCTCGGCTGGTGCCTGTCGATCTCGCGTATCCCGCAGACCGTCGGTCCGATGCTGGTCGACCTCGCCGGCAATCCGCTGGTCTTCCTCCTGATCGTCAACCTGCTGCTGCTCTTCGTCGGCTGCTTCATGGAAGCGCTGGCGGCGATGCTGATCCTGATCCCGATCCTGACGCCGGCGGCGGCGCAGTTCGGCATCGACCCGATCCAGTTCGGGCTGATCTTCGTGCTCAACCTGATGATCGGCACGATCACGCCGCCGGTCGGCGTCGTGCTCTTCGTTACCTCGAAGATCGCCAAGATCTCGTTCGAGGCGATGTCGCGGGCGATCGTGCCCTGGCTGATCCCGCTGCTCGCCGTGCTCGCTGCGATTACGCTCTGGCCGCCGCTGACGACCTGGTTGCCGAATCTCGTCCTCGGCAAGTGAACGCACCGCAGCGCCCGGCGGCATGTCGGGCGCCTGTGGCACTTGCGGCGCCCCGAAAGATCGATTCTTCTCAAGGCCGCCGCAGCGCCACCCAGAGGGCGCGACGAGAGAGCGGGAGGAGACGGGTTTGCAGTTGCAGGAAGCCGCCTATCTGGCCGGGTTGCACGCGCTCTGGGACAAGGCCTGGCCGCCCGAGCTGCCGCGAAAGCCGCATTATCCGCTGGGCGAGATCGCGATCAGCGAGCATCTCAGGGAATGGGCGCGGCGCCAGCCGGAAAAGCCCGCCTGCATCTTTTACGGTACCGAGATCAGCTATGCCGAGCTCGACCGGCTGAGCGACCGTTTCGCCGCGCTGCTTACCGAGCATGGCGTCCGCCGCGGCGACCGGATCGCGGTCTTCCTGCCGAACTGCCCGCAATTCATGATCGTCTTCTTCGGCATCCTGAAGCTCGGATGCGTGCACGTGCCGGTGAACCCGCTCTTCCGCGAGGCAGAGCTCGCCTATGAGCTCAACGACACCGCGGCCGAAGTCGTCATCTGCCTGGACGCGCTGCTGCCGGTGCTGCGCAAGGTCCGCGGCGAAACGTCGGTGAAGACGGTGTTCGTCACCGGCTTTGCCGATTTCATGCCGGCCGAGCCGAGCTTTCCGGCTCCCGCCGCCGTATTGCAGCCGCGCCTGCCGGCCGGGGAGGGCGAGAGCGAGCTGATGCCGGCGCTGGCGACCTGCCGCGGCCCGGCTCCGGAGATGACCCCCGATCTCGAGGCGGTCGCGGCGCTGAACTATACCGGCGGCACCACCGGCATGCCGAAGGGCTGCGTTCATACGCAGGGCGACATGCTCTACACGGCGGCGACCGCGCTCGCGACCAGCTTCGCGTTGACGCCGAACGATGTCGTCGTGAACTTCGTGCCGATCTTCTGGATCGCCGGCGAGGATACCGGGCTGCTCTTCCCGATCGTCGCGGGGGCGACCGTCGTGCTGATGGCGCGCTGGGATCCGGTCGGCTTCATGGCGGCGGTCGAGCGCTACCGAGCGAGCTTTTCCTATCTGCTCGTCGACAACACGGTCGAGGTGCTCGAGCACGAGCGCGTGCGCGATTTCGACCTGACATCGCTGAAGCGGGTGCGGGTCTCCTCCTTCGTCAAGAAGCTCAATCCGGAGTTCCGCAGCCGCTGGCGCGAGCTTACCGGCGGCACCATGGTCGAGGCCGCCTGGGGAATGACCGAGACGCACACCATGGATTCCTTCAGCGTCGGCATGCAGCAGGACGACTTCGACCTTCTCTCGCAGCCGGTCTTCGTCGGGCTGCCGCAGGCCGGGACCGAGTTCAAGATCTGCGATTTCGAGACCGGCGCGCTGAAGCCGCTCGGCGAGGAGGGCGAAATCTGCATGCGCTCGCCCTCGCTGATGAAGGGCTATTGGAACAAGCCGGAGGCTACCGCCGAGGCGATCCGCGGCGGCTTCCTGCACACCGGCGATATCGGCGTGATCGACACCGAGGGTTATCTCCACTTCCTCGGCCGGCGCAAGGAGATGCTCAAGGTCAAGGGCATGAGTGTTTTCCCGGCCGAGATCGAGGCGCTGCTCGGCCAGCATCCGGCGATCGCCGGCTCCGGCGTGATCGGCCGCGAGGATGCCGAGCGCGGCCAGGTGCCGGTCGCCTATATCTGCCTCAACCCGGCGGCCGCCGAACAGCCGGACGAGGCTGCGCTGACCGCCTGGTGCAAGGCGCGGATGGCCGCCTACAAGGTGCCGGAGATCCGCATCGTCCCCGCTCTGCCGATGACCGCGACCGGCAAGGTCAAGAAGGAGGAGCTGCGCACGCTGTGAATGCGTGGCAGCCCTTCGCCGGCGGCCGATGACCACGGCCGGCGGCCATGCCACCTTGGCGGTGAGATAGTCCGGAGAGACCGAGCATGACTGCCGCACCGCGCCGCGCCGAAGCCTATCGCACGCAGAACTGGAAGCTGGAAAAGCCCGCGGCGCGCGGGCGCGGCGGCATCGTCGTCTCGCAGAATCATGAGGCCGCTGCCGCCGGTGCCGCGATCCTCGAAGCCGGCGGTAACGCCGCCGATGCCGTGGTCGCGACGGCCTTTGCGCTGGCCGCGGTCGAGCCCTGGAACAGCGGGCTCGGCGGCATCGGTTTCGGCGTCGTGCTGAAGGCCGGCGAGAGCAAGGCCGAGGTCGTCGATTTCGGGCCGGTGGCGCCGCGCCGCGCCGATCCGGCCGATTATCCGCTGACCGGCGAGATGAAACTCGATTTCTTCGCCTGGCCGGGCGTGGTCGGCGACCGCAACATCCACGGGCCGCTCTCCTTCTGCATCCCCTCCTCGGTTGCCGGCTACACGACGCTGAAGGAGCGCTTCGGCACGACGATGCCGGTCTCCGAACTGCTCCAGCCCGCGATCGCGCTCGCAAGGCGCGGTCTCGCGCTGGACTGGTACACGACGTTGAAGATCGCCTCCTCGGCCTCGGTGCTCCGGCTCTATGAGGAAAGCGCCCGGATCTACCTGCCGGACGGTCTGCCGCCGGTGCCGCCCTATCAGGGCGTGCCGGGCTTCAGGCCGCTCGGCAATCTCGCGGCGACGCTGGAGCATCTGGCCAAGGCCGGTCTCGACGATTTCTATCGCGGCGAGCTGGCGGGGCGGCTTGCCGCCGACATCGCCGCGGCCGGCGGCGTCGTCGATGCGCAGGACCTCGCCGATTGCGTCGCCAGCGTGCGCGATGCGCCGGTGATCGACTGGCGCGGCACGCATCGCATCCACACCGCCGGCGGGCTGACGGCGGCGCCGACCCTGCAGGCGGTGATCGAGGGGATGGCGGAGAGCAGGCCCGCAGCCGGCGGGCCCAATGCCGCCTGGTTCGCTAGGCTCTCGCAGGTGATGCGCGAGGCCTATTCGAGCCGGCTCGAAGGCCTCGGCGCGGCGCAAGCTGCGAAGGAGCCGAGCGAGACCTGCACCACCCATCTCACCGTGGTCGATGGCGACGGCAATCTCGTCGCCCTGACCACGACGCTGCTGTCTTCCATGGGCAGCCGCTATGTCCTGCCCGATACCGGCGTGCTGATGAACAACGGCATGATGTGGTTCGATCCGCGCCCGGGCAGCGCCAATGCGATCGCGCCGGGCGCGCGGCCCTTGTGCAATATGTGCCCGGTGGTGGTGACGCCGGCCGATGGCGGCTGGCCGCGCCATGCGGCGGGAGCCTCTGGCGGTCGGCGCATCCTCGCCAGCGTCTACCAGTCGCTCGCCTTCACCCTGGATTGCGGGATGGGCCTCGAGGAGGCGGCGCATCAGCCGCGCATCGACGTCTCCGGTCCGGACGGTGCCAGCGCCGATGCCCGCCTGCCGGAGGCGACGCTGGACGCGCTTGCGGCAGCGGGGCCGCTGACCGTGGTCGAGCACGGCGTGCTGCCACTGAACTTCGCCTGCCCGAACATCATCCGGGCGGAAAAGGGCGCGGCACAGGGGATCAGCGACGCTGCCTCGCCCTGGTCGGCGGCGGTGGCGGCGGGAACGGCGTAGGCGCACGAGCCACCGCGGTAGAACCCCTCTCCTGGAAGGAGAGGGGTAGGGGTGAGGTGTTCGGGAGAGAAATCGTTGGCCTGAACGCGGCTGGGCGGTGAGCGCTCGCGGAGCTGGTTCGACGGCCTACACCCCACCCTGCCCTCTCCTTACAGGAGGGGGTTCCCCGCGCCTTACCGACACGAGATTCTCGGGTCAGCGCTGTGCGCCGCCCGAGAATGACGGTGGGCGTCAAACCCGCTTCAGCCCCCAGGGATAGGGCGCCGAGCCCGGCAGCATGCCGGTCAGGTCCTTGCGGTAGGCCGTCTTGATGACGAACTGGCCGAGCGGGATGGTGGCGCATTCCTCGAGTGCGAGCCGGCCCAGCGTGACTGCCGCCTTCTTCTGCGCGGCCTCGTCCGGCGCATAGAGCCATTCCTCGGCCAGTTCCTCGGCCTTGGCATTGGTCCACCAGCCGAACCAGCCCTTCTCGCCCGGGCCGCGGACGAGATTGGAGAGCGCCGGGTTGCCCCAGCCGACCGCCGCGCCGGTGGTGTGGAAGATGCTCCAGCCGCCCTTCTCGACCGGCTCGCGGCTGTTGCGGCGCTGGATCACCGTGCCCCAGTCGCTCGCCGCCATCTCGACATTCATGCCCATCGACTTGAGCAGTTCGTAGGTGACGTCGCCGAGCGGGCCGATATCGGGGAAGTCGGTCGGGTTGATGATGACGACCTTCTCGCCCTTGTAGCCGGACTCCTTCAGCGCCGCCTTGGCCTTGTCGAGACTCTGCGGCATCAGGTCCTCGAGCTCGCCGGTGTAATAGGGCGTGCCGCGCCACCACAGGTTCCGGCAGATTTGCCAGGCGGTGGTGTCGTCGCCTTGGGAGGCCCGCATATAGTCTTCCTGATTGACGCCCATGCGGACGGCGGCGCGGACCTTGGGATTGTTGAAGGGCGGCTGCAGATGGTTCAGCCGCATGATCGAGCCGCGGCCGTTCTTGTCGATGACCTCGCGGGTGACGTCCGGGCTCCGCGCGAGCAGCGGCTGGAGGTCGGCGAGCGGGCGCTCCCACCAGTCGATCTCGCCCTTGGTCAGGGCGGCGGCGGCGGTCGCGGGGTCGGGCAGGATCGGCCATTCGATGCGCTTGAAATGCGCGACCTTGCCGCCGGCATTGCGGCTCGGCGGCTCGCTGCGCGGCTTGTAGGCCTCGTTCTTCTCGTAGACCACGCGGCTGCCGGTTACGTACTCGGCGGCGATGAACTTGTAGGGGCCGGAGCCGGTCATCTCGGTGACCTGCTTGGTGGCGTCGGTCTGCGCCAGGCGCTCGGGCATGATGAAGGGCGGGTTATCGGCTTTGGCGAGGCAGTCCAGCATCATCGGGAAGGGCCGGGTCAGCTTGATCTCGATGGTCCGCTCGTCGGGTGCGCCCCAGGCCTCGACGGCCTTGATCAGGAGTTGGCCATAGGGATCGCGCTGGCACCAGCGCTTCAGGCTCTGGATGCAGTCGGCCGGGCGGACGGGCTGGCCGTCATGAAAGGCGAGGCCCTCGCGCAGCTTGATCTTCCAGACCTTGCCGTCGGCCGAGATCTCATGGCCCTCGGCCATTTGCGGCTGCGGCTTCAGATCGAGATCGCCGCCATAGAGCGTGTCGAAGACGTAGTAGCCATGGTTGTTGGTGACGGTGGCCGTCGTCCAGATCGGGTCGAGCGAGGTGAGGTTGGCCTGCGGCGCCATCTTCATCACGGTGGCGTTCGCCGCTTGAGCGAATGCGCCCCGTGTCATGGCTGGAGCGAACAGGGCGGCGGCTGCCGTGCCCTGCAGAAACTGACGGCGCTTCATATGGTCTCTCCCCTTTTATGATTGGTCTAACAGTCGATGAAACTTGTCTCTCTGCTCTTTGTGGAGTGGGGCCGGGCTGATGCCCCGCTAGTCGAAGCCGAGAAAATTCGGGCTGTCCGCGAGCCTGGGCGCGGCCCTGAGCCCGGCGATATCCGGCACCGGGCGCGCCGTCAGCGGATCGCCCGCCAAGAGTGACTCGAGCGCTGCCGCGACGGCAAGCACCTTGGCGTCGCCGCCGCGCGGGCCGACGATCTGCAGGCCGAAGGGCATGCCGTTGCGGTCGAGCCCGACCGGCAGCGAGATCGCCGGGTGGCCGACGATGGTCACCGCATACGCCATGGCGAGCCAGTGGAAGTAGGTCCGCGTCGGCTTGCCGTCGATCTCGGCGGGATAGAGCTCCGACCAGGGGCGCGGCGACAGCGTCATCGCCGGTGACAGGATGACGTCGTAATCGGTGAAGAAGCGCTGCCAGGCATTGTAGATCACGGTCTGCTGCTTCAGCGCCCGGGTGATGTCGAGCGGGCCGTAGCGCAGGCCCTCCTCGACATTGGCGCGGACATTGGGGCCGACCTTTTCCGGCGTGTCGCGCACCCGCTCATACTGCCCGGCGAGGAAGTTGACGGCGCGCAGCACCTCGAAGCTCTCATCGGTGCCGGCGCAATCCGGCGTCGCCTCGTCGGCGTGGGCGAAGACGCTGCTGAAGCGGCCGACCTTGTCGGCGAAGACCTCGCGGATGTGCTTCTCGGTGGGCGCGAAGCCGAAATCGGGGGTAATCGCCACCTTCAGCGAGGCAAGGTCGCAGGCTTGCGGGCGGGCGAAATCCTCGGGCCGGCGGACTGTGCTGCCATGGATCGTCGTCGCCAGCGGATCGCAGGCGTCGTCGCCGACCAGGGTCGAGAGCAGCAGGCAGAGATCGGGAACGGTGCGCGCCATCGGACCGAGCACCGAGAGCGGATTCCAGCCGAGCGCTCGCTTGTCGCTCGGCACCAGCCCGGGCGAGGGGCGGAAGCCGACGATGCCGTTGAAGGCGGCCGGGTTGCGCAGCGAGCCGCCGGTGTCCGAGCCGGTGGCGATCGGCACCATATTGGTCGCGAGCGCGACGCCCGAGCCGCCGGAGGAGCCGGCGGCCGAGCGCGAGGGATCGAAGGGATTGCCGGTGACGCCATAGACGGCGTTACGGGTGTTGGCGCCGGCGCCCCATTCGGGCGTGTTGGTCTTGCCGACGATGACGGCGCCGGCCTTGCGGACCGAGGCGACGATCAGCTGGTCTTCTTTCGGCACATGCTTGGCGAAGAGCGGGCTGCCATAGGTGGTGCGCAGGCCTGCGACGTCTTCCAGATCCTTGATGCCGATCGGCAGGCCGTGCAGGGCCGGCACAGTATCGCCGCTCATGGTTGCCGCATCGGCGGCCTTCGCCGTGGCACGGGCGCGCTCGTCGTCGCGCGCCACCATGGCGTTGACGGCGGGATCGACGGCGTCGATTCGGGCGAGGCAGCTTTCGAGCAGCTCGCTGGCCGAGAGCTTCTTCTCGCCGATCAGGCGGCGGGCGGTGACGGCATCGAGATCGCAGGGTTCGGTCACGGCAGGCTCCGGCAGTCAGGGGGGGGCCCGTCGTGGCCCGTCCTGCCAGTCGAAGCGGCCTGCGCCGCTACGTCAACCCTCGCCGGGTTGTGCCCCGGCCTGCGTTCGCCTCAGATGTGCAAGGCGTGGCCGAGCGCCTTCAACGCCGATTCCTGGAAGGCCTCGCCCAAGGTCGGGTGGGCGTGGATCGTGCCGGCGATGTCCTCCAGCCTCGCGCCCATCTCGATGGCGAGGCCGAAGGCGGCGGAAAGCTCCGAGACGCCTTGTCCGACGGCCTGGATGCCGAGGACGAGATGGTTGTCGGCGCGGGCGACGACGCGCACGAAACCGGCCTCGCCATGGCGGGTCATGGCGCGGCCATTGGCCTGGAAGGGGAACTGGCCGAGCTTGACCTCGAAGCCGGCGGCCTTGGCCTCCGCCGGCGAGAGGCCGGCCGAGACGATCTCGGGATCCGTGAAGCAGATCGCCGGGATGCAGGCCTTGTCCCAGATCCGCGGCTCGCCGGCGACGATCTCGGCGACCATCTCGCCCTGCGCCATGGCGCGGTGCGCCAGCATCGGCTCGCCGGTGACGTCGCCGATGGCGTAGATGCCGCGCATCGAGGTCTCGCAGCGCTCGCCGATGCGGATGAAGCGACCGTCCATGTCGAGCACGAGTTCGTCGAGGCCGAGTTTAGCCGTCGCAGGCGCACGGCCGACCGTGACCAGGATCTTGTCGGCCTGGAGCTCGCGCTCCTTGCCGTCGGCGGTCTCGATGCGCAGGCCGTCGCCCTTGGCGGTCGGCCCGAGCGCCTTGGCGCCCAGCAGGACCTCGACGCCGAGCGCCGAGAGGCTCTTGGCGACGGGTGCGGTCAGTTCGGCATCGTAGAGCGGCAGGATCTTGTCCTGCGCCTCGACCACGGTGACCTTGGCGCCGAGCTTGGCGAAGGCGGTGCCGAGTTCGAGGCCGATATAGCCGCCGCCGACCACGACGAGGCGCTTCGGCAATTCGGTCAGCGCCAGCGCGCCGGTCGAGGAGATGACGTTGCCGCCGAAGGGCAGGAAGGGCAGCTCGACCGGAACCGAGCCGGTCGCGATCACGATGGTCTCGGCCTTGATCACCTTCGGGCCGGTCTCGGTCTCGACCGCCACGGTCTTGCCGTCGCGGAAGCGGGCCTGGCCATGGACGATCTTGACCTTGGCCTTGCGCAGGAGCGCGGCGACGCCGTTGTTGAGGCGCTGGACGATGCCGTCCTTCCAGGCGACGGCCTGCTTCAGGTCGAGCTTCGGCTCGGCGGCGGTCAGGCCGAAAGGCGTCTTTCCGGCGGCGGCATGGGCCGCCTTCTCGAACTCCTCGGCGACATGGATCATCGCCTTGGAGGGGATGCAGCCGATGTTGAGGCAGGTACCGCCGAGCTTGGTGCGCTCGACGATGACGGTGTCGATGCCGAGCTGGCCGGCACGGATGGCGCAGACATAGCCGCCCGGGCCGGCGCCGATGACGAGGAGCTTGCAGGTGATTTCGGTCATGGCTCGCTCCCGCCGCTCACAGGTCCACGAACAGCGTCGCGGGGGTTTCCAGCAACTGCTTGAGGCGCTGCACGAAGACGGCGGCGTCCCAGCCGTCGACGACGCGGTGATCGAAGCTGGAGGAGAGGTTCATCATCTTGCGCGGCACGAAGGTGGCGCCGTCCCAGACCGGGCGCACCACCATCTTGTTGACGCCGACGATCGCGACCTCGGGATGGTTGATCACCGGCGTGGTGGCGATGCCGCCGAGCGCGCCGAGCGAGGTGATGGTGATGGTCGAGCCGGTGAGCTCGTCACGCGTCGCGGTGCCGTCGCGGGCACGCTCGGCGAGGCGCGACAATTCGAGGGCGCAGCCCCAGAGGTCGCGCGCCTCGGCATGCTTGACCACCGGCACGATCAGGCCCGACGGCGTCTGCGTCGCGATGCCGATGTCGATGCCGGCATGCTGGCGCACGATCCCGGCTTCGTCGTCATAGAGCGCGTTCAGCGCCGGCTGCTCGGCGAGCGCCTTGACCATGGCCCGCATCAGGAAGGGCAGCAGAGTCAGCTTCGGCCGCTCGGCGGTCGGCTTCTTGTTAAGCGCTGCGCGCAGGTCTTCGAGGGCGGAGACGTCGACTTCTTCGACAATCGTGATGTGCGGGATGCGCGACTTCGACAGCGCCATCTTCTCGGCGATGCGACGGCGCAAGCCCACGACCTTGACCTCGGTCACCGCCGTCCTGGCGACGAGCCCGCCCTTGGCCGGGACCTCGGGGCCGTGCTGGATGAAGGAGTCGATGTCTTCATGGGTGATGCGGCCGGCCGGGCTGGAGCCCTGGACCTGGCGCAAATCGACGCCGGCCTCGCGCGCCTTCAGCCTGACGGCCGGGGACGCGAGCGGTTTCTCGCCGGCGGCGCGGCGCGGGGCGGCTACCGCGACGGGCGCCGGTCGGGCCGGAGCGGCAGCGGGCTTGGGCGTCGGCATCTGCTTGGGAGCAGGCTCGGGCGCCGCGGCTGGTGCAGCGGGTGCCGCCGCCGCGGGCTTTGTCTTCGGCGGCTCGGCCGGCGCTTCGGCCTCGGCCGACTCCTCGGCCGCCGCGCGGTCGCCGGCGACCTTCAGCTTGACCAGTGCCGAGCCGATCGCGACCGTGTCGCCGATCTCGGCGCCGACCCAGGTGACCTCGCCCTCGACGGGAGAGGGGATCTCGACGGTCGCCTTGTCGGTCATCACGGCGGCGATGAGGTCGTCCTCGCGGACGATGTCGCCGACCTTGACGTGCCACTCGACCAGCTCGGCCTCGGCGATGCCCTCGCCGACATCCGGCAGCTTGATGATGCGCTCGGCCATCAGCGGCTCTCCATGATCTCGCGCAGCGCGGCGCCGACGCGGGCGGGGCCGGGGAAGTAGGCCCATTCCTGTGCGTGCGGATAGGGCGTGTCCCAGCCGGTGACGCGCATGATCGGCGCTTCCAGATGGTAGAAGCAGTGCTGCTGCACGAGAGCGGCCAGCTCCGCACCAAAGCCCGAGGTCAGCGTCGCCTCGTGCAGGACGATGCAGCGCCCGGTCTTCGAGACCGAGGCGACGATCGCGTCGAGATCGAGCGGCAGCAAGGTGCGCAGGTCGATGATCTCGGCGTCGATGCCGGTCTCCTCGGCGGCCGCCTGCGCGACATGCACCATGGTGCCGTAGGTCACGATGGTGACGGCCGCGCCTTCGCGGCGGATCGCCGCCTTGCCGAGCGGGATGGTGTAATGGCCTTCCTCGACCTCGCCGAGCTCATGCTTCGACCAGGGCGTGACCGGGCGGTCGTGATGGCCGTCGAACGGGCCGTTATAGAGCCGCTTCGGTTCGAGGAAGATCACCGGATCCGGATCCTCGATCGCCGCGATCAGCAGGCCCTTGGCGTCGCGCGGATTGGACGGCACCACCGTCTTCAGCCCGGAGACGTGGGTGAAGAGAGCTTCTGGGCTCTGGCTATGGGTCTGGCCGCCGAAGATGCCGCCGCCGGTCGGCATGCGGATCACCATCGGGCAGGTGAAGTCGCCGGCCGAGCGGTAGCGCAGGCGCGCCGCTTCCGAGACGATCTGGTCATAGGCCGGGTACATGTAGTCGGCGAACTGGATCTCGACGCAGGGGCGCAGGCCATACGCGGCCATACCTATCGCAGTGCCGACGATGCCGAGCTCGCTGATCGGCGCGTCGAAGCAGCGGTTGACGCCGTATTTCTGCTGGAGGCCGTGGGTGCAGCGGAAGACGCCGCCGAAATAGCCGACATCCTCGCCATAGACGACGACGTTGTCGTCGCGGCCCATGGAGACGTCGAGGGCCGAGCGGATCGCCTCGATCATGGTCATGCGGGCCATGGGTCAGACTCCGATCTGCTGGCGCTGGCGGCGCAGATGCGGCGGCAGCTCGGCGTAGACGTCCTCGAACATGTCGCGCGAGGAAGGCTTGCCGCCGGCATGGAGCGTGCCGAAGCTCTCCGCTTCCTTCTGGGCGGCGATGACGGTCGCCATGATCTCGGCCTCGATCTGCTTGTGGCGCTCCTCGGTCCAGGCGCCGGTCGCGATCAAGTGCTGCTTCAGCCGCACGATCGGGTCTCCGAGCGGCCAGTCGTCGGATTCGTGCTTGGGCCGATAGGCGGAGGGATCGTCCGAGGTCGAATGCGCGCCGGCGCGATAGGTGACGTATTCGACCAGCGTCGGCCCGAGATTGCGGCGGGCCCGCTCGATCGCCCATTGCGCGACGGCATAGGTCGCGAGGTAGTCGTTGCCGTCGACACGCAGGGCGGGGATGCCGAAGCCGAGGCCGCGGGCGGCGAAGGTGCCGGAGCCGCCGCGGGCAATGCCCTGGAAGGTCGAGATCGCCCACTGGTTGTTGACGACGTTGAGGACGACCGGCGCCTTGTAGGTCGAGGCGAAGACCAGCGCCGCGTGGAAATCCGATTCCGCCGTCGAGCCGTCGCCGACCCAGGCGGCGGCGATGCGATTGTCGCCCTTGATCGCCGAGGCCATCGCCCAGCCGACAGCCTGGACGAACTGGGTGGTGAGATTGCCGGAGATCGAGAAGAAGCCGTTCTCCTTGGAGGAGTACATCACCGGCAATTGCCGGCCCTTCATCGGGTCGCGCTCGTTCGAATAGATCTGGCACATCATCTCGACGAGCGGATAGTCGTGCGCGATCAGCAGTCCGGCCTGGCGATAGGTCGGGAAGTTCATGTCGCCCTTGCCGAGCGCGATGCGGAAGGCGCAGCTCACCGCCTCCTCGCCGGTGTGCTGCATGTAGAACGAGGTCTTGCCCTGGCGCTGGGCCATCTGCATGCGTGCATCGAAGGCGCGCAGCGTCAGCATGTGGCGCAGCCCGCGGATCAGATCGTCCTTGGAGAGGTCGGGAACCCAGGGGCCGACCGCCTCGCCCTCGCGGTTGAGCACGCGGATGATCGAATAGGCGAGGTCGCGGATCTCCCTTGGATCGACATCGACCGGCGGGCGCTGCACCGAGCCGGCCTTGGGGATCACGACATGGGAGAAGTCGGGCTTTTCGCCGGGGCGACTGGCGGGGACGGGAACATGGAACCGAAGCGGTGAGGGGTCTGTCATGTCCACGCTCCCTAGGCTCTGTCCGACCCAGCATTCCGCGCCGCGGCCATCGCCGCAAGACGTGTCTGCGGGGGGCGCCCGACGGGGCGCCGTCCTTATGCGGGCATGTTAGGGCTGTGAAATGCCTATTTCTTGCCGAAATGGCCTTGTGATTTGCTCATGTTCGGACGATCTTTCTGTCAATTAGATATTTGGCGGAAAATTCATTCGATGGTGATCAAGGCGCGGCGCGGCGATGAACTCGACCAGATCGACAGGCGCATCCTTTCGGCCCTGAACGAGGATGGCCGGCTGACGATCAATGCGCTGGCCGAGAAGGTCGGCCTGTCGCCCTCGCCGTGCTGGACGCGGGTGAAGCGGCTCGAGGAGAGCGGCGCGATCGAGAAATACGTCGCGGTGCTGAACCATCGCGCGCTCGGGCTCGACAATGTCGTCTTCATCGAGATCACGCTCGACAAGCATGACGACAAACTGCTCGACCGCTTCGGCGAGGCGCTGGCGCGCATCCCGGAAGTGGTCGAGGCCCATCTCGTCACCGGCGACTATGATTATCTGGTCAAGGCCGTGGTCAGCGGCACCGAGCACTATGAGCGCTTCCTGCGCGAAAAAATCTACCGGCTTCCGGGCCTACGCCAGTCACGCACGACCTTCGGCCTGCGCACGCTGAAGCGGGCGATCTCGGTCGACCCGCTGCAGATCGCGCCGGGGTGATGCCGGCTGTGATAGCGGAGGCGGCCGAGGGCCGCCGTCCTCACATCGTCGCGCCGATCTGCCAGGGCACGAACTCGGCGTCGCCATAGCCGAGCTGCTCGGACTTGGAGCGCTCGCCGGACGCGATCTTCAGCAGCGTATTGAAGATCTCGCGGCCCTTCTCTTCCAGGCTCACGCCGTCGAGCACGTCGCCGCAATTGATGTCCATGTCGTCGATCATCTTCTCGTAGATCGGCGTGTTGGTGGCGAGCTTGACGGAGGGGGTCGGCTTGCAGCCATAGGCCGAGCCGCGGCCGGTGGTGAAGGCGAGGATGTTGGCGCCGCCGGCGACCTGCCCGGTCGCTGCGACCGGGTCGTAGCCGGGCGTGTCCATGTAGACGAAGCCCTTGTCGCGCACCGGCTCGGCATAGTGGTAGACGGCCGACAGCGTCTTGGTGCCGCCCTTGGCGGCGGCGCCCAGCGACTTCTCCAGGATGGTGGTCAGCCCGCCCGCCTTGTTCCCCGGCGAGGGATTGTTGTTCATGCTCATCCGGGCGCGCTCGGTATAGTCCTCCCACCACTTGATGATGCCGACGAGCTTCTCGCCGACCTCGCGGGTGGCGGCGCGGCGGGTGAGCAGGTGCTCGGCGCCGTAGATCTCCGGCGTCTCCGAGAGGATCGCGGTGCCGCCATGCTCGACCAGGATGTCGACGGCGGCGCCCAGCGCCGGATTGGCGGTGATGCCGGAATAGCCGTCCGAGCCGCCGCATTGCAGGGCCAGCATCAGTTCGGAAGCCGGGACGGTCTCGCGCACCGCCTGGTTGGCGATCGGCAGCATGGTCTTCAGCGCCTCGACGCCGGCGGCGACCGACTTCTTCGTGCCGCCGGTCTCCTGGATCGTCATGGTGCGGAAGATGTCGCTCTCCTCGACGCCATAGGCCTCCTTCATGCGCTTGATCTGGAAGCCTTCGCAGCCGAGGCCGACGACCAGCACTGCCGCCATGTTGGGGTTGCAGGCATAGCCCCAGGTGGTGCGCTTCAGCACCTCGAAGCTCTCGCCATTATAGTCGATGCCGCAGCCGGTGCCGTGGGTCAGCGCGATGACGCCGTCGACATTGGGATAGTCGGCGAGGATGCCGGAGCGCTTGACCTCCTCGGCCATGAAGCGCGCGGCCGAGGCGGAGCAGTTCACCGAGGTGAGGATGCCGACATAGTTGCGCGTGCCGGCGCGGCCGTCCTTGCGGCGGAAGCCCTGGAAGGTCGCCTGCTGCTCGACCGGCAGGATCAGTTCCTTCTTTGCCTCGGCCGCAAAGGCATAGTCGCGCTCGAAGGCGTGGAAGCCGGTATTATGCTCGTGGACCCACTCGCCCGGCGGGATGTCGAGCGTGGCGAAGCCGATGATCTGGCCGAACTTGCGGATCGGCTCGTCCTTGGCGATCGGCACCAGCGCGATCTTGTGGCCGCGCGGGATGCGCTTCAGCGCGGTGACCCCGGCGGCGCTGACGCCGACATCGATCGGATCGACCGCCACCGCGACATTGTCGGCGGCATTGAGCTTGAGCGTGCGCGGCGGAGTGGCTTTGTCGAGCATGATCTTTTGAACCTTGGGCTGGCGGCTTTTTTCGCCTTGCCTCAGCATGGCGCAGAAGGCTGCCAGTTTTCAATCGGTTGAAAGAAGATACCGATCTGCGCCGCGCGCTGGGCTGCGGCTCGCGCCGCGGCCGGGTCGCGCCATCGCGCCGGCATCATCGCAGCGAAGCTATCGCGGCAATGAGGTGGCGAGATGGCGCCGTGCCGGTCGCCTCTAGCGCAGGCCGTCCTCGCCCTTGACCTCGTCATGGGTCAGGCCGCCGACGCGCGGCAGCGGGCGTCCGCCACTGGTCAGGGCGACCGCGACGACGATCTCGCCGGCGCGCGGTGCGTCGGGGATGCGCACTTCCATGCCGTCGAAATGGCTGCGGACATAGGCGCCGGCCTTGTGGCCGAGCGGCACGTCGAGCACCACGCCGAGCGAGCCGCGTTTCTTCGAGGACGGGATCAGCGCCGGCGCCTTGCCGAGCAGCTTGCGAAGCGGCGCGCCGAGTTTCGGATGCAGGATCGCAGCCGCATGCTCGTACTCGCCGTCCTCGCCGACGGCGGCGGCCTTGCCATAGCCCTGCACGGCCTCGCCCTCGATGCCGAGCGCCTTCAGCGCATGACGGCCGAGCAGGTCGCCGAGCTCCTCGCCGATCTCGATCAGCTCGGAGAGATCCGTCTGGTACTTGCCGGCGAAGGGGTTCGCGATCACCGCCACCGCCGCCGCGCGGCGGATCGCCGGCGCGACGGGCTGACCCATCTCGGAATGGGTCTCGTCGAGGATGGTGACGATCTTGCGGATCGAAGCCTTCATCTCAGCCCGTCCTCGCCCTTGATCTCGCTCGCCTTCAGGCCGCCGACGCGGGCATGGATGCGCGAACCGGTCGTCATCACCAGCGCGAACAGCAGTTCGTCGGCCTTGGGCGCATCGGTGACGCCGATCTCGAAAGCGTCGAAATGGCTGCGGACATAGGATGCGTTGACATGGGTGACCGGGATGTCGAGGCGGGTGCCGGGGCCGCCGACCTTCTTGGTCGACGGGACGATCGACTTGGCATCCCCAAGCAGTTCGCGCATGGCGTAGCCGCCCGGCACATGCCAGAGCGCGCCGTGCTCGAGCTCGCCGGCGGCGCCGACGATAGAGCCCTTGCCATAGCCCTCGATCGCCTTGACGTCGCCGCCCATCGCGGCGAGCAGGCGCTGCGCCATGGCGAGGCCGAGCGGCTTCAGGTCTTCCATGAAGCCCTGGATGTCCTCGACATAGCGGCCGGCAAAGGGGTTGGCGATCACGGCGACCGCCGCGCCGCGCTTCAGCGGCGTCGCGACGGCCGGGCCGCCCTCGTGAAAGATCTCTTCCACGGTCACAGAATACTTTCGCACGGCGATCTCAGGCACGGGCAAGTCTCCTCTCAGCTTGTTCTTGAAGGATCATAGGGGTGGCCAGCATTTTGCTCACGCCCTGAAGATGCATGGCGGCCGCGACGATCAGGCCTGCCGCGCGCAGGCGCTGCGCCTCGGCGAGGCCGCCGGCGAGCGCCGTCTCGATTTCGGCTTCCGTCAGCGGCCCGACATTGCGGGTGACGAGGCGCGTCCCGAGATCGCTGTCGGCCTGGATCGCCTCGGCCGGCAGGCGCTCGACGGCCGGGTGGCCCGGCAGGTCGATCGCATTGGCGATCACGGTCGCAGCCGCATCGGCCATGGCGGCGGTCGGGGCAAGCACGGTCACAGCCTCGGCGATGCCCAGCGAGAAGCTGCGGCCGGGATAGCCGGATGTGGCGATGCCGCGCACCGGATCGGCGGCGGCGATGCTGGCGGTGGCGAAGAGATTTGGCCGGTCCGGCCGCTCGACCAGGCCGATCCGGAAGGTCTCGCCTTCAGCCAGATGCAGGGCGATGTCGCCGCCATTGTTGACATAGGCGCGCGCCAGCGGCGCCGCCTCGACCATCACGCCGAGAATCTCCTGCGCCACCGAGCCTGCGACCGCCGCCATCGGCGTGATGAAGGTCGCGGCGGCGAAGGGCGCGACCGCCTGATGCATCCGCCGGGCGACCGGCCCTTCCGGCAACGCACTGTTCGTCCGCACCGGCGAGCGCAGCAGGGCAAGTTCGCCGCAGAGTTCCGCGAGCAGCCCGTCGAAACGCCGCATCGCTGCCCGGTAGGCCGCTTCGACCGCCGCTGCCGGGCCGGCGGCTTCGACGACGAGATCGATCGGCCCCTGCTGGAGCAGCAGGCGCTTGCCGTCGGGCAGCAGGCGCGCGGAGGGGGCTTCGAACATCGCTCAGCCGTGCGAGCGGCGCATCCGCTCCGGCGCCAGCGGCCAGGGATTGTCGAGTCGCTGCGGCAGCTTGAGCCTGCCGTCCGCAGTGAGTTCGGAAAGCGGCCGGACATAGTCCATATGCCCGCCGAGCTCCTGATAGTCCGAGAGCTTCATGGTGAACTCGAGCGGCGCGACCAGGGCCGGCGTCGGCACATAGCCGAAGGCGTTCTCCGGCAGGCGGGTGACGTCGACCATGAAGGTGATGCCGCCGCCCGGCCAGATATAGACCGGCGCGCCGCCGCAGGTGACATAGGTCAGCGCGTCTTTGACCGAGCGCGTCAGCCTGACCGGGTTTTCGGTGACGCCGGCGCGCAGCGAGCCGCCGGCACCGCCGATGAACAGCACGGTCGAGAGAGCAGGCTCGCAATTCTCGGCGATGCGCTCGACCGGTTCGACCAGCCGCTCCGGCATCTGCATCTCGACAGGCACGAGGTTCTCGTCGAGCTCGTAATAGGCGGCGTGCTCGCCGGTGGTCGAGACCATCAGCAGGCGCAGGCCGGGATAGGCGACCTTCGGATCGAACGGCCCGAGGATGGTCAGCGGATCGCTGATATTGGTGCCGCCCCAGCCGGTGCCGGGCTGGGCGACCTGGAAATAACGGCCGGGCGTCGAGCGGCGACCCTTCATCTTCAGGCCGGTCGCCGGCATGCCGAGCAGCTTGCCGGCCTGGTGCTCCGAGAGCACGCCGGTGATGTGGTCGTCGACGACCACGACCTCGTCGACCTTGCCATGCCATTGCTTGGCGAAGATGCCGATGGTCGCCGAACCGCAGCCGACGCGCATCCGGCTCTCCTCGACGCCGTTGACGATCGGCGGCTTGCCGGCCTGGACGATGACGGTCTCGCCGCCATCGATCGTCAGCTCGACCGCCTTGCCGTTGCTGAGCGAGAGCAGCGTGTCGCAGGTGACGCGGCCCTCCTTCTTCGAGCCGCCGGTGAGGTGGTGGACGCCGCCGAGCGACAGCATCTGCGAGCCGTATTCGCCGGAGGTGACATGGCCGACCGCCTCGCCCTCGACGCGCACGATCGCGGTCTCAGGGCCGAGGAAGCGGTCGGTGTCGATCTTCACCTTGACGCCGCAATAGCTGAAGATGCCCTCGGTCACGACGGTGACCATGTCGACGCCGTCGACCTCGGACGAGACGATGAAGGGCGCGGGCTTGTAGTCGGGATAGGTCGTGCCGGCGCCGATCGCCGTCACGAAGGTGCCGGGCTGGTGCAGGATGTCGCCATCCCATTCGCGCGGACCGGCGAAGGAGACGAGCTCGCCGCCCTGGTCGATGGTGCGGTCGAGCATCACATGCGGATCGACCCGGACGAGATTGCCGTCGACATTGCCGTAGCGGTCGCAGGCGCCGACCGCGCCCGGCTTGATAAAGCACATCACCGGACAGGCATCGCAGCGGATCTTGTCGTCGGCGGTCGCGGTCGCTTCCCCCAGGCTCATCGTCAACCCTCGCCGTCAGGTGCGGCTAATCATTTGTACACAAATGACGTTGGCGCATGGTGGCCAGACTGTCAAGATAGCCCTCCGAGGGGTCTCCGACCAGAACCGTATCGATGTCCTGCGCGAGCGAGCGAGGCTTGGCGCGAAGGGGGGGATGTTCCTCGCGGCAGACGGCATTCGCGGCCAACGCCTGGGATTTCGGGCGAGACGTGCCGCCCCAATGCCGCTATCCAGCGCTGATTGACAGTCGGAAAAATCGACTGTTATTATTCGTATACAAATAAAATTTCGCTCGGGTTGGCGCGCCGATTCCGAGGAGAAGGCTCAAGGCGATCAGCGCCCGAGGAGGGGTTTCGATGTACGACAGCTTTGTTACGGATCGCCTGATCGATCTCTGGCTGACCGAGGATATCGGCGCCTGCGACCTGACCGTGCAAGTCATGATCGAGGCGAATGAGACCGGCAAGTTCCACATGAACGCCCGCGAGCCGATGATCGTCGCGGGCATCGAGGTCGCCGCCCGCGTCTTCAAGCGTTACGATCCCGAGCTCAAGGTGAAGCTGCTCGTCAAGGACGGCAACAAGGTCGAGAAGGGCGCCATCCTGATCGAGGTCGAGGGCTCTGCCCGCAGCGTGCTGACCGCCGAGCGCACCGCGCTCAACATCGCCCAGCGCCTCTCCGGCATCGCCAACGAGACCGCTCGCTATGTCGCGGCGATCGCCGGCACCAAGGCCCGTCTGATCGACACGCGCAAGACCACGCCCGGCCTGCGCATGATGGAGAAGCACGCAGTGACCTGCGGCGGCGGCCTGAACCACCGCCTCGGGCTCGATAACGGCGTGATGATCAAGGACAACCACATCGCCGTCTGCGGCAGCATCAGCGCCGCCGTCGAACGGGCCCGCAAGAAGCTGCCGGTGCTGACCAAGCTCGAGGTCGAATGCGACCGGCTCGAACAGGTCGAGGAGGCCGTCAAGGCCGGCGCCGACGTGATCATGTTCGACAACATGTCGGTCGCCGACATGACCAAGGCCGTCGCCATGATCGGCGGGCGCGCCAAGACCGAGGCCTCGGGCGGCATCCGCTTCGAGACCATCCGGCCGATCGCCGAGACCGGCGTCGACTATATCTCGACCAGCAAGATCACCCAGTCGGCCCCGGCGGTCGATATCGGCCTCGACGAGGCCTGATCCTGCGATGCGCCCCGGCACGTTCTTCTTTGTCGTCGGCCCCAGCGGCGGCGGCAAGGATACCCTGATCGACGGCGCCAGGCAGGTCCTGGAGCCGACGGGGCGCTATGTCTTCGCCAGGCGGGTCATCACCCGCCCGGCCGGGTCGGCCGGCGAGGCGCATGAGGCTGCGACGGAGGTCGGGTTCGCGGCGCGCGAGGCCGCCGGCGATTTCCTGATCAGCTGGGGCGCCCATGGCTTGCGCTATGGGCTGCCCCGAGAGCTGGTGACGGCGATCGAGAGCGGCCGCCATGTCATCGCCAATGGCTCGCGCGCCGTCATCGCCGAGCTTGCGGCGCTGCTGCCGCGCTTTGTCATCGTCGATGTCACGGCCCCAGCCGAGATCCTGGCCGCCCGGATCGCCGGGCGCGGCCGCGAGCAGGGCAGCGCCATCGAGAACCGGCTCGCCCGCAAGGTCGAGCCCTGGCCGGCCGGCATCCGCACCGTCACGGTCTGCAACGACCAGAGCCCGGAAACCGGGATCGAGCGCTTCATCGCCGCCGTCGAATCGGCCGCCAACACCTTGCGCCTGCGGCGCCTGCCGGTCTTCGCCGGCCGGGCCCACTGCGCCTGGCTCCCGGCCAAGGGAGAGCTCGTCAACGGCTTCGACTATCTCGGCCCCGGCCGGATCGAGATCTCCGGTGCCGGCGCCAGCATCCGCTCGGACATCCAGGTCGCGGATCTGCCCGCCGCGCTCGCGCCCGACGAGATCGGCCTCTCCAGCGAGGCCTTCGCCGAGCTCGGCCTTGCCGAGGGGACGGAAGTCTCGATCCGGCGCACGCCCTCGCCGGAAAGCCGCGCCGCGCTGACCCGCAAGATCCAAGGCGGCGCGCTGACCGAGGCGCAGTACCACACGCTGATCCGCGACATCGTCGAATCCCGCTATCCCGATGGCGAAGTCGCGGCCTTCCTCGTCGCAGCGACGCAGAAACTCGGGGATGACGAGGTCGTCTCGCTCGCCCGCGTCCGCACCCGCTTCGCGCAGCAGATCAGCTGGTCCGACAAGATCGTCGTCGACAAGCATTCGATGGGCGGCATTCCCGGCAGCCGGATCACGCTGATTGTGGTGCCGATCATCGCCGCCCATGGCGCCTTCCTGATGCCAAAAACCTCGTCGCGTGCGATCACTTCGGCGGCGGGCACTGCCGACGCGATGGAAGCGCTCGCCGATGTCGAGCTCACCCCGGCGGAACTGCGCGCCTGCGTCGAGAAGGCCAGGGCCTGCATCGCCTGGAATGGGCGGCTGAACCATTCGGTCGTCGACGACGTGATGAACGCGATCACAAGACCGCTCGGCATCGATTCCAATCGCTGGTCGGTGGCCTCGATCCTGTCGAAGAAGAAGACGGCCGGCTCGACCCATGTGATCGTCGACCTGCCTTATGGTCCGCGCGCCAAGCTGAAATCGCAGGAGGAGGCGGCCGAGCTCGCCGCCCTGTTCGAGACCGTCGGGCGCGGGCTCGGCCTCGTCGTCGAAGCCTTCCCGACCGACGGCACCCGGCCGATCGGGCGCGGCATCGGCCCGGCGCTCGAATGCCGCGATGTCGCCTGGGCGCTCGACAACGATCCGCAGGCACCGGCCGATCTCGTCGCCAAGGCGCTGTTCTTCGCCGGTCGCATCCTGGCCTGGGACCCGGCGCTGGGCTCGGTCGAGGCCGGCCGGGCGCGGGCCGAGGAATTGCTGCGCTCGGGCGCGGCGCGCGCCGCCTTCGAGCGCATCGTCGATGCGCAGGGGCGCCACAACCCGCCGGTCATGCCGGGGCTGCTCGTCCATACGGTGCGGGCCGAGACGGCGGGCACCGTCGCCGAGATCGATGGCTGGGCCGTCGCAGGCATTGCGAGGCGCGCCGGCGCGCCCTTTGACAAGGCGGCCGGCATCGATCTGCGCCGCGGTGTCGGCGACGAAGTCGCGGTTGGCGATCCGCTCTTTGCGATCCACGCCAGCGCCTCGAGCGATCTCGACGAGGCGCGCGCGCTGGCGGCGGAGAGCGCCTGCTTCGTGATCAGGTAGGCCGCGGAGCCGGCTCTTCTCAGCGCAGCTGCTTCAGCAGCGAGATCAGCGTCGTGCGCTGGCTCGTCGCGAGCGGCGCCAGCGTCACCTTGGTGACGGTCTCGGCCTTCGGCATCAATTCGCGGGTATAGGCGCGGCCGGCCTCGGTCAGCTGCACGATGACGCGACGCCCGTCATCGGGATCGGCGGTGGTGTGCACCAGCTTGCGCTTGATCAGCCGGTCGACCACGCCCTTGATCGTCGCCGCGTCCATCGCGGTCTGGCGCCCGAGCAGGTTCTGCGAGCTGCCGCCTTCGAGATAGAGCCGCGAGAGGACAGCCCACTGCGTCGGCGTCAGCTCCGGCCCCATGATCTCGTTGAACAGCGAGACATGGCGCTGAACCGCCTGACGCAGGATGAAGCCGACCTGCTCGGAAAGGTCGTAGCTCTCGGCTTCAGGCTCGGCCGCGACGGCGTGGGAAGGGTCGGACCCCGACATTCAGCAATCCCCTTATCCTCACCGGATCCGGTGCCGCGACCGCCGGGATAGCGTTCGCAATTGCGGGCAAGCGCCCGTCCCTGCTTTCTGGCCTCCCGGCGTTGAGTTTTCAATCGAATCTTGCCGCTGCCATCGCCAATCCGGAACGCCGCGCAATGCACCGATGTTGACGCCGCTTAGTCGCGGAGGTCGTAGGCCGCTGCAGTGCCAGCCCCGCCGCCGACCGGGATCGATCGCTGTCGGCGGCGGAGCAAGCGCCGGGACCGGCTCATACGCGCAGCCAGAAGCGGATCATGCCACGGCCGTCGCGGTGGCCGCCCGTTCCCTGACCAGCCGGGTCACCCCGGCGAAGTCGAGCTTGCCGGAGCCGAGCACCGGCACGGTGGGCACGACCATCACCTCGGCCGGTACCATCAGCTCGGAGGCGCCCTTCGCCTTGGCAAAGGCCTGGAACTCGGCACGGCTCGCGCCCTGCTTCTGCGTCACCAGCACCAGCCGTTCGCCCTTGCGCGCATCGGGCAGGCTGGCGACCGCCGAGAGCGCGTCGGGCCAGAGCTCGGCGGCGAAGGCCTCGATCGCGGCGAGCGAGACCATCTCGCCGGCGATCTTGGCGAAGCGCTTGGCCCGGCCCTTGATCGCGATGAAGCCATCCTTGTCGATGGTGACGATGTCGCCTGTGTCGTGCCAGCCCTCGGCCGGCGGTTCGAGCAGGCCCGGATTCTCGGCGCGCAGATAGCCGAGCATGATATTGGGGCCGCGGACGTGCAGGCGCCCGCCTTCCTCGACGCCGGGCACGGTCTCGAGCCGCGCTTCCATGCCGGGCATGATCCGCCCGACCGTGCCGAAGCGGTTGAACATCGGCGTGTTGATCGCCAGCACCGGAGCGGTCTCGGTCACGCCATAGCCTTCGAGAATGCGCAGGCCGAATTTCTCCATATAGGTCCGGCGCGTCGCCTCCTTGACTGGCTCGGCGCCGGCCAGGATGTAGCGCAGCGAGCGCAGGTCGTAAGGGTGGGCGGCGCGAGCATAGCCGGCAAGGAAGGTGTCGGTGCCGAACAGGATGGTGGCGTTCGAGCCGTAGACCAGCTCCGGCACCATCCGGTAGTGCAGCGGCGAGGGGTAGAGGTAGACCGGCACGCCCGAGACCAGCGGCAGCACGAGGCCGACCGTCAGGCCGAAGGAGTGGAAGACCGGCAGCACGTTGAAGACCTTATCCTGCCGGCCGAAATCGATCCGCGCCGCCGCCTGGGCCGCATTGGCCAGCATGTTGGCATGGCTGAGCACGACGCCCTTCGGCGTGCCTTCCGAGCCCGAAGTGAACAGGATCGCGGCGCGGTCCTGGCCGCCCGACGCCTCGATCGGCTTGCCATGGCACCAGAGTGCCCGAAGCTTGTCGGCCGTCGAGACGGTGGCGCGGACATCCTCCAGATAGACGATGCGGACATCGGCCTGCAGCGCCTCGATCAGCGGCCCCATCCGGCCCTTCTCGACGAAGGCGCGCGAGGTCACGATGGTCCTGATCTGCGCCGCCGTGCAGGCCGCGGCGATGTTGGTCGCTCCCGCCGTGAAGTTGATCATCGCCGGGACGCGCGCCGCCGAGATCAGCCCGAGGATCGTTACCGCCGCGCCATTGGCATTGGGCAGCATGACGCCGATCGCCTCGCCCTTGCCGGCCAGCGGCGCGAGCTTGCGGCCCAGCACCTCGGCGCCGATCAGGAGGCGCTTGTAGCTCAGCGTGCCGGTCAGTGGGTCCTCGACCGCGACGCGGCCCATGCCATGGCGCCGCGCCGCCTCGGCCACGGCGTCGAAGACGCTGCGCTCGATGTCGGTGGTGCGGAAGATCAGGTCGGACATCACCTGGTAGAGCGCCGTACCGGCGGCCTGGCGCCGGGCGCGGCCCTTGAGCTCCTCCGGCACGGTGAGCGAGACCGGCTCGAGGATGGTGACGCGCACCTTGGGGAACCAGCGCCGACGCACCTGCGCGCGGGTGAGGCGCGAAAAGATCGTCGCCTCCAGGCCTTCGATCCGGACCGGCACGACCTTCGCCCGGGACTTCTCGGCGATCATGCCGACGCCGTCATAGACCTTCATCAGGCTGCCGGTGACGGTGAGCCGGCCTTCCGGGAAGATCACCAGGCTTTCGCCGGCCTTGACCGCGTTGATCAGCGAGCGGGTCGCGAGCGGGCGGGCCGGATCGAGCGGCATCGCCCGGGTCAGCCTGAGGAAGGGCTTCACCCACCAGCGCTGGGCGATGCCGTGGTCGATCGCGAAGACCGGCTCCTTGTCGAGGATCGAGAGCGCCAGCGCCGCGTCGAGGAAGGAGACGTGGTTGAGCGCGATGATCGCGTTATCGCCAGCCTTGGCGATGTTCTCGCGACCGGTGACCTCGACCCGATAGAAGGCGCGAAACAGGATCGACAGGAAATCGCTCAGCGGATTGGTCGGCAGCGTCCGGAAGATCCAGAGCGAGGCGGCGATGGTCGCGGCGCCGATCAGCAGGAAGAGATGCGACAGGGTGAAACCCGCCGCCTGCAGCAGGGCCACAGCGAGCGCGCCCGCGACCATGAAGGCGGCGGAGAGCACGTTGACGGCGGCGACGATGCGGGCGCGCTTCTCGGCCGGCGACCAGCTCTGCGTCGCGGCGAAGGAGGGCACGATGAAGACGCCGCCGGCGATGGCGAGGCCGGCAAGGTCGATGCCGACGCGCCAGGCTGATGCATCCCGGAAGAAGACAGCCATGTCCTGCGCCGGCTGGTGCGGAACGATGCCGGAGATTGCCCAGCCGAGATCGAGCGCGAACAGGCCCATGACGATGCCGGCAACCGGCACCGGCAGCAGGACGATCCGTCCGCTCGACAGGAAGGAGCCGAAGCCGGAGCCGACCGCGATGGCGATGGCGAAGATCGCGAGATAGGTCGAGACGACCATCTCCGTGCCGCCCATGCCGTTCTTCACCAGCGCGGGCAGCAGCGCCATCACCACGGCACCGATCAGCCAGAAGATCGAGACCATCACGCCGGTGCGCCACAGGCGGACGTCGGCCCAGAGATCCGTGAGGAGGTCGCGCGTCGAGCGCAGGATGTTGCGGTCGATGGCAAGATCAGGAGCGGCCGGGCCGGTCTTCGGAATGAACAGGGTCGCGACCCAGCAGGCGAGGGCAAAGACCAGGATCAGCAGGCTGAGCTGGGCGGCATCGCCGCCTTCGCGCGCAGTGAGGCCACCGGCGATGGTGCCGAGCAGGATCGCTATGAAGGTCGCGCCCTCGATCAGCGCGTTGCCGGCCGGCAGTTCCTCGCGCTTCAGATGGTCGGGCAGGATGCCGTATTTGATCGGCCCGAACAGTGCGGCGATGACGCCGAACAGGAAGAGCGCGACGAACAGCACGGGCACGGAATGCAAGGTGAAGCCGAGCACCGCGACACCCGCGGCGCCGATCTCGGCGAGCTTCAGCCGCTGCGCCATCACCGCCTTGTCGAAGCGGTCCGCCATCTGGCCGCCGATCCCGGAGAGCAGGAAGAAAGGCGCGATGAAGAGCGCGCCCGCAAGCGTCACCAGCGCTTCGCCATGCGAGCCGGCGAGCCTGTACAGGATGATGAAGACGAGCGCGTTCTTCAGGAAATTGTCGTTGAAGGCAGAGAAGAACTGGGCCCAGAACAGCGGCGCAAAGCGTCGCTTCAGCAGCAATGTGTCGATCATGGCGGGCTCGCGAAGGGACTGGGGAGAGGATAGCATCGCCCTGGCACAGCAAATCTTGCCGGCACTGGGCGATGCGGGGAAGCGGCTAGACGGAGCTTACCAATTGTTGGCCTGACCGCATCAGGCGACCGGCTTGCCGGCATCCATCAGGAGGCGTTCGGTGCGGGCGTCCTCGATGCGGTTCACCAGCTTCGAGGCCTCGTGCATGTCGCGCACCGTCTTGGTCATGGTGATGCAGGACTGGACCAGCATGACCACGCCCATGGCGAGGTAGCCCTTGGCCCACCAGTCGAGCGGCAGGAAAAGGATGCCGGCGCCGACCATGGCGGCGGCTCCGAGGAACGAGGCGTAGGTGAAGGTCATCCAGGCGCCGCTATGCGGCTGCGCGTTCTGGTTCATCGTCTTTCTCCCATCGGTCGGATTTGCGGAACGCAGAGGTCAATTCGCAGGATCAGCTCGGCTGGACCTGCCGGGCGCGCAGGCGCTCGAGCACGTCCTCGGCGCTTGCCCGCAGGCGCGGGCCGAAGCCGCGGGCGGCGAGCTTCTCGGTGATCGAGGCCGCTGCCGCGCCATCGAGTTCGTCGAGGGCGAGGTCGGCGGCTTCCGCCTCGACCTGGCGCTCGCGCAGTCGCTTCAGGGTCTGCTCGGCCTCGGCGAGCGTCGCCTCGTGCGGCAGGCCGGCGTCGATGCGGCCACGCCTGATGTCGCGGACCGCCTCGGAGGCGCGGGCGAGGCGGCGGCCGCGATCGAGCTCGGCGATCCGGGCCTGGGCCTGGCCGACATGGCGGCGCAGCCGGACGATCTCGGCCGCGAACAGCACCTGCGCGCTCGCCGCCGCATCGCGATCGGCCTCCAGGCTCGCGATCGCCTCGGCGCCTTCGCGGGCGAGCCCATCATCGCCGGCGACCAGCGCCGCGCTGACGCGCAACTCCAGATCGGCGATGCGGGCATTGCCGGTGGCGAGCCGCATGCTCTCCTGCTGGTCCTGCCCGATCGCCAGGGCCAGCGCCTTCTTGGCGCGCTCGAAGGTGCTTGCGGCATCGCGGAGCTGCTGGTCGAGGATCACGAGCGCGTTCCGATCGGCAAAGCGCTCCTCGGCGATCGCGGCGCCGCCGCGGATGAAGGTGAGAAACATCTTGAGCATTGGTTCCCTCCTGCTATGAACGTTGTTCATGATAGATGCATAACCGATCTATGAACGCCGTTCAAGTCAAATTTTGAACGATGTTCATGACAGGGGAAGCCAGATGACCACGACCGCCGCCCGCCGGGATCGCCAGCGCGAGCAACTGATCGAGGCTGCCGAGCGCACGATCGCCGAAAGGGGGCTCGCGGGCCTGAAGGCGCGCGAGCTTGCCGGCGAGATCGGCTGCGCGCTGGGCGCGATCTACAATCTCGTGCGCGACATGGACGAGCTCGTGCTGCGGGTGGGGTCGCGCACCCTCGCCAGGCTGGACGAGGCGCTGGGGCATGCCTCGCAAGGGGCGCTGGCCGCTGCGCCGGAGGATGCCGCCGGCCGCCTGGTCGCGATCGCCCTGGCCTATTCGGCCTTCGCTCGGGAAAATCCCCGACTCTGGCGGACGCTGTTCGAGTATCGCATGGCGGAAGGAGCGGAGGTTCCGGACTGGGCGGTCGCCGAGCAGATGCAGCTCTTCCGCCATATTATGGCGCCGCTTGCCGCTCTGCTGCCGGAAGCGGGCGAGCCGCAGCGGCTGCTGCTCGGGCGTACCCTGTTCTCGGCCGTGCACGGCGTCGTCGCGATCGGCCTCGAAGAGAAGCTCGTCGCGGTGCCGCGCCGGGAGCTCGACCACCAGATCGAGACGCTGGTTCGGCTGGTCTGCGCCGGGCTCGCAGCGGATGCCAGGCTGATCCGCTAGGCGTCTGCGGAGCGGGCAGCGGCGCCATATCGCGCTTAGGGCTCAGACCGTTGTCTCCACGTCATTTCGGCCAAGCGGAAGCCGCGCGGCTCTCGAACCGATCGAAGAACGCTGCGCTCTACGATGGATCCCGGCCCTGCGCTTCGCTCCGGCCGGGATGACGGCGGCTCGCGATTGACCGTGACCGCCTACCAGCTGCCTGTGGCGTGGCGCTTGACCGCCGCAGTTGGTGCCGTGCAGGATTGTATGAGTGGATACACTCATACACTCGGTGAGCTTCAGCCAGCATGATTGGAGCGGGCCGCGGCTGGGGCAGGGAGATGATCGCATGGCTTTCCGACCAGCGCCGGCAGCCGGCACGGCGCCGGAGGAGGCCTATCTCGCCATCCTCGCCGGCATTCGCAGCGGCCGCTACGAGCCCGGCGAGCGCCTGATCCCCGAGGCGATCGCCAAGGAGCTGGCGATGAGCCGGATGCCGGTGCGCGAGGCTTTCCAGCGCCTCGCCAATGAGGGGCTCGTGACCATCCGGCCCAATCGCGGCTGCGTCGTCGCCGGCTTGACCGTCGACGAGATCTACGAGGCGTTCGAGATCCGTTCGGTGCTGGAAGGCCTTGCCGTCCGCCTCGCCATGCCGCGCGTCGATGCTGCCGTGCTGGCCGAGCTCGATGATCATCTGTCCCGGATGCAGCGCGCCGGGGAAGCGGGCGGCGAGGCCTGGCTCGCCGCGCATCAGGCCTTCCACGCCTATATCTGCGGGCTAAGCCGGCGCCCGAAGCTCGTCGCCCAGATCGCAGCGCTGCACATCGCGGTCGAGCCCTATATGCGCGTCTGGCTGCACCATGTCGCGCGCCCGACCACGGCGACCCAGGCCCAGAACGAGATCGTCGCGGCGATCCGCAGCGGCGATGCCGCCCGGGCCGAGACGGTGATGCGCGAGCATGTGCTGCGCACAGCGCCGAAGCTCGCCGAGTTCCTGCGCAGTAGCGGATATCCGGCGGTGGCGCGCCGCGCCACGCTGACCGCGCAGCCAGCGGCATCGGAGCCTGCCTGAATCAGAAGACCAGCGGCCGCCGCGCGAAAATGGCGGCCATCGGAGGACGTCCGGGGACCACGACAAGAACAGGGGATTACGATGGATCGACGCCAGTTTCTGAAAGCCTCCGCCGTTACTGCCTTCCTGCCCGCCGCGCCGCTGATCGCCCGTGCACAGGACGCCAAGACCCTGCGCTTCGTGCCCTATTCCGACGTCGCGATCATCGATCCGATCTGGACCAACGGCTATTCGACCCGCACCCACGCGCTTCTGGTCTGGGACACGCTTTACGGGCTCGACGACCAGTTCCAGCCGCAGCCGCAAATGGTCGAAGGCCATCTCGTCGAGGATGACGGCAAGCGCTGGACGCTGACGCTGCGCCCCGGCCTCGTCTTCCATGACGGCAGCAAGGTCCTGGCTCGCGACGCCGTCGCCTCGATCAGGCGCTGGGGCGCGCGCGACACTTTCGGCCAGGCGCTGATGGCGGCGACCGAGGAGCTTTCCGCCCCGGACGACCGCACCATCCTCTTCCGCCTGCGCCGGCCTTTCCCGCAATTGCCGGCGGCGCTCGCCCGCCCGAGCGCGCTCGTCGCGGCGATCATGCCGGAGCGGCTGGCCCAGACCGATCCGTTCAAGCAGATCCCGGAAGCGATCGGCAGCGGGCCCTATCGCTATCTTACGGCCGAGCGCATCGCCGGCGCCCGCCATGTCTATGCCCGGCATGAAGGCTATCTGCCGCGCGAGGGCACGCCGAGCTTCACCGCCGGCCCGCGTACGCCCCTTCTCGACCGGATCGAGTTCAACGTCATGCCCGATCCGGCAACCGCAATCTCGGCGCTGCAGACCGGTGCGGTCGACTGGGTCGAGCAGCCGATCATCGACCTCCTGCCCTTGCTGCGGAAGGACCCGAACATCACCGTCGCGGTCAAGGATCGCAGCGGCATGGCCGGACAATTGCGGCTCAATCATCTCCAGCCGCCGTTCAGCAATCCCGCCATCCGCCGCGTCGTGCTGAAGGCGATCAACCAGGAAGACTGCATGAACGCGGTCTGCGGCGGCGATCCCGAGGTCGAGCGCGGCAGCATCGGCTTCTTCCCGAGCAATTCGGCGATGGCGTCCGAGGTCGGCATCGAGGCGCTGAAGGCGCCGAAGGATTTCGGCAAGCTCAAGCAGGAGCTGGAAGCCGCCGGCTACAAGGGCGAGCGCGTTGTCTTCCTCTCCGGCCAGGACGTGCCGCGCATCGCCCTCGCCGCCGAGGTGGCGGCCGATGCCTTGCGCAAGATCGGCATGAATGTCGATTTCGTCGCTGCCGACTGGGGCACGGTGCTGCAGCGCATCAGCAATCGCAGCCCGGTCGAGCAGGGCGGCTGGGGCTGCTACATCACCTATTGGTCGGGGCTCGACCTCGGCTCGCCGGCGACGAGCTCGCCCTTGCGCGGCAACGGCGCCAAGGGCAGCCCCGGCTGGCCCGATAGCCCGGCGATCGAGGCTTTGCGGGCGCGCTGGCTGGAGGCGCCCGACCTCGCCGGCCAGAAGGCGATCGCCCAGGAGATCCAGCTGCAGGCGATGCAGGATGTGCCCTACGTCCCCGCCGGCCAGTACTTCCAGCCCGTCGCCTATCGCAAGAACCTGACCGGCATGCTGAACGGCGTCCCGGTCTTCACCAATCTGCGGAAGGGCTGAGGCCCGCCCGCAATCCCCCAAACCGGCGCAGCGCTCTTGGTTGCGCCGGTCCCACGCGAACCCCGGCCCGTTGCCGGCGTGCCCGACGAAAGACCTGCCCGATGCGCGATTTCGAACTCCCCGGCCGCTCGCTCGCGATCAGCCGCAATGCCATGGCCGCCACCTCGCACCCGGCCTCGACGCTGGCCGCGCTCGACATCCTGCGTGCCGGCGGCAATGCGATCGACGCGGCGGTCGGCGCCTGCGCCGTGCAATGCGTGGTCGAGGCCGGCTCGACCGGCATCGGCGGCGACTGCTTCGTGCTCTATTCGCCGGGCGGCTCGACCGATATCCGCGCCTATAACGGCTCCGGCCGCACGCCGGCCGCCGCAACGCTCGACTGGTACGCCAAGGCCGGCATCACCACGCTGGAGCGGCACTCGCCGCATGCGGTCACCGTGCCGGGCGCGGTCGAGGCCTGGGCGCGGCTGGTCAAGGACCATGGCAGGCTGCCGCTCTTCGAGATCTTCCAGCCGGCGATCGCGCTCGCCCGCGAGGGTTATGCCGTCACGCCGCGCGTCGCCCACGACCTCGCCGGCCAGCACGACACGCTGGTCCGCGACCCGAACGCCGCCGCGACCTTCCTCGTCGATGGCCAGCCGCCGAAGGCCGGCACCGTGCAGCATCAGCCCGGCCTCGCCGCGACGCTCGAGGCGATCGGCCGGGAGGGGCCGGATGCCTTCTATCGCGGCGAGATCGCCGCCGAGATGGTCGCGCATCTCAACGCCGCCGGCGGCCTGCATACGCGGGAGGATTTCGCCGCGGCACAGGGCGAATACGTCAAGCCGATCAGCACCAGCTTCCGCGGCCGCACCGTCTACGAGTGTCCGCCGAACGGGCAGGGCATCATCGCGCTGATGATCATGAAGATCCTCGAGCGCTTCCAGCCCAAGGGCGGCCCGCTCGAGGCCGCGAACCTGCATATCGAGCTCGAAGCGACGCGCCTCGCCTATGCGGCACGCGACCGGCTCGTCGCCGACATGGCGCAGGAGAAGGTGCCGGTCGAGCTGCTGCTCTCGGACGGGCTCGCCGACCAGCTCGCCGCCGCGATCGATCCTTCCCGCGCCACCGATCCGCTGCCCGTCATCCCCGCCGGCGCCGAGCACAGCGACACCGTCTACATCTGCGTCGTCGACAAGGACCGCAACGCCGTCAGCTTCATCAACTCGATCTTCTCGCCCTATGGCAGCGGGCTGATGACGAGGAAATCGGGCGTGCTCTTTCATAATCGCGGCCAGAGCTTCGTGCTGAAGCCGGGCCACCCCAACGCGGTCGCGCCGCGCAAGCGCCCGATGCACACCATCATCCCCGGCATGGTCGCGGAAAATGGCCGCGTCGTGATGCCGTTCGGCGTGATGGGCGGCCACTACCAGGCAATGGGGCACGCCCATTTCCTGGCGAAGCTGTTCGACCACGGGCTCGACCTGCAGGAGGCGATCGACCTGCCGCGCCTGTTCCCGCTGCCGGGCACGGCGACGGTCGAGGTCGAGGGGCGCCTGCGCGAAAGCGTCGGCGCGGAACTGGCAGCCCGCGGCTTCGACGTCCAGCCGCCGAAGACCCCGATGGGCGGCGCGCAGGCGATCTGGATCGACTGGGAGAAGGGCACGCTGACCGGCGGCTCCGATCCGCGCAAGGATGGCTGCGCGCTCGGCCTCTGAGCGGTCGCCGCCGCCACCCGCATACTGCCATGGCCGGCGCTGCACGAATGCTGCGCCGGCAGCAGTGCGGTTGACCTTGAGGCGATTTGCGCCTGCATTGCGCCTCTGATTTCGAATCTGATGCGGACCCTCTCATGAACAAGCACGTCTCGGGCATCGATCCCGCCAAGCTCGACCGGCTGGCGCAGGTCGCCGTCAAGGTCGGCCTCAATCTGCAGGAGGGGCAGGACCTCTTCCTGACCGCGCCGCTGGCGGCGCTGCCGCTGGTGCGGCGCATCGCCGAGCACGCCTACAAGGCCGGCGCCGGCCTGGTGACGCCGATCTTCTCCGACGAGGAGCTGACGCTGGCGCGGTATCGCTATGGCAAGGATGGCAGCTTCGACCGTGCCGCCGGCTGGCTGCACGAGGGCGCCGCCAAGGCTTTCGCCGCCCACACCGCCCGCCTCGCCATCGTCGGCGACGACCCGATGCTGCTCTCGGCGCAGGACCCGGCCAAGGTCGCCCGCGCCAACAAGGCGAACTCGGTGGCCTATCAGCCGGCCCTGGAGAAGATCGCCAATTTCGACATCAACTGGAACATCGTCGCCTTTCCCGGCGCCGCCTGGGCCCGGCAGGTCTTCAAGGACGATGCCGAGGAGATCGCCGTCGCGCGCCTCGCCGAGGCGATCTTCGCGGCCTCCCGCGTCGACCGCGACGACCCCGTCGCCGCCTGGGCCGCTCATAACGCCGCTCTCGCCCAGCGCACGAAATGGCTGAACGGCGAGCGCTTCGCGGCCTTGCATTTCACCGGGCCCGGCACCGATCTCACCGTCGGCCTCGCCGATGGTCATGAATGGCAGGGCGGGGCCTCGACCGCCAAGAACGGCGTCACCTGCAACGCCAACATCCCGACCGAGGAGGTCTTCACCACCCCGCATGCGCGCCGGGTGGAGGGCCATGTCTCCTCGACCAAGCCGCTCTCCTATCAGGGCACGCTGATCGACGAGATCCAGGTCCGCTTCCAGGAAGGCCGTATCGTCGAGGCGAAGGCGGCGCGCGGCGAAGAGGTGCTGAACCGGGTGCTCGACACCGACGAGGGCGCCCGCCGCCTCGGCGAGGTCGCGCTGGTCCCGCATTCCTCGCCGATCTCGCAGAGCGGCATCCTGTTCTACAACACGCTCTTCGACGAGAACGCCTCCTGCCATATCGCGCTCGGCCAGTGCTATTCGAAGTGCTTCGTCGACGGCAGCAAGCTGACGGCCGACGAGATCGCGGCGCAGGGCGGCAATAAGAGCCTGATCCATATCGACTGGATGATCGGCTCCGGCGAGGTCGACATCGAGGGCGTCAAGCCCGATGGCAGCCGCGTGCCGGTGTTCCGCAAGGGCGAATGGGCCTGAGGTCCGTCGCTTCGACGATGGTCGGGGGACTACGGTCCCGGCCATGACGGCGCGGCCTCAGTGCCCTGTTTTGCGTGCCCGGGCGACCGCCGCCTCGACCCCGTCCCAGGCGGGCTTGTCCGGCGCGAAGCGGGCGCGCATGTAGCCGGCGAGCTCGACGATCTGGCGGTCGTCGAGCGCCGTGGCGAAGGAGGGCATCGAGCCGATGCCGTGCTGGCCGCCCTCGAGCAGCATGTTGACGAGGTTGGTCGGCGTCGTGGCATGGAGCTTCGACGACAGGCCGAGCGACGGCCCGGCATTGACGAGCGGCGCCGCGCGGCCGGGCTCATGGCAGGCGGCACAGGCGCCCTGATAAAGGCGCGCGGCCGGTGAGGTCGCGGGATTGGCCGCGGTGCTGGTGGCGAGTTCGATCCGGCTGGCGCGGGCCTGCGCCTCCGCTTCCGGGAGCGGCGTGTTCAGGGAGGCGAGATAGGTCGCCATCGCCCTGATGTCGGCATCCGGCAGTTCCTTGAGCTCGGCGATCACCGGGGCCATCGGGCCGGCCGCGGCGCCATGCAGTTTCGAGGTTCCGGTGCGCAGATAGGCGTAGAGCTCGGCCTCGCTCCAGGGGAGCGGTCCGGCAGAGGCATTGGTCAGGGCCGGCGCCTCCCAGCCTTCGGCCTCGCCGCCGGTGAGATAGGCGCTGCCGCCGCGCTCGGCTCCGAGCGCGTTGCGCGGCGTGTGGCAGGCGCTGCAATGGCCTAGCCCATCAACCAGATAGCGGCCGCGATTCCATTCGGCCGAGCGCGCCGGTTCCGGCTTGAGCTCGCCCGTCGGCCGGAACAGCAGGTTCCAGCCGGCCATCAGCGGGCGCAGGTTGAAGGGGAAGGTCATCCGGCTCGGCTGGTTCTCCTGCCGCACCGCTGGTTGGGACATCAGGAAGGCGTAGAGCGCCTGCAGGTCGGCCTCGCTGGTCCTGGCGTAGTTCGCATAAGGGAAGGCCGGGTAGAGATGGCGGCCGTCGCGGTGGATGCCGGCGCGCATCGCCCGCTCGAAGGCCGGGTAGGACCAGTTGCCGATGCCGGTTTCCGGATCGGGCGTGATGTTGGTGGTCATCACCGTGCCGAAAGGCGTCTCGAGTGCGAACCCGCCGGCATAGGGCACGCCGTCCTTGGCGGTATGGCAGACTGCGCAGGCGCCGAGGGCCGCGAGCTGGCGGCCCCGTTCGATCGTCGCGGCCGACCAGGTCGCGGGATCGGGCCGGGCGATCGGCGCGATCGCGGGGGCGATCGCGAGCGAGATCGCCGCGAAGCCTGTAGCTCCGGCGAAAGCCGCGCCGAACTTGCTCCACAGGCCGAAACGCCGGGGCTTCTCCGGCAGTTGCGGCGCGGCGGGCGCTGCCGGCGGCAGCCGCCCGAGGCCGGCGAGCACGCGCTCGGGCGTCAGCGGCAATTCGCGAAAGCGCACGCCGGTCGCGTCATAGACGGCGTTGACGATGGCGGCGGCGCTCGGGACCGAAGCCGACTCGCCGGCGCCGAGCGGCGCCTCATGCTGCTTGTCGACGAGCAGCACGTCGATCGCCGGCAGCTCCGGGAAGGTCAGGACCGGATAGGCGCCCCAGTCGCGGGCGGCGACGGCGGTGGTCTGCGAGAAGCTCACCTCCTCGCGCAGCACGCGGCTGGTCGATTGCAGGACATTGCCGTGGACCTGATGGGTCACGCCGGCCGGGTTGACGATCATGCCGGTGTCCTGGCCGACGGTGACGCGGCTGACCGTGACCTCGCCGGTGGTGCGATTGACCGCGACATCGGCAACCCAGGCGGCCCAGGCGGCGCCGACGCCCGGCCAGCTGCCATGGACATAGCGCGCCTGCGCGAAGCCGCGGCCGCGCAGGATCTCGCCGTCGGCCTCCATGCGCGGGCCGACATGCGGCTGCCAGCCCGCCCGCTCGGCGGTGGCACGGGTCAGCTCGGCGGCGCGCTCGTCATTGATGTGGCGGAGGCGGAATTCGACCGGGTCGACGCCGGCCTCATGGGCGAGCTCGTCGATATAGCTCTCATGGGCGAAGACGTTCGGCATGGCCGAGACGCCGCGCAGCCAGGAGGCGCGGACGATCGGCGGCATGTCATAGGCCGTTAGCCGCATGTTCTCGTAATCGTAGGACGGCACGGCGGTACGGTCGCCCATGCGCAGCGTCGCCGGCTGGTTCGGGATCCGCCCGGTCAGCAGCAGTGCCAGCGTCGGCGCCGCGTTCGACGGATACCAGGTGTGGAAATCATAGGCTGCGAGCGAGGCATCGGGGCCGAGCCCGCCCTTGATGTCGATCAGCTGGGCGGCGCCCTTCGGCTCCCAGAGATGTTCCTGCTCGCGGGTGAGTTGGACGCGCACCGGCGCGCCGACTGCGCGCGAGAGCAGAACCGCATCGGCGGCGACGTCGTCGGCGCAGTTGCGGCCATAGCAGCCGGCGGCCTCGTGGCGGACGATGTCGATCTGCTCGCGCGGCAGGCCGGTGAGCACGGCGAGGTCGTTCTGGAGCGGAAACGGGTTCTGGCTGCCGGTCCAGACCGTGATGCCGTCGGCGCGCACATCGGCGACGGCGCAGGACGGGCCGATCGAGCCATGCATGTGGTAGGGCCAGACATAGGTGCGGTCGAGCCGCTTCTCGAGCGTGCCGAGGGCGGCCTCGACATCGCCCTCGTCGACCAGCAGCCGCGGTGTCGAGGGATGGGCGCGCAGGGCCTGGGCGACGTCGGAGAGGTCCGGCGGCGTGAACGAGCGCCACTCCGCCTTCAGGGCGAGCGCGGCCTCCGCGGCCTGCTCCTCGCGCTCGGCGACGATGCCGATGAAATCGCCCTCGACGACGAGGGCGCAGATGCCGGGTATGCCGGAGATCGAGTCGCGGTCGACCGCGATCAGGCTCCGTCCGACGAAGTCGCCGGCATCCATGCCGGAATAGGGTGGGCGGACGACGCGGCCGTGCAGCATGCCGGGCACGCGCACGTCATGGACATAGACGAAGCTGCCATCGACCTTGGCGGGGATGTCGACCCGTGCCACCGATCGGCCGATCAGCCTGTGATGGTCGATCGGCTTGAACTGCGCGCTCTCGGCCAGCGGCAGCAGCAGGCGCTCATTGGCGAGCAGCGTGTCGAGGCCGATGGCCGGCACTGCGGCCTCGCCGCGATGGAGCCGGCCGTCGCGCAGGCTGATCTCGTCCTCGCCGCAGGCGAGCGCCGCGGCGGCGAGCCCGATCAGCCGGGCGCGGATCTGGGTGGCGCCGATCCGCATCGCGACCGAGGTGACCTGGATCGTCTCGCTGGCGATGGTCGCGCCCTGGTCCGGCGTGTCGGCGGTGTCGCCGAGGACCATCTCGACGGCGTCGAAGGGAAAGTCGAGCTCCTCGGCCACCATCTGGGCGAGCGCGGTGCGGATGCCGGTGCCGAGATCGACATGGCCGCAGAAGGCGAGGATGCGCCCTTCGGCGGTGAGGCAGATATGCAGGTCGAGGGCGTCCTCGGAGGTGTCGCCAGCCGGCGCGCCCTTGCGCGGCGCGACGACGGCGATGATGCCGCCGCGCTGCAGCAGCGCCCTTCGCGAGAGGGGAGGCGGTGGCACGCTGTCATTCATGGCGCAGCCGCCTCGCTGGCCTGCCCGCGCTCGGCGGCGAGCAGCACGGCCTTGACGATCTCGACATGGGTGCCGCAGCGGCAAAGATTATAGCGCAGCGCTTCGCGCACCTGCGCCTCGCTCGGCGCCGGATTCACGGCCAGGAAGGCCTTGGCGGTCATGATCATGCCGTTGATGCAGTAGCCGCATTGCGCGGCCTGGGCGTCGATGAAGGCCTGCTGGACCGGGTCGGGCCCCTCGCTGCTGCCGAGCCCTTCCAGCGTGACGATCTCGCGCTCTTCCGCAAGCCGGATCGGCAGGGCGCAGGCCCGGGCGGCGATGCCGTCGATCAGTACGGTGCAGGCGCCGCATTCGCCGAGGCCGCAGCCGAATTTCGGGCCGTTCAGTAAAAGGTCGTTGCGCAGGAAGAAGAGTAGGGGGGTCTGCGGCTCGCCCTCGACGAGGTGATCGGCGCCGTTGACGCGCAGGGCGAAGCGCCGCGTCGTTCTCATGGCTCGCCCAAGCGGGGCGAGGCGCCTCTGATCGCGAATGTCGTCACGTGACCCAAATCGTTCGTATGCGAATGAGAATAATGACAAGTCGCGAGGCGCGGCAAGCGGGATTTGACGCGAGGGAAGTGCGCCGCCGTCATGCACGCCCTTGTGGCGAGCATCCACGTCCTGAACACGCCCTCGCCGACGGGCGCGAAGAGGTGGATGGTCGGCACAAGGCCGACCATGACGGGATGGAGCGGGGGCCGCTCAGTGCTGGACGGAGGGGATCTTCTCGGCCGGCGGGGTGTTGCGGCTTATGCCGCTGCGCACGATGCCGTCGATCACAATCATGCCGATGCCGGGCAGGTCGCCGAGCTGGATCGAGTCGAGGAAGTTCCTGCCGGCGGAATGCTGGGCCTTGTCCATGAAGACGAAATCGGCGCTGCGCCCGACCTCAATCAAGCCGCAATCGAGGCTGCGCATGCGGGCGGTGTTACCGGTGGCGAAGCAGAACGCCACCTCGGCCGGGACGTCGCCGAGCGAAGACAGCATCGAGACCATGCGGACGATGCCGAGCGGCTGGACGCCGGAGCCCGCCGGCCCGTCGGTGCCGAGGATGACGCGGTTCATCTCGCCCATCTCGCGGGCGACGCGCAGCGTGTAGAGCGCAGCGCGCTCATTGCCGTTATGGACGAGTTCGAGGCCGCGCTTGCAGCCCTCGCAGATGCAGCGGATTTCCTTGTCGGGCAAGGCGGTATGGCCGCCATTGATGTGGCCGACGACATCGGTATCGGCTTCCAGAACGACATCGGCGCCGATCAGCCCGGAGCCGGGGATCGAGGGGCCGCCGGTGTGGATCGTCGACTGGATGCCGTATTTGCGGGCCCAGGCCACCATCTCCTTCGCCCGCGCGCCGTCCTTGACGCCGCCGAGGCCGACTTCGCCGAGCAGCTTCACGCCGGCATCGGCCAGGTCCTTGAAGTCCTGCTCGACCATGCCGGGCTCGATCACCGGGGCGCCGGCATGGATCTTGACGCCGCCGGGGCGGAAGGCGGTGAAGGCGCGCTGCGCATAGATCGCCATGGCCTTGAGGCCGACAATGTCCTTGGGACGACCGGGGGTGTGGACCTCGCCGGCCGAGATCATGGTGGTGACGCCGCCATGCATGGTCGAGTCGATCCAGCCGAGCTGGTTCTGGCGCGGCGTCCAGTCGCCGGCGACGGGGTGGACATGGCTGTCGATCAGGCCGGGCGAGAGCACGGTGCCATGGGCGTCGATGACGGTGTCGGCCTGGTCGGTGTCGAGGTCCTTGAAGCGGCCGACCGCGGCGATCCTGCCGCCGATGGCGATAAGCGTGTCGGCGTCCAGGATCGGGCGCTCGATGTCGCCCGAGAGCATCAAGCCGATGTTCTTGATGACCAGCTTGTGGTTGGCGCCGACCGTCGCCGTCTGCAGTTCAGCCATCTCGTTCCGCCCTCTGAAGCCCTGGATATCCTCTCCGTCCCGAACCCGATTGACAAGTACGATCGAAGGCGGCATATCGTTTGTGTACGAACAAGTTTTGCACCCGCCTTCCCAGCCTGTCAAGCGGCAAGGATCCCGCATGGCCTTCGCAGTGACCAGCGCCTGCATCCGCTGCAAATACATGGATTGCGTCGAAGTCTGTCCGGTGGACTGCTTCTATGAGGGCGAGAACATGCTCGTCATCCATCCCGACGAGTGCATCGACTGCGGCGTCTGCGAGCCGGAATGCCCGGCCGAGGCGATCGTGGCCGACAATGCCGAGGGCGCAGCCGAGTGGCTCGCCCTCAATGCCAGGCTGGCGCCGCTCTGGCCGAACATTACCGAGAAGGGCGAGCCGCCTTCCGACGCCGATGCGTGGAAGGGAATACCGGACAAAATCGACCTGCTTTCCGAACGCGCCGCGACGTGATAAGCGAATGACGGCGTCCAATAATCTGCTTTTTCGCTAGACTATCCAGGGATCTACGAGATGAGCAATTTCTACGAGGAGCGCGTGCTCAGCGTCCACCACTGGACGGACACGCTCTTCAGCTTCACGACGACTCGCGACACGACGTTCCGCTTCAAGAATGGCCAGTTCACGATGATCGGCATCAAGGTGAACGAAAAGCCGCTCCTGCGCGCCTACAGCGTGGTCAGCACCAATTACGATGAGAACCTCGAGTTCTTCTCGATCAAGGTGCCGGACGGGCCGCTGACCTCACGCCTGCAGAACCTGCAGGTCGGTGATCCGATCATCATCGGCAAGAAGGCGACCGGCACGCTGGTGCTCGACAACCTCAAGGACGGCAAGCGGCTGTTCCTGCTCGGCACCGGCACGGGGCTCGCGCCCTTCCTGTCGCTGATCCGCGATCCCGAGACCTATGAGCGCTACGAGAAGGTGGTGCTGGTGCATGGCTGCCGGCAGGTCGCCGAGCTCGCCTATGGCGAGCAGATCACGCAGCACCTGCCGAATGACGAGTTCCTCGGCGAGATGATCCGCGACCAGCTGATCTATTATCCGACGGTGACGCGCGAGCCCTTCCGCAATCGCGGCCGCATCACCGACCTGCTCACCTCCGGCCAGCTCTTCGAGGATATCGGCCAGGGGCCGCTCGATCCCGCCAGCGACCGCTTCATGCTCTGCGGCAGCCCGCAGATGCTGGTCGACCTCAAGCAGATCTTCGAGTCGCACGGCATGGAAGAGGGCAACCATGGCGAGGCCGGCGACTATGTGATCGAGCGGGCCTTCGTCGAGCGCTGAGCCCGCCGCCTCGAAACCCAGTCAAGAATCGGACGGCCGGCCCAAATCCACGGGCCGGCCGTTTTCGTTCGTGCTGGGCCCAGCGCCTTTTCAAGGCTCCGGCCCCTTTCGGCTCGTCCCCGCGTCGCAGCGGTCTGGGGCATACGCAGGGCTTGGGCGTATTGGCTGAGCCTTCAGAGAAAGAAGGGCAGGGCCCGAAACAGAAAAATCCCGGATCACCTTTCGGCGCCCGGGATGAGGAGTTCCGTGGTGTCGGAGCCTGATCGGCGCTGCCGCCAGGGCTGGCTCAGCGATGCGTCAGCTGGCGGTTGAACAGCATCATCAGGCTGTTGCAGCTCACCGCGAACACGGTCAGCAGGAGCGCGATCGCCATGATCGTGTCGATCTGGCCGATATTGATGGCGCTGGTCAGCATGAAGCCGAGGCCGCGCTGCGAGGCGAACATCTCGCCGATCAGCACGCCGAGCAGGGTCAGCGAGAAGCCGAGGCGCACGCCCGAGATGATCTCCGGCAGGATCGCCGGCAGGATCACGGTGAAGGCGGATTGCGAAGGCGAGAGCCGCATCACCTGCGAGGTCCGGCGATAGACCGGCTTCATCTGGCGGATCGCGTTCATCGAGAACAGGGTGATCGGGATCAGCCCGTGCATCACGCCGAAGGCGATCTTGGCGGAGATGCCGAGGCCGAAGCAGAGCAGCACCAAGGGATAGAGCACGACCTTGGGGATCGAATAGAGCGTCGTCAGGATCGGCTCTGCGACGTTGCCGGCGAGCTTGCGGACGCCAAGCACGATGCCGAGGCTGATGCCGCCGAGCAGCGAGAGGGCGAATGCGGCGACGAAGGCCCGCATCGTCTCGCTGATGTTCAGCCAGAACTCGCCGGTGCCGAGCAGGGCGCCGAGCTTGACGACGGTCTGCAGCGGCGAGGCGATGGCCGACGCGCCGACGAGCAGATGGAAGCCCTGCCAGAGCAGGATGAAGGTCAGGAGGACGATGAGAGTGCCGGCGAGTTTGGGCATGGCGTCACCTCACCGTTGGCGCCGCGCCTGGAGGCGCCGGTCGATCATGTTGAGGATCGTGTTGACGATGGTGACGGTCACCAGCACGAGCAGGATCAGCGCGTACATGTGCCCGTTCTCGAACAGGTTGTAGGCATAGGCGATGGCGTAGCCGATGCCGGCACCGGAGAGGATGAACTCCGAGGCGATCACCCCGATGAAGGAGTAGGCGACCGAGAGCTTCACGCCGGTGAAGAGATAGGGCAGCGTCGCCGGCAGCTCGACGAGGAGCGCCGTCTTGGCCCGCGACATGCGGTAGATCTGCGCGGTCTTGCGCAGCACCCGCGGGATCCGGTCGAGCCCGTTCAGCGTCGCGGTGATCATCGAGACGACGGCCAGCAGCACGGCGATCGCGATGATCGAGGCGGAGCCGACGCCGAAGAGCGTGATGAAGATCGGATAGAAGACGAAGGTCGGGACGGCATAATAGCTCGCCAGCAGCGGCTCGAGCGCGTCACGCAGGGCCGGCAGCGAGTAGATGATCAGGCCCGCCACGAAGCCGAGCAGGATCGAGAGCGCGGTCGAGATGGCGATGTTGGTGAAGGTCGTCCTGATATCGGCCGAGAACTGGCCGGTGCGCAGGATCTCGGCGAGCTCGACCACCATCTGCGAGGGGGCGAGCATCACCATGCGGGGAATGACGCCGACCCGGCAGAGCAGCTCCACCGCGAGGATCATCGTCGCGACGACGATCAGGCGCAGCCATTTTTCCGACATGGCTCAGCTCTTCCCGGCCGACATGATCTTCAGCGCCTCGATGCGCAGCTTTTCCCAGAGCCGGGCGGTGATATCGCCGAAATGCGGCGTCGAGACCACGCGGCTGTCGCGGTCGCGCTCCCAGCCGGTCTCGACGAAGTCGATGAAGGTGCCCGGCCTGGTCGACATCACGCCGACCCGGTCGGACAGCATCGCCGCCTCGTCGAGCGCGTGGGTGATCAACAGCACCGTCGCCGAAGTCTCGCGCCAGAGCCGCAGCAACTCGTCGCCCATCAGCAGGCGCGTCTGCTGGTCGAGCGCGCCGAAAGGCTCGTCGAGCAGGATCAGCCTCGGCTGCATGACGAGGGTCCGGGCGATACAGACCCGCTGGCGCATGCCGCCGGAGAGCTGGGCCGGAAACGAGGCCGCGAAGTCCTTCAGCCCCATGAAGCCGATGGCGTAGTCGACACGGCGCTTGATCTCGGCCGGGTCGACCCCGGCGCGCCGGAGCCCGAAGGCGACGTTGTCGCGGACATTGAGCCAGGGGAAGGAGGCGTCCTCCTGGAAGACGACGCCGACCCCGTCGGGCACGCCGTTGACCGGCTTGCCCTCGAAATGCGCCGTGCCGGCCTGCGGGGCGCTCAGTCCCGCAAGAATGTCGAGCAGGGTCGACTTGCCGCAGCCGGAGGGGCCGACGACCGAGAAGAATTCGCCCTTGGCGAGGTCGAGATCGATCGGTCCCAGCGCATGCAGCGTCGATTTCGGCAGCTGGAAGATCCGTGTGACGCCGCGCAGCGTCGCATGGGCTTCAGCGGGCGCGGGCTGTTTGAGTGTCACGACCTTGGCGCCCGTTGCTGCCGCGCTCATTGCTTGGCCTGCAGGTCGGCAGGCAGGAAGGACTTGTCGAGGATCGTCGACCAGTCGACGTCGTTCTTGACCTCGCCGATCAGCTTCAGGCCCTCGACCATGCGGTTGAGCTCGGTGACGTTGAACTCGCCCTCGCTCCACATCTTCGGGCCGATCATGTTGTCGACGGCTTCCTTGGCGACGGCGGGCTCGAGCTTGTAGAGCTTCTCGATGATCTTGGCGGTCTCGGCCGGGTCCTTGTAGATCGCCTGCACGCCGGCGCGGCGCCCCGCGATGATCGCCTTGAGCTTGTCCGGGTTTTCCTGCGCGAACTTGCGGGTGGTGATGCCGACCGAGGTGGTCATCGGCTTCAGGATGTCGCCGGCCTTGTAGACGGTGCGGTACTTGTCCTTGCGGATGATCGAGAGCGGCTCGATCAGCACCGAGCCGACGATCGCGCCCTGCTCGAGCATGGTCAGGGCCGGGACGTAGCCGCCGGCCGCAACGCGCTGGACCTTGCTCTGGTCGATGCCCTTCTCCTTCAGGACCATCAGGAAGAGCATTTCGGAGACGGATTTCGGCGAGGTGATCGCGATCTTCTTGCCGACGAGGTCCTCGACGCTCTTCACCTCCGAATTCGGCATGGTGACCATCGAAGCCTCGGCGACGCTGCGCGTGCCGGTGTTGACGATGATCAGGTCGAGGCCCTGGGCCTTGGCGGCGAGCGCCGCGGAGACCGCGACCTCGCCATAGGGCGTCGCGCTGGCGAGGATGTTGCGCACCGTGGTGCCGCCGCCGCCGGAGCCGATGATGCCGGTGATGTCGATGCCGGCCTGCTTGAACAGGCCCTTTTCCATCGCGACCGCATAGGGTGCGCCATAGAGGCTCGCGCCCCACTGCGTCACGGAAATCTCCTCGGCACGCACCGGTGCCTGCAGGGACATCACCGCCACCGCGGCCGCCGCGAATTGGCGGATACCAAAGAAACCCGTCATGCCTCTCTCCCGATCAAGCCCATGCCCGCGATTGTTACCGTTCCGGCATGCTTCCAAATTTTCATTTGTATACAAATAACGATCTCAGCATGCAGAAACCTTGTCAAGCGGGTAAGCGCCCATAAAACGACGGCCGTCGGAGTGGATTTTGAGCGGCCGGTTTGGCCCGGCGCATAGGGCATCTACGCCATATCGCGTGCGATATGGCCTTGGATCGATGCAAAAAGCTCCTTTGGGCCGGCGCAGGGCGCACCGCCGGAATCGACATGCAGCAACGGGGCCAGCATCGGGGCCATAATGGCGTCTGGCAAGCGCGAATGCCGTCGCGCAGCGGATCTAAAATTGTTCGTGTACGAACTATCTTGTGATGAACTGAGTCGATGGCGCGAGCGGCTGAGCTGCTCGGGTGCGTACGGTCAGCCGGCCGAGCTCGCCCGCAGCGTGACCCGATCGAGGGCATAGCCGGTGCGGGCGAGGCTGCGATCGTCGAAGGTTGCGATCGAGACCGGTTCGAGATCGAGCAGGACCGACGGCAGGCCGAGTTCGGCCGCCAGCGCGTTGGCGAAGCGCATCAGCGCCCGTGTCGGCACCGAGCCGGGCAGGCGGGCGGTGGCGAGCTCGGTGATCTGCAAGGTCGCCTCGTCGCGCAGGGAGCGCAGCACGCAGAAGGCGAAGATTGCATGGACGCAGCCGCGCGCATCCTCGAGGACGACGAGGCCGCGGCGGCCATCCTTGCCGGCATAGGAGCGCAGATAGCGCGTCCACTGCGCCTTGCTCACGTCAGGATGGAACATCGAGACGAGCTGATAGGCCCGGCCGGCTTCCACGGGCGTGATCCGTCTTGCTTGCAGGATGTCGTCGCTCACCTTGTCCCTTTCCTCCCAGGGGCCGGCGGAGAGGACAGGTGCGGCAACCCGTCCGCATTGATCAGGATCAATTACATACCTACGCTTTGATGCATGGCTCCTTCCGGTTTCGGCGGCACCGCGATGCGGGTCGCAGCGAGGTGAGACGCCGTGGATTGCAGTATTTTGGCCTGTGCCCAGCAACGCCCCCAGAAGGCGGGATGCCAGACTTGCGGCATTCGCCCGATGAGCATCTGCTCTTGCCTGGCCTCGGACGAGCTTGCCCTGCTCGACGCGCTGGCCCATCCGGTAACCTTCGGCGCCAAGGAAACGCTCTTCGTCCAGGGCCAACCGGCTGAGGCCGTGTACAATCTCACCGGCGGCGCGGTGCGGCTCTACAAGCTCCTGCCCGATGGGCGCCGGCAGATCGTCGGCTTTGCTCTGCCGGGCGACTTTCTCGGCCTGGCGATGCGCGATGCCTTCGGCTTCTCGGCCGATGCGATCGAGACCGTCACCGCCTGCGCCTTCCCGCGCTCGGCCTATTCAGCGCTGGTCGACGCCAAGCCGCATCTGCTGCGGCGGCTGCACGACTACGCCACGCATGAGCTGACCCTGGCGCAGGAGCAGATGCTGCTGCTCGGCCGGCGCAATGCCGAGGAGCGGCTGGTCTGCTTCCTGCTGACCATGCGCGAGCGCTGGGCGAGGCTAGGGCGTTCCACGACGACGATCGAGCTGCCGATGAGCCGCCAGGACATCGCCGATTTCCTCGGGCTGACGATCGAGACGGTCAGCCGGACCTTCAGCAAGCTGGCCAGGAACCGCAAGATCCTGATCGTGCCGGACGGGGTGCGCCTGCTCGACATTGAGGGCATGACCAGCCTCGCTGCGGCCTGAGCATCCGAACCAGCCGTGGCCTGATCGCCTGGCTCGCCGCGTCTCTGCGCGGAGCGCCGGGCGCGGCTTTGCGTGCGCTGCTTGCTGCGGCGCAAAACGCCCGTACGACCACTGACGTCGGGGCGGCTTTTCTCCTCGATCGCCACGCTCTTCCCGCTCTTCAGAAGCAGTTGATCTGCATCAAGGCCAAGTCTCGCACGGACGGGTAACCCCTCGGCAGGAGGCGCCTGTGTTGCGCTGCAGCGAGATGAAGGGGTGTCGCATGGCGGCGATGGGCTATCCGATCCGGCGGGCCACGGTGGGGGAGATAGGCGGGATGGTGCTCGCGGCCGCGTCCGTGCTGCCGCTGATCCTGATCGCTGCCATGACCGAAGACCGTGGCTACGCTTTCCATGCGGCCCTCGGGGCGCTGGCGGCGCTGGGGTCCGTATTCCTGATCGCAAACCGTTGCTTCCGGCCCGGCCAGGTGCCGGCGCCGCAGGAGATCGGCGGCAAGCCGAACTACAATATGGAGCCGGTCAAGTTCGCGACCGTCGCCGCAATGGTCTGGGGCATCGCCGGCTTCACCGTCGGGCTGATCATCGCCCTGCAGCTCGCCTTCCCCGATCTCAATTTCGATCTGCCCTGGATCAATTTCGGCCGGCTGCGGCCGCTGCACACCTCGGCGGTGATCTTCGCCTTCGGCGGCAACGTGCTGATCGGCACCTCGTTCTACGTGGTCCAGCGCACCAGCCATGCCCGCCTCGCCGGCGATCTCTCGCCCTGGTTCGTGGTGCTCGGCTACAACCTCTTCATCGTCATCGCCGGCACCGGCTACCTGCTCGGCATCACCCAGAGCAAGGAATACGCCGAGCCGGAATGGTATGCGGACCTCTGGCTGACCGCGGTCTGGGTCGTCTATCTCCTGGTCTTCCTTGGCACGCTCGCCAAGCGCAAGGAGCCACACATCTATGTGGCGAACTGGTTCTATCTCGGCTTTATCCTGACGATCGCCGTCCTGCATATCGGCAACAACGTGGCCTGGCCGGTCTCGATCCTGTCGCCGAAGTCCTACGGCCTCTGGTCGGGCGTGCAGGATGCGATGTTCCAGTGGTGGTACGGCCATAACGCGGTCGGCTTCTTCCTGACCGCCGGCTTCCTGGCGCTGATGTACTACTTCGTGCCGAAGCGGGCCGAGCGTCCGGTCTACAGCTACCGGCTCTCGATCATCCACTTCTGGGCGCTGATCTTCCTCTACATCTGGGCCGGTCCGCACCATCTGCACTACACCGCGCTGCCGGACTGGGCGCAGACGCTCGGCATGACCTTCTCGATCATGCTGTGGATGCCCTCCTGGGGCGGCATGATCAACGGGCTGATGACGCTGTCGGGCGCCTGGGACAAGCTGCGCACCGATCCGGTCCTGCGGATGATGGTCGTCTCGCTCGCCTTCTACGGCATGTCGACCTTCGAAGGTCCGCTGATGTCGATCAAGGCGGTGAACGGGCTCTCGCACTACACCGACTGGACCATCGGCCACGTCCATTCCGGCGCGCTCGGCTGGGTCGCCTACATCTCCTTCGGCGCGATCTACTGCCTCGTGCCGTGGCTGTGGAACCGCAAGGAGCTGTATTCGCTCAAGCTGGTGAACTGGCACTTCTGGATCTCGACGCTCGGCATCGTGCTCTACATTTCGGCGATGTGGGTGTCGGGGATCATGCAGGGCCTGATGTGGCGGGCCTACACCTCGCTCGGCTTCCTCGAATACTCCTTCATCGAGACGGTCGCGGCGATGAAGCCCTACTACGTGATCCGCGCGATGGGCGGCGGCCTCTTCCTCGCCGGCGCGCTGATCATGGCCTTCAACCTCTGGATGACGGTGAGGAGCGGCGCGCCGCAGCGCGAGCACGCGCCCGATCCGCAGCTCGTCCCCGCCCAGTAAGGAACCTGTCCCATGTCGAGCCTCGACGCCCCCAAGCAGGCGCCGCGCCAGTCGCTGTGGTCGAAGCACAAGATCTTCGAGACCAATTCGATCATCCTGGTGATCGGGGTGCTGATCGTGATCTCGATCGGCGGTCTGATCGAGATCGCGCCTCTCTTCTACCTGCGCAACACGATCGAGAAGGTCGAGGGCATGCGGCCCTACACGCCGCTGGAGCTCGCCGGCCGCGCGATCTATGTCCGCGAGGGCTGCTACAACTGCCACAGCCAGATGATCCGGCCGCTGCGCGACGAGATCGAGCGCTACGGGCATTACTCGCTCGCGGCGGAAAGCATGTACGACAAGCCCTTCCAGTGGGGCTCGAAGCGGACCGGGCCCGATCTCGCCCGCGTCGGCGGCAAGTACTCGGACGAATGGCAGCTCGCCCATCTCAACCGGCCGCGCGATCTCGTGCCGCAATCGATCATGCCGGGCTATCCCTTCCTGGCGAAGACCGAGCTCAACTACAACGACATCGCCAATCATCTGCGCGCCAACCGCGCCAGCGGCGTTCCCTACACCGACGAGATGATCGAGGACGCGAAGCGCGATCTCGAGGCGCAGGCGACGCCTGACCATCCGCGCGCCGCCGAGCTGGAGAAGCGCTACCCGAAGGCGCAGATCCGCGACTTCGACGGCGACGCCCAGAAGATCAGCGAGGCCGATGCCCTGATCGCCTATCTGCAGGTGCTCGGCACGCTGGTCGACTTCAAGCTCTACGACGACAAGGCCAACATCCGGTGAGCACCGCCATGACGACATCGACCTACACCTGGCTCGCTCAATTCGCCCAGTCGACCGGCGTCCTCTACTTCATGGGCGTGTTCCTGGCGATCTGCGCCTACGCCCTCTGGCCGAGCAACCGCGCGCGCTTCGAAGAAGCGGCCCGCACCCCCCTGCGGGAGGACTGAACCATGGCCGAGCAGGACAAGCACGCACCGCAGTTCGACGCCGCCACCGGCCAGTCGACTACCGGTCATGACTGGGACGGCATCCAGGAGCTGAACACGCCGCTGCCGCGCTGGTGGCTCGGCATCTTCTACGCCACGATCATCTGGTCGATCGGCTACTGGATCGTCTACCCGGCCTGGCCGCTGGTGACCGACGTGACCCGCGGCGTGATCGGCTATGCCTCGCGCATCGACATCGCGCAGGACATGGCGCTGCTGAAGCAGGAGCGCGCGGCTCAGTCCAAGGCGCTGACGGAAGCCTCCTTCGAGCAGATCAAGGCCGATCCGGAGCTGTTCCGCATCGCCACGGCGCAGGGCAAGGCCGCCTTCGGTGATAACTGTGCCGCCTGCCACGGCGTCGGCGGCGGCGGGGCCAAGGGCTATCCGAACCTCAACGACGACGATTGGCTCTGGGGCGGCTCGTTCGCCGAGATCCAGAAGACGCTGGAGCACGGCATCCGCTTCGCCGGCGATCCCGATACGCGCGTCAGCCAGATGCCGGCCTTTGGCCGCGATAAGATGCTCGACGCCGCCCAGATCCGCGCCGTCGCCAACCATGTCCGGTCGATCGCCGGCCTGTCGACCGAGCCGAAGGCCGATCTCGCTGGCGGCGCCAAGCTCTATGCCGATAACTGCGCCGCCTGCCATGGCGACCAGGGCAAGGGCAATCGCGAGATGGGCGCGCCGGACCTGACCGACGCGATCTCGCTCTACGGCATGGACATGGCGTCGCTGACCGAGACCATCACCAACAGCCGCAACGGCGTGATGCCGGCTTGGCAGCAGCGGCTCGACGCCACGACGATCAAGGCGCTGACCGTCTACGTGCACTCGCTTGGCGGAGGCCAATAACATGTCGACTGCCGACGCAGACGATCTGCCCCTCTTCGCTCCGTCGAAGAAGGTCTATCCGCAGAGCGTCTCCGGCCCCTATCGGAGGGCGAAGTGGATCATCCTCGTCCTCTGCCTCGGTATCTACTACCTGCTGCCCTTCCTGCGTTGGGACCGCGGCCCCAACCTGCCGAACCAGGCGGTGCTGGCGGACATCGCCAATAACCGCTTCTATTTCTTCTTCATCGAGATCTGGCCGCAGGAGGTCTACTACTTCACGGGGCTGCTGATCCTGGCGGCCTTCGTGCTGTTCCTGATGAATGCCGTCGCCGGCCGGGTCTGGTGCGGCTATCTCTGCCCGCAGACGGTTTGGACCGATCTCTTCCTCGCCGTCGAGCGCTTCTTCGAGGGCGACCGGCGCGAGCGGATCAAGCGCGACGAGGCGTCCTGGTCCTTCGACAAGGCCTGGCGCAAGACCGCCAAGCACGCGGTCTGGCTGGTGATCGCCTGGTGGACCGGCGGTGCCTGGGTGCTCTACTTCGCCGATGCGCCGACGCTGGTGAAGGAACTCGCGACCTTCACCGCCCCGCTCTCGGCCTATGTCTGGATCGCGATCCTGACCTTCACCACCTATTCGCTCGCCGGGATCATGCGCGAGCAGGTCTGCACCTATATGTGCCCCTGGCCGCGGATCCAGGCGGCGCTGACCGACGACGACGCGCTCAACGTCACCTATCGCTACGATCGCGGCGAGCCGCGCGTGTCGGTCAAGCAGGCCCAGCGCCTGCGCAGCACCGGTGCGCCGGCCGGCGACTGCATCGACTGCAACCAGTGCGTTGCGGTCTGTCCGACCGGCATCGATATCCGCGACGGCGCGCAGATGGACTGCATCCAGTGCGGGCTTTGCATTGACGCCTGCAACACGGTGATGACCAAGGTCGGCTATCCCGCGGGGCTCATCGCCTACGATACCGACGACAACGTCAAGCGCCGGCAGGCCGGCCAGAAGCCGGTCTATCGGCCGCTGCGCGCGCGCACCCTGACCTATGCCGGCCTGATCCTGGTGGTCGGTGGGGCGATGGTCTACCAGCTCGCGACGCGCAAGATGGCGGACATTTCGGTGCTGCACGAGCGCTCGCCGCTGTTCGTCAAGCTCAGCGACGGCTCGATCCGCAACAGCTATACCGTCCGCCTGCTCAACAAGCGGCCGGAATCGCGGCCCTTCGCGCTGACGGTGTCCGGGCCGGCGGGGGCGCGCATCGAGGCGGTCGGCTCGGCGGCGACCGCCGATCTGCGGCCGGTCGTGACGGTCGAGCCCGACAGCTCGCGCGAGGTCCGCGTCCTGGTCACGGTTCCGGCGGATGTCCATCTCGACAAGTCGCAGCCGGTCACCATCACCGCCTCGGATCTCTTCGCCGGCGAGGTCGTGCGGGCCGAGGATCACTTCATGGCGCCGTAGCGCCGGATTACTCGGGCGGGCGCGCAAATGGCGCCCGCCCGAAGCCCGATCTGATCGGGATCAAAGTGTACGGGCGGGAACCATGCGAAATCTTCGCTCCGAGGCTTTCCCCTTCCTGTCCTAGCGAGAGCTCCATGTCCTGCTGCGGAGGCTTTGCCATGCCGATCGACCTGCCAGCGCCGCCGCCGGCGCCGCGCGCGCCCTTCAGGCTCAGCGGCCGCTTCGTGCTCTTCGCGATGATCGGCTTCTTCGCCGTGGTCGCGGGCGTCAACGGGGTGATGATGACGATCGCGATCCGGACCATGCCGGGCGTCGACGTCAGGAGCGCCTACGAGACCAGCCAGCGCTTCAACCAGGAGATCGCCCGGATGCGGGCGCAGAACGAGCGCGGCTGGCATGTCGACGCCGATCTGCGGCGGGAGGGCGGTGCCGAGGTCGTGGCCGTGACCTTCGCGGACAAGTCCGGGCAGCCGGTCGCTGGGCTCTCCGTCGATGTCAGGCTGGAGCATCCGGCGCGGCGCGGCAGCGACCGGCAGGTCGAGCTCGCCGAGATCGCGCCCGGGCACTACCAGGCCCGGCTTTCGGACCTGCCGGCCGGAGCCTGGACGCTGGTGCTCAGCGCCCAGCGGGACGGCGCCGCCGTCTTCGACACCCGCAGCCGCGTGATGCTGAGGGATTGAGCCATGGCTGACGGCCAGGATCTCTCGATCTTCGTGCGGCATGGCACCGGTGGTGTCGCCGGCATGGAGCTCGCCGTCGACGGCATGCGCTGCGCCGGCTGCATGCATGCGATCGAGCGTGGCCTCGCCCGCGAGACCGGCATCCTGAACGCGCGCGTCAATCTCGCGCTCAAGCGCGTCACCGTCGAATGGCGCGAAGGGGCGCTGCGGCCGGAAGCGATCGTCGCCAGCCTCGCTGCGCTCGGCTTCAAGGCCTATCCGTTCCTGCCGGCGCAGGAGCGCGAGGCGGCGCAGCAGGAGGACAAGCGGCTGCTGCGCTATCTCGGCGTCGCAGGCTTCGCCTCGATGAACATCATGCTGCTGTCGGTCTCGGTCTGGTCCGGCAACGCCAACGACATCAACCCGGTCACGCGCGACTTCTTCCACTGGGTCTCGGCGCTGATCGCGCTGCCGACCGCGGCCTATGCCGGCCGGCCCTTCTTCGAGAGCGCGCTGCGGGCGCTGCGGGCCGGCGCCGTCAATATGGACGTGCCGATCATGCTCGGCATCGTGCTGGCGCTTGGCATGTCGGTCATCGTCACGCTGAACCATGGCGAGCACGCCTATTTCGATGGCGTGGTGATGCTGATCTTCTTCCTCCTCATCGGGCGCTATCTCGACCAGCTGATGCGCCGGCGCACCCGCGATCTCGCCGGTAATCTCGCGGCGCTCAAGGCGGAGACCGCGACGAGGCTGGCGGCCGATGGCAGCAGCGTCATCGTGCCGATCGCCGCGATCGCGCCGGGCGATCTCGTGCTGGTGCGGCCGGGCGAGCGGGTCAGCGTCGACGGGCTGGTCGAGGCAGGCGCCTCCGAGCTCGACCAGAGCCTGGTCACCGGCGAGACCGCGCCGGCTTCCGTCGCCGTCGGCGAGCGCGTCCATGCCGGCACGCTCAATCTCTCGGGCGCGCTGACGATCCGGGTCGAGGCTGCGGGAGCCGGGACGCTGCTCTCCGAGATCGACCGGCTGATGGCCCAGGCCGTCGAGAGCCGCTCGCGCTATGTCCGACTCTCCGACCGTGCGGCGAGGCTCTACGCCCCCGTCGTGCACGCGACCGCGCTCGCGACCTTCCTCGGCTGGATGCTGTTCGGCCTCGCTTGGCACCAGGCGCTGATCATCGCGATCACCGTGCTGATCATCACCTGCCCCTGCGCGCTCGGCCTGGCGATCCCGGCGGTGCAGGTCGTCTCGGCGGCGGCGCTGTTCAAGCGCAAGGTCATGCTGAAGCAGGGCGACGCGCTCGAACGCCTCGCCGAGGTCGACACCGTGGTGTTCGACAAGACGGGAACGCTGACCCTGCCGGAGCCCGGTTTGAGCAATCTCGCGGCGATCGCGCCGGACGTGCTCGCCGCCGCCGGAGCGCTCGCCGCGGCGAGCCGCCACCCGCTGGCCCGGCCGATCGCCATGGCGGCCGGCGAGCCGCGCCCGCTCGAGACAGTGCGCGAGCATCACGGGCTCGGGCTCAGCGCCACGGTCGACGATGTCGAGATGCGCCTCGGCAGCATCGCCTTCTGCGGCGCCGAGGCTGAAGCCACGGCCGTGTCGGCTGCCTACCCTGCCGCTTCGCTGATCGCCTGGCGCCATGGCGCGCGTTGCGCCGTCTTCGCCGTCGACCAGCATTTGCGACCTGACGCCGCGGCGAGCATCCGCGATCTGCGGACGCTCGGCCTCGACGTCGTCATCCTCTCCGGCGACCGGGCCGAGGCCGTGGCGCCGCTCGCCGAGGCCCTGGGGATCGCGGAGTTCAAGGCCGGGCAGCGGCCGGACGAGAAGATCGCCGAGCTCGAGCGCCTCGCCGCCGCCGGCCGCAGGACGCTGATGGTCGGCGACGGGTTGAACGACGCCCCGGCGCTGGCGAGGGCCCATGCCTCGATGTCGCCGATCAGCGCGACCCAGCTGGCGCAGGCCTCGGCCGACATCGTCTTCCTCGGCGAGGAGCTGGCGCCGGTCGCCGCGAGCCTGCGCATCGCGCGCAAGGCGCGCCGGCTGATGGTGCAGAACCTCTGGTTCGCGGTGCTCTACAACGCCGTGGCCGTACCGATCGCGATCGCCGGATTCGCCACCCCGCTGGTCGCTGCGGTGGCGATGTCGGGCTCGTCGCTGGTCGTCACGCTCAACGCCTTGCGCGCCGGCCGCCAGCCCGCCGCCGCTGCTCGGGAGGGCTCCGCATGAACATCCTGGTCGTGCTGATGCCGCTCGCCCTGGCGCTGGGCCTGACCGGGCTCGCCGCCTTCTTCTGGAACATGCGCACGGGCCAGTACAGCGATCTGGAAGGGCCGGGCTGGCGCATTCTCGACGATGACGACCTGACCCCGGAGCCGATGCCGGCCGAGGCGCCGGTCGACGCAAAGGCGGCAGCGCCCCGCTGACTTCGTCTGGAGCTAGCCCTGGCCGAGCTCCGCATTGAGATCCCGTGCCAGGGCCGCGTCGAGCGGTGCGCCGTCCGTCCAGCAATGCCGGACGATCGCGATCTTGCCGGCGTCGATCAGTGAATTCTCGTCGCCGGGCTGGCTGCTTTGCGGCCGGCCACGCCTGATACGCCAGACCGTGCGCGCGGGATCGTCATCGACGATATCGGCGGCGCCGGCGATCTTGTCGCGGCCGATCCGCGCCAGACCGATCTCGGCCGGCAAGGTGTTCGGCAGGTTGACGCTGAGCCAGGCGCCCTCGCGCGCCCATTGCCCGCGCCGTGCCCAGAGGCTGGCGAGCAGGGCCGCGAGCGCCGCGACGTCCTCTTCGCCATAGCCACCCTCCTTGACCCGCGACAGGCCGATCGCCGGAACGCCCCAGAAACAAGCCTCGCGGGCGATCGAGAGCGTGCCGGAATAGGCCGCGTCCTCGCCGGTGTTGCGGCCGTGATTGACGCCCGAGAGCAGGAGGTCCGGCCGGCCGCCATCGCGGAACAGCACGGTCATGGCGCCGACGACGCAATCGGCCGGCGTGCCGGAGAGCGCGTAGACCTGGTTCTCGCGCCGCGTCAGCACGAGATCGCGGTCGAAGGAGAGATGGTGGCTCGCCGCCGTCCATTTGCGCTCTGGCGCCACGACCCAGATGTCGGACCAGAGGCGCGCAGCGGCCCGGCGCAGCAGGGCGATGCCCGGTGCGTCGATGCCGTCGTCATTAGCGATCAGGATACGCATGGTTCAGCCTCAGATCTCGATGATGTCGCCCGGCTTGGGCGCAGGGTTGAGGCCCGGAATGGTGCGGGCCAGCGCACGCGCCGTGGCGGCGTCGCAGGAATGGGCCAGCACCACCGGCGCGCCATTGGCGGCGGCGAGCGCGGCATTCTCGGGCAGGGTCGGATGGGTCGGGAAGCGCAGCCATTGCGCCTTGCCCGCCGCCAGCATGGCATCGCCCGGGCTGCCCTTCGGCACGTGCCCGGTCAGAAGCACGGGCTTTCGTTCCGCCTGCGCCTGCGCCAGTGCAGCCGCCGAGGGGCCGGCGAGCCCCATTCCGTCATGGCAGAGCAGCGCGGCCTGCGGCAGCGTCTCGCCCTCGCGCCAGAGCAGCGCGCCTGCGAGCTTGCGCGACAACTCGTCGGCAATGCCCGGCGCGAGCCATGAGCCGGCGGCGATCTGCTGCGCCAGCGACGCCTGCATCGAGGGATGGATCGCGATCGGGCTGTCGATCAGCGCCATCAGCTCGACGGAGCGGCCGGAAAGCGGCGTCGGCAGCACTGCGCCGCCGGGATGCGCCTCGAGCCAGCGCGTCACCGCGAGGCCGCGTTCCCAGGCCGGCACGCGGTCCTCGCCATAGGAGGCGTCGAGCAGGAAGAGGTCGCTGGGCGGCATCCTGTCCATTGCGAAGACCGGGCTCGCCGGCACGACATCGCCGCAATAGCCGAGCCGGCGACCATCTGCGGTCAGATGGCACCAGACCCCGCCGACGACATGGCCGCTGCGTCCGGTCTCGATCGCAATTCCGCCGAGCCGGAAGGGCTTGCCGGCCTCGATGATCTCGATCTTCGCCGTCTGCGCGAGCGCCCGCTCCTCGGCCGTGGCATAGGCCTGCAGCGTCGCATCGGTCTCGGAGGCAGCTTCCGCCGTCATCAGGACCCGGCCGGAAAACCCGTTGGCGAGGCACCAGCCGAGCGCGCCGACATGGTCCTCATGCGCATGGGTGACGATGATCGCCTCGGTGGCGGCCAGCTGCTCCGGCGAAATCGCCGGATAATAGCCCGGCCCGCGCGGCGCGCTGGTATTGACCCCGACATCGAGCAGAAGCCGCGTCGAGCCATGTTCGACGCCGATGCAGGTGCGGCCCTTCTCGCCGACGCCGCCGTGAATCCTGATCTTCATGCCGCCAGATCCGCCTCCGGAATGACCCAGCCATCCCTGATGCTGAGGCGGATCGTCTCGCCGGGGGCGGCCGGCGCCGGCTCCGGCGCGTCGAGATGCAGCATGGTTTCCTCGCTCGCGAGCGGGCGCACCTCCATCCGGAAATAGCCGCCCTGATAGGAGAGGCGCTCGACGCGCGCGGCGAGGCCGCCTTCGTCCTGAGCGATCGAAAAATCGCGCGACCGCAGGCAGATCTTGGCTTGCGCGCTTGCAGCCTGGTCGGAGCGGCAGCGCATCACCGCCTCGACGCCGAGAACATCGACCTTGCAATGACCGGCTTCCGGCTTCGAAAGCAGGCGCGCCGGCAGCACCATGCCCTCGCCGATGAAGCCCGCCACCGTCGTGTTCGCCGGCTCGCGATAGAGCGACGAGGGGCTGGCGAGCTGGAGCAGCCGGCCACGGTCCATCACCGCGATCCGGTCGGCCAGCGCCATCGCCTCGGCCTGATCATGGGTGATGTAGACCATGGTCGTGCCGGTGCGCTCGTGGAAGCGCGAGAACTCCTCCTCCATTGAGGCGCGCAGATGCACGTCGAGATTGGCGAGCGGCTCGTCCAGCAGCACCAGCGAGGGCTCGGTGACGAGGCAGCGCGCCAAAGCGACGCGCTGGCGCTGGCCGCCCGAAAGCAGGCCCGGGCGCCGTTCGGCAAAGCCGGTGAGGCCGACGAGATCGAGCGCTGCGGCGACGCGCCTTGCGCGCTCGGGGTCGCGCACGCCGGCGACGGTCAGGCCATAGGCGACGTTTTCCGCCACGCTCATATGTGGCCAGAGCGCATAGGACTGGAAGACGATGCCGAGCTTGCGATGCTCCGGCGGCACGTGCCGCTCGGGTGAGGAGAGCAGCCGGTCGCCGATTGTGATCTCACCGCCATCGAGCTTGTCGAAGCCGGCGATCTGGCGCAGCAGCGTGGTCTTGCCGCAGCCGGACGGGCCGAGCACGGCGATGAACTCGCCATCCTCGACATCGATGGAGACGTCGTCGAGCGCGGTGTAGGACCCGAAATATTTGCGGGCCCGGTCGATCTTCAGTCGCGCCACGGCAGCACTCCCTGTGGCAGTTTCTTGGCGAAGAGCAGGGTCGAGAGCATCAGCCCGATGGTGACGAGGACCGTCACCGCCGCCAGCGCCGAGGCATAGGTCGAGTCGCCGCCCTGCTCGAAGGAGAACACCACCACGCCGAGCGTCTCCGTGCCCGATGACCAGAGCAGCGCGGAAACGGTGAGTTCGTTGAAGGCGGTGAGGAAGATCAGCAGCGCCCCCGCCACCGCCGCCGGCGCGACCAGCGGGAAGATGATGGTGACGAGCCGGCGCACGAGCCCGGCACCGGCGATCTGCGCGGCCTCCTCCAGCGTCCGGTCGAGCTGCAGATAGCCGCTGATGATCGGGCGCAGGCCGAGCACCAGGAAGCGCGCGAGATAGGCGAAGACGATGATCCAGATCGTGTTGTAGAGCGAGAAGCCGAGCAGCGGCAGCGGCTTCAGGAAGAGCAGGATCGCGGCGATGGCGAGCACGACGCCCGGCATCGCATAGGGCAGTTCGGCGGCGACGTTGAGCAGGCGTAAGAGGCGCGACTTCTTCCAGACGATGAAATAGGCGAGCGGCACGCAGATCACGACGATCAGGATCGCGGCCGCGCCCGACATCAGGAAGCTGTTGACGAAGGCGCGCTTCGAGGCGGCGTGCTCGAGCAGCACATAGGCATAGTTGGCGAGCGTCGCGGTTTTCGCATTCAGCGGCACGCCGAAGGCCGGGATCAGCGATGTCGTGATCAGGCCGAGGAAGGGCAGTGCCAGGATCAGGATGGCGACGGTCCAGAGCAGGATCTCGACCGTGGTGCGCCAGCGCCCGAGCTCGAAGGGCCGCGCCGCACTGGAGGTGGTGGTGATCCGAAAGTCGCGTCGGCGCAGCATGTAGTCCTGCAAGAGGATGCCGACCATGGCGATGAGGCCGATCAGCAGCGACAGGATCGCGACCTCCGAGAGCACGCCCGGGCCGAGGCCGGCGAGGCGCTGGTAGATCAGGGTCGGCAGTACCAGGAAATTGCCGGGAATGCCGAGAAAGGCGGGAATGCCGAAATTGCCGAGGCTCGAGACGAAGCAGAGCGCGATGCCGGCAATCAGCGGCGGCGTCATCAAGGGCAGCACGACGGTGCGCAGCACGGTAAGCGGGCTTGCGCCCGCGGCGAGGCCCGCCTCGATCAGCTCCTTCGGCAGAGCGCGCAGGCCGGCGCGCAAGGTCAGGAAGACCAGCGGGGCGTATTGCAGCCCGAGCAGCAGGATGATGCCTTCGCGCGAATAGAGCGGGTTCTTGCTGCCGAGCGGCGGCGCCATGCCGATCAGCTTGAGCAGCGTGCTGGAGGGGCCGAAGAGCTGCAGCCAGGCCAGCGCCGTGACCTGCGGCGCGATCATCAGCGGCAACACGAAGCAGAAGGTGAAGGCGTTGCGGGCGCGGATGTCGGTCAGCGTCGTCAGCAGCGCCACCGTGCCGCCGAGCAGCACGGCGAGCACGGTCCCGGCGATCGCCGTGACGAGACTGTTGGCGGTCGCCGTCCAGGTCGCCTGGCTGGCGAGGACCTTGCCGAGCGAGGAGGTCGAGAGCGCGCCGCCCGGTGCCAGCCCTTCGAAGACCAGCCGCCCGATCGGCAGCAGGGACAGCACGGCGACGAGCAGGACGAGTCCCCAGAGGAGACCGGTCTCCACGACGCGCGTACGCGTCGTGGCAGCATCCGCTAAGGACATGGAGCCGGTCTCAGTTGCCGAACATGGTGGCGAAACGGGCCTTGTCCGCCTCGGTCGCCTTGACCACGGCCGCGATGTCCGAGGCCATGACGTTGATCTTGGTGCCGGCCGGCAGCCAGGAGGGCGAGCCGACGCTCGGCTTGGCCGGGATGTAGCCCATGGCGAGCGCGAGCTTCTGGCCCTCATCCGAGAGAATGAAGTCGACGAACGCCTTCGAGGCCGCCTCGTTCTTGGTCGTCTTCAGGATCGCGACCGGCTCGGTCACCGCCGGGGCACCTTCCTTCGGGAAGATGAACTCGACCGGCGAGCCCTGGGCCTTGGCATTGAAGGCCATGAAGTCGACCAGCACGCCATAGGTCTTCTCGCCGCTGGCGACGGCGCGCAGCACGGCGCCGTTGCCGCGCACCGCAACGGCCTCGTTGGCCTTGAGCTGCTCGAACAGCTTCCAGCCGAGATCGGGCCTTGCCGTCATGGTCGAGAGCATGATCGCGGCGGCGCCCGAATAGAGCGGGCTCGGCATCGAGATCTGGCCCTTGAGATCGGGATTGCCGAGATCGTTCCACGAGGTCGGCCGGGTCTTGGCGCCGGTGTTGACGGCGATGCCGGTGGTGATCAGCTTCGAGCCGAAATAGGTCTTGTCGGCGTCGAAGGAGCCGGGCTGCAGCCCGTCGACCTTGGCGCCGGCATAGGGGAGCAGGCGGCCGTCTTTCTTCAGGATCTCCATGCTCGCCGCATCGGCGATCAGCAGTACGTCGGCGCGCGGCTGGCCGGCCGAGATCTCGGCCGCGAGCTTGCCCATGACTTCCGTGGTGCCGGAGCGGAAGATTTCGACCTCGACCTTGGGATAGGCCTTCTTGAAGGCGGCCGTGGTCTGCGCCGCGTCCTTCTCCGGCTGCGAGGTGTAGAGCACGAGCTTGCCCGCCGGCTCCTGGGCGAAGGCGGGGCTCGCGGCGAGCAAGCCACCGAGCGCGGCGATGACGAGGCTGCGTCTGGTCTGGGTCATGATGTCTCCTCCGTTGTGTCAGTCGTCCTTACCGCCTTAGGGCGACGGACGATCTTCGTCACTGCTGGCTATCAGTTCGTCTTTCCTGCCACCATGCCGCATCGCCGGCATGGTGGCCTGCATCCCTCACAAGAGCACTTCAGGATTCTCCAGTGCCTCGCGCAGATCGGCCATGAAGCGCGCCGCCGTCACTCCGTCGATGATGCGATGGTCCGATGACAGCGTGAAGTTCGCCATCGGCCGCAGCACGATCTGCCCGTCCCGGCCGACCGGCTTCTCGACCGTGCGGCCGATCGCCAGGATCGCGCCCTGCGGCGGGTTGATGATCGCCGTGAAGCTGTCGACCCCGTACATGCCGAGATTGGAGATGGTGAAGGTGCCGCCGCCGAGCTCGGCCGGCGTCAGGCTGCGCTTCGCCACCCCCTCGCGCAACCGCGCAAACTCGCGCGCCATGGCCGGCATGTCCATCGTGCCGGCGTCTCGCAGCACCGGCACGACGAGATCGCCTTCGCGCTCCATGGCGATGCCGATATCGATGCGCTCATGAAAACGCGTCGCCTCGCCTTCCGCCGAGGCGTTGAGCAGCGGGTGATGGCCGAGCACGCCGGCGGCGATCCGGGCGATCAGCACGGTCAGGCTCGGCTTCGGCGCGCCGAGCCGCTCATGCCTGGCGGCGAGCCGGCGCAGAAGCGCCTGCGCGGCGCTCATCTCGATTTCGCTGGTGAGATAGAAATGCGGCGCCGTGCGCATGCTCTCCGAAAGCCGCGTCGCGACGATGCGGCGAATGGCGGAGAAGGGCTTCAGCGTGTCGGCCGGGACTTCGGCGCTGCGGCAGGTCGCGGCGGCGCCATCGACTGCAACCGGTGCGGGAGCTGCCACCGCAGCGATATGGCTGCGGACATCGGCCTCGCCGATCCGCCCGCGTGGCCCGGAGCCGGCAATGGCCCTGAGGTCGATGCCGTTCTGGCGCGCGACGCGGCGTGCGAGAGGCGTGGCGCGCAAGCTTGCTGGAACGGCGCCGGCAGCGACGCCATTGCTCGCCTGGTTCGCAACGACTGCGGCCGCCGCGGCGGGCGGGGGAGCCGGCATCGCCGCAGGCTTTGCCGCCGGTGCCGCATCCTGCGTCTCGCCGTCGAGATAAATCCAGGCGACGGGCGTGCCGACCGCGATGGCGATGCCGGTCTCGGCCCGGATGCGGCGGATGGCTCCGCTCGCCGGCGCCTCGACCTCCATCACCGCCTTGTTGGTGCCGATCTCGAAGATCGTTTCGCCCTGGCGGACCTGATCGCCCTCCTTGACGTGCCAGGCCTCGATCGTGCCGGTCTCCATGTCCATGTCGACCTTGGGGAGGATGACCTCGACCGGCATCAGGCCTCTCCGCGGCGCAGGAGGTTGAGCGCGGCGGCGAAGATGTCGTCCTCCTGCGGCACCGCCGCCTTCTCCAGCACGGGATTATAGGGGATAGGCGCATCGACCCCGCCGAGGCGGACGATCGGCGCATCGAGGAAGTCGAAGACCTCGCTCTCGGCGATCATGGCGGAAATCTCCGCGCCGATGCCCATGGTCTTGACGCCCTCATAGACCACCATCAGCCGGTGGGTCTTGCGCACGCTCTCGGCGATCGTGGTGAAGTCGATCGGGCGGATCGAGCGCAAATCGATCACCTCTGCCGAGACGCCTTCATCCGCAAGCCGGGCGGCGGCCGCCTGCGCCTTCAGCGCCATGATCGAGGAGCCGACGATGGTGATGTCGGTACCTTCGCGGCGGATCGCCGCCTTGCCGATCGGCACGCGATAGGGCTCGGCCGGGACATGGCCCTTGGTTTTGTAGAGCAGCTTGTGCTCGAAGATCATCACGGGGTTCGGATCGTCGATCGCCGCCAGCAGCATGCCCTTGGCATCGTGCGGCGTGCTCGGCTGCAGCACCTTCAGCCCCGGCACATGGGCGAACCAGGCTTCAAGGCTCTGGCTGTGCTGGGCGGCCGCCCCGGTGCCCGAGCCGCCGGGCAGGCGCACCACCATCGGCACGCTCGCCTTGCCGCCGAACATGAAGCGGATCTTAGCCGCCTGGTTGACCAGCTGCTCCATGGCGAGCGTGACGAAATCCGAGAACTGGATCTCGACGACCGGCCGCATGCCGGTGATCGCGGCGCCGACCGCCGCCCCGGCGATGCCGAGCTCGCTGATCGGCGTGTCGATGACGCGCTCGGCGCCGAAGCGGTGGACGAGGTCGCCTGAGACGCCGAAGGCGCCGCCATAGACACCGACATCCTCGCCGAACAGGAAGACTCGGCTGTCGGCCTCCATCGCCTGGGCCAGCGCCTCGCGCACGGCCTCGGCATAGGAAAGCTCGCGCAGCTCCGCGGGCGCTTCGATCAGCTCAGATGGCATAGACGTCACGGGTCAGGTCTTTCGGATCGGGGTCCGGGCAGGTGCGGGCGAACTCGACGGCGGCATCGATCTCGCGCTGGGCGTCCTCTTCGAGCTTCATCAGCGCGGCAGCGTCGAAACGGTCATGCGCCTTGAGCTCGTCCTCGAGCCGCCGGATCGGATCCTGGGCGCGCCATTCCTCGATCTCTTCCTTGCTGCGGTAGAGATTGCGATCGCTCTTGGAATGGCCGCGCCAGCGATAGGTCTTGCACTCGATCAGCGAGGGGCCGCCGCCATGGCGCGCCCGCGCGACCGCCTCGCGCGCCACCGCGGCGACGCCGGCGAGATCGTTGCCGTCGAGGCAATGGCCCGGCATGGCATAGGCGCTCGCCCGGTCGGCGACATTCGCGACTGCCATGGCGCGGGCGATGTCCATCGACATCCCGTATTTGTTGTTCTCGCAGACGAAGACGACCGGCAGCTTCCAGATCGAGGCCATGTTGAGCGCCTCGTGGAAGGCGCCCTCGTTCGAGGCGCCGTCGCCGAAGAAGACCATGCAGACCCGGCCGTTCTTCTGCGCCTTGATGCTCATGCCGACGCCGACCGCGATCGGCAGGCCGCCGCCGACGATGCCGTTGGCACCGAGATTGCCGCCCTCGACATCGGCGATGTGCATCGAGCCGCCGCGGCCCTTGCAGTAGCCGGTCTCCTTGCCGAAGAACTCGGCGAACATCAGCTTCGGCTCGGCGCCGCGCGCGATGCAGTGGCCATGGCCGCGATGGGTCGAAAGGATGTAGTCCTGCGCCTGCAGCGGCAGGGTCGTGCCGACCGCGCTGGCCTCCTGGCCGATCGAGAGATGCATCGTGCCGTGGATCAGCCCGCGCATATAGCTCGCCTCGGCCGCCTCCTCGAACTTCCGGATCAGGTGCATCCGGGTCAGCGCGGTACGCAGCGTCGCATCGTCGAGTGCCGCGAGCTCCGGCCGCTGGTTCGGCCGCGCGATCTGCGCAGCGCCTGTCTTCATGTCGTTCATGCCTGGATTCCCCCGCCGAGCGCGGCGACCATCGCGTCCTGCGCCCGTCGTACCTCGACGATCTTCAGGCGCTGGTCGGGCGTCGCATCGGCCAGCGTGATCAGCTCGCCCTTGCGCACCGCCCGCGTCACCGTCGCGCCCTGGGCGAGCCCGATCGGCAGCGCGTTGCGCGCCTGCGCATCGGCCCGCGACAGCGCAAAGCCGCGATAGGCATATTCGCCGATCGCATCGAGCGTCTCGCCGACGGAAAGGTCGCGCTTGGCGACGCAGCCGACCTCGGCGCGCGGCACCGGCAGCGGGCGCATATGGGACAGCCCGAAAAGCACGGCGGCCGCCGCCGAGAGCGGCACTTCCAGGCTGGTCAGGTGGTAGGGCCGGAAGAAGGAGTAATACGGCCCCGGCCCGAGATGCAGGTCGCTCATCCGCTCGCGCACCCTGGGATGACGCATCTCGGCGACGCAGAACACGCCGGGCGCGACGCCCTTGGCTACGGTGAAGTCGACGACGCCCTTGCGGGAGAGCAGGCCACCCTCCTCCTTCGGGCAGAAATAGTTCTGCAGCTCGGCGCGCGGCGCCTCCGGGCCGTGCATGCCCGGGATGTCGGGCACGAAGCCACAGGCATTGGCGATCGCGACCATCTCGACCATGGTCTTCGAGCCGTCGACGAACTCGACCAGCATGCGCGGATTCATGTTCCGCCGGGTCGCTTCCTCGACATAGTCGGCGGGCACCGCATCGATCCGGAACGGGTTGTTCTTGCCCTTGCCGGCGGCGACCACCGGATAGCCCATGGCGCGGACGAAATTGATCAGCTCCATGGCGGCGGCAGGCTCGTCGCCGGCACCTAGCGTATAGACGACGCCCGCCTTCGCCGCCTCGGCCGCGAGATAGGAGCCGATGGTGATGTCGGCTTCGACATTCATCATCACGATGTGCTTGCGCGCCGCGATCGCGGCCAGCGCCACCCGAGAGCCGGCTTCGGGGTTGCCGGTGGCGTCGATGATCACGTCGACGGCCGGCGAATTGCAGATGAGATCGAGCGAGGTGGTCGCGGCGATCCGGCCCTTGCGCTGGGCGGCCTCGATCCCGGCCGCATCCGAAACGATGTCGGCAGCGGAGCCGGCGAGCGCCGCCGCCTGTGCCACGCGGTCCGGCGCGATGTCGGCGACCGCCGCGATCGCGATGCCGGGCATCTGCGCGATCTGCACGACGATATCGGTGCCCATCTGGCCGGCGCCGATCAGCCCGACGCGGACCGGCCTGCCGGCCCGCTCGCGCTGTTCGAGCGCCTCGGCCAGCGTCAGGCCGGCCGTCGGCGATGCGCCCATCGGGGGCGAAAATGCAGCCGCCATCGTCAGATCATCTCCGCCCGGAAAGATACTTCTTGGAACATATGTTCATTTAATCAGACAAAAGATCATTGCGCCGACGCTGTCAAGCGATCAGAATCGCAGTGGGATTGCCGAACCCGCGGCGGACAGCGATGGTGCGCCGCGATGACCGGGAGACCGACGGGGAGTTCATGGCGCTGGAAGACGAAACCCGTGCGGCAACGGAGCTCGTCGCGGACGACAAGGTCCGCGCGGCCTGGCTCTATTATGTCGAGGGCCTGACGCAGGAGCAGATCGCCGAGGCGCTCGGCCTGAGCCGCATCAAGGTCGTGCGCATCCTCGCCGCCGCCCGCAACGAAGGCATCGTCCGTATCCGCATCGATGCGCGCTCGGCGCGGCAGGCCGCGCTGGAGCGCGGCCTCGTCACCAGCTTCGGGCTCGACGAGGCGATCGTCGTACCGGCGGCGCGCGATGCCGCCAGCATCCCCGCTCTGGTCGGCTACGCCGCCGGGCTCTGGCTGTCGGACATGCTGCGGGACAACATGTCGCTCGCCGTCGGCTGGGGCGAGACCCTCCATCAGGCGCTGCGCGGCATGCAGCCTCGCCAGATCGAGGCCATGTCGGTGGTCTCGCTGCTCGGCGGCCTGACCCATTCGCGCAGCATCAATCCCTCGGCCGTGGCGCGCCGCGTCGCCGATATGTTCGGCGCCGACTGCTTCCAGCTGACGGCACCGGTCTTCGTCTCCAGCGCCGAGATTCGCGACGCGCTCTGGGGTGAGCCGACCCTGCGCGACCTGCTGGCTCGGGCCCGCGCCGCCGATGTCGCCCTGCTCAGCATCGGCAGCCTCGGGCGGGACTCGACCCTGTTCCGCGAAGGGCTCGTGCCGGAATCGGATCTTGAATCGCTGAGGGCTGCCGGCGCGGTCGGCGACCTGCTCTGCCATTTCATCGACGCCGAGGGCAGGCCGGTCGACCATCCCGTGAACCGGCGCATCATGGCGGTGAACCCGTCGGAGCTGACCGGGATCGGCCTCGTCGCCATTGCCGGCGGCGGCGCCAACAAGGCGCCGGCGATCCGGGCTGCTCTGCGAGCCAGCGCGGCGAAGGTTTTGATCACGGATGAGGGCGCCGCCGACGCGCTGCTGGCGAGCGTGGGGCAGAAGCATGGCTGAGCGGGGAGAAGGTGGCGGGCCGCGGCGGCCGATCGGCGCGGGTACGTCGAAGGCGGGCAATCTGCAGCAACTGGCGCGCCATTCGCTGCAGTTCCGGCCCTCGGATGTGCGCCTCGTGCTCGAGCGGGTGCATTCGCATCTGGTCAAGCCGCGGATGAGCGCCGAGGAGCTGCTCGAGGTGGTGCGCGGCCTCGGCTTCGACAGCGTCGAGGCTTTCGGCACCCGCATAGGGCTCGAACAGCGCACGGCCGAGAGCTGGTCGCGCTACGGCCTGTCGCGCGACGCCGCCCAGATTCTGCTCGCTCTGCTGGGCTATCGCCAGCGCCTGGTCGAGGCGATGGACGATTTCGAGAAGGAGACGCAGATTCCGCTCGACGGCTTCTTCGAGAACCACAAGCTGCCCTGAGCCCCCAACGAAGCGCTGCGCGATTTAGCCTACCCGCCTTGACAGGTGCCGGCGCAGATTGCTGCTGAGGCCGGCACCAGCGCCCGATAGCGGAGACTTGCGTTGACGACGACCGAGCCCAAACCGGGCTGCTGCGGCATTTCCAGCGCGCGTCTACCTGCGGCGAAGCCGGCCGGCATGGCTCAGGCCGCCTTCGGGGCGGGCCACGACGCGACGGTCACGGTCGCGATCCCGGCCGGGCGCGCCGAGATCGGCACCGACCAGCCGGTCTTTCCGCTCGACGGCGAGGGCCCGCGACGCTTCGTCGAGCTGCCGGCCTATCGGATGGACGAGGCGGCGGTGACCAATGCCCGCTTCGCCGCCTTCGTCGGCGCGACCGGCTATGTCAGCGAGGCCGAGGAGTATGGCTGGTCCTTCGTCTTCGAGCACGATGTCGCCGGGTCTGCAGCGGCCTTGCAGCGGCCGGACGGCGCGCCCTGGTGGTGCCGTGTCGAAGGGGCGAGCTGGCGCCAGCCGGCGGGGCCGGGATCGACGATCGAGCAGCGCCTCGACCATCCGGTCGTCCATATCTCGCATCGCGATGCGCTCGCCTTCGCCGGCTGGGCCGGGGGGCGCCTGCCGAGCGAGGCCGAATGGGAGCACGCCGCCCGCGGCGGCCTGAAAGGCGCGCGCTATCCCTGGGGGGACGAGGAGCCCGGCGATGGCGGGCCCTTCCCCTGCAATATCTGGCAGGGGAGCTTTCCGCAGGCCGACAGCGCCGCGGACGGCTATCGTGGCACGGCTCCGGCCCGGTCCTTTCCGCCCAATGGCTACGGGCTCCACAATATGTGCGGCAATGTCTGGGAATGGTGCGCCGAGCCCTTCCGCGTCCGCTCGCTGAAGCGGGCTGCCCAGCAGCTCAACCGCGAAGCGGCAAGTGAGCGCCGGCAGGTGCTGAAGGGCGGCTCCTTCCTCTGCCATCGCTCCTATTGCCATCGCTACCGGATCGCTGCCCGCATCGGCTCGGCGCCGGATTCGAGCACCAGCCATATGGGTTTTCGCCTCGTCTACCCGGCCTGACGCATCGCGCCCGCAGCAAGGAGGGCCGATGCCGGCCGTGCCGCCGGCACCTGGGCATTGTCCCGCCCGCGATTTTGTCCGAGGCTCGGCCGCGCCCCGCCAGGGGCATGCATCTTTTACGAGGTCCGGCCGTCTTGCCCATTTCGCTGTTCAATCGCTACGCCGCGCTTGCCGGCTGCATCGCCGTCGCGCTGGGCTCGCTCCTGCTGCTGCCGCTCTGGTCCTGGCTCTGGCCGCTGACGCTGGTCGCCGGCCTGCTGTCGGCGATCGGAATCTACGATCTCGTGCAGACGCAGCATGCGGTGCTGCGCAATTATCCGATCCTCGGGCACATCCGTTACCTCGTCGAAGGCATCCGCCCGGAGATTCGGCAATATCTGCTTGAAAGCGACGATGACCGGCTGCCCTTCTCGCGCAGCCAGCGCTCGCTGATCTATGCCCGCGCCAAGAACGAGGATGGCGACCGCCCCTTCGGCACCATGGTCGACGTCTATGCCGGCGGCTACGAGTTCATCGGCCATTCGATGCGCCCGGCGGCGGTCGGCGATCCCGCGGGCTTCCGCATCGAGATCGGCGGGCCGCAATGCAGCCAGCCCTATTCCGGCTCGGTGCTGAACATCTCGGCGATGAGCTTCGGCTCGCTCAGCGCCAATGCGATCCGGGCGCTGAATCGCGGTGCCAAGGCCGGCAACTTCGCCCATGACACCGGCGAGGGCAGCATCAGCCCCTATCACCGCGAGAATGGCGGCGACCTGATCTGGGAGCTCGGCAGCGGCTATTTCGGCTGCCGCACCGCGGATGGGCATTTCGACCCGGAGCGCTTCGCCGCCCAGGCGCGCGATCCGCAGGTCAAGATGGTCGAGATCAAGCTCAGCCAGGGCGCCAAGCCCGGCCATGGCGGCATCCTGCCGGCCCACAAGGTCAGCCGCGAGATCGCCCTGACCCGCGGCGTGCCGGAGGGCGTGACCTGCGTCTCGCCGGCGCGCCACAGCGCCTTCTCGACGCCGATCGAGATGATGCAGTTCATCGCGCGCTTACGCGAATTGTCGGGCGGCAAGCCGGTCGGCTTCAAGCTCTGCCTCGGCCATCCCTGGGAGTTCATGGGCATCGTCAAGGCGATGCTCGCGACCGGCATCCTGCCCGACTTCATCGTCGTCGACGGTGCCGAAGGCGGCACCGGCGCGGCGCCGGTCGAGTTCACCGACCATCTCGGCGTGCCCCTGCGCGAAGGCCTGCTCTTCGTCCACAACACGCTGGTCGGCACCAATCTGCGCAGCCGTATCCGCCTCGGCGCCAGCGGCAAGGTGGTCAGCGCCTTCGATATGGCCAGCGTCCTCGCCATCGGCGCCGACTGGGTCAATTCGGCGCGTGGCTTCATGTTCGCCATCGGCTGCATCCAGTCGCAGAGCTGCCATACCAATCGCTGCCCGACCGGTGTCGCGACGCAGGACGCGCTGCGCCAGCGCGCCCTCGTCGTGCCCGACAAGGCCCAGCGCGTGCACAACTTCCACCGCAACACCCTGAAGGCGCTCGCCGAGATGCTCGCCGCCGCCGGCGTCAGCCACCCCTCCGAGCTCGGCCCGCACCATCTGGTGCGCCGCACCAGCACGACCGAGATCAAGCTGTTCTCGCAACTCCACCGCTTCCTCGAACCGGGCAGCCTGCTCGAGAAGGGCGTCGACGGCGAGTTCTATGCCTCGGCCTGGAAGCTCGCCAGCGCCGAGAGTTTCGACGCGATCAGGGCCTGAGGCTCGGGCGGCCGGCTGGCCATTCTGGCCGGAGACGGCCCGTCAACTCCTAGCGCAGAGCACGCAGGGCGTTGAGGATCACGACGATGTCGATCGCCTCCTGGAACAGCGCGCCCTGGACCGGCGGGAGATAGCCCAGGGCCGCGACCAGCATGCCGAGCACGGAGAGCCCGAGCCCGACAAAGACGCTCTGCAGGGCGATCATGCGCGTCCGTCGCGCCGAGGCGAGCGCCTTCGCCAGCGGCTCCAGCGCATCGACCAGCAGTACGACGCCCGCCGCCTCGGAGGAAGCGGCGGCACCGCGCGCGCCCATCGCGACGCCGACGCTCGCCGCCGCCAGCGCCGGCGCATCGTTGACGCCGTCGCCGACCATCATCACTGGCCCGGCCCGCTCTTCATCCCGGATAACCGCGACCTTGCCTTCGGGCGTCAGATCGCCCAGCACCGTATCGACCCCGAGGCTCGCCCCGACCGCGCGCGCGATCTCGCCGACATCGCCGGAGGCGAGCACGATCCGCTCGACCCCCGCCTGGCGCAGGGTTTCGAGCGTCGCCCGCGCATCCTCGCGGAGCTGGTCCTGCAGCAGGATGACGCCAGCCAGCACCCCATCGGCGGCGACCGCCACCATCAGCGCGCCCGGCGGCGCGTCGGCGGCGAGCGCATCGGCATCCCCGCCGGTGCTGCGCCGGCCGACATAACCGCCACCACCGAGCGCGACGCGCCGGTCGCCGACCTTGCCCTCGATGCCCTTGCCGGGCGTCTCCGCAATCTCCGTCGGCGGCTTCAGCGCCAGCCCGGCCTCGGTCGCCGCCTTGATCAGCGAGGTCGCGACGACATGGGCCGAGGCCTGGTCGAGGCTCGCCGCCAGCGCCAGAACCTCGTTCTGCGAGAAGCCGTTGACCGCGCGGATGCCGATGATCGTCGGCCGGCCTTGCGTCACCGTCCCGGTCTTGTCGAGCACCGCGATGCGAATGCGCGCCAGCGCCTCCAGCACGCCGCCATCCTTGACCAAAGCCCCGCTGCGGGCGCTCTTCGAGATGCCGGAGATGATCGCGACCGGCACCGCGAGGATCAGCGGACAGGGCGTCGCGACGACGAGGACGGCGAGCGCCCGGATCGGATCGCCGCTGAACAGCCAGGCGGCGCCGGCTATGGCCAAGGTCAGCACGAGGAAGCCGATGGCGTAGCGGTCGGCCAGCCGTGCCATAGGCGCCTTGCTCTCCTGCGCCTGCTCGACCAGCCGGACGATGCCGGCATAGGTGCTTTCCGCGGCCGGGCGGCTGGCGATCAGATCGAAGGGAGCCCCGACCAGGGTCGCGCCGCTCAGCGCATCCATGCCGCGTTCGAGGGTCTGCGGCAGCGATTCCCCGGTCAGCGCCGACAGATCGAGCACCGCGACGCCCTCGGCGACATGCCCGTCGACCGGCAGCACGTCGCCGGTGCGGATCAGCAGGCGGTCGCCCTGGCGCAGTTCGGCGGTCGGCACCTCCTCGAGCGCGCCGTCGCGATAGCGCATCGCGGTGAAGGCGACGCGGCCGAGCAGGGCCGACATCTCCCGTCGCGCCCGCCCCTGCGCGTAGGCTTCGAGCAATTGCCCGCCGGCATACATCAGCGCGACGACATTGCCGGCGAGCGCCTCGCCGAACAGCAATGCCGCGCTCATCGACAGGGCGGCGACGATGTCGAGCCCGACATCGCCCCGGCGCAGGGAACCGGCGATCTGCACCAGCAGGGCGGCGAGGACGGGCAGCGTCGCGAGCGTCCAGGCCCAGCCGGCATCCGCGCCGCGCCACCAGAGGGCACCGCCGACGACCAGACCAGCCAGCGCGATCGCGACCAGCGACAGGTCGAGCCGCTCCCGCCAGAGACTGGAGAGACGCATGCGCTGCGGGCCCGGTTCTAGCCCGGCCTCGACGCCAGCCTTGTCGACCTTCGTCTCCGGCACCGGCGCGCCTCCATCGACTGCTCGGCCAGCATTGTCGCAGGCGCCAAGGTCGTCCGGCCAGCCACCCTGCGCAACCCCGATGCCCGCCCTGCGGCGCTTGACCCCGGCGGCGGCAAGGTGAACTGGTGCCTGATCGGGCCGGCCGGTTTCCGGCCAGGGAGCGGGACAATGGCCGGCGGATCGCCAAAGTCGATCCCGCCGCCAGGGAGCAAAAATCAAGATGCAGGCTGTGCCATTGAGCGTCGTGCTCGACTTCGACGGGGTCATCGTCGATTCCGTCGAGATCAAGTCGCAGGCCTTCCAGGACGCCTATCCCGAGGCGACGCCGGAGCAGCGCAGCGAGATCGACCGCTATCACCACGCCCATGGCGGCGTCAGCCGGCGCGAAAAGTTCCGCCATTTCGAAGTCGCGCTGTTCGGGCGTGGGGCCGACCCTGCGGCGATCGAGGCCCTGGCGGAGCGCTACCGCGCCATCGTCTACGAGAAGGTCGTCGCCTGCCGGCTGATTCCGGGCGCGCTCGACTTCCTGAACGAGGCGGCTGCACGCCTGCCGCTGCATCTGGTCTCCGGGACGCCGCAGGAGGAACTCGAGGCGATCGTCGAGCGTCGCGGCCTGCGCCACTTCTTCCAGCGCGTCATCGGCGCGCCGACCTTGAAGCCGGCCGCCTTCGCTACGCTCGCCGCCGAGCATGGCCATGATCCCAGCCGCATGGTCGCGATCGGCGATTCGACCACCGAATTCCACGCCGCCCGCAGCCTGGGCATGCCCTTCGTCGGCATCGTCGCCGAAGGGATCGCCAACCCGTTCCCGCCCGCGACCCCGGTTCTGCCCGACATGACCGGACTCTCGCGCGTGCTCGGCCTCACCAACGCCCTGGCCGACGCCGCGCGCTGACCGCGTGTGCTGCGCGATGGAGCAGGTTTGGTGCTTCAGTCGGCGGGCTTGCCGGTGAAGACATAGCCGACGCCGCGCACCGACTTGATCAGGGCCGGCGCCTTCGGGTCAGGCTCGACCTTCTTGCGGAGCCTTGCGATCTGCGCGTCGATCGACCGGTCGAAGACCTCGTGCGTGCGCCCGCGCGTACGCTCCATCAGCATGTCGCGGGAGAACACCCGCCCGGGATGGCCCGCCAGCACCGCCAGAATGTCGAACTCGCCGGTGGTCAACATGATCTCGGCCCCGGCGGGGTCGAGCAGTTGTCGCCGCGCCAGATCGAGCTGCCAGCCGTCGAAGCGAATGAGCTCGCCTGTCGCTTTCGGGGCGGGCGGCTCAGCGCGCGGCCGGCGGCGCAGCACCGTTCGCAGCCGGGCCAGCACCTCGCGCAGATGGAACGGCTTGGGGATGTAATCGTCGGCGCCGATCTCGAGCCCGACGATGCGGTCGACGACATCGTCGCGGCCGGTCAGCATGATGATCGGCAGGTCGGAACCGGCGCGAATCTCGCGCGCCAGCATCAGCCCGTCCTCGCCGCCCGGCAGGACGAGATCGAGCAGGACGATGTCGACCCCGCCGCGCTGCAGCGTCTCGCGCATGCCGCGGCCGTCGCCGACCGCGCTGACGCGATAGCCCTCGCCCTCGAAATAGCGGATCAGCATCTGCCGGATGCGGGGGTCGTCGTCGACGACGAGGATGTGCTCGGCACGGCTCTGCGATTCAGCCATGGCTGGATAGGAACTCAAGCGGGCGGGCCAAGGCTGTTACAATCCGTTGCAATTCAGCACGCACGGTAACATGCGCATCGTTCCGGCGTCACGCGGGCGCGTTCAATTGCCACCATCGGATCGGAGACGAAGACGGTGGCCATGATCATTGCAAGCGCGGTTTCCAGCCTGCCGGGGCATGCCCCGATCCTCGCCGGCACCCCGGCTGAGCCCAGCCTGCGCGGCCTGTTCGCAGGCCAGCCGCTCGAGAGCCTCGAGCCCGGCGCGACGCTGTTCTGGGAAGGTGACCGGTCGCGGCATGTCTTCGAGGTGCTGAAGGGCGTGCTGCGGCTCTACCGCATCCTGCCGGACGGGCGCCGGATCATCGTCGGTTTCGCCCAGGAGGGCGACATCATCGGCCTCGCTCCGGACGAGCAATGCCCGGCGACGGCCGAGGCGGTGAGCGAGGTCAGCCTGCGCCGGATCGAGCGCTGCCGCTTCCGCGCCCTGACCGAGGCATCGCCCGCCCTGACCCGCGAATTCATCGCCGCGCTTTGCGAGGAGGTCGCTGTCGCCCAGGAGCATGCGATGCTGCTCGCCCGCCGCGGCGCCGAGGAGCGGGTCTGCGGCTTCCTGCTGCGGCAGATGCAGCGCTTCGCCGAAGGCGGCAAGTCCGCGGCCTCGATCCCGCTGCCGATGAGCCGCACCGACATCGCCGACCATCTCGGCCTGACCATCGAGACGGTGTCGCGCACCTTCACAAACCTCACGCAGCGCGGCGTGATCGCACCCGAAGGACGGCATGCCCTGGCGATTCGCCGGCCGGCGACGCTCGCCCGGCTTGCCGGCGCCGAAGACGACACCGATACTTCGCCCCGCGGCACGGGCGCGGCACGGCTGGCCGCCTGGCCCCACTGATCCCTCGCGAGGCCGGATGACCAGCGCAACCCAACCGAAAGCCACGAGCTGGGGCAGCATCGACGAGCTCGTCCGGATTCTCGACGGCGCCAACATCGTCGTCCACGATCTCGAAGGCCGGATCGCGCGCTGGACCACCGGCTGCGAACAGCTCTACGGCTGGAGTGCCGCGGAAGCCGTGGGGCGCAATGTCCAGGAACTGCTCGGCACCGTCTGCGAAGGCTCGCCGGAGGCGATGGCTGCCCGGCTGCGCGATCAGGGCACTTGGCATGGCGAGTTGCGGCAGAGGCATCGCAGCGGCCGCCCGGTCTTCGTCGCCAGCCGCTGCGTCGCTCTGCTGCCGGATGGCGCCGCCGATCCGGTGATCGTCGCCAAGAACATCGACATCAGCGACCTGAAATACGCCCAGGACGATCTCGCCGCCCGCGAATCGCATCTGCGCTCGATCCTCGAAACCGTGCCCGAGGCGATGGTCGTGATCGACGATGCCGGAGAGATGATCTCCTTCAGCAAGGCGGCGGAGAAGCTGTTCGGCTACAGCGCCGACGAGGTCTGCGGCCGCAATGTCCGCCTGCTCATGCCCAATCCCGATCGCGACCGGCATGACGGCTATATCGCGCGTTATGTCGCGACCGGCGAGCGCCGCATCATCGGCTTCGGCCGCGTCGTCACCGGCCAGCGCAAGGACGGCACCACCTTCCCGATGGAACTCGCCATCGGCGAGGCCGCGACCAATGGCAAGCGCATCTTCACCGGCTTCATCCGGGACCTGACGAGCCGCCACAAGATGGAGGAGGAATTGCGCCAGGCCCAGAAGATGGAAGCGGTCGGCCAGCTCACCGGCGGCATCGCCCATGACTTCAACAACCTGCTGACGGTGATCAGCGGCAATCTCGAGATGATCGAGCGCCGCCTCGACGATAAGGATTTGCGCGTGCTGCTGCGCGAGGCGCAGGATGCCGCCGAGGACGGCGCCAAGCTGACCGGCCAGCTGCTCGCCTTCGGCCGGCGCCAGACGCTCACGCCCAAGCTCACCGATATCGGCCAGCTCGTCTCGAATTTTGCCGACCTGCTGCGACGCACCCTCGGCGAAGCCATTGAATTGCGCACCGTCGTCACCGGCGCCGGACACACCGCGCTCGTCGATGGCGCGCAGTTACAGAACGCCTTGCTCAATCTCGCGCTCAACGCGCGCGATGCGATGCCGCGCGGCGGCCGTCTGACGGTCGAGATCTCGCGCCGGCGACTGGATGCCGACTACGCCCAGGAGCATCCGCAGCTACGTATCGGCGATTATGTCCTGCTCAGCGTCGCCGATACCGGGATCGGCATGAGCGCTGAGGTGCAGCAGCGTGCCTTCGAGCCGTTCTTCACCACCAAGGGTGTCGGCGCCGGCACCGGGCTCGGCCTCAGCATGGCCTTCGGCTTCGCCCGCCAGTCAGGCGGCGATCTCCAGCTCCAGAGCGAGCTCGGCAAGGGCACGACACTGCAGCTCTTCCTGCCAGCCGCCGTGCCGGCTCCGGTGCAGCCGGAGCAACTGCCGGAAGAAGCCCGGCCCGCAGCCAGCCAGCCGCAGAGCCGCGAACTGATCCTGGTGGTCGAGGACGACGCCAGGGTGAGGCGGGTGGCGGTCGCCAGACTCGAGACCGAGGGCTATCGCGTCATCGAAGCTGCGACAGGAGCCCAGGCGCTCGCCTTGCTCGGGCAGCATCCCGAGATCGATCTGCTCTTCACCGATATCGTGATGCCCGGCGGCATGCTCGGCGACGAGCTGGCCAAGGAGGCACGTGCGCTTCGCCCGGAGATCAAGGTGCTGTTCACCTCCGGCTATGCCGAACCCGGGCTGCCGGGGCGCGACCTCGCCGAGGGCGGCTGGCTGAAGAAGCCTTATACGGCGCGCGAGCTGGCCACGCGGCTTCGCGAGCTGCTCGACTGAGGCGAGTAACTGGTCCGCCGCTCGTCCAGAGTCGGCGCCTGCGAATCTCCCGCGAGCCCGCAAGAAGTTAGGCTTCTCCGGCAGCGGTTCGGCCCCCGCCGGGCGACGCCTCGTTTCAGCCGTGGCCGTAATCGTCGGCGTCGGCTGCGGGCTCCTCCTTCTCGCCGCTCTCGCCTTCGAGCAGGGCAAGCCAGTCGCTGGCCGGGGGACGCTCGCTCTGAACCAGCTGCCGCAGCAGCACCCTGGCGGCGTGCCTGCCGAAGCGATCATCCGGGATCGCGGCCGCATCGGCCGGAGCGCCTGAGGCCATGGCCGCCGCGAGCCGCGACTTCAGGGCGAGCAGCCGGACATCGCCGTATTCGTCGAGCATCGCCTGGAAGGCGTCATGGGCCTGCTGGTCCCAGGGCTGGCGACGGCCGAGCGCGTCCTTGAGCGGATGGGCCGGCACGAGATGGGCGCAGGGCACGAAACCGTCGGGCACCGGCTCGGTCGCCGCATGGGTGCGCCCCGAGCGCAGCAGCTTCGGCAGGACATGGGTGTGCGGGCCTTCGGGGCTTTTGCCATCGGCCGGCGGGATCGGCTGGTAGACTTCGCAGCGGCCGAAGCGCGCCATGAAGACGCGATGCGGCCCGGCCGTGACGATCGCGCCCATGGCGGGATTGCCGGGCTCGAACAGCGAGCGCCCGGCGGCGGAGCGCAACACGCCGATCAGGCTGGGATCGGCGGTTCGGATGCAGATGTCGGCCTGCAGCGTGCCGAGCCCCATGTCGAACAGGATGCCGTCGCGGTCCTGCGGCCGGAGCGCCTCGCTGTCGGGGCCGAGCTCGGTCAGGGCCGTACGGCGGTTCATGGCGCAGGCATCGGCCGGCAGGCAGAGCGCGATGCGGTGGCTCCAGCTCTGGCCGATCGCGGTCTCGGAGGCAAAGAGCCGGACGGCGGAGAGATCGCCGAAACCGACGCCGCCACGCGCCGTGGTCGCGGCGAGCCGGCCGTGCTCGTCGGTCAGCACGAAAGCCTCGTCCGGGTCGCGCTGGAACTCGGCGATCGCGCCGAAGGTACCGAGATTCCATTGCGAGCTCTGCGTCCGCAACTGCTCACGGATGAAGCCGGTGATGTCGCTCTTCGTCATGAGAATGTCTCGTCTTTGCGGGGGATCGCTCGCCAGGGCAGGGCATAGGGCTGGCCGTCATGTTCGCCGCGCGCGACCTCGATGCCGAAGGCCCGGGCGAGATTGGCGTCGCCGAGGACGGAATCGGGGGAGCCGTCCGCGAGCACGCGGCCCTGATCGAGCAGGACGAGACGGTCGCAGAAGCGCCCGGCGAGGCTGAGATCGTGCAGAACGACGACCACGCCGGCGCCGGCATGCGCGGTGCGCCGCAGCAGCGCCATCGCCTCGAGCTGGTGCAGCGGGTCGAGCCCGGCGAGCGGCTCGTCCGCCAGCAGCATCGGGGCTTCGACCGCGAGCGCCCGCGCCAGCAGGACGCGCATGCGCTCGCCGCCCGAGAGGCTGTCGAGCGTGCGCTCGGCGAAGGCGGTGACATCGGCGGCGTCCATGGCGCGCGCGATCGCGGCCCGGTCGGACGGTCCGAGATCGGCGAAGGGGCGGCGATGCGGCAGCCGGCCGAGCGCGACCACGGCGCCTGCGCGCAGCTGCCAGTGCACCGTGCCGCCCTGGGCGAGGAAGGCGATGCGCTGCGCCAGCGTCTGGCGTCCGAGCGCCTTGGCGGTGAGCCCGTCATAGCGCACCGAGCCGGCCTCGGCCGCAAGCAGGTCGGCGAGCACGCGCAGCAAGGTCGTCTTGCCAGCGCCGTTCGGGCCGATCAGGCCGACCATCTCGCCGGCTCGCAAGGTCAGGTCGATGCCGCGCAGCACCGGCTTGCCGCCAAGGCTGACCGCGATGTTCCTGGCTTCGATCTGCATCACGCCGCCCTCCGCATCCGCTGGATCAGGCTGAACAGGAAGGGCGCGCCGATCAGCGCGGTGACCACGCCGAGCTTGAGCTCGGGCCGGATCGGCATCAGCCGCAGGGCGGTGTCGGCGGCGAGCGTCAGGATCGCGCCGCCGAGGCCCGAGACCAACAGCAGCCGGCCGGGCCGGTGCCCGACGAGCGGCCGCAGCAGATGCGGCACGACGAGCCCGACGAAGCCGATCGCCCCGGTGACGGCGACGGAGGCGCCGACCGCGAGCGCGGCGCCGCCGATCAGCCGGGCGCGCAACCAACCGAGATCGAAGCCGAGGCTGCGGGCGGTATCCTCGCCGAGGGTAAGCCCGTCGAGGGCGGTGGCGCTGGAGAGCAGCAGCGCCCAGCCGAGCAGCATCAGGGGCAGCACCAGCCAGACATGGGCTATGCTGCGGTCGGCAAGCGAGCCCATCAGCCAGAAGACGATCTCCAGCGCCGCATAGGGATTCGGCGCGAGGTTGAGCGCGAGCGAGGTCATGGCGCCGGCAAAGCTGTTGATCGCGACGCCGGCGAGGATCAGCGCCATGGTGCCGGCGCCGCGCCCGTTCAGGGCGTAGAGCAGGAGCGTCGCCAGCATGGCGCCGGCAATGCCCCCGAGCGGCAAGGCGAGCAGGAAGGCGCCGGCGAAGCCGGAATAGAACACCACGACCGCGCCGAAGGCGGCTGCGCTGGAAATGCCGAGCAGGCCGGGCTCGGCCAGCGGGTTGCGCAGCACGCCCTGCATCGCGGCGCCCGCCAGGCCGAGGCTGAAGCCGACGAGCGCCCCGAGCAAAGCGCGCGGCAGGCGCAGCTCGACGAGGACCAGCGCCGGCAAGCTGGGGCGGCCGGCCAGCCAATCGGAGAAGGCCGCGCCGAGGTCGAGTTCTGCATAGCCGATGGCGACCGAGAGCGCGGTCATGGCGACGAGCAGGGCGGTCAGCAGCGCGACCAGCAAGCGGTAGCGGCTGCGACTTTCCGCGGCGATGGCCGTGGTGGCGGGGTTCACGGGCCGCTCCTGCGGTTGCGCGGCGCGGCGGCCGCGTCGATCAGCAATTCGATGGCGTCGATGACCGCCGGCCCGGCGCAGGTCCAGAGCCTGGAGGGCAAGGCGACAAGCCGCAGCCGGTCGCCGAGCCTGCCGATCAGGGGATGGTTCAGGACCTCATGGGCGAGCGAGGGCGGGCCACCCTCGGTGGTGTTGAGGATCAGGATGTCGGCCTCGCCGAGTGCGACGGTCTCCAGCGCGATCTGGCCGTAATTGTCGATGCCGAGCTCGGCGGCGAGATTGACGAAGCCCGCCTTGGTCAGGATCTCGTCGACCAGCGAGCCGCGCCCCACGGTGAAGCCGTTCGGCCGCAGGACCAGCGCCTTGGGCCGCTCCTCGCCGATGCGCCGGGCCAACCCGGCAAGCCTTGCGTCGATCTCGCCGATCAGGGCTTCGCCGCGCGCTGGCTCGCCGAGCAGCGCGGCCATTTCGGCGATCTGGGCCTTGACCCCGGCGAGGTCGCGCGGCACGCCGAACTCCTTCACCGGCGCGCCGACGCGCTTCAGCAACGCGACGGTGTTGCGCGTGGTGAAGCTGCCGGCGATGACGAGATCGGGCCGGAAGGCCAGCAACTCCTCGACGAGGCCGTGATTGGCCGGGATCCGGCGGGCCGCCTGCGCCATGTTGGCGTTGCGCGGGTCCTGCGAGAGCCAGGTCACCGAGGCGATCGCGCCGGGGGCGGCGAGGCGCAGGACGAGCTCGTCTGTGCACATGTTGAGCGAGACGATGCGGGACGGCTTGGCCGTAGGCTCGGCGGCGAAGCCTAGGCCCGGCGCGGCCAGCACGGCGTAGGCCAGCAGGAGGGCGGCGCCGCGAAGCACACGCTGCAGGGCCGCCCCCTGTCTCACAGGCTCACCCGCAGGCCGCCGAAGGCGCTGAGGCCGGGGACGAGGAAGCCGACCGGGTTCTCGTAGCGCTTGTCGAACAGGTTATCGACGCGGCCGAAGACGGTGAGCTTCTCGCTCGCCTTATACTCGGCGGCGATGTTGACGATGGCGGCGCCCGGAGCGCGCATCCGCGAGATCGAGAAGTCGCGGTTTCCGTCGACGCGGTCCCCGACATAGATCAGCGTCGCCGAGAGGTTGAGGTTCTCGATCGGCACCCAGTTGGCGGTCAGGCTCGCCTTGTGCCGCGGCCGGCGCAGCAGCTCCTGGTTGGCGGTCTCGTCCTTGGCGAGGGTGAAGGTGTAGTCGGCCCGGATCTTGAATTGCGGGCTCAGCTCGAGTGCGACGAAGCTCTCGACGCCCTTGGTCTGGGCTCGCCCGATATTGGTGTAGGAGGTCCGGGCGGCGTTGGTCAGGATCAGGTTGTCGATGTCGTTGTGGAACCAGGTCGCGCCGATCTGGAGCTTGTTGTCGAGCAGGGGCTGCTCGAATCCGATGTCGTAGCCGCGGCTTTCCTCCGGCTTGAGGTTGGGATTGCCGTAGAAATTATAGGCCGGCCGGGAATCGCTGAAGCGCTGGCTCAGCGTCGGCGCCTTGAAGCCGGTGCCATAGCTCGCCTTCAGCTTGGTCTCCGTGCCCGGGACGATGAAGGTCGGCGCCAGCCGGTAGGTGGTGTGGCCGCCGAAGGCCTCGTCCTCGTCGCGGCGGATGTTCGCGACGGTGAAGAAGCGCTCGCTCCAGCTCGACTGCAATTCGAGAAAGGCGCCGGTATTGCCGTTCGAGGCGGTGAGCGAGCGCGATTCCAGCCGCTCGTTCTCGTATTGCAGCCCCATCACCAGCATCTGGCCCTCCATCAGCTTGAGGTCGCCGCGCCAGTCGTACTTCGTCCGCTCGCCGAGATTGTCGGTCGGCAGGCCGAGAATGCCGGCGGCGTTCGGAGAGCGGTTGGAGCGATCCTGGTTGGTGTAGGCGATGCCGAAGCGATTGACGAAGCGGCCGTCGAACGGGTCGAAGACCAGTTCGCCGCGGGTGAAGGCCTGCTTGTAGCTCTGGCTCGAGCGGTAGGCGTTCGGCACGCTCGGAAAGCCGGAATCGCCGGTCGAGAGTAGGTAGCCATCGGAATAGCGGCCGACCCAGTTGAGGCTCAGCGTGTCGGTGAGCTTGAAGCCGAGGCGGGCGGAGTAGTTCCAGTTGTCATAGGAATTCGGGTTGATGCGGCGCCCGGGCGGAACGAGGTTCGGCGGCGTCACCGGCGTCGAGTCGGACTTCAGATGGGCGATGTTGAAGGCGTAGTTGAAGCGGTCGTCGCCGCCGCTCAGGCCGAAAGCCTGGTTGAAGGTGCCGTAGGAGCCTGCCTCGGCCGAGGCGGTGAGCTTGGGCGGGCCCTCGCCGCGCTTGGTGGTGATCGAGATCACGCCGCCGAGCGCATCGGCGCCATAGAGACCGCTCTGCGGGCCGCGCAGCACCTCGATGCGCTCGATGTCGTTGGTCAGCATCGAGCCGAAATCGAAGGAGCGGTTCGGCGTCGAGGGGTCGTTGGCATCGATGCCGTCGATCAGCACCTTGACGTGGTTCGAGTTGGTGCCGCGCATGAACACCGAGGTCTGGCCGCCGGGGCCGCCGATCTGGACGATGTTGAGGCCCGGCACGGCGGCGAGCACCTGCGGCAGGGTCCGGCGCTGCTCGCGCTGGATCTGACCGGCGGTGATGACGGTGACGGAGCTCGCGACCTCGCGCGCCGGAGTCGGCGTGCCCGTGGCACTGACCACGACCTCGTCGAGCCGAATGGTTTCAGGATCTGCTTGAGCCCTGACGGCAAGGGGATTCAGCGATGTGCCGGCGAGCAGCAGGCAGGCGAGCGGCAAGGGGCCGCGCAGGGCGGTCTGGGGGAAGGGGAGCACGGAAGAAACCTCGGGCGGTCAACGTTGTGGCACGTCACCGCGAACGCGATCTCCCGCCCGCACCCGAAAAAAGGGCAGCGTGCAAGTGAACCAGCGATCGAAACACCCCGTCCGAACGTGTTCGCGTGTGACCACGACTGACGGCAGGTCTCCTGGCTCGCGGGTCAGCGCCTTCTCACCGCCTTCCCAGGGCCGAGGTCCCAGTGGCGTATGGCGAAAAGGCTCGCCGCTTACAGTTGCGGGGGCAGCCGCAGCATGGGGTGGCGCGCCACCCGCACTGCGTTCCCTTTTGATCCCGTGAGGGAACCGTCGCGTTTACGAGTAGGGCGGGAATGAGGCGCCGTCAACGCCGGCCGCGAGGCGCGGGGATGCCCGAGGCGCCTTGCAGCTCATCAATATATATTATATGTAAATGTATATTGAAATCCAAACGACAGGGCCCGCCATGAAAATCGTCGAGATCTCGGAGAAGCTTTCGGTCGCTGGCCAGCCTGCTCTCGCCGATTTCAAGCCCCTCGCGGCGCAGGGCTTCAAGGCGATCGTCAACGACCGTCCCGATGGCGAGGAGCCGGGCCAGCCGGGCTCGGCCGCGGAGAGGCAGGCTGCGGCCGAGGCCGGGATGGCCTACAGCTTCGTGCCGGTGACCGGGGCGACCATTACCCGCTCCGATGTCGCGGCTTTCCAGGCGGCGCTCGCCGCGGCGCCGGGGCCGGTGCTGGCGCATTGCAAGGGCGGCACGCGGGCGCTGACCCTGCATGTGCTGGGCGAGGTTCTGGATGGGCGGATGAACGCCGAAGAGGTTCCGGGTTTCGGCGCGCGCTTCGGCTTCGACCTTGCCGGTGCAAAAGCCTGGCTCGACCGCGAGAGCGGCCGCAGCCCGCAGGTCAAGGGCTTCTACGAGCCGCGCAGCGGTAGCGTCCAGTACGTCGTCACCGACCCTGCGACCGCGTGCTGCGCCATTATCGACCCCGTGCTCGACTTCGACGAGAAGTCCGGCGCGACCGCGACCGCCAGCGCCGATGCCATCCTCGCCTATGTCGAGAAGCAGGGCCTCACGGTCGAGTGGATTCTCGACACGCACCCACATGCCGACCATTTCTCCGCCGCCGCCTATCTGAAGGCGAAGACCGGCGCGCCGACGGCGATCGGCGCCGAGGTCGTCGCGGTGCAGCGTCTCTGGAAGGATTTCTACAACTGGCCGGATTTCCCGGCCGACGCCTCGCAATGGGACAGGGTTTTTGCCGGGGGCGAGCGCTTCAAGCTGGGATCGCTCGACGTCAGCGTGCTGTTCTCGCCGGGCCACACCCTGGCCTCGGTCAGCTATCTGATCGGCGATGCCGCGTTCATCCATGACACGCTGTTCATGCCGGATTCCGGCACGGCGCGGGCGGATTTTCCCGGCGGCAGCGCGAGGGCGCTCTGGGCCTCGATCGAGGCCATCCTCGCCTTGCCCGACGAGATGCGGCTGTTCACCGGCCATGATTACCGCCCGGGCGGCCGGGCGGCGCGCTGGGAGAGCACGGTCGGCGAGCAGAAGCGGGCGAACCCGCATGTCGCCGGCCAGGACGAAGCGTCCTTCGTCGCGCTGCGCCAGGCGCGCGACAGGACGCTGCCGATGCCGAAGCTGATTCTCCACGCCCTTCAGGTGAACATCAATGGCGGCCGGCTGCCGGAACCGGAGGGCAATGGCCGGCGCTATCTCAAGATCCCGCTCGATGCGCTGCCGGGCGCGGTCTGGGGCTGAGACGCGATGACGATGCAAGCCGAACAGCCGAACACCAGGGCCGAGCTCGCGGCCAGGGCCGAGGAGGTCGCCGAGCTTTTGCGCACCCTCGCCAACCGCAACCGGCTGATGCTGGTCTGCACCCTGGTCGAAGGCGAATACGCGGTCGGCCAGCTCGAGGAGATGCTCGGCATCCGCCAGCCGACGCTGTCGCAGCAGCTGACCGTGCTGCGCGAGGCGGGACTGGTCGAGACGCGCCGCGACGCCAAGCAGGTCTTCTACCGGCTGACCGCCGCAAAGGCAGCGCGGCTGGTCGAGGCCCTGCACGAGATTTTCTGCAATGAGGAGATGCCGGCATGACGGCCTATTGGTCATCGCTCGCAGGCGGCATGCTGATCGGCCTCTCGGCCGTCATGCTCCTGCTCCTGAACGGCCGCGTCGCCGGGATCAGCGGCATTCTCGGGCGGCTTGCGCTCGGCACGCAGGCAGCGACCAATGCCGCCTTCGTCGCCGGGCTCCTGCTCGGGCCGCCGCTCTACCGGCTCGCCGCCGGGCAATGGCCGCCAGTGACGATCACCGCCTCGCTGCCGGTGATCGCGCTGGCCGGGCTCCTGGTCGGCTTCGGGACGAGGATGGGCTCGGGCTGCACGAGCGGCCACGGCATTATCGGCCTCGCCCGATTCTCGCCGCGCTCGGCCGTCGCGGTCGTGGTCTTCCTGTTCGCGGGTATAGCCACCGTCACCCTGATGAGGCTCGTCGCGGCATGAACCGATTCGCACAGGTCGTCACAGCCCTCGCGGCGGGCACCGTCTTCGGGCTTGGCCTCGCCATGTCGGGCATGCTCGACCCTGCCCGGGTGCGCGGCTTCCTCGACATCTTCGGGGCCTGGGATCCGAGCCTCGCTTTCGTGCTCGGCGGCGCGGTCACGGTCGCCCTCGCCGGCATGGCCGTGCTGAAGCGCCTGCGGCGCCCCGCCTTCGACGAGGGCTTCCATCTGCCGGCGACATCGCCCATCGATCGACGGCTTCTGCTGGGTTCGGCGATCTTCGGGATCGGCTGGGGCATGGCCGGCTTCTGCCCCGGGCCGGCACTGGCCTCGCTCTCGCTCGGGCTCGCCCCGGTCGTGCTCTTCGTCATAGCCATGCTCGCCGGCATGACGCTGCATGACCGCGTCTGGCTGCGCGGGCCGGGCTGAGAAGAAGGGCCAGCGCCGATCCCGCAATTTGGCTTCGGCCGGCTACGCACCCGCTGGCACCGCTTTGGCCGGTCGATGGGCGGACTAGCCAGAGAGCTCCCGGCGCCGCCGAAAATCAATCGGCAAAGAAAGTCGCGAGAATGGGGTTGCCAAGCGCGGCCCGACTCGCTAATTCGACATCCGTCAGCCGAACGCGGCTTCTGCCGCTCCGTTCCGTTGCCACGCGCCCGTAGCTCAGCTGGATAGAGCATCAGACTACGAATCTGAGGGTCAGAGGTTCGAATCCTTTCGGGCGCGCCATTTCATCTAAAAATTCAACTACTTGTAGAGCTTTCAACTGAAAGCCTTACCTAGGCATCGCGCTGGGTAGCTGCGCTAGGACATTCCTGCGGCTGCGGATTCATCCGGCGCGATTACCGCGTCCCCGCACCGCCCGCCATGGCTGGGTGAGCAGCCAACGCAGCGATCGATCCCACCACCGGCGCGAGCACCCGGAGGCTGATCGACGTCAACGGTGCAACCAGGGCGTCAAACCGGGATTATCACGCCTCGGTCTGGATTCGGGCGCCGATGGCGGGGCACGTAATCGGCAGCCGGTACGGCGGGTTACTTCTTCTGCGACATTGATGGCGCCGATGCCGGGGCGCTTTACTGGGCTGAGACCGCAGGTGCGGCAACAGCAGCGCGATGCATCGTCATGCCGTTGCCGACGGTCTCGGAGATACGCATGTCCACGAGCCGCCGGAGGGGCGGTGATGGCGCTCCGGCTGCGTCGGCGGGAATCCGCTGCGATGGCGGGAGCCAAATGAGGCACTACGGCTTCGCTGTTGTGCCTGTCTTCGTCGAGAGTGCTTGGAGTGCCCTTGATGACGCATCCAGCTTCTCCCGCGCCGGGGCTCTCGGTCGTGGCGGCCGCCCTGTCCTCCTGCCGCGACGCCCTTGCGACGGTCGGGGTGTTTTCCGGCTGCATCAATCTCCTGATGCTGTCGGGCTCCTTCTATATGCTCCAGCTCTATGACCGGGTCCTGACCTCGCGCAGCGTGCCGACCCTGATCGGCCTCTCCCTGCTGCTGCTCGCCGCCTATGCCCTGCAGGGCGTCCTCGACGCGATCCGGGTCAGGATGCTCTCGCGGATCGGCGCCCGCTTCGACGAGCAGGTCTCGCCATCCGCCTTTGCGGCGGCACAGCGCATGCCTCTGCTCGGCTGCCGGCCGGAGCAGGCGCTGCAGCCGATCCGCGATCTCGACCAGGTCCGTGCCTTCCTCGCCTCGCTGGGGCCGACGGCCCTGTTCGACATGCCGTGGATGCCGCTCTTCTTTGCCGGTTGCTTTCTGCTGCATCCCTGGCTCGGCTGGCTCGCCGTTGCCGGGGGCGCCGTCATCCTCGGGCTGACGGCGCTGGCGGAGCGCAGGAGCAGGCTGACCGCCGCAGCGCAGCAGGCCAGCGGCCTGGGCCGGCAGATGATCGCCGAGGCGAGCCGACGCAATGCCGAGGCCCTCGCCGCGATGGGCATGGGGGCCGCCTTCGAGCGCCGATGGCGGGAGGTCAGCCGGCGCCATATCGGCGATTGGCTCGCGGGAGCGGACGCGATCGGCGGGCTCGGCGCCTTCGCGAAAATCTTCCGCATGATCCTGCAATCGGCCGTGCTCGGCCTCGGCGCCTATCTCGCGATCCGCGGCGAGATCTCGGGCGGAGCGATGATCGCCGCCTCGATCCTGACCGCGCGCGCTTTGGCCCCGATCGAGATCGCGGTCGCGCACTGGAAGGGCTTCGTTGGGGCGCGCGAGGGTCTGAGGCGCCTCAGGCAGATGCTGGATGCTCCCGCTCTCGCCATGCGTGAGCGTACGGCCCTGCCGCAGCCGCGGCGCGAGCTCGCGGCGGAGGGCTTGCTGGTCGCGGCGCCCGGCCAGCAGGCACCGATCCTGCAAAGTACTTCGCTGAAGCTCGCGGCCGGCCAGGGCCTCGGCATCATCGGCCCGAGCGCATCCGGGAAATCGACCCTGGTGCGCGCTTTGGTCGGGGTCTGGCGACCGCTCAAGGGCACGGTTCGGCTGGATGGGGCCGAGCTCGACCAGTGGAACCAAAGCGAGCTCGGGCAGCATATCGGCTATCTGCCGCAGGACATCGAGCTCTTCGACGGCACCGTCGCCGAGAACATCGCCCGCTTCCAGGCCGACGCCTCGGACGAGGCGATCGTCGCGGCGGCGCGCGCCGCCGGTGCGCATGAGCTGATCCTGAAGTTCGAGAATGGCTACGACACCCGCATCGGCGAGGGCGGCTCGATCCTCTCGGGCGGCCAGCGCCAGCGGATCGCCCTGGCGCGGGCGCTGTTCGGCGATCCCTTCCTGGTCGTGCTCGACGAGCCCAATTCGAACCTCGACCATGACGGCGACGAAGCGCTGACCATGGCCGTCAGAGGCATTCGTGCTCGCGGCGGGATCGTGATCGTCGTGACCCATCGTCCGACCGCGATCGCCGGGGTCGACCAGATCGCGCTGATCGCGGAGGGCCGTATCCAGGCCTTCGGCCCGCGGGAGGAAATCCTCCAGCGGGTTCTGAAGCAGGGCGGCCTGGCCAGCGTGCAACGGCAGACGGTGGCGTCATGACGAACCCCACCGGACAGGACAGATCCGACTTCCGGCAGGCGCTCCGGCGTCTATCCGTGATCGGCGGCGCCAGCATCGCCCTCTTCGCCGGGACGGTCGGCGTCTGGGCCGTCGCGACCACGCTCTCCGGCGCGGTCGTCACGACCGGCCAGTTCGTGGTCGACGGCAATGTCAGGAAGGTGCAGCACCCGACCGGAGGTGTCGTCGGCGAGCTCCTGGTCCGCGAGGGTGCGCGTGTCGAGCAGGGCGCCGTCCTGATCCGGCTCGACGACACCGTCACCCGCGCCAACCTCCAGGTCATCACCAAGCAGCTCGACGAGTTCGCGGCGCGTCGTGGCCGGCTCCAGGCCGAACGTGACCGCCGCGAGGCGATCGTCGTCGCGGCGGAACTGGCCGGCCGGCTGCCTGAGCCGGAGATCGCCGAGCTCGTCGCGGCCGAGCAGGCCCTGTTCGAGGCGCGGCGCTCGTCGCGCGAAGGACAGAAGGCACAGCTCATCAAGCGCGTCAGCCAGCTCCAGGATCTGATCGCCGGTCACCGGGCCCAGCAGGAGGCGAGGGATCGCCAGGCGATCCTGATCGAGGAGGAGCTTCTCGGCGTCAGGGGGCTCTACGAGAAGAACCTCGTCTCCTTGAGCCGCAAGGCGGTGCTGGAGCGGGAGGCTGCAAACCTCGAGGGCCAGAAAGGGCAATTGCTGGCCGCGGTCGCCCAGGCCGAAAGCCGGATCGGCGAGACGCAGCTCCAGATCATCCAGATCGAGGATGCGCTGCGCGAGGAGGTGATGAAGGAGCTGCGCGAGATCCAGGCGCGCAGTGCGGAGCTGGTCGAGCGCCGCGTCGCGGCCGAGGATCAGTTGAAGCGCATCGAGATCAGATCGCCAAGCGCCGGTTTCGTGCATCAGCTGGCAGTCCATACCGTGGGTGGCGTCATCACCCCGGCCGAGCCGGTGATGATGATCGTCCCCGTCGAGGAGGGGCTCGAGGTCGAAGCCCGCATCCTGCCGTCGGATATCGACCAATTGGCCCTCGGGCGCGCCGCGCTGGTCAAGGTCCACGCCTTCAACCAGCGCACCACGCCGGAGCTCAGCGGGAAGGTCTCGCGCATCTCGGCCGATACCAGCCGCGACCCGCAGACCGGCGCCGCCTTCTACACGATCCGGGTCGGTGTCGCCCCAGAGGAACTCGCCCGTCTTGCGCCGCATCGTGTCGGTGCCGGCATGCAGGCCGACGTCTTCGTCAGGACCGAGGACCGCACCCCGCTCGAATACATCCTGAAGCCGCTCCGCGACCAGATCGCGAAAGCGTTCAAGGAGAGGTGAGCCGCGGCTGCGCGCAGTGAACCTCCGCGCTCGGCGAAATCTGCCCGCCGAACGCCGCCCTGCCGTGGCGCATCAGACGAACAGGAAGTCGCTCGCCTGCAGTGCGGTGGCGGAGACGCCGGTGAGCGTCACGCTATGGCCGGGCTCGATGGTCACGATCGCGTCGGCGCCTGAAGCGGCGATGTGAGTCTGACGCCAGGACGCGAAGTCGGTGACGTTCAAGGCGAAGGCCTGGAAGTCGAGGATATCCTCGCCGCGGACGAAGTCCCGGATCGTGTCCTGGCCGAAGCCGGGCGCGAAGACGAAGCTGTCCCGGCCGGCGCCGCCCGTCAGGGTGTCGTTTCCGCCTTCGCCCCTGATCCAGTCGGCACCCGCGCCGCCCGAGAGCTCGTTGGCCCGGGCATCGCCGATCAGAAGATCGTTGTTGGCCGATCCGACAACCGTGGTCACCGCGGCACCGATCGCCGTGCCGGCGGCGGCAGCGGGCGGGTCGGCCAGGAAGGCTGCCGTCCAGTAGTCGGCCATTTCGCGATAGCCGGTATCGGTCGGGTGGATACCGTCGAACAGGTCGGACAGGGTGACGCTCGGCATCTCGACGAGGCTGACATTCTGGCCGCGCGCGACCGCATCCGCGACGGCGCTGCGGATCGCAGCGTTCACATTGGCGACCTGCGTGTCGTAGCCTGCGAGCGGGATCAGCGTCGCGACATAGACATGGGTGGTCGGGCTCGCCTGGGCGACTTGGTCCAGCATGCCGGCGATTTCGGCCCGGACCGGAATCTGTGGGTTGCTCTTGTAGAAGATGTCGTTGGTGCCGGCCATCAGCAGGATGGCGCTCGGCGTATAGGTGGAAAGAAGGCCGGGAAGCAGGGCCTGGATGTCGTCGCCGGTTTCGCCGGGATAGCCGGCATGCTGGGGATCGGGCACCTGGCCGTTGCTGTTGGGCCCGACCATGTCGACGAGGCGGCCGGACTCGACCAGGTTCTGGTAGAAGAAGCCGCGATAGCCATGCTCGTCCTGCCCGGGAGGCGCATCGCCATTGGTGATGGAATCGCCGAGCGCCATCACCTTCGTGGCGAGCATCCATTGCCCGGCGCCGAGATCGACCCTGACGCCGCGCGCGGCACCCGAAAGATCGAGCGTGGACCCGCCACCGCTCGCGACATCGAGGACGAAGCTGCGCGCCACCGGCGTCGAGGCATCCTCGTTGCCGTCCTCCACGGAGACGGAGAAGGACGGCGCCGTCGCAGTGCCGTCGTGCCGGAAGGAGACCAGGCCGCCGGTGAGTTGCTGCGGCGTGAAGCTCGTGGCCGCAGCTCCATTGACCAGAAGCGTGCCGCCCACGACGCCTGTGACGGTGAAGGCGACGCCTGTCGCGCTGTCGTCGGAGTCGGAATAGTAGAGATCCGCCTGGGTCAGCACATAGGTGCCGCCGCTCGCAACCGTCGCGCGAAGGTCGCCCGTCAGGCTCGGCGGTGCATTCACCTGACCGGTCGTGATGTTGAATGTGAAGGTCTGCGCGACCGGTGTCGAGCCATCCTCGTTGCCGTCCTCGACCACGATCCTGAAGCTGCCGACGGGCTCGGTGCCGTCATGCCAGAAGGTGATCTGGCCGGCGGCAAGCTCGGCGGCGGTGAAACTCGACACCGCCGTGCCGTTCCGCCGGACATAGCCATTGTCGAGATTGCTGACCGTGAAGGTGACGCCGGTCGGGCCATCATCCGGATCGGTGTAGAAGAAGTCGCTGGTGGTGAACTGGTAGGTGCTGCCATTGGCGATCGTCGCCTGCATATCGCCGGTCAGGGTCGGGGCGACATTGCCCCCGCTTGCTGCGATATCGAGGACGAAACTCCTTGCCACCGGCGCCGAGCCGTCCTCATTTCCATCTTCGACCGAGACCGAGAAGGACGGCGTCGGCGAGGTGCCGTTATGCCGGAACGAAACCTGTCCGGCGGTGAGCTGCTGCGGCGTGAAGCCGGTAGCGGCCGTCCCGTTGACCAGCAGCGTGCCGCCGGTGGCACCTGAAACCGTGAAGGCGACGCCCGTCGCGGCGTCGTCCGCGTCGGAGTAGTAGAGATCGGCCTGGGTCAGCACATAGGTGCCGCCGCTCGCAACCGTCGCGCGAAGGTCGCCCGTCAGGCTCGGCGGTGCATTCACCTGACCGGTCGTGATGTTGAAGGTGAAGGTCTGCGCGACCGGCGTCGAGCCGTCCTCATTGCCGTCCTCGACCGCGATCCCGAAGCTGCCGACCGGCTCGGTGCCGTCATGCCAGAAGGTGATCTGGCCGGCGGCAAGCTCGGCGGCGGTGAAGCTCGACACCGCCGTGCCGTTCCGCCGGACATAGCCATTGTCGAGATTGCTGACCGTGAAGGTGATGCCGGTCGGACCGTCATCCGGGTCGGTATAGAAGAAGTCGCTGGTGGTGAACTGGTAGGTGCTGCCATTGGCGATGGTCGCCTGGAGGTCGCCGGTCAGCGTCGGCGCGATATTGCCTCCGCTTGTCGTGATGTCGAGGACGAAGCTCCTTGCCACCGGCGCCGAGCCGTCCTCGTTGCCATCTTCCACCGAGACCGCGAAGGACGGCGCTGTCGAGGTGCCGTCATGCCGGAAAGCGACCTGACCGGCGGTGAGCTGCTGTGGCGTAAAACCCGTCGCTGCGGCCCCGTTGACCAGCAGCGTGCCGCCCGTGACGCCTGAGACCGTGAAGGCGACGCCGGTCGCGCTGTCATCGGTGTCGGAATAGTAGAGATCGACCTGGGTCAGCACATAGGTTCCGCCGCTGGCGACGCTCGCGCGAAGGTCGCCGGTCAGGCTGGGCGGCGCGTTCACCGGCACCGTCGTCACGCTGAACAGGAAGGCCCGGGCAATTGGCGCCGAGCCATCCTCGTTGCCATCCTCCACCGAGACCGAGAAGGACGGCGCTGTCGAGGTGCCGTCATGCCGGAACGAGACCTGTCCGGCGGTCAGCTGCTGCGGGGTGAAACCGGTCGCTGCGCTGCCATTGACCAGGAGCGTTCCGCCCGTGACGCCTGAGACCGCGAAGGCGACGCCGGTCGCGCTGTCGTCCGCGTCGGAATAGTAGAGATCGGCCTGGGTCAGCACATAGGTGCTGCCGCTGGCGACGCTCGCGGCGAGGTCGCCGGTCAGGCTGGGCGGCGTGTTCACCGGCACTGCCGTCACGCCGAACAGGAAGGTCCGGGCGACCGGCGCCGAGCCATCCTCGTTGCCATCCTCCACCGAAACCGAGAAGGACGGCGATGCCGAGGTGCCGTCATGGCGGAACGAAACCTGGCCGGCGGTGAGCTGCTGCGGCGTGAAGCCGGTAGCGGCAACCCCGTTGACCAAAAGCGTGCCGCCTACGACGCCTGAAACCGCAAAGGCGACGCCCGTCGCGCTGTCATCCGCGTCGGAGAAGTAGAGATCGGCCTGGGTCAGCACATAGGTGCCGCCGCTGGTGACGGTCGCGCCAAGATCGCCCGTCAGACTGGGTGGGGCGTTGACCTGGCCGGTCGTGATGTTGAAGGTGAAGGTCTGCGCGACCGGGGGCGATCCGTCCTCGTTGCCGTCCTCGACGGCGATCCTGAAGCTGCCGACCGGCTCCGTGCCGTCATGCCAGAAAGTGATCTGGCCGGCGGCGAGTTCCTCCGCGGTGAAGCTCGACACCGCCGTGCCGTTGCGGCGGACATAGCCATTGTCGAGATTGCTGACCGTGAAGGTGATCCCGGCGGCATTGTCGTCGGGGTCGGTGTAGAAGAAGTCGCTGGTGGTGAACTGGTAGGTGCTGCCATTGGCGATCGTCGCCTGCAGGTCGCCGGTGAGCGTCGGCGCGACATTGCCCTGGCCGGTCGTGAGCTCGACCGCGGCGATGGCGCTCGCCACCGCGACGCCTCCGTTCGCAGTGCCGTCCCCGTCGTTGAGCGTGAAGGTTACCTGGCGTGGCGCGGTCGGGCTGCCCGTACCCGTCGAGAAGCCGATATGCTGGACAAGAATCTGGACGGCAGCGGGCGTCGCGCTCGTGTTGAGGCTGATCACGAGATCGCTGCCGCCCGTTCCGCCGGATACCGATCCGATGCTGGTGCCGTTGACCCGCACGGTCGTACCGCTGAGCGTCACGGTCGCATCGGTGATGATCCGGAGCTGGTCGCTCGCCGAGCCGTTCGCCGTGAGCGCGACGCGCAAGGAGCCGCCGCCGAAATTCGCCGAGTCGATGTCGGCAACGCTCGCCAGAGCGGCGAACTTCGCCGGCGCGTCGCCGGTCCGATAGGCCAGCGTCGCGCCGGTTCCGGCGGCTGCACCGTTCAGGTCCAGCACAGGCGCATCGTTGACGCGCGCGATCGAGATGCTCGCATCCTGGGTGAGGCTGGTGGCACTGCCATCGCTTGCCTGGATGCGGACGGTCCTGGCGGCGGTGGCGGGCTGGTCGCTGCCGTTCTCGTAGAGGATACCGCGCAGGATGGCCTGATAGGTCGCCGCGGACGCGCTGCCATCGATGCTGAGCACGCCGGTGGAGGCGGTGTACGAGACCAGGAGCCCGGCCGCGGCCGCGGCGCTCGCGGCAGCCGCATCGAGGCTCAGCCGCTCGACCGCGTTGCCGTCCGGACGGGCGAGCAGCGTCGCCCTGAGCGAGACGAGGTTGCTCGTATCGGGGTCGGTCAGCGTTGCATTCAGCGCGACGGCGACGGAACGGTTCTCGAGGAAGCTCGCCGAGGCGCCAGTGCCCGAGGCGGCGCCGTTCAGGTCGAGGAGTGGCCGATCATTGACCGGAACGACGGTGATCGCATCGGTCCGGACCGTGCCGGCGAGATCGAAGCTGATCGTCTGGCTTTCGGTGGGCGTATCGCTGGTGCTGACATAGGTCAGGTTGCGCAGCACGGTCTGAACCCGGCTTGCCGTCGCATTGCTGTTGAACGCGATCACGAAGTCGGTGCCGTTCGTCCCGCCGCTGATGGAGCCGACCGTGACCCCGCCGACGCGCAGGCTCGTGCCCGAGAGGCTGACCCCGCTCGCAAACCCGATCTGAGACTCGGCGAGCAGGCCCGAAAGCCGCAGCGACTGCCCGTTGAAGTTGCCGGTCGCACTGAGGGTGACGCTTGGGGCGAGCAGGATGGCGGCTGCCCCCTCCTGATACGTCCTGCTCTCGTTGAGCCCGGTGCCGGCGCCGTTCAGATCGAAGCTGGTGAGAGTGGCCATGTCGCCTCCCCAAGTACGCAGGGCTAGCCCCGCCGAGCGGATCGATCTCCCTTGCTGCATGGCACGGATCGGCGGGTCGGCGGAGTGGCATTGGGGGTAGTTGCCGGCGCAGCAGAGGTAGGGCGGGCAGCGCGCCTCAGCCCTTCGCGATTTCGGCGAGATGGCCGCACCCCGGCTTCAAGCGAACTGGCGGGGGAACAAGGGGCATTGATCCGAAACGGTGCGATCGGCGCGCGCCGTCAGCAACGCCGATGCGGTGTCGTTGCGCCCAGCAGTCGAGGTCAGTCGCCCTGCGTCGTGACGCGTTCGGCCCAGGCCGAGACGGCTTCAGCCATCGCCTTGAGATGGTCGGCTGCCGAATAGCCGGAGACGCTCTTTCGCGGGATCAGGTCGTGATTGCCGTCCGCGAGCCAGAGAATGTCGATCCGGGGAGAGAGCTTGTAGGTCGAAACCTCCTCCCGGCTGCCGAAATCATCCCGCGTTCCCTGAACGATCAAGGTCGGCGTTTGTAGCTCGGCGAGGTGCCCGGTTCTGGGCTGGTCCGGCTTGCCGGGCGGATGGAAGGGATAGCCAAGGCATAGAAGGCCGCTGATCCGGCGAGCAGTGAGGAGCTCGTCGGCAACCATGCTCGCGACGCGGCCTCCCATCGACTTGCCGCCTATGATGAGAGGCCCCTTCGCTCCGAGAGCATCGACTGCCGCGGCGTATTGCGGGTTCAGCTTTTCGGCACGTGGGGGCGGCACGCGGCCCGTGCCCGTCCGCCTGCCCGCCATATAGTCGAACTCAAACCGCGCAACGCGAAAACCCGCACCGGCCAAACTCCTGGCCGCTGCCGTCATGGCCGGCGAGTCCATTGGCGCCCCGGCGCCATGCGCCAACAGGATGGTGATCCTCGCCTGGTCCGGACCGTCGAAAAGGAACATCGAGCTTCCCCTGCTTTCAGCGTGGGCTATGAACATGCTGGCGCCAAGCCGGCGATCTGCATCTTCCTGTGCCGCGCCAGATGGCATGAATCATCGAGAAAGCGGAGCGATCCTGTTCCTGATCGTTCTGACGAGGCTCAATGCCGCCATCTCCGATGATTTCGGATTGGTGGCGAGGGGCCTGTTCTCGATCGCGATATCCAGGCGACCGAAGGCGCCGGAGACGCTCAACCGGTGGCAGTTGGCGGCAACGACGGGGTCAGCGACGAGTTCGACCCGGGTTCGATCCAACCCGATGCCGGCGAGCGCCGAGATCACCGCGACATTGGCGTTCTGGGGAAAGCGGACCGCGGCCTCGCGGGCCGAGCCGGTGAAGAAGACGGCCGGTGCGCTCAGCCCATCGAGCGCGATCATGTCTTCCGCCAGCGTGCCGCGCCAGGCTGCGGGCGGCTTGACGATGCTGTGCACGACCTCGTCGAGCGGCAGCACCGAGGCTGCCGCGATCGCGTCGATTCCGGCGAGCGCGCCCGGCGGCAGGATGAGCTGGCTGCCACAGGCCTCTGCGGTCTGGAGGAGGCGCTCGAGCAGCGAAGCATCGGTCAGTGCACTGGCTGATGCGATTGCGAAGGCCGGCGCAGAACGCAGTGCGGCCTCACCCCAGATCGCGACCGCCTCCCGGCCGGCGGCCTCAACCACGAGGTCCAGCTCCAACCCAGCGAGCTGTCCGGGGTCGGTGATGAGGGCGGCGCCAGAGGCGGCGTCCTGGACAGCCGCGACCGAGCGGACGCCAATGCCGACGATGGCGATGTCTCCGGCGTTCGGCGCACTCGACAGCAAGGCCGCGACGCGCCGGCTGATCGCACCCCAGCCGATCAGGGCGACGCGGAGAGGCTTGCGCGTACGGCTCGTCACCAGCTCTTCACCGTCCGCAGGGCCAAGTCGAGTAGTGCACCGCCGTTCAGCCCGTCGAGCATGCTGAAATGATGCCCCGGGCAGATCAGCGGCTCGGGCGCATTCCAGGCCGCAGCCAGCCTCGCCGATTGCCGCTTGAACGCCTCGCTCTCACCTTCGCCGACGGCGAAGGCGAGGCGTGTGCGGCTCGGGCGCGGCAGGCCGAGCGGGCTAAGCCGCGCTGCCCGCTCGGCGTCACCCAGACCGAGCAGGCGCCCGATCGGCAGATGGCCGAGCGGCTTCAGATCATAGAGGCCGGAGAGCAGCAGCGCCGAGGCGACCGGCGGCGATGCCGGGTCGCATAGTGCCATCGCCGCGAGGTGGCCGCCGGCGGAGTGGCCGCCGATGTGCAGTTGGGCCGGATCGAGACCGAGGGTATCGGCCTCGCGGACGAGGAAGTTCAGCGCGGCGACGGTCTGGGCGATGCTCGCTTCGAGAGGGGTATCCGGCGCCAGCCCATAATTCGGCTGGGCGACCGCGAAGCCGGCATCGAGCAGCCCCTGCGAGAACTGTGCGTGCTGAATCTTGTCCGAGGCCTGCCAGTAACCGCCATGGATGAAGACGAAGATCGGCGCGCGCTCCACGCCGGCCGGGCGATAGAGATCGAGCGTCTCGAAGCGACCCGGACCATAGACGAGGTCGAGCCCGCCATGGCCGGCGCGAAAGGCGGCGCCGTCGCGGCTCCATCGCCGGAACAGCGCGGTCATGTCGGCCTGGAGGCGCGGGCTGTACTGCCGGCCAAGCTCGGGTAGCGCGTAGCCCTCGATCTCGATATCCGGCAGCGGCTGCGGCATCGTGTGGCGAGCGCGGACGCTCAGGCCGGCGTCGGATCCCGGCCGCAATCGGATCGGCGGGCGAAAGCCGGCGAAGACCTCGCGATAGGCCAGTTCGACCATGTGGCGCGATAGATGGAAGGCAGCGGGGTCCGCGCTCTCCCAGTCCATGGCGGTCAGGTGATGCGGGCCGCAGCCGGCCGCGACCAGCCCGGCGAGGATCTCGCTCAGCGTGTCGCGCAAGGCTTCGACCGGGTCGGCCGCGAGGCTGCGCGCGACGATCTCGTTTTCAGACGCCGACATAGCGATGCACCAGTTCCGCATTGGCCGCGAGGTCGCTGCTGGAGCCCGACCAGACCGTGCGGCCCTTTTCGATGATGTAGTGCCGGTCGGCGAGGCGCTTGAGCACGGCAATGTTCTTGTCGATCAGCAGGATCGACTGCCCCTGCGCCTTCAGCGCCTCGATGCAGCGCCAGATCTCGGCGCGGATCACCGGCGCCAGGCCCTCGGTCGCCTCATCGAGGATGAGGAGCTTGGGGTTAGTCATCAGCGCCCGGCCGACCGCCAGCATCTGCTGCTCGCCGCCCGACAGCGTGCGGGCGGACTGGCCGGCGCGCTCCTGAAGGCGCGGGAACAGGGCGTAAACCCGCTCCAGCGTCCAGGGCGATGAACGCCCGAGCCGGTTGGCGGCGGTGGCGACGAGGTTCTCGCGCACGGTGAGCGTCGGGAAGACCTGCCGCCCCTCCGGCACGAGGCCGATGCCGCAGCGGGCGATCGCTTCCGGCGTATTGCCCCTGAGCTTGCGGCCGTCGAAGCTGATCTCGCCGCCCTTGGGCGACAGCAGCCCCATCAGCGAGCGCACCGTCGTGGTCTTGCCCATGCCGTTGCGGCCGAGCAGGGTGACGACCTCGCCTTCGCCGATGTCGAGGCCGACATCGAACAGCACCTGGCTCGCGCCATAGGCCGATTGCAGGTTGCGCACGCTCAGCATCAGGCGTCTCCCTCGCCGAGATAGGCGGTGCGGACGTCCGGGTTGTCACGGATCTCCTGCGCCGTGCCGGTCGCGATGATGCGGCCATAGACCAGCACCGAGATCCGGTCGGCGAGGGCGAAGACCGCGTCCATGTCATGCTCGACCAGCAGCATGGTGACCCGCCCCTTCAGGCCCGAGAGCATCGTAACCATCTGCTCGCTCTCGGCATGGCCGAGCCCCGCCATCGGCTCGTCGAGCAGCAAGATACGCGGCTCGCAGGCGAGCGCGATCGCGAATTCGAGCTGCTTCTGCTCGCCATGGGAGAGATCGGCGACCCTGACCTCGGCGCGATGGGCGAGGCCGGCGGTGGTCAGGTGCTCGCGTGCGCGCTGGCGCAGGCCCTTGTCGCGGCGAGCATCGGCAAAGAAGCGGAAGCTGTGTCCCTGCCGCGCCTGCACCGCGAGCGCGACATTGTCGAGCATGCTGAAATCGGGCAGCAGCTGATTGATCTGGAAGGTGCGGGCGAGGCCGCGCTGGACACGCTGCGGCGTCGCTAGCGTGTCGATCGCCTCGCCCTCCAGCCTGATCTCGCCGGCATCATGGCTGAGTTCGCCGAAGAGCTGGGTCAGCAGCGTGGTCTTGCCAGCGCCGTTGGGTCCGATCAGGGCGTGGATCTCGCCCTCGGCGACGTCGAGATCGACGCTGTCGGTGGCGATCAGGCCGCCGAAGCGCTTGCGCAGCCCGCGGACGCTGAGAAGCGGCTGGTTCATCGCTCGCCCCTGCCGATGCCGAGGCGGCTGAACAGCCCGCTGAGCCCACCCTGCGTAAACAGGACGACGAGCAGCAGGATCGGGCCGAGGACGAGCTGCCAATGCTCGGTCCATGAGGTCAGCACAGTCTCGAGGATGACGAGGGCAGCCGCGCCGAAGAGCGGGCCGAGCAAGGTGCCGACCCCGCCGAGGATGACCATGATCATCAGCTCGCCCGACTTGGTCCAGTGCAGCATGTCGGGGCTGACGAAGCGCAGATAATTCGCCATCAGCGCCCCGGCGAGGCCGGTGCCCATGCCGGAGATCACGAAGGCGGCGAGCTTGTAGCGATAAGGCGCGATGCCGATCGCCGCCATGCGCCGCTCGTTCTGGCGGATGCCGGCGAGCACCATGCCGAAGCGCGATCCGACGATGCGCCAGAGCGCCAGGAAGACCAACGCAGCGACGGCAAGGCAGATGAAATAGAAGATGATGTCGTCGCGGGTGTTGAGGCCGAAGAGCTCGTTGCGGCGGCGGATCGTCATGCCGTCATCGCCGCCATAGGCTTTCAGCGAGACGAACAGGAAAAACAGCATCTGCGCGAAAGCTAGCGTGATCATGATGAACTGCACGCCGCTGGTGCGTAAGGAAAGCGCCCCGATCAGCAGAGCGAGCAGACCGCCGACGAGGAGCGCGGCCGGCAGCGTGACCAGGAGCTGGCTTGTGCCCGGGATCAGGCCGAGGAAGAGGCTGTCGTCGACGTAATTGCGGTAGAGGATGCCGACGACATAGCCGCCGACGCCGAAGAAGGCGGCGTGGCCGAAGGACACCATCCCTCCGAAACCGAGCGCGAGGTTGAGGCTGGCGGCGGCGATCGCATAGATCAGCACACGGGTCGCCAGCGGCACCAGGGCCGGCTGGCCGAGCGCCTGGACGAGGAAGGGCAGGGCGATAAGCCCGAGCGCCAGCGCGAGCAGCATGAGCGCACGGCCGGTGCTCGGCGCGGCGGGGGCATTATGGATGATGGTGTCATCAGACATTGGCGGGAAAGAGTCCCTTTGGCCGCACCAGCAGCACCACGGCCATCAGCATGTAGATGCCCATCGAGGCGAGGCCGGCCCCGAGCGCATCGGCCTCCGAGCCGGCCATGACCTGGCGCAGCAGGCCGGGCAGGAAGGCCCGCAGCACAGTGTCGACGAGGCCGACGAGCAGCGCGCCGAAGAAGGCGCCGCGGATCGAGCCGACGCCGCCGATCACCACGACGACGAAGGTCATGATCAGGATCTGCTCGCCCATGCCGACCTGCACGGCGAGGATCGGCCCGGCCATCAGCCCGGCGAGGCCGGCGAGCAGGGCGCCCAGCCCGAAGACTGCGGTGTAGAGCAGGCGGATATCGACGCCGAGCGCCCGGACCATCTCGCGATGCGTCGCGCCGGCCCGGACCAGCATGCCGATGCGGGTGCGGTTGATCAGCAGGTAAAGCCCTAGCGCCACCGCTAGCCCGACCGCGATGATGATGAGCCGATAGACCGGATAGATCAGGCCGGGCAGCAACTCGACCGAGCCGTTGAGTGCCGGCGGCACCGAGACGAAGAGCGGCTGGCGCCCGAACAGGATGGTCACGCTCTGGTTGAAGATCAGGATCAGCGCGAAGGTCGCCAGCACCTGGTCGAGATGGTCGCGCGCATAAAGCCGGCGCAGCACGAAGAGCTCCATCGCCATGCCGACCAGGGCAGCGGCCGCAAGCCCGGCGATGATGGCGATGACGACCGAGCCGGTCTGCGCCGCGGCGAAGGCGGAGGCATAGGCGCCGACCATGTAGAGCGAGCCATGGGCGAGGTTGATCACGCCCATGATGCCGAAGATCAGCGTCAGCCCGGCGGCGAGCAGGAACAGCATCACGCCGAACTGCAGACCGTTGAGCAGTTGTTCGAGAACGAGGGTCATTGCAGGTTACGTCCGGCTGGCGACGGGATGGGCAGGCAGCGGCCCATCCCGTCGATGCGGGAGCTTATCCGTGGCTCAGAGCTTGCAGTCCTTGGCGTAGGCGTCGCTGTGATTGCTCAGCACCTTGCCCGAGGTCTTCAGCACCGGCGTGCCATCCGCCCCCTTCTCGACCTTGAGCGCGTACCAGTCCTGGACCGGGTGCTGGTTGGGGCCGAACTTGAAGGCGCCCCGCACCGACTGGAAATCGGCCTTGGCAAGCGCCTTGCGCAGCGCCGGCACATCGGTCTTGCCACCGGTCGCCTTCAGTGCCGAGGCGATGGCGAGGGCGGTGTCGTAGCCCTGGCTGGCATAGTAGGTTGGCACGCGGTTATAGGCCTTGGTGAAAGCCTCGACGAAGGCCTTGTTCGAGGCGTTGTCGAAGTCGGTGTTCCAGTGCGCGGTCACGCTGAGGCCGAGCGCGGCCTCGCCGACGGCCTTGAGCGTGGTTGAATCGAGCGAAGGCTCGGCCAACACCATCGGGGTTTTGCCGAGTAGGCCGGCCTGCTGATACTGACGCAGGAAGGCGATGCCGAGCCCGCCGGGGTGGAACTGGAAGACGACGTCGGGATTGGCCGCGCGGATCTGCGCCATCTCGGGCGCGAAATCGGTCTGGTCGAGGCGTGTGTAGACCTCGCCGACGATCTCGCCCTTGAACAGGCGCTTGAAGCCGGCGAGCGCATCCTTGCCGGCCTGGTAGTTCGGGGCGAGGATGAAGGCCTTCTTGTAGCCGAGATTGGTGGCGTGCTGGCCGGCGCTCTCATGCAGGCTGTCATTCTGCCAGGAGACGACGAAATAGTTCTCGTTGCACTCCTTGCCGGCGAAGTTCGACGGGGCCGCATTGGGGCTGACATAGAGCGCCCCCGCATCGACGATATCGGGCACGGTCGCGCCGGCGACGTTCGAGAAGACGATGCCGGTCATGATCTTGATGCCGTCGGTCTTCAGCATCTTCTCGGCGATCTGCTTGCCCTGGCCGGGCTTCAGCGCATCGTCCTCGACCACGAGCTCGACGGGCACGCCGCCGAGCTTGCCGCCGTTCATGTCGATGGCGAGCTTGAAGGCGTCACGAATATCCTGGCCGAGATAGCCGCCGGGTCCCGACAGCGTGGTCACCATGCCGATCTTGACCGGCTGCTGGGCGAGGGCGGTCGTGGCGGCAAGGGCAGCCGCAACGCCGAAAAGCAATCCGCGCAGTTTCATCTTGAGCTCCCGTTGTTGTCGTTTTGCCTCTGAGATCATTTTTGCGCGGCGTTTCTGCGCCGCCGCGCTCAGGTCGTGTGGCGCCGCAGCCTGGCTGCGGCGCCGGAATTCCTCAAAGCGCGACCCAGCCGGCCGGCGGCTTCCTGCCGGGATGGACGGCGCCGCACTGCTTGCAGGTGCGGGCCTTCTCGTCGGCGAAGAAGGCTTCGTAGAGCGGCGGCAGATCCTTCACGAGATCCCCGACCTTGAGCTCGATGCGATGCACCAGGCCGTTGCACTCGAAGCAGTACCATTCGAAGCCGTCGACCTGGTCGGGGTGGCGCGCCGGCTCGACCACGAGGCCGATCGAGCCCTCCTGCGGGCGCTGCGGCGAGTGGCGCACGTGCGGCGGGAGCAGGAAGACGTCGCCCTCGCGGATCGTCACGTCGTAGTGCTTCCCGTCGTCGACCAGCTTGAGCATCATGTCGCCCTTGAGCTGGTAGAAGAACTCCTCCACCGGGTCGTCATGGAAGTCGGCGCGCTGGTTCGGCCCACCGACCACCATCACCGTCATCTGGCCGTCGTCGAACACCTTCTTGTTGCCGACCGGCGGCTTCAGCAGGTGCTCGTTCTCTGCGACCCACTTCTTGAAATTGAAGGCCTTCAGCCGTCCTTCGGTCGCCATATCCGTCTCTCCCGGTTGTTCCATCCTAGCCGCGTTTCAGCCGGCCTTCGCAAGGGCGCGGCCTGCCGCGAGCTTGAGCCCGCAATTCTCGAAAGCCGCGCGCGTCGCCGCCTTCTCGGCTTCGGTCAGCTCGAGCAGCGGCGCGCGCACGCGCCCGCCGACCTGGCCGAGCAGTTCCTGCCAGTATTTCTGGTGCGCATGCGGCTTCTCGGCGGGCCGGGTCGTGCGCAGTGCCTCGCGCACCGGATTGAGGCTGTCGCGGATGGCCTGCGCCTTATCGACCTCACCGGCGAAGGCAAGATCGGTGTAGTCGCGCATGCGCCGGTCGTTCGCCGTCTGGATCAGGTAGGGCGGCGAGGAGCAGAGATAGACCTGCCAGCCGAGCTCGACGATATTGTCGAGCCACTCCTCCTCCGAGGCGGTGCTGACCAGAATGCGGTCGCCGGCGAGCCTCGTCAGCTCGGCGTACATGGCGCGCGGCACGCTGTATTTGATCGCGACGACGTTCTCGATGTCGGCGAGGCGGTTGCACAGCTGCGGGCTCATCAGATAGCCGGAGTCCGGATGGCTCCAGAGCGCGATGCCGATATCGACCTGTTCGGCGATGGTCCGGTAGTACTCGTAGAGCGTCTCGTCCTGCGCCTTGAAGAAATGCAGGATCGGCGCGTGCACGACGATGTAGTCGGCGCCGACCTTCTGAGCGTGCTTGGCGAGATCGATGACGACGTCCATATTCTGGTCGGAGCAGGACATGATCGTCTGGCCGCGGCCGGCCGTGGCCTCGACAGCCAGCTCGAAGCTGCGCTTGCGCTCCTCGACCGACATCGCGAAAAACTCGCCCTGCTTGCCGGCGATGAATAGGCCGTCGATGCCGAGATCATCAGTCCAGTGCCTGATGTTCTCGCGGAAGCCGTCCTCGTCGATGGCGAGCGAGTTGGTGAAGGGCGTCAGCGCGGCCGCCCAGATGCCCTTCATATTGGCGCGGGTGTAAGCCTTCGCGTCCTTCCTGGCGTATTTCATCTGGCCTGTCTCCCTGTCGCCCGCCGGTCAGATCGCCATGCGGTGCGAGACGTTCTTGATGATCGTGTAGTGCGAGAGCCCCTCTGCGCCGCCCTCGCGGCCATAGCCGCTGTCCTTGACCCCGCCGAACGGCACCTCGGCGACCGAGGCCTCCAGCGTATTGATCGAGACGTTGCCGGCCTCGATCTCGTCGGCGAGCCGGTCGGCCCGGCTGGCCGAATGGGTGAAGGCATAGGCGGCGAGGCCGAAGGGCAGGCCGTTCGCCTTGGCGATCGCGTCGTCCAGCGTCGAGACCGGGTTGATCACCGCGAGCGGTCCGAACGGCTCCTCGCGCATGACCCTGGCATCATCCGGCACGTCGGCCAGCACGGTCACCGGGAAGAAATAGCCGCGATTGCCGATCCGCTCGCCGCCGGCGAGCACGCGTGCGCCCTTGGCGCGAGCGTCCGCGACCAACGCCTCCATCGCCTCGATGCGGCGATGATTGGCGACCGGGCCCATCTGCGTTGCGGCATCGAGGCCATTACCGATCACGACCGACCGCGCCTTCTCGGCGAAGGTCCTGGCGAAGGCCTCATAGATCGGTTCCTGCACGAAGAAGCGCGTCGGCGAGGTGCAGACCTGGCCGGCATTGCGCGACTTGCGGATCGCCGAGGCCGTCGCGGCCGCGACCGGGTCGACATCGTCGCAGACGATCACCGGGGCATGGCCGCCGAGCTCCATCAGCACCGGCTTCATATGGTCGGCGGCGATCCGGGTCAGGTGCTTGCCGACGGCGGTCGAGCCGGTGAAGGCGATCAGCCGGGTCTGCTCCTGCGGGATCAGGTAGGAGGAGATGTCGGCCGGGACGCCGAAGACGAGGTTGAACACGCCGGGCGGCAGGCCGGCATCGTGCAGCGCGCGGGCGATGTGGAGCGCGCCGGCCGGTGTTTCTTCCGCCGCCTTCAGGATGATCGAGCAGCCCGCGGCCAGCGCCCCGGCGATCTTGCGCGCCGGCTGGCTCATCGGAAAGTTCCACGGCGAGAAGGCTGCGACCATGCCGATCGGCTGGTGCATCACGACATATTTGATGCCGGGCTCGCTCGGGATCACCCTGCCATAGGTGCGCTGGCCCTCGGCGGCGTCCCATTCGAAGAACTCGCAGCCCCTGATCACCTCGAGCTGCGCCTGGAGGAAGGGCTTGCCGTGCTCGAGCGTGATCGCATGGGCGATCTCGTCGATGCGGGCCCGCATCAGCGCCGAGGCCTTGAGCATGATCTCGCCACGGGCCCGCGGCGATGTCCGGCTCCAGACCCTGAAGCCCTCTTTCGCCGCAGCCAGCGCATCGTCGAGATCGGCACGGCGAGCGACAGGAACAGAACCGATCACGCTCTCATCGGCCGGGTTGAGCACGGGCAGGCTGCCGGAGGTCTTGCGCCAGGCGCCGCCGATATAGAGCTGGAGGTCGGGATAGGCGGTCATGGAGAGCCTCGAACAGAGCGGCCAAGGGCGCGATGTCGAGGCATGATGGTTGGGGCGATCGCCATATGGAATTCAGCTTATTTGTCTGAATTCATACGACGTGCTTATAAATCGGCATGGCAGTCACCTTGCGGCAGATCCAGGCCTTCCTCGCCGTCGCCGAACTCGGCACCTTCACCAAGGCGGCGGAGCGCCTGCACATGGCGCAACCGGCGCTGTCGCAACTGGTTCGCGATCTGGAGCAGGCCCTCGGCATCCGCCTGTTCGACCGCACGACACGTCGGGTCGAGCTGACGGAAGGCGGACGGGAGTTCCAGGGCGCGTCGGCCAAGATCGTCCACGATCTCGACCTCGCCATCCAGAATGCCAACGATCTCGCCGAACGTCGGCGCGGCCGGATCACCGTGGCAGCCCCGCCGCTGCTGGCGGCGGCGATCCTGCCCGAGGCGATCGCGGAGATGCGCGAGCGCTTTCCCGGCGTGCAGGTCGGGGTGCTCGATGCGCGTACCGAGACGATCATCGAGGCCGTCAGGACGAGCCGCGTCGATTGCGGCCTCGGCACCTTCGCCGCGGTCGAGGACGGCATCGAGCGCATCCCGATGGCGCGCGACAATCTGATGCTGTTCTGCAGCCCCGGCAGCCGCTTCGCAGGCGCGACGGTCGATTGGCGCGAGCTGCAAGGCGAGCCGCTGATCACACTGACCCGAGACAGCGGCATCCGGCTCCTGGTCGAGGTCGCCTATGAGACGGTCGGCATTCCGCTGCTGCCGGCCTATGAGGTGTCGCAGATCACGACGGCGCTGGCGCTCGTCGAGGCCCGTCTCGGCGTCGCCGTGCTCCCGACCTATGCGCGCGCTGCCGCGCCGCATCGCAGGATCCTCGCCCGGCCGCTGTCGAATCCGGCGATCGCCCGAGATATCGTGATGATCCGGCCGAGCGGGCGTTCCGTATCGCCCGCACTGGCTGCATTCGAGGCGATTCTGCGCCGGTATGCCCGCCGGCTCGCACCGACCGATGTCGACTGAGTTCGAAGTCGTCAGGGCAGATGCAATTCACGCCGATGTGAAGCCACCGCGCGAGATATCGGTCTTCTGACCGCTCTTACAGAACCATCGGGTTCGACAAGAGAACGCGCGATGTCTGGCGTGGCCAATTGCCGGCTAGCCCAGATGCGGGCGCCCATTTCCAGGCATCGGCCAAATTCCGACGCGGTCCGCAGGAGCTGACATCCAGGCCAGAATGACCTTGAAGCCTTCCGACAGGCCGTGCCGATGTTCAAAGCACTCATCTTAGAGTGGTATGTCGATACAACAGATATTGCTCTTTCATTCTAATTTATTCCAATGATTTCCATTCATATCAAAGGTGTATCTGCGATATTTCTGCTTATCTCACGCCGCAATTGTCTGTCTGATCATTAAAATCTTCGCCATCATTTGTCGGGCGGAGTGGCCGCGCGGGGGGAGTGCCCATGAGCGATCTCGCAGCGGCCGCGTCTCGAACTACCAGGGGCAAGCCTATCGCATCGCGTTCGACGAGAGGCAGCATCTCGCGGGCCCGATGCGGCGGAAGCACTCTGACCTCGGTGTCCCCGAACATTGCGCCGCCGGGCTTGCGCGGGCGTGTGCCGGCTCCGAGCCTTCGATGAGGCCGCCTTCGCTCGCCTCGGGACGTGGACGTCGTCAGGTCCCCTCCTCGTCCTCCGGCCCCCCGGCCGCGCTCATCCCCTCTGCGTCTCGCTTCCCCAAGCGTCGCACACCAGCGTCGGAGCCAGCACGATGAACGCCGTTACGCCGAACGCCCCTCTCGCCATTCCTCTTGCGGTCGTGACCCAGCGGATCTGGCTGGAGTGCAAGAGGGCGCCGGACAGCTCCGCCTATTTCGTGCCCTTCGTCTACCGCCTCGATGCGAACGTCGATCCGCAAAGGCTGGAACAGGCGCTGCGCGCGACGGTGGACGCCCATCCGGCGCTGCGCTCGGTGGTGACCGAGGTGGACGGCAAGCCGTTCCAGGTCGTCAAGGAGACGCCGGCCCAGGTGCTGGAGTACGCGGACAGCTGGGAATGGGCGATCACCAAGCCGTTCGACATGGAAAACGGCCCGCTGTTCCGCTTCGTGCTCTGCGGCGACATCTTCGTCATCAACGGCAGCCACCTCATTCTGGACGGTGGCTCCATCCTGCTGCTGCTGGAGGAGGTGAGCGCCCGCTATCACGGCCGGGCAGTGCCGGAACCGGGGCCGGGCCCCGAAGCCTGGCGCGCGCACGAGGCCGCCTATCTGGAGAGTTCGGAGCGCGAGGCCGACAGGACTTATTGGGCGGGGACGCTGGCGCAGTCCGATTTCCGCGCCGGCCTGCCGACCAGGCGCGAGAGCTATGCCGGCGAGCAGGACGGCAACCTCTATTTCTCCCTGCGCCTGCCGCAGATGAATGTGAGCCCGTTCATCACCACGCTCGCCCTGATCCAGGCGCTGATCCACCGCTATACCGAGCAGGAGATGGTGGCGGTGCTCTATCCCACCGATCTGCGCGGCAAGGAGTTCGCGCGGTCCATGGGCTCGTTCGTCAACTCGCTGATCGCGACGGCGAGCTTTACGCCCGAACTTTCCTTCGCGCAGCTCGTGGCGCAGGTGCAGGAGCAGCGGCGGGCAACCCGCGCGCATGACCGTCTGTCGTTCCAGGAGGTGATCGCGGGCCTGCGCAAGGCGCGGCCCTCGGACGCCGTCCAGCTACCGAACGTTTCAGTCTCCTGGGCGAAGCCGCTCTGGCCGTTTGAACTCGGGACGCCGCTGCCGCTCGAGACCGTGGATTGCCAGAACGACCTCTTGTTCCTCGCCTTCGCCGAAGGGGACCGGCTCGATCTGCGCCTGCAATACAGCGCGCGCCAGTTCACCCGTCGCTTCGTGGAGGAGATCGCGGCGCATCTCTCGGTCCTGGCCGATCTCGTCGCCGCTGAGCCGCATGTGCCGCTCTCGAAGCAGATGCTGGCAACTCCCGCCGAAGTCGAGCGCATCGAGCGTGATTGGACACCGGCGCCCGCGCCGCGCAGCGATCTGCAATTGCTCCACGATGCCTTCTCCGACTGGGCCGAGCGGCAGCCCGAGGCTCCGGCCCTGCTGACGCGCGAGCGGGTGATCAGCTATGGCGAGATGGAGCGGCTGACCAACCGCATCGCCCACGGCCTGCGCCGCCGCGGCGTCAAGCCGAACACGCTGGTCGGCGTGATGATGGAAAAGGGCTGGGAGCAGGCGGTGGCCTGCATGGCCATCCTGAAGGCGGGCGGCGGCTATCTGCCGATCAATGCCGGCTGGCCGGCCGAGCGCATGGACGCCGTGATCTCCCAGGGGGATGTCGCGGTGGTGCTGTCCCAGAAGCGGGTCGTGGAGCGTCTCGGCCGTCCCGGGCTCGCGGTCGACGACGAGGCCTTGTGGGCGGGCGAGCCGGACACGCGTCCGACCTCGGTCAACGCGCTCGGCGACATCTGCTATGTGCTGTTCACCTCGGGCTCGACCGGCAAGCCGAAGGGCGTGACGCTGACCCATTTCAGCGTGATGAACACCCTGCGCAATGCCAATGAGGAACATCGCGTCGGTCCCGGCGACCGTTCTCTGCAGCTCTCCGATTTCGCCTTCGACCTCTCGGTCTACGACATCTTCGGCATGCTCTCGGCAGGCGCCGGGGTGGTGATCCCCGACGAGAACCGTCATCTCGAGCCGCTCCACTGGGTCGAGATCGCCCGCCAGCATCAGGCCAGCATCTGGACCAGCGTTCCCATGTATGTGGACATGTGGGCGCAATCGGGCGAGCCGATGCCGAGCATGCGCGTGTTCATGATGGGCGGCGACAAGATCCCTGTCGACCTGCCGGAGCGCATTCGCCAGCTCGCTCCAGATGCGGTGCTCTGGAGTGTCGGCGGACCGACCGAGACCTCGATCATCTCCAATTGGTACCGCATCGGCGAGGTGGACCCGATCTGGACGACCATCCCCTACGGCCGGGCCATGCTGAACCAGAAGATGTTGGTGCTCGATTCCGGCCTGAACCAGTGCCCGCCCTTCATGCCGGGCCGGATCTTCATGGGCGGGGTCTGTCTGGCGCGGGGCTATTGGAAGGATCAGGAAAAGACCGACGCCGCCTTCGTCACCTATCCGGCCACCGGGGAGCGCATCTACTACACCGGCGATCTCGGCCGCTGGCTGCCGGACGGTCAGGTCGAGTTCCTCGGCCGCGCCGACTTCCAGGTCAAGATCAACGGTTTCCGCATCGAGCTCGGCGAGATCGAGGGCGCGATCCAGTCGCTGCCCGGCGTGAAGGCCGCGATCGTGGACGGCCAGGAGCAGCCGGACCGCAAGGGCAAGTTCCTGGTGGCCTATGTGGTCTCGGACGCGCCGCTCGACGCTGCCGAGATGCGCGCAGCGCTGCAGGACCGGCTGCCCTATTACATGATCCCGCGCGTGTTCGCGCAGCTCGACCGGATTCCGCTTTCGGCGAATGGCAAGGTCGACCGCAAGGCGCTGCCACGGGTCGAAGTCGCCCGCACGGCCGATGATCTGCCCTATGTGGCGCCGCGGACGCCGATCGAGGCCGCGCTGGTCGACGTCTGGCAGTTCGTGCTGGAGCACGAGCCCATCGGCATTCACGACAATTTCTATGCGCTTGGCGGGGATTCCCTGCTCGCCGTCCTGCTGGGCATCAGGGCGCGGGAGGCGGGGGTGCCGTTCGACCCCGCCACGCTGCAGCGTACGCCCACCATCGCCGAGCTCGCACAGAGCCTGACCCCCGCCCGCAAAGTGGAGACGGGCAGGGCGACCGGCGAGGTGCCGCTCTCTCCCATGCAGCGCTACTACTTCTCCTGGGCGACGGAACGGCCGGAGCAGTTCAACGTCTCGGCCGTCTTCCGCTGCGCGGTCGAGCCGGATCGCCTGAGGACGGCGCTCGCGAAGCTGGTCGCCCATCACGACGCGCTGCGCCTGAGATACGACGGCGCGCGCCAGTTCTACGCGGAAGACGAGGTCGAGGTGCCGCTCGAATGCGCCGACATCCCGCTGGCCGAAGTCGGCGCGCGGGCGGCGCTGATGCAGGGGACCCTCGACATTGCGCGGGGACCGATCATGCGCGCGGGACTGTTCACCACCGAGGACGGACAGCGCCTCGTGCTGATCTGCCATCACCTGGTGGCCGACGGCTTGTCCTGGGGCGCGCTGGTTTCGGATCTCCAGCGCGCCTATCTCGGCGAGGCGCTGCCACCCTCGGGCGGATCCTACAAGGGCTGGGTGGAGGAGCTGATCGCTTTCGCCAGCAGCCCGGAAGCCGAAGCGCAGCTGCCTTTCTGGCTCGGCCAGCAGGGGCCGACTTTCGGCGCCGACAATGAGCGGCCGGGCGCGCGCCAGAGGGACATCGTCACCTATGAGAGCGATATGTTGGACGCCGTGCCGCCCAACGCCTACGAGCGTGTCGCCGCGGCGCTCCTGGAAGCGACCGGTCAGGACCGCCTGATGCTGCATGTGGTGGGCCATGGGCGCGAATCGGTGGTGGGGGAGAGCGATCCCACCCGGATCTGCGGCTGGTTCACCAGCCATACGCCGATCGTGCTCTCGGGCGGGCTGAAGGATGTGGCCGGGCAATTGCGGGCCATGCCGGATCACGGCATCGCCCATGGCGCGCTCAGGGCCTATCATCCGCGCGGCGCGGAGCTGGCCGGGCAGGACCAGGTCAAGATCCTCTACAACTTCTTCGGCGAGACCTGGGACAGCAGCTTCCGGGGCGCGGTCTTCGAGAAGCCGGAAGACGAGCTGCTTTATCTGAAGAACCACGCCCATGCGGATAACCCGGCGGATTTCCGGCTTTATCTGATGGCGATCATCAGCGAGGGCCGGCTGAAGGTCCGCTTCCAGTATTCCGCGATCAACTACGATGCGGAGGCGATCCGGGACCTCGCCGACCGGATGCGGGCCAGCCTGCTGGCGCATGCAAGCGAGCCTGTCGGCGCGTCGGCATGATCGCGCTCTATCTGTTGATCCTGGTCGACTCGATCAGCGCGACGATCATCATCCCGCTGCTCGGTCCGCTCTTGATCGACCAGGCGACGCTGGTGTTCCTGCCGGAGGCCTCGCTGCCGCTGCGCAATTTCGTCAGTGGCCTTCTGGTGGCGACCTATGTCCTCCTGATGCTCTACATGGCCCCGGTGCTCGGCCGGCTATCGGACCAATGGGGGCGCCGGCCCGTGCTGCTGCTCTGCGCGGCAGGGCTGCTGCTGGGCAACATCCTTGCCGGGCTGGCGATCGAGTTCGGCAGCCTGGCTTTGCTGTTACTGGGGCGGATGATCGGCGGGGCGACGGCTGCGGCGCAATCGACCGCCCAGGCTGCGCTGGTCGACCTCGGCGGCAACAAGGCCCGGCTGCTGAGCTACAGCATGCTGTTCTCCTCGCTCGGCTTCGTGCTTGGACCGGTGCTGGCGACGGGCCTCTCCCATGTCTCCTTCGCGGCGCCGCTGCATTTCTGCACCTTTCTGACAGTGATCGCGCTCCTGCTCCTCGCCCGCTACCGGGAGGAGCCTGCCGCCGAGCGGCGGATCGACTGGTCCAGCATCTCGCTATGGGAAGGGGTGCGCTGCTTCCGGGATGCGGCGGGAGACGGACTCGTGCGCGGCATCCTCGGCTGCTTCATCCTGATGCAGGTTGCCTGGGGCGGCTTCTTCGTCTTCGTCTCGGTCTATCTCATGGAAGCCCCGAGCCTCGATCTGACCCTGTCCGAGGTCGGCGTGTTCATGGCGATCATCGGCATCGGCTTCTGCGTCTCCAACGGGCTCGTCCAGCCGATGCTGGCCGAGCGTTTCGAGATGCGCACACTGGCGGTGGCGGGGCTCGGGCTGAATGCGGCCACCATGGTGCTGTGCCTGATGGCGACCTCGGCCTATCAGGCCTATGCCGCCGGGCTGATGGCCGGCATCACCATCAACATCGCCTATCCCTCGATCGTCACCATGCTGTCGGACCGGGCGACGCCCGAGCGGCAGGGCTGGATTCTCGGCATGGTGGGGTCGGCGGCAGCGATGGGCTGGACCATCTCCTCCGTCGTATCCGGCGGGTTGGGCGGGCTGGGGCATGCGCTGCCCATCGTTCTCGCCGCGGCCCTGATGGCCTGTGCCGCGCTGGCGATGACGGTGGCCGGAGCCGGCTGGCGCAATCTTTCGGAGGCGCAGGGAGAGCTCGATTGATGGAGCGGTCCGCTGTTTCGAAACGGCGGTGTCCAGGAAGGCTGCGGTTTCCGGGGTGGCGGCGGGAGAGCGCCGCCACCCTCGAGTGCCGCGCCGTCACACGAGCGTGATCGCGTCGTAGCCGAGCGCGTCGTTGATGTCCTCGATCGAGGTGAAGGTGCCACCGCCGCTGACGCCGTCGATCTGGATCGTGCCGAAGCCGAAATCCAGAACCACGCTCGCGCCGGAATCGTCGACTGTCACCACGGTTGTCTCCGGATCGAGAACATCGACCTGGATCACGTCCTCGTCCTCGACGTCGAGATCGGTGACCTCGTCATCGCCGAACGGATTGTCGGCCCCGTCACCGAAATAGAAGGTGTCGGTGCCCTGGCCACCCGTCAGCAGGTCGTCGCCTTCCTCGCCATAGAGGTCGTCGGCCCCGTTGCCGCCATCGATCTCGTCATCGCCTTCGCCGCCATGCAGTTCGTCGCTGCCGGCATCGCCGCTGATCGTATCGTCATCGGCATCGCCCCACAGGGTGTCGTTGCCGCCGCCGCCGGTCATCTCGTCGTCGCCGTCCCCGCCATAGCCGGTGTCGCCACCGGCGCCGCCGCTGATCGTATCGTCACCGTCGTCGCCGTTCAGCGTATCGGCGCCCGAGCCGCCATCCAGCGTGTCATTGCCGTTGCCGCCACTGATGTCGTCGACGCCGGCCCCACCATTCAGGGTGTCGTCGCCGCCGCTGCCACTCAGGGTGTCGTCTCCGTCGCCGCCGTCCAAGGTATCGGCCCCGGCGCCGCCTTCCATCGTGTCGTCACCGTCGTCGCCATTCATGGTGTCGCTGCCGGTGCCGCCATTCATGGTGTCGTCGCCGTCGCCGCCGCTCATCGTGTCGTTGCCGCCGGCGCCGTTCATGACGTCGTTGCCGGCATCGCCATTCACCGTGTCGTTGCCGGCGCCGCCATCCATCGTGTCGACGCCGTCGCCGCCATTCAGCGTGTCGACGCCTGCGCCGCCATTCACGACGTCGTCGCCGTCGCCCCCGTCAGCGGTGTCGTCGCCGGTGCCCCCGTCGATGACATCGTTGCCGGCATCGCCGTAGAGAGTGTCGTCGCCGGCGTTGCCGTTGACGACGTCGTTGTCGTCGCCGCCGCTGATCGTGTCGTCACCGGCATTGCCGTTCAACGTGTCGATGCCGACGCCGCCCTGAATATCGTCGTCACCGGCTCCGCCATTGACGAGATCGTTGCCGCCATCGGCATCGATCGTGTCATTGCCGGCGAACCCGTTGATGACGTCGTCGCCCGCGGTGGAAGGAGGAGGGATGATATCGTCGCCGGGTGTACCATTGATGACTGCCATAACAGTTCTCCCTGTTGCGAAATCAGCCCTCGTTTGGGCGCAGGACTGCGACTGCGCGTAGTCTTGCGCATCAAGATCGATCGCCGGGGATCGAGCATGTCTACGAGGGCACGGGACGCTACGGAGAGGCAGTGGGTGCCGCAATCCCCATTTGGAGACAAAACGCCGCGCAGGCCGGCTCTATTCTGGCTGCGTGCCTCGAAGTCTTTGGTTTCAACTTCGAACCCGCAAGCATTACACGCGCGCCGCCTGCGGCAGCCATGCGCATGGTTCATCGCGCCGGACGCGACCGGCCTCGCCAAGCTGCCCAGCCGGGAGCAGCCGGAATAGCGAACCCCTGGCCGCGTCCCATCCAGAGGCCATTTCTGTCACCAAATGGGGATTATGCTCGCGGACGGCCTTCCCTAGCCTCGCCTGACGGCGTCAAGGCCGTCTCCGGCCGGCAGCGAAGCGGGCCAATCGGCACGCTCGATGTTCGCGGCAATCCACAGTGGCGTGGGCTGGAAATCTGGGGAGGCGAAGTCATGGCGATGGCGTTGCTGACGGCGATACGGTCGCCGGGATCGGCCTTCTTGCAAAGCCAGGGCTCGTCGCCCGGCCTCCGAGGCGGATGGCTCTGGTCGAAATCGCGATGCGGGATCTCCTGAAGGCCAAATGGCGCCTTGCTCTCTGCCACCGGAGCGAGATCCAGGCCGAATGTCGGCCGCTCCCTGGCGGCATCAAGCTCCGGTACTGCTCCATCAACGCTTCTTCCCATCCGAGGACACATGTCCGACGTGTCTGCGAGCCGCACCGCTTCCGCGTTTCGCGCCAGAAGCACCGCCGAGACCGCCGTATTGAGAGGTCGCGCTCTGATCCTGGCGATACCGGGACGGCAGGCCCTGCTATGGGTTGTCGTCTTCAGCATCGCGATCAATGTGCTCCTGCTCATCCTGCCGTTCTATTCGATCCAGGTCTTTGACCGGGTGATCACGAGCGGCAGCGTGGAGACTCTCATCGGACTGACGGTCCTCGCCGTCGTGACTCTCGGCTTCAGCGCCTGCTTCGACGTTCTGCGAAGCCGCCTGCTCGGCCGCTTCGCCGTGCGCTTCGAGCAATTGCTCGCTCCCCTCGTGCTCAAGGCCTCGATCATCGATCCGGCGAGGCGGAGCGAGGCGGGAAGCCATGACATGGTCCGGGTACGCGAGCTCAGGAACATGCTGTCGAGCGGCACCGCCACCACCTTGATCGACGCGCCTTTCCTGCCGGCCTTCGTCGTCGTGCTCTACCTCATTCATCCCTGGTATGGGACGATTGCGCTGGTCGGCGCCCTGCTGCTGCTGCTGCTGGCGCTGGCGAGCGGCCACGTTGCACGCGCCGAGCTGGCGCAGGCGTCCGGGACTGCTCAGCGCACCCAGCGCACCCTCGACGGCATCGTTCGACATGCCAATCTCGTGCGCGCAATGGGCTGGACGCAAGGCGCGATCCGAGAGTTCTTCCGGCTCAACGACGAGGCGCTGGTGCCGGTGGTCAAGGCGAACGAGCGGGTCGCTCTGATAGCGGCGGTCGCGCGCACGGTCAGGATCGTTCTCCAGGTCGCGGCGATCGGGGCCGGAGCCTGGCTCGTACTGCAGAACGAGGTTTTGAGCGGCAGCCTGATGGCCAGCTCCATCCTCACCGCCCGCACGCTGGCGCCGATGGAACATCTCGTCGCCGGCCTGCGCACGCTGACCTCGGCGCGCGATTCCTGGGGTCACATCCGCGCCGCCGCCGCGGCGGCCTTGATGAGCCAGCGACGAACGCTCCTGCCCCCACCGCAAGGCGCGCTCGATGTCAGCGCCGTCACCTTTCGCATCCCGAATGCGCGACGTGCGGCCCTCGCAGGCATCAGCTTCCGCTGCGTTCCCGCGAGCGTCGTGGTCGTCATCGGCCCGACGGGTGCCGGCAAGTCGACGCTCCTGCGCATGATCGCAGCTCTCGAAAAGCCGACCTCGGGCACGATCCGGCTGGACGGAGCCTCGCTCGACCATTGGGATGCCGATCAGCTCGGCCGCTATGTCGGCTACCTGCCACAGGACGTCGAGCTGATCGGCGGCACCGTCGCCGAAGCGATCGCCGGCTTCGATGAAACCGCGACGGACGAGGATGTCGTCGCTGCCGCCAGGCAGGCGAACGCTCACCAGATGATCCTGGCGCTGCCGAACGGCTATGAGACCGAGATCGGCCGTGACGGCAACAAGCTCTCGGGCGGGCAGCGCCAGCGCATCGGATTGGCTCGCTCCTTGTTCGGCAGGCGCAAGCTGATCCTGCTCGACGAGCCCAACTCCAATCTCGACCCGGATGGCGAGGAGGCGCTGTGCCGGGCGATCAGGGAGGCGAAGGCGCGCGGCATGACCCTTGTCATCGTCACGCATCGCCCGAGGCTGTTCACGGTTGCCGACCAGATCCTGTTCCTGCGCGACGGCGTCCAGGTGGCCTTCGGCCCGCCCGACGAAGTCCTCCCGCAGGCGATGGCCGGGGCCACGCCAATGCGGCCTTCACGTCCTGTCGCCATGGAGAAAGCCAGGCCCGACATCATCGAGGGGAGGGGCTGATGGCGTCCGGCGTCGATCTCGGGCCTAGGGCGCGATGGCTGCCGAGCGTCGTGCAGGACGACCTACCCGTCATGGTGCCGCGAACCGTGAATGGGCAGGTGGAGGCAGTGCCGGAGCGTCCTCGGACCGAGACCGGGCCACTCGTCCTGTGGGGCGCCGCGCTGATTGTCCTGCTCTTCGGCATCTTCGGCATCTGGGCCGGCACGGTGCCGCTCGCCAGCGCGGTGATCGCGCCCGGCGTGGTGAAGGTGCTGTCCCAGCGGCGCTCCGTGCAGCATCTCGAGGGCGGAATCGTCAAAGCACTCTTCGTTCGGGAAGGCGAGCAGGTCGAGCGCGACCAGCTCCTTGCCCGGCTGGACACGACCCAGATCGAAGCCAATCTCGGCGTGCTCGAAACCAAGCTCTTTGCCGATCTCGCCATGGAGGCCCGGCTGGAAGCGGAGCAGGCCGGAGCTGCAGCGGTTTCGTTTCCCCAGGAGCTGAAAGCGGACCCGATCCCCCCCGATGCGCAGGTCTCGGTGGCAACCCAACTGGCAGAGTTCGCGGCAAGGCGGGACTCGCTGCAAGGCGAGCGTCACCTCATCGACCAGCAGATCCTGCAGCTGGAGGATGGTATCCGCGGACTCCAGAGCAGCTCCAGCGGGCTTGAACGCCAGCTCGCCTTCCTCCGCGAGGAGATCAAGGATTCGGACTTCCTCCTCGCCAGGGGGCTGGCCCGAAAACCCAAGGTCCTGGCGCTCAAGCGAGCCGAGGCCGACGCTGAAGCCCAGATCACGACGAATGCTTCGTCGGTGGCCCAGTCTCGGGGCAAGATCGCCGAACTGGAGAACAAGCGCCGGCAACTCGTCCTGACCTGGCTCGAAGACATCGCCAAGCAGCGTCACGCCGCGCGCGAGCGGATCGCCGACACGAGGCATCGCATCACGGCGGCTCGCGACATACTCCATCGGAGTGAGGTCCGGGCCCCCGAAAGAGGTATTGTGGTCGGCCTCAACATGCGGAGCTTGAACGCTATACTCCCGCCGCGCGAAACGCTGCTCGACATCGTTCCGACGCAAGATCGCCTGATCGTAGAGGGTGAGGTCAAGCCCACCGACCGCAACGAGGTGCGCGTCGGGCAGCCGGCTCGCGTGCAGATTCTTGCCTTCAGCACCAGGCGCTCTCCGATGTTCAGCGGTGCCGTCACCATGGTCACAGCCGATGCGCTCATCGAACCGAGGTCAGGAAAGGCGCTGTACAAGGCCGAGGTCGATCTTCAGCAAACGCCGGAACTCTCCGCCTATGTCTCTGCTCTTCAACCGGGAATGCCGGTCGAGATCTTCATCCAGACCGGTCAGCGAACTTTCGCGGACTATCTGCTGCAGCCGTTGATGCTCCGTGTCCGGCGCGCATTCAAGGAGAACTGAACGTCACGGCCGGGGGTAAACGAGCGAGGGAGGGCCCGATGCTGCGGGACGATTCCAGCACGCCGGCACGACCAGGCAGAACTGCGATGCTTCTGGCTCTCGATGCCTTCGGGCGAGCCATGCTCGGTCTGCTCGAATGCAAGCGATGTTTCGCGCTGTCGCTCGCCCGATCGAGCGGATTCGCCGGACAGGCCGTCCGTGTCGGGTTCGACAGCAAGGTTCAACCATCTGCAGACGTCATCACGCGCCTGACGCAGCGGCCGGATTGGCATGGCCAGAGTCTGTTCGCGGTCGATCCCGCCGACAGGCTCGTCAGGGAACTGCTCGGCCGGGAGCAGGAAGAGCCTGTGCATGCCCTGGCGGGTCGCCTGCCGGGCGGCGATGGCAGCGATCTGATCTTCCTGGCAGGCTGGCGATCGCGTCCCCTGTCGGCCGACGAGATCGTCTGCGTTTCGCGGGCTGCCAGCGTCATATGGGCGACGACGCTCGGCTTCACGCTGCACCGCCCAGACGATCTGAGCCTCGATGCACTGCTCGAGGAACTGGCCTTTCCAGCCTTTACGGTCGACCACCGATTGAGGGTTCTGGAAACGAACGATGCGGGCCGGCAACTGCTTCTGGCGCAGGCTCCGGTTCGCCTCGATCATGGGGCCCTCGTCGGCCCGAACGCGCTCGTCAATACGCTGCTGCACCAGGCTCCGCGCGATGCGGCTCCCCTTCGCTGCGGGCGCGTCTGGACGAACACGATCATTCCCCTGTCCACGGACCATCGCGCCTTCGCGTTCGCCTGGATCGGCGCTGCGCCGACCAGGCAGCATCTGGATCGCTTGCTCGTCATCATTCCCCAGATCGACCCGGCTGCGGGAGCCAAGCGGATCGCAACCGCCTTCGGCCTGCCCTGGGCCGAAGAAAGGATCGTCCAGCGGATCCTGCGGGCGGAGCCGCCATGGAGAATCGGCCAGGCCCTGGAACTGACGGAAGCGACGGTCAGGACCTATATCAAGCGGATCATGCTGAAGCTCGGCATCAATCGCCAGATCGAGTTCTTTCTGCTCTATATTCTGACATCGTCGCCTTTCGTCGATGGCTATCGCGACCAGATCGTCCCGGGCGAAATCGGCGCCGGTCGATTACCGGCAAAGCTGGATCGCTTCCGGCACGAAGGAGCCTGAAAGCATGGTCTGGACGCGCCGCCTTCCTGCCGCCGGGCTCGTCCTTTTCGTCTGCACGGCAGGAGCTGGCGCCGAAGAGCCTCCGCTCTTCGGCATGCCGGTCGCATGCGAGCTCGGGCGCAATTGCTTCATCCAGAACTATGTCGATGCCGACCCGTCCGGTTCGGCCAGGGACTACACCTGCGGCACGCTCTCCTATGACGGCCATAACGGGACGGATATCCGCTTGCCGACGATGGCGGCGCAGCAGGCCGGCGTCGATGTGCTGGCGGCGGCTCCCGGCCGGGTTCTGCGGCGGCGGGACGGCGTGGCCGATGTATCCGTCCGCGAGGCCGGTCGGGATGCGGTCAAGGGGTCGGAATGCGGCAATGCCCTGGTGATCGGGCATGCCGATGGCTGGGAAACGCAATACTGCCACATGGCCCGCGGCAGCCTGCGCGTCGCCGTCGGAGACCAGGTCAAGGCAGGCCAGCCGATCGGGCGGATCGGGCTGTCGGGCCTGACCGAGTATCCGCATCTGCATTTCATCGTCCGCCACCGCGGCGAGATCGTCGATCCCTTCGCTTATGGGGCGTCCACGGACTCGTGCGGGGCGGGGCGGATGCTCTGGCAGCCCGCTCTGCGATCTTCGCTCGCCTACGAGCCGCGACGGGTCCTGAACGCCGGCTTTGCGACCGCTCCCCTGACGATGACGGCGGTGGAGGCCGCGGATGGCCGGGGAAAGCAGCCGGATGCCGATGCGCCCGCGCTCGTCGCCTATGTCCGCGGGATCGGACTCAAGAAGGGCGACGTGCAATCGCTGGTCCTGCAGGGCCCCGCGGCCGGGCGTGTCGCTCGGAACGATGCCCGGCCGCTTGAGCGAAACCAGGCGCAGACCCTGATCTTCTCAGGCCTGAAGAAGCCGGAGGCCGGCTGGGAACGAGGTCCTTATCGCGCCAGTTATACGGTGCTGCACGAGGGGAAGGTGGTCCTGAAGCAGGATTTCGATATCCAGCTCCAATAGGGCGGTCCCTGGGCCATGGCCGGTGCGACCTGTGATGGACCTTGGCTTGTTCTATCGACGAGGCCGTCGCAATCACAGTGACATCAGGGCGACCAGGACCGGGCCCCAGGCGGTCAGCAGGATGTTCCCGATCGCGTAGGGCACGGTGTAGCCGAGTGCCGGGATGCTGCTTTGAGCCTCGTCCTGGACCGCGCGCAAGGCCGCGGTGATGGTGCCGGCGCCTGCGCAGGCTCCGAGCACGATCAACGGGTCCATCCTCAGGACATAGCGTCCGAACAGGATGCCGACCGTGTGCGGCAAGAGGGCCGAGACCAGGCCGACGGCAGCGAGGCTGATCCCTGTCGCTTTCAGCCCGGCGACGAAGCTCGGGCCTGCACCGAGGCCGACAATGCCGATGAACACGCAGAGCCCGACCGTGTCGAAGATCCAGATCGCGGCCTCGGGAATGCGGCCGAAGAAGGGGTAGGCCGAGCGCAGCCAGCCGAAGACGAGCCCCATGAACAGCGCGCCGCCGCTGGCGGTCAGCGTCAGCGGGATGCCGAGGACGACGACCGAGAGCAGGCCGAAGAGGCCGCCGAGAAAAATGCCCAGTCCAACGAAGACCATGTCGGTCGCCGCCGTCCTTCTGTCGGGATAGCCGATCACAGCGGCGGCGCGTTCGACCTCTGCCATCGGCCCCATCAGGGACAGGACGTCGCCGCGGTTGAGACGGGTCGTCGGGATCACCGGCATGGCGATGCCCGAGCGCGTCAGCTTGGCGAGGAAGACGCCGCGTGCGAGCTGGTCCTCCGCCAAATCCGCCAGCGACCTGCCGTCGAGCTGACGGCTCGTCACGATCACGTCGAGTGCTTCCAGGGGAATGTCCAGCAGCTCCGGGTCGGAGACTTCGGGGCCGATGACATCGCCGCGGGCGGCGTGCACTTCGAAGCGCGCCATCACGGCAATGATGTCGCCGGCCCGGATCCGGTGCGGCGAGGCCAGGTCGAACAGCGTGTCGCCGCTGCGGCCCCGCAAGACGAAGACGCGGGATTGCTTCGGCATCGCCTCCAGCTCGGCGATGGTCTTGTCCAGGAGCGCCGGATTCTCGACGCGATAGGCCCGGACATCGAACAGGCGGGCGGCGGAGGTGATGCCCTCGGTTTCAGCTCCCGTCGTGGCCTTCTCGGAGCGCGTCGCTGCAGCTGCTTCGCGCAGGTCGATACCCATCAGCCTGGGGCCGACCTTCGGCAGGAACCAGACGAGGGCTGCGGTGCCGATCAGATAGGTGACGGCATAGGCGACGGGGATGTTGTTGACGAGCGCCGTGCGCTCCGCCTGCGGCAGATCGAGCCGCTGGATCGCCTCGCCGGCCGTGCCGATCACCGTCGATTCCGAGAAGGCCCCGGCCAGCAGTCCCGCGGCGGTGCCGATGTCGTAATTCAACAGCTTCGCGAAGGTCAGCGCCGTGAGCAGGCAGGTCACGCACAGGACCACGGTCAACGCCACCTGCGGCAAGGCATCCTTCTTCAGGGCTCGGAAGAATTGCGGCCCGACCTTGTAGCCGGTGGTGAACAGGAAGAGGTCGAAGAAGACCGCCTTGACGACGGCCGGCACCTTGATGTCGAGCTGGCCGACCAGGACGCCGGCCAGGAGGCAGCCGACGACGACGCCGAGGCTGAAGCTGCCGAACTTCAGCCGACCGATCAGGAAGCCGAGCGCGATCGTTAGGAAGACGGCAAGCTCGGGATTGTTGCGTAGTGCCGCGACGACGAAGTCCATGGCCGAACTCGCTGTTGATCAGCCAAATCCACTCGGGTCTCCCGCTCGCCGAAAGGCGCGCGGGAGGGGTTGATCGTCGTCGCGCCTTTGCAGCGGCGCCGCTGGTGCCTTCAGGTCTTCTGCTTGAGCGCGAGGTTGTAGGCGTCGAAAGCCTGCCGATAGCCGCGGGCGACGGCGCGTGTCGCCCTGCCGATCTGCCCGTAGACCTCGTCGTCGAGATTGGCGAAGGAGACGCGGACCGACCAGTCCGGCGCATGGAAGCCGCCGCCATTGAGCAGCACGATGCCGTGATCCTCGGCCAGCCGGAAGACGATGTCGAGCGGGTGGATGTTCTTCTTCATATAGGCCACCACCTCCGGCCCGACATATTTGTTGGCCCAGAACTCGAAATCGACCAGGCCGTAATAGCGGTCATGGAGCGGGTTGTCGGGCACTTCGATGCCCAACCCCTCGACCATGCGCTGGGCGCGCGAGTGGACGATCTCCATGCAGGTCTTCTGGTAGAGCTTGGCCTCGTCCATCATCTCCGACAGCGAGAACAGCGACATCATCACCTGCTGCGGAAGCGACAGGCCGGCGGTGTGATTGAGCGCGATGTCGCGGCTGTCGGCGACGATGCGGTCGATCAGCCTCATCTCGCGCGGCTTCAGGGTCAGCGGGCCATAGCGCTTGTCGAGCGCCGCCAAGGTATTCGCGGGGTGCTTCGCGATCGCCTTGTCGAAGATGTTGTCGCGATGGATCGCGATCACGCCGAGCCGCCAGCCGGTGCAGCCGAAATATTTCGAGTAAGAATAGACGCCGATCGTGTTGTGCGGCAGGGCGCCGAGCAGGCCGCGGAAGCCCTTGACGAAGGTGCCGTAGACATCGTCGGTCAGCAGCATCAGGTCGGGACGCTTGGTCTGGACCAGCTTGACGATCTTGGCGATGGTCTCCTCGCTGAGCGCGACCGCGTAGGGGTTGCCGGGGTTGACCACGAAGAAGGCCTTGACCTTCGGGTCCTCGAGCTTCTTCAGCTCCTCGTCGGTAAACTGGAAGCGGTTCTCCTGCGGCGCCGCGACCGAGACGACGTTGAGCCCGTAGTCTTCGAGATGCGGCATTTCGAGATAGGGCGTGAAGATCGGCGTCGCGAGCGCGATGGTGTCGCCGGGGTTCAGCAACCGGTTGGCCTTCAGCGACTTGAAGATGTAGCACATCGCCGCCGTGCCGCCCTCGACGGCATAGAGGTCGAACTGGCCGCTGGGACGCGGCTCGCCGCACATCGCCCACATCAGGTATTCGTGCACGATGCGCTCGTTGTGGACGAGCATGCGGTCCGGAACCGGGTAGTTGTCGCCGATGATCGAGTCGACGAGCTCGTGCACGAAGGCATCGGGCTTGAAGTCGAACTTCTTCACGGCGAAGGCGACCATATCCCTGAGAAAGCCGGCGCCTGGCGAATCCTTGTGCGTCGCCAGCCAATCGTCGAGCCGCGCGGCGATGCCGTCGGCCTTGGGCATCCCGCCGATCCCCGCCGGCTTGTTCATCACGCGCCGGCTTTCGGTGATCGCGAACTGGCCGAGGAGAAAGAAGCCTTCCCGAGGCGTCATCGCGACCCAGTTCGGATTGCCGCGCCCGGCATTGAGCATGGCGATCGAGGAGTTCTGCGCGGTCAGCTTGGCGAGACGGATCAGCTCGTCCTTGATCTCGAACGGGCTGAGCTTCTCGAAGGTCCGCAGCGTGACAGGATCCATGGCATGCTCCCGGTAAGAGGCTGAGATCGAAGGTCTTTCCTTGCCCGCGCTAGGTCAGAAGCATGATGATCACCATGCCCCAGATGGTGAGGAGCGTGTTCCCGACCGCGTAGGTGACGGTGTAGCCGAGGGCGGGAACCTGGCTTTTGGCGGTCTCGCAGATCATGCCGAGCGCAGCGGTCGTGGTGCGGGCCCCCGCGCAGGCGCCGAGCAGGATCGCGGGGTCGAAGCGGAAGATGAATTTGCCGGCGAACATGGCGAGGATCAGCGGGATCGTCGTCGCGAGCGCGCCCCAGAGGAAGAGGCCGACGCCTTGCGTCTGCAGGCCCTTGACGAAGCCGGGACCGGCCGAGATGCCGACGACCGCGATGAACATGTTCAGGCCGACCGAATTCATGAACCAGACGGTCGAGCTTGGGATGCGGCCGAAGGTCGGATGAACCGAGCGCAGCCAGCCGAAGACCAGGCCGGAGATCAATGCGCCGCCGGCCGTCGACAAGGTCAGCGGCACGCCGCCGACCTTGAAGACGAGCGCGCCGATCAGCGCGCCGAGCACGATGGCGCCGCAGATGAAGGCGACGTCGGCGACATCGCTCGGCCGGTCGGGATGGCCGATGACCTTGGCGACGGCGGCGATGTCCTGGGTGCGACCGACAATGGTCAGGATGTCGCCGCGATGGATCACGGTGTTGGCGTGGATCGGGATGCTTACCGCCGTGGCCCCGCGCACGATCTTGCGCAGGAAGACGCCGCGGGCCGAAGGCAGCTGCGAGAGCTCGGCCAGCGTCTTGCCGTTGGCTTCCTTGCTGGTGACGTAGACGTCGACGCCTTCCGCCTTGACGTCGAGCAGCTCGGGATCCTCGACCTCGTCGGCATTGTGGCCGATCAGGTTGACGAGCACTTCGCGCGGCCCGGCGATCGCCAGGATGTCACCCTCTTTCAGGACGGTGTCGGCGGTCGCGTCCGAGATCACGCCGTCGCGACGGATGCGCTCGACGAAGACGCGCGCATCCGGAACCAGCGCCTCGGCCTCGGCCGCGCGCATGCCGGCGACCCTGGCGCCGGCCTTGACCCGGAAGGCGCGCAGTTCGAAGCGGCGCCAGACCGAGCCCGGCCCGCCGATCTCCTTGTCGCCGCCGAGCCGGTCCTCATAGTCCTTGCAGGCCTTGACGAGATCGATGTTGAGCAGCTTCGGGCCGAGCAGGGCCAGAACGACCGCCGAGCCGACGGTGCCGAAGATGTAGGTCACCGCATAGGCGACCGGCATCGCGTCGAGATACTCCTTGGTCTGCTCAGGTGAGAGGCCGAGACGGTTGATCGCGTCGGTCGCCAAGCCCATCGAGGCCGAGATGGTCTGCGAACCCGCATAGAGGCCTGCGGCGTAGCCCGGATGGTATCCGGCGACCTTCGCGATGATCACGGGGATGGCGAGGCAGAACACGGTGACGACGACCGCGAAGATCGCCTGCGGGGCCCCGTCCTTGGCGATGCCGCGTACGAATTGCGGCCCGACACCGTAGCCGACCGCGAACAGGAACATCAGGAAGAAGGTCGATTTGACGTTGGGCGAGATCGTGATGCCGAGCTGGCCGATGACGACCGCCGCGATCAGCGTGGAGGTCACCGCGCCGAGGCTGAAGCCCTTATAGGCGAAGCCGCCGACATAGTAGCCAATGGCCAGCGACAGGAAGAGTGCGATCTCAGGGTAGCTTCGCAGGGTACTGGCGAACCAGTCGAACATGAGACTCTCCTGATCTGGCGAGGCGGCCTCGCGTTAAGCAGGCAAAGGCGGTCGCTAGGTCGCCCGCGTCTTCTTTCGGGCCGTGTCCTGGGCGCCGCTCTTCTTGCTCCCCACGCGGTCGACCTTGAGCAGCTTCAGGCCTCTGGCCTTCTCGTAGCCATGGATCTCCTTCACATCGAGCTTGCGCATGAAGGTGATCGTCTCATGGGTCACGACCTGGCCAGGGACCAGGATCGGGAAGCCGGGCGGGTAGGGGATCACGAAATTGGCCGAGACCATGTCCGGCCCGTCCTTCAGCCGGCGGTCACATTCGGCACCGTCGATCGGGACGTATTCGCATTGCTCTTCGGAATAGGCGGCGAAGAAGGCCGAGCGGATATCGCCCTCGGGCGTGGTGTCGCCGGCATCCTGCCGGAAGGTCTCGTGGAAATGGCTGAAGTTCGGCAGGTCCGGCACGTCCTTCATCAGGCTCTGGACCTTCGCGTTGAAGGTCTTGCGCTCCGACTCTCCGCCCTGCTTGAGGCGCGTCTCGATGCTTTCGCTGATCTTCAGGAGGACGCTGATCAGCAGGGCGACGTCGCTGCGGGTGTTGTTGATGTTGGATTGCAGCAGAACCGAGTTGCGGGAGGTCTTGTTGACCTGGATGTTGTATTGCGAGGCGAGCAGCCCCTTGAAGCTGGTGCCGTCGAAGCCGGCCGTGCCGCAGACCAGGGTCATGCGGGTCGGATCGAGGCAGAACTCGTCCTCGCGCATGCTGCGCAACTGGTCGTCCCAGCGGGTTCCCGGCGCCAGGAAGTCGACGAAGCCGCTGCGGCGGTATTCGGAGGGCACCATGCCGTCGGCGCCGACGATGCTGAAGTACTTCGCGATCACCGGATGCGAATTGACCTCGCGGCGAATGTCGAGCGCGACCTCGATCGCGTTCATCACCAGCCCGTAGCCTTCGAGCTCCATCTGCCGCCTTGCGACATCCAGGCTGGCGATCAACTGCTGGTTGGGGCTGGTCGAGGCGTGGGTGAAGACGGCCTCGTGGAACTGGGCCTCGACCCTGTGGAACTCGACGTCGCGCACCAGCACCATCGAGCCCTGCCGGATCGCCGACATCGACTTGTGGGTCGAATTGGTCTGGTAGACCCGCAGGCGGATCGCGCGTGGGTCGGGGACGAGGCGGGTATCCAGCAACTTGCCGATCGAGGGCGCGGTGCCGAGTTCGGCGACCTGGCGCTCGTGCTGGGCGAGCGCCTCCGGCGTCTTGGCCCAGGCCTCGATGTCGGCGGCGGCCCCCATGCCGGTGCGCGGCCGCAGGAAGGGCGACCAGCGGGCGAAGCCGAACCAGGCTTCGTCCCAGAGGAAGATCAGGTCCGGCTTGATCGCCAGGCATTCCTCCATCACCCGGCGCGTATTGTAGATGTGGCCGTCGAAGGTGCAGTTGGTCAGGTCGACCATCTTGACCCGGTCGAGCCGGCCTTCCGCCTTCAGGTCGAGCAGGGCCTTCTTGATCGTACGCAGCGGCACCGCCCCGTACATCGAGAATTCCGCCATCGGGAAGGCCTCGACATAGAAGGGCTGCGCACCGCTCAGCACCAGGCCGTAATGGTGCGATTTGTGGCAGTTGCGGTCGAGGATCACGATGTCGCCCGGTGCGATCAGCGCCTGCAGCACCATCTTGTTCGAGGTGCTGGTGCCGTTGGTCACGAAGAAGACGTGGTCGGCGCCGAAGGCACGCGCCGCCATCTCCTGCGCCCGCTTGATGTTGCCGGTCGGCTCGAGCAGGCTGTCGAGCCCGCCGGTCGTGGCGCTGCTCTCCGCCAGGAAGAGGTTGATGCCGTAGAACTGGCCCATGTCGCGGATCCAGGCCGAGCGGAACACCGACTTGCCGCGCGCGATCGGCAGCGCATGAAAGGTGGCGATCGGCCTTTGCGCATAGAGCTTGAGATTGTCGAAGAAGGGCGTGTCGAAGCGCGCCTTGATGCCTTCCAGCACCGAGAGATGCAGCTCGAGCGGCTCCTCGATCTGGTACATCACCCGGCGGATCATGGCGGCGCGCGGGTCGCCGGCGAGCTTTTCGACACGTCGGTCTGAAAGCAGATAGATGTCGAGCTCGGGCCGGATCGACTTCAGTCCGGCGGCGAGGCGCAGGGCGAGGTCCGCCTCGTCGACCTGATCGAGGAGCGGCTGCTGTGCCGCGAGCACGCTGCGCAACACGGGCGCGTCGTGGCGGGAGCGGAGCGTGAAGCCCTCATAGATGGCGACGGCGGCGATGTCGGGATTGACCACGGCCGCGCAGATCGCGTCCTCCAGGCTGCCGACCAACACCGCCTCGTAGACGAAAGCGTCCTCGGGCCGGCGCAACCGGCGGAACTCGGCTGCGATATGGGGCCAGCGCCCGGCCGGAGCCGGCGTCACGGTCAGCATCTCGAAATAGGGGCGGCTCGTGCCGTCCGCCGCCGAGGCGGGAACGATATCGACCGGCTCAGCCAGCGACAGATCGGCCGCCTGCCACTCCTTGGCATCGTGCTTGTAGTTGCCGGTTATGATGGCGATCGAGATGCGTTTGGCGAGCGAGAGGAAGCCGTTCGCATCGTCGTTCTGCAGGAGGCCGCGCAAGGCGGCGAGAAGGTCCGCGCCGGGGAAGGCGTGGAACTCCTCGGAGACGCCGAGCTCGTTGAGCGCTGCTTCGACGGCGCGCCTGTTCTTCGTCCCGGACGACCAGGACCGCGCCGCGGCATGAAGGTCCCGCCAACGGTCGGTTCGGCCGGAAGGCGCCGAGAAGAAATGATCGATAGAGAGCGATTCCTGAACGGTGGGAGCCATATCGGATCCTTCCCTGTCGCGAGGCTCGACCGGTCATGCGCGCCAGCGCTGCATGCGGAGTTGCCGCCGCGTCACGAGAGCTCTCGTGCAGGTCAGATCATCACAACCGGGGTCTCCGGCGTATTGTCCTTAGGGACAGGTTCCGGTTCTTGCCGCAGCCAATTCGCCAGTAGCGACGCGACAACGTCGACCCGCGGCGACCTAAACCGCGGTGGCGCGACGGGCTCTGCCACGTCGCAGGCGCGCGGGACGATCTTTGGCAGGCACCTCGGAATTCCGGCGGTGATTGGCGGGAGCGCGGCGGCCGTCGTGCTTCCCTGCGCCGCGAGCACGGTCCGGGCATGTGGCGAGGTTTCGCTCGCACGGCGCGGCCTGTCGTGCCCTCGGCCTGCAGATCGCAAAGGCCGAGGGCTTATCGGTGAAGCGCTTGAAGCTTCAGGCCACGGCCTCGGCCTGCGGCTGCAGTTCCTCGACGGAGGGGATCCGGCCTTCGAACCAGTAGGCGGCGGCGGCACGCGACATCGCCGCGCCGTCATGGCCGATGCCCGGCACGGTGATCAGCGACCAGTTGCAGGGCAGGCCGAGCCTGGCCGCCTCCGCCCTGGCGAAGTCGAGCATGAAATGGGCGCGGGCATAGCGCATCGGCCCCTGGGCCAGCGCCTCGGTCTGGGCCGGCAGGTTGGGATCGCTGGTGACGATGTCCTGGTCGCCGGCGAAGATCACCATCGGCCAGGCGAGCCAGCGTGCCAGCTCCGCCTCACCGAGACCGAGCCCAGCGAGCCCTTCCGGGAAGCGCCGCTCCAGCGTCGGCAGGGTGTACCAGCCGGAATTGGCGGCGAAGGCGACCGAGAAGGGCGTTTCGCTCTGCGTCGCCAGCAGGCGGTGGACGAACTGGCCGCCGGCGGAGTGGCCGAACAGCCGGACCTTGTCGCGGGTGGTGACGCCGGCCTTGCGCAAGGCGGTCAACACACGGGCGGGCACGGCATAGAGCCAATCGGCTTCAGCGGCGATCGCGCCGTCCTCGCCGACGACGAGGCCATTGTTGTAGCCCTCGGCCTGCGGGAAATGCGCGTTGCCGAAGGTCGGGGCGACGATCAGCAGGTTGTGCTTCTCGGCGGCGTCGATCCAGAAATCGCGGTAGTCGTCGCCATTGCGCAGCATGCCGTGCTGGACGAAGACGACCTCGTCGTCGGCCCGGTGCCTTGCCGGGCGATAGAAGTTGACCTCCAGCGGGCGCTGCGGATGGCGGGCGTCGACGAAGGGCAGGGAGCTGCGGCCCTGCGGCGGATCGAGCGTGAGCGTGGTCATGCGGCCTTCGGTGTTGTGTGCAGGTGGCAGGCGGCGCTGCGGCCGGGGGCGATCTCGGTGAGGTCCGGGCGGACCTCACGGCAGACCGCCATGGCGTGCTCGCAGCGCGGGTGGAACGGGCAGCCGGAGGGCGGCGAAAGCGGCGAGGGCAGTTCGCCCTTGAGCGGCTGGAAGCTGCTCTTGCGCCGCTCTGCGGAGGGAATCGCCTTGATCAGGGCCGCGCTGTAGGGGTGCGCCGGCTCGGCGAAGATCGCGCTGGCGCTGCCGATCTCGACGATGCGGCCGAGATACATGATCGCGACGCGGTCGCTGATATGGCGGACGAGGCCGAGATCGTGGCTGACGAAGAGATAGGTCAGGCCGTGCCGCTCGCGCACATCCATGAACAGGTTGATCACCTGCGCCTGGATCGAGACGTCGAGGGCCGAGACCGGCTCATCGCAGACCAGGAATTCGGGCTTCACCGCGAGCGCCCGGGCGATGCCGATGCGCTGGCGCTGGCCGCCGGAGAACTGGTGCGGATAGCGCTCGCGATAGGCGAGATCGAGCCCGACCTCGCTGAGCGCCCGGTCGACCGCGCCGTCGAGCTCCGCCTTCGGCACGAGCTTGTGGACCGACAGCGCCTCGCCGACGATGCGGTTCACCCGCATGCGCGGGTCGAGAGAGGCGTAGGGGTCCTGGAAGATCATCTGGACCTTGAGCAGATAATCGAGCCGGTCCTTGCCCTTCAACGCCGCGGCCGAGCGGCCCTTGTAGAAGACCTCGCCTTCGGTCGGGGGCAGGATGCCGGTGGCGATGCGCGCCAGCGTCGACTTTCCGCAGCCGGATTCGCCGACGAGGCCGAGCACCTCGCCCTTCCTGACGCTGAGGTCGACACCGTCGACCGCCTTCAGGGTTGAGGGCGGCGCATGCCGGCCGATCGCGGTCAGGATGCGCTCGGCGATGTTGGCCTTGCCGCGGAAATACTTGCGGACGCCGCGCAGCTCGAACAGGGTCTCGCTCATGCCGCTACCCGATCAGGAACTGGGTTGTGGCAGCGCAGCGTGCGGCCGTCATGGGCCTGTGGCTGCGGATCGCTTTCGGCGCAGACGGGCAGGGCCCGCTCGCAGCGCGGCCGGAACGGACAGCCGGAGGGGCGCGAGTCGATGCGCGGCGCCATGCCGTCGATCTGGTGCAGACGCTCGCCGGGCTCGACCATCGCGGCCGAGGAGTTGAGCAGGCCGAGCGTGTAGGGGTGGCGCGGCCGGTCGAGCACGGTCTCGACATCGCCGATCTCGACGATGCGCCCGGCATACATCACTGCCACGCGGTCGGCGAGCTCGGCGACCACGGCGAGATCGTGGGTGATCCAGATCACGGCGGCGCCGCTCTCGCGCGAGAGCTTCTGCACCTCATAGAGGATCTGCGCCTGGATGGTGACGTCGAGCGCGGTGGTCGGCTCGTCGGCGATGATCAGGTCGGGGTCGTTCAGGAGCGCGGTCGCGATCGCGACGCGCTGGCGCATGCCGCCGGAGAATTCGTGCGGATACTGCTTGAGGCGGGCCTCGGGCGAGGAGATGCCGACCCGCGCCAATGCCTTGGCCGCCTTGGCGAGCGCCTCCTCGCGGCTGCAGGCGCGGTGTTCGAGGATGGCTTCGCTCATCTGCTCGCCGATGCTGAGCACCGGGTTCAGGGTCATCAGCGGGTCCTGGAAGATCATCGCGATCCGGTCGCCGCGGAGCTGGCGCAGGCGTTCCTGCGAGGCGGCGCGCAGATCGGTGCCCTCGAACAGCACCTCGCCGGCGACGACCTCGCCCGGCGGGTCGATCAGCTGCACCAGCGAGAAGCCGGTCACCGACTTCCCCGAGCCAGATTCGCCGACGAGGCCGAGCACCTCGCCCTTGGCGACGCTGAAATCGACGCCGTCGACCGCCGGCCAGGCGCCGTCCTGCGCATGGAACACGGTCTTGAGACCGCGCACGGAAAGGAGGGGAGCGTCGGTCATGCGCGCACGTTGAAGCTGCGGCGCAGGCGATCGCCGACGAGATTGAGTGACATGATCAAAAGAACCAGCGCGATGCCGGGGAAGACGGCGATCCAGTATTCGCCGGAGAGCAGGAACTCGAAGCCGTTGGCGATGAGCAGGCCGAGCGAGGGCTGCGTCACCGGCACGCCGACGCCGAGGAAGGAGAGTGTCGCCTCCAGCGTGATCGCCGAGGCGATGCTGATCGAGGCGACGACGAGCACCGAGCCGACCGAGTTCGGCAGGAGATGGGCGAGCATGATGTGACGGGTCGGCAGGCCGAAATTCACAGCTGCCTCGATATACTCCTTGCGCCGCTCGACCATGGCCGCGGCCCGCATCAATCGCGCGTACTGCGCCCATTGCACCAAGACGATGGCGAGGATGACCTTGTCGACGCCACGGCCGATCGAGGCCAGCAGCACGAGCGCGACCAGGATCGAGGGGAAGCCGAGCATGAAGTCGACGATGCGCATGATGAGGGCGTCGATCGTGCCGCCGAACTGCGCCGCTGCGAGCCCTGCCATGATGCCGATGGCGAGCGCGCCGGCGGTCGAGGCGAGGCCGACGAGCAGGCTGGTGCGCAGGCCGTAGAGGATGGCGCTCAGCATGTCGCGGCCCTGCGCGTCGCTGCCGAGCCAGAAGGTGAAGCCGCTCATGCCCTGCTCGCCGGGCGCGAGGCGGTTGTCCATCACGCTGAGCGAGCCGAGATCGTGCGGATTCTGCGGCGCGATCACCGGCGCGAGCAGTGCGAGCACGACCATGATGCCGAGCAGGATCGCGGCACCGCGCGTGGTCGGGCGGTTGCGCAGCCGGCGCAGCACCTTTTCGCGCAGGGGCGTATCGGCCTTGGCGGGCCCGGCGAGGCGGGAAGCGTCCATGCTCATGCCTGTTCTCCGGCGAGCTTCACCCGCGGGTCGAGCGCGGCATAGAGCACGTCGACGAGGAAATTGACGGTGACGAAGAGCAGCGTCGCGAGCAGGACGTAGGCGACGACCACCGGGCGATCGAGCTGGTAGACCGAGTCGATCAGGAGCTTGCCCATGCCGGGCCAGGCGAAGACCGTCTCGGTGATGGTCGAGAAGGCGACGAGGCTGCCGAACTCGACGCCGACCACGGTGACGACCGGGATCAGGATGTTGCGCAGCACATGGCGGTTGACGATGCGCCGCGGCCGCACGCCCTTGGCGCGGGCGTATTTCACATAGTCCTGGGTCATCGTCTCAGTGGTGCCGGCGGCGACGAGTCGGATGATCAGCGCGAGATTGGGAATGGCGAGGTTGAGCGCCGGCAGGGCGATGTGCTGCAGCCCGTCGAGCGTCAGAAGGCTGGTCTGGACGCCGAGGACCGAGACGGTCTCGCCGCGGCCGGCCGTCGGCAGCCAGCCGAGCAGCACGGCGAAGAGCAGGATCAGCATCATGCCCTTCCAGAAGCTCGGCAGCGAGAAGCCGAGCACGGTGCCGGCCATGACGATGCGGGCGCGGCGGCTGTCCGGGTTGAGCCCCGCCATCAGCCCGAGCGGGATGCCGGCGGCGAGCGCCAGCGTCATCGCCAGCAGCACGAGCTCGAAGGTCGCCGGCAGCCGCGCCAGGATGAGCTGCACCGCCGGCACGCCATGCACGAAGGAGCGGCCGAGATCGCCCTTCAGCGCATTGCCCATGAAGGTCAGGTATTGCTGCCAGACCGGCAGGTCGAGGCCGAGCCGCTGGATCAGCGCTTGCCGGTCCGCCGCGCTGGCCTGCGGCGAGACCAGGAGCTCGATCGGATCGCCGATGCCGTAGACGGCGAAGAAGACCACGACCGAGACCGCGAGCAGCACGAGCACGCTCTGGATCAGCCGTTGCAGGACATAGGCGGTCATCGGTGACGCTCGACCGGTTGAATGGTCATTCCGGGCTCAGCGCTGGGCGCCGGCCCGGAACGACGATGTTGCTTGCTGTCGCGAGGGGCGTCGCCGGCTTACTTCGCCGGCTTCACCGACATCGCTAGGGTGAACTGGTCGGCGCGGCCGGTGATCTTGAGGTCGGCCTTGCCGGCCCAGATGCCGCTTTCGAAGTGCAGCGGGATGAAGGCGCCGTCGGCGAGGACGATGGTCATCGCCTGCTGCAGCAGCTCCTCGCGCTTCTTGTCGTCGAGCGTCGAGATCGCGGCGCGGATCACCTTGTCGTATTCGTCGTTCTTGTAGCCGCCATAGTTCGAGCCGCCGATCGTCTTGTCCTCGTTCGGGGTCGGTGGCCACTGGCGGAGGAAGGACGAGGCCTCGCCGGTGTTCGAGCCCCAGCCGCCGAGCGCGACGCTGAATTCCTTCTTGGCGCGGCGCGGGAAGTAGATCGCGCGGGTCATCGCGTCGACCTCGGCCTTGATGCCGATCTGGGTCAGGTACTGGGCGACGGCCTGGGTGATCTGGCTGTCGTTGATGTAGCGGTCATTGGTCGCCGAGAGCGTCAGCTGGAAACCGTTGGGGTAGCCGGCTTCGGCGAGCAGCTTCTTGGCCGCGGTCGGGTCGTAAGGAATCTTCGCCGGGTTCGCCAGCGTGCCGAACATGCCGGTCGGCAGGAACTGGTAGGCCGGCTCGGCGGCGCCGTCCATGATGCGCTTGGCGATGGCGTCGCGGTCGATGGCGAGCGACATCGCCTTGCGCACGCGGGCATCCTTCAGCGGGTTCTTGCCGTCGGGCGCCTTGACGAAGGGGCTGTCGTCGCGGTCGACGTCGAGCTGGAAGTAGATGATGCGGGTCGAGGGGGTGATGACATGGGCGAAGCGCTTGTCGCCCTTGATCCGGTTGAGGTCGCGCGCGGCCGGGCTCTCGATCACGTCATAGTCGCCGGCGAGCAGGCCGGCGAGGCGCGGGCCGGCATTAGTCACAGGCAGGAAGCGCACGCTCGCCCAGGGCTCGGCCTCGCCCCAGTAGTTGGGGTTGCGCTCGAGCTCGATCGCCGAGCCGCGGACATAGGACTTCAGCTTGTACGGGCCGGTGCCGATCGCCATCGAGCCGTCGTTGAAGTTGTTGACGGTCGGCCAGGGGCCGGTGACGCCGCAGTTCTTCTCGACGTCGTAGGTGATGTCGCCGTGCTGGGCGATCGAGGCGGAGAGGATCGGCAGGCCCGAGAGCAGGGTCGGCAGCAGCGGCTCCGGCGTCTTGGTCTCGATCACCAGCGTGTTGGCGTCGGGGGTCTCGACCTTGGCGAAATTGCCGGTGATGTCGGCGAAGGAGCCGGAGACCTTGGTCTCGTTCTTCAGGGTGCGGCAGAAGGTGAAAACGACGTCCTGCGCGCCGAAGGGCTGGCCGTTCGAGAACTTGACGCCCTGGCGCAGCTTGAAGGTCCAGCGGTTCTTGCCGTCATTCTCCCAGGAAGTGGCGAGGCCGGGCTGCAGGGCCTGCTTCTCGTCCTGGCGGACGAGATGGTCGAAGATGTGCAAAGCCAGCGCATTGTTGGGGGTCAGGTCGTGATAATGCGGGTCGACTGCGGTCGGCTCGGAAGCCAGCGCGACGCGCAGGGTCTGCGCCATGGCGGGCGCGCTCAGCATGCTTGCGCCGAGCAGGATGGTCATCAGTGCGCGCTGCCGCATCGGTCCTTCTCCATTCCCGTAGGTGATCGTTTTTTGACAGTTTTATTTTCACGCGGTAGCAAACATGAAAATGATCCGACGTCAATCAGCGGAAAAGCCATGTCACGCGCCCTGAAGCCGACGACGGACCTCGCCAACCGCATCGCCCGGATCTACCCCTCGCTCAGCGAAGGCCACCGCAAGGCTGCGGATTTCGTGCTGCAGAGCCCGCTCGATTCCGCGACGGTGACGATCGAGGGACTGGCCGAGAAGAGCGGCACCTCGACCGCGACAGTCACTCGTTTCGTCCGGGCTCTCGGCTATCGCAATTATGGGGATTTCCGCGCCGCGTTGTCGACGGCGCTCAAGGTCGCGCTCGCACCGGTCGAGGGCCTCGCCGACGCGCGTGCGGCGGCAGGCTCGGTTTTCGCCACCATGGCGACGACGCTGAAGGGCGAGGCCGCCAACCTCGACGAGGCGATTGCGACACTGGAAGAGGAGACGGTCAACCGCGCCATCGGCCTGCTGCTCAAGGCGCGCCGCATCTTCATCGTCGGCTCCGGCGCGAGCCACCATGTCGGCGCCTTCCTGGAGGATGGGCTGGCGCTCTATCTCGATGCCGACGTGGTCTTCGCCTCCTCGCGCGGCGGGCCGGAGCGCGCCGTGCGCCACATGCTCTCGGCCGGGCCGGAGGATGTCGTCATCGCGATCTCGCTGCCGCGCTATTCGCGCGCGACGCTGGAGCTCGCGAGATTCGCCAAGAAGCGCGACGCCGTGCTCATCGCGCTGACCGACGGGCCGTCATCGCCGCTGGTTCCGCTGGCGGACATGACGCTGTTCGCGCCCGCCCGCAACAGCTTCCTGCCGAACTCGCCGACCGCGGCCTTCGCCGTGGCCGACGCGCTGATCACGACGCTAGCGCGCGAGCGGCCGGATGCGGTCGAGGCGCTGAAGGGCTTGAGCGAAAGCCTCCTCTGGACGTTCCATTACTAGCCATCCGGCCGGCAGGCGGGCGATCGTAGTCGGCGTTGGCGCACCTTGTTTCGACGAGATGCCTGTCAGAGGCGGTCGCCGAGCAGGGCGAAATTTGCCAGGCTGATCAAATGGGCATGGATCGGCACGAGATAGCCCTTGCGCCGCAGGTCGAGCCACGCCTCATCCGGAAGCGCGTTGAGGCGCTCTTCGCTGACCGCCGCAAAGCCGGTGTAGCTGGACGTCGTGCCGTCGGCAGCGCGGATCTCGACGTTGATCGTGTGGAACAGGTCGAGCGCCTTCAATGCGGCAGTGAACGCGGCGGTCGCCTTGGCCGCGTCGGAATACTCCGCCACGAAGCCGATGATCCGCCGCAGCGCCTCGGCCGGCTCGCCGTCCTCGCCAAACAAGGGCTCGCCGGTTTCGTTCTGCAGCCCGGCAAAGCCGCCGTCGATGCAGACGACCTGCTGGTCGCTGGAGACATCGCCGCCGATGAAGGGATAGCGCCGCAGATAGGCCGGGGCGTGATTGCCGCGCCAGCGCCCTTCGCTGTCGACGAAGCGGCTTTCTCCGGGACGCATGCCGACCATGAAGAGCGGTGAGACGGTGCCGGCTTCCTCCAGGAAGAGGATCGGCATGTCGCGGCAGCCGGGCACGAACTCGGCCATCAGTGCCGGCAAAACATGCGCCTGGGCCGCAAAGGCATAGGGCTTTTCGGTCGGGGCAAGCCGGGCTCCACGATGCGTCGTGCGGTCGAGGACGGCGATGCTCGAATAGAATAGGGGCAGAGGGGCCATGGTCTTGTCCTGAAGGCGGGATGGCGATGTCGAAAGGTTCAGATGGTCTTGCGCAGAGTTAGGCGGAAATAGAGCTCCGCGTCACGCTGCGTGGCCGAGACGCGCTCCAGCGGCCGACCTACGCCGCCTTCGAGCGTCGCCCAGTCGAGCGGCCGCCAGATCAGGCCGGCGCCGATCGAGGTCGCCCGGCTGCTGAAGGTGGGATTGGCATAGGTCCTGCCATGATCGAGGAACACGAAGGCCTCGAGCTGCTTCAGCGCGTCGGGCAGGACATAGTGGAGCTCGGCCTGGCCGTAGAAGCCGGAATTGCCGAAGGCCGCGCCGACCGGGTAGCCGCGAACCGTCGTCGGCCCGCCGATCTGGAAGATCTGGTCGCCCGGAAGCTGGCTCTCGTTGGTGTACTGCCAGGCGCCGACCAGCGAAGCGTAGACATCGTCCGTGATGCGCCAGATCGAGGCGGTGTTGCCGGTCCAGATCGTGTAGTTTCGCCTGACATCGGCGAGCTTGTCGCGATGGGCGACCTGGGACCAGTTCACAGTCGAGGAATGGTTGAGGCCGGCGAGATTGAGGCTCAGCGCCGCTCCGGCGCTCGCGCGGGTGTAGCTGGTGTCGACCGTCGCGATGTCGAGCTGCTTGCTGCGACCGGAGCCGAAGCCGGCTGCGCCGGTGGCCTGCAGGAGGATGACGTCCGTCGCGAACAGCGGCTGGGACAGGGTGAGCGCCCCGTTCTCCGAAACGCCTTCCGGCCGCAGCTCGCGGATCGCGCCATTGACGATGTGATAGGCCGAGCGGGTGAAGCTGACGCCGAGCCGCGTGCCCCAGGGCGAGACCGGCAGTGTGTAGCTGCCGGTGCCGACGATGCTGCCGCGTGCCCGCGAGCCGTAGAAGATGAGCCGATCGTCGATCCCGAGCAGGTTGCTATGGCGCAGGAACAGCGTGCCCTGATAGCGCCCGGTCGACTGCACGCCCTGATTGTCGAACGAGATCTGGGCGAGGTTTCGCGGCGCCTCGGTGAGGATGAGGTCGAGATCGGTGAGCCCGAAGCTGGCGCCGGCGTTGAGCTGGGCCCGGATCTGGGCCTCGTTGAGGCGGTTGAAGATCGAGACGGTGCGGTTGAGATCCGGCGTGTCGACGATCTCTCCCTCGACGACGGGGACCTGCGAACGCACATACCAGGGCCAGGTCTGGACGGCGCCGGAGACCGAGACCTTGCCGATCTTTCCCTCGACGAGGCCGATCCTGAGAACGCCGCCGGTGAGCTTCTGCGGCGGCAGCACGGCGCTCGCCGTGACCTGTCCCTTCTCCGCGTAGAGATCGTTGACCGCCTGCAGGATCTTGCCGATCTCGGCGAGATCAACGCGCCGGCCGACATAGCGCGCGCGGATCGCGTCAAGCTCGGCCGGGGTGAGGAAGCGCGAGGCGTCGAAGTCGATGCGGGTCAGCACGACGCTCGCGCCGCCCGCCGGAAATTCCAGCCGCGGCCCCACGGGCGGAGCGACCACCGCAGGGCCGCTCTGGCGCTGCGGCGCGGTCTGGCGCTCGATCTCCAGGCGCTGGCGATCAGCCTCGCTCTCGATCGTGCGCGAGACGATCTGGGCGGAAGCCGACCCGGCGGTGCAACCGGTGAGAAGTGCCAATGCGAGACGCCAGGTCCCGCGCCGTGCTGTCCTCAAGGCCGGTCCTCTGTCTCGTCCAGATTGACGGGCGGCCTGCCCGGATCGGCCGGGAAGACGAAGCCGCGAGGACGCCCGAACGGGCCGTTGCTCCACTCTCCCGCGCCGCCGCCGTTCCAGAAGCCGCGCCAGTTTCCCTTCAGGCCGGCGGGAAGATCATCGGGCACATCCGCGGACGAGGTCAGCCAGGCGCCCAGCCGAGCCATTTCGCGGGTCAGCGAGCCGCCAACCGAAGGTGGGATCTGCGCGACGTCGGAGTCGAAACGGAGGATGTAGGCATTCGTCGTCAGCTTGTTGTGGTCGAGGTCGAGGTAGAAGGGACGGCTCCTCGAAAAGAGCTGCACGTCATAGCCGAAGTCCGGCGTCAGGGTGCGGTTGTCGGCGAGGACCTTCATGTGCGGTGTCGTCAGCGCCAGCGTGCCGGGGATGAACGCCTCCTCGATGCGCAGCCGATCCGCGGTCGTGGTCAGGCGCGCGTCGATCGCGTCGAAGCGGCTGGACCTGAAACTCCCGGCCTCGACCGCCAGATCGACGCGCTCGGCGCTGCGGCCGCGGAAGCCGCTGATATCGAGCGCGAGCGGTACGCCACTGCCGGCGCCTTGAACGATATCGGCGACGATGCGCGTGCCCATCACGACGATGCTCTCGCCGGCACTGAAGCGGCCGAGCCGGAGCTGGTCCGGAGCAGCGCCGGCAAGGCGCTGCGCCGCACCGTGATCGAGGCTGATCGAGCCTTGGCCGCTGCGCCCGGCCAGCAGCGTCAGGGCATCCCGGGCAGTGATCGTGCCGACCTCGATGTCGGTGGCCGCCGTGAGCATTGCAGAGGCGCTCGCGCGCGCCGTCGAGACGGCCAGATCGCCGCCCGTCGAAGTCAGGCGGATGTCCCCGCCGGCCAGGAGCGTGCCGATCGTGATGCGGTTGAGTGCCTGTACGTCCGCTGTCCCCGTGCTCGTCAGCCGACCGACGGAGAGGCCGGCGCCCGCGCGGAGTAGCACCGAACCGGTCGCGTCCAGCGTCGCGATCGCCAGCGAGCCGGTCGAGGCCGTCGCCGTCGTATCCAGCGCAGAGAGGCGCTCGACGGAAACCGAGCCGAAGCCGGCAAGCGTGGCAGTGCCGCCGCTGCGCAGATCGCCGGCCGCGATCCCGGCACTGCGGGAGATCGCGACGATGCCGCCCCGTCCCGCCGCGACGCTGCCGAGAGCCAGGGCGTCTGCCGCATCGATCGAAACCGCTTGCCCGGCTTTCACGCCGGTGGCGGAAATCGTGCCCGCCGAGGAGCGGATTAAGAGGTCCGTGCCCGCATCGGCAGAGCCGAGAAGGACGGGCCCCGAAGCCAGCAACGCGAGCGTCGTGCCCGATTGCAGCCTGCCTGCGTCGATGGCCGCCGCCGCGATCGACAATCCGCCGTCGCCGCTGTGGAGATGTGCCAGGCGCACATGACCACCGGCTTCGACCGTGGCTTGGCCGCCGGCCGTGAGCGCTCCGGCCTCGATCGAGCCGGCGGCGGCGAGGGTTAGGTTCGCGGCGGCGGAAAGGGCCGTCGCTCTCACACTTGCTCCGGTGGAGGTTATCGCGAGATCGCCCGCCGTCGTCGTGGCATCGCCGAGAGAGACCATGCCCGAGGCCGAAACGGACGAGCTCGCACCTGCCTGAAGGCTGGCAATGTCGAGTGTGCCCGTCGTCGCGATGTTCGCCGCCCCGCCCGCGATCAGGCTGGTGGTGATCGCGATCGGCCCAGCCGCGTTCAGCGACGCTGCAGCCGCGGCGGCGATAGAGTTGGCCGTGATGCCCGCTCCGTGCGACTGGGCCGAGAAGGGGCCTGCCAAGGTCGCCGCGCGGCTGAAGCTGATCGTTCCGGTTGCGTCGAGCGTGGTCGCACCGCCCGCCGACAAAGCCGCCAGCGTCAGTGCACCGTTCCGCGCCGTGATGCTCATCGCCCTGCCAGCCAGCAGCGGCCCTGTCGCCGTGATCGAAGTCGCGGCGGTCAGGGTGAGGTCCCCGGCGATATCCAGTCCCGCGAGGGCGAGGTTGCTGCCGGTCGAGGAGACCGCAAGATCGCCCGCGGTCGTCGCGGCGTTGCCGAGCGTGACCGAGCCCGAGGCCGTAAGCGTCGAACTCGCGCCTGCTCGCAGGCTGACGAGGTCGAGAAAGCCGGCCGAGGTGGCGACGTTTGCCGCCCCACCCGCAGTCAGGCCGGTCGTGACCGTGATCGGGCCTGCCGCGTCCAGCGTCGCCGAGCTCGCTGCAGCGACCGTGCCGGCGGTGATGCCCGCTCCGCGCGACACGGCCGAGAAGGAGCCGGCTGTCGTGGTCGCGCTGGTCAGGCTGATCAGACCGTTGGCTTCCAGCGACGTCACCCCGCCTGCGGACAGGCTCACCAGGGTCAGCGTGCCGTTCTGCGCCGTGATTTGCATCGCTTCGCCAGCGAGCAGTGCGCCGGTTGCCGTAATCGAAGTCGCGGCGGTCAGCGTCAGCTTACCGGCGCTGTCCAGGTCAGCCAGTGCCAGATCGGCGCCGGTCGAGGTGACCGTGAGATCGCCGGCGGCGGTGGTTGCTTCGCCGAGCGCGACCGTGCCGGAGGCCGACAGCGTGGCGCTCGTGCCCGCAGTCAGACTGGCGATGGTGATCGTTCCGGCGGTCGTCGTGACGTTCGCCGCCTCGCCGGCCGTGAGGGCGGTGGTGATCGCGATCGGACCGCCCGCGATCAGCGAGGCCGTTGTCGCCGCAGCGATCGTGCCGGCAGTGATGCCGGCTCCGTGCGATCGCGCCGAGAAGAAGCCGGCCGTCGATGTCGCGCTGGCGAGGCCAATCGCTCCCGTCGCGTCGAGCGTCGCCGCACCACCTGCCTCGAGCCTCGCCAGGATCAGCGCGCCGTTCTGCGACGTGATCGCCATCGTGCCGCCAGCCAACAGTGAGCCGGTCGCTGAGATCGAGGTCGCAGCGGTCAGAGTGAGATCGCCAGCGACGTCGAGCCCGGCGAGCGACAAGCTGGCACCGGTCGAGGTGACATCGAGGTTGCCCGCGGTGGTGGTCGCATCGCCGAGCGTGATCGCACCGGCGGCCGAGAGTACCGAACTCGCGCCCGCCGTCAGGCTGGCGATGGTGATCGTTTCGGCGGTCGTCGTGACGTTCGCCGCTTCGCCGGCCGTGAGGGCGGTGGTGATCGCGATCGGGCCGGCGGCGGTCAACGTCGCACCGGTAGCGGCCGCGATGGCGCCTGCGGTGATGCCGGCACCGCTCGAAGCCGCCGAGAAGGAGCCTATGGTGGTCGTGGCGCTGGCCAGGCTGATCAGATCGGTCGCTTCGAGCGAGGTCGCGCCGCCGGCCGACAGGCTCGCCAGGGTCAGCGTGCCGTTCTGCGCGGTGGCGTTGACCGTGTCGCCAGCGTGGAGTGCGCCCGTCACTGCGATCGACGCCGCGGCGGTCAGCGTCAGCTTGCCGGCGCTGTCCAGCCCGGCCAGCGACAGCCCTCCAGCCGTCGAGGTGATCGTGAGATCGCCCGCCGTGGTGATCGCGTCGCCGAGCGTGATGGTACCGGCGGCCGAGAGTACCGAACTGGCGCCCGCCGTCAGGCTGGCGATGCCGAGCGCGCCGGCGGTCGTCGTGACGTTCGCGGCCTCACCGGCCGTGAGGGCGGTGGTGATCGTGATCGGGCCGGCTGCAGTCAGCGTCGCACCGGTTGCGGCGGTGATACTGTCGGCGGTGATGCCGGCACCGCTCGAAACCGCCGAGAAGGAGCCGATGGTGGTCGTCGCGCTGGTCAGGCTGATAAGACCGGTCGCCGTGAGCGAGGTCGCGCCGCCGGCCGACAGGCTCGCCAGGGTCAGCGTGCCGTTCTGCGCGGTGGCGTTGACCGTGTCGCCAGCGTGGAGTGCGCCCGTCACTGCGATCGACGCCGCGGCGGTCAGCGTCAGCTTGCCGGCGCTGTCCAGCCCGGCCAGCGACAGCCCTCCAGCCGTCGAGGTGATCGTGAGATCGCCCGCCGTGGTGATCGCGTCGCCGAGCGTGATGGTACCGGCGGCCGAGAGTACCGAACTGGCGCCCGCCGTCAGGCTGGCGATGCCGAGCGCGCCGGCGGTCGTCGTGACGTTCGCGGCCTCACCGGCCGTGAGGGCGGTGGTGATCGTGATCGGGCCGGCTGCAGTCAGCGTCGCACCGGTTGCGGCGGTGATACTGTCGGCGGTGATGCCGGCACCGCTCGAAACCGCCGAGAAGGAGCCGATGGTGGTCGTCGCGCTGGTCAGGCTGATAAGACCGGTCGCCGTGAGCGAGGTCGCGCCGCCGGCCGACAGGCTCGCCAGGGTCAGCGTGCCGTTCTGCGCCGTGATTTCCGTCGCACCGCCGGCCAGCAGCGCCCCCGTCGCCGTGATCGAAGTCGCTGCGCTGAGCGTCAGCCTGCCGGCGCTGCCGAGCCCGGCCAGCGACAGCCCTCCGGCCGTCGAGGTGACTGTGAGATCGCCCGCCGTCGTCGTGGCGTCGCCGAGCGTGACCGTGCCGGAGGCCGAGAGGGCCGAGCTCGCACCTGCGGTCAGGCCGGTGATGTCGAGCGTGCCGGCGGTCGCGGTGATGTGGGCGCCGCTACCGGTCGTCACCGTATCGACCGTCAGATCGCCGCTTGCGCTGAGATCCGCCGCGCCGGAGCTGGCGACGAGGCTCGCGACACGTGTCGTCCCCGATGCGGCGAGGACGACATCGCCCGTGATGCTGCTTGCCGAGAGGAGCGGCGAGGCGAATGTCAGTGCCGCGGCTGCGCTGCCGATCCCGGTGCCCGCCCGAAGATCGATCATGCCCCCGGCTCCGGTGGCGCCGAGCAGCGTGCCGGAATCGCCATTGCCGAGAATGGCGCCGGCCGCGGCGATCAGGATCGACGCGCTGCCGGCGGGGGGAGCCCAGGAGCTCGTCAGCCGCCCGAGCTCGATATCGCTCGCTGAGGCGAGGCTGACACGGCCAGCTCCGGCGAGGTCGGCGCCGCTCGCCATGGCGATCCTGTTCCCGTTGACCGAGACGGCGCCGTTGCTGGAGCGCAGATTGCGCAGGATGCGGATTTCGTCATCCGCCGTCACGTCGACGCCGTTGGTGGCGCTGAATTCGCCGATCCGCAACGGCGTGGCTGGTTGCCCGCCGACCGCGGGGGCGGAGAGCCAGGCGGAGCCGCCGATCTGTCCCGAGACCTCGCCGGTTGCGCCGACCTGCAGGCCCAGCCGGGCGCTCGCGGAACCGGCATTGCCGGTTGCGTTGAGCAGGATCGAGCGGGCCGAGATCGCGACACCCGGCAGGTAGCCCTGGATGCCGCCTTCGATCGCCGTCAGCGAGGCCGTGCCGGACGCGAAGACGCGGCCGATCTGCGCGTCTCCTCCCTTTGCGACAAGGTGGACGTCGCCGGCCGCCGCCGAGGCCGAAACCAGCCGGCCGCCGATCTGGTAGGTCAGGGGCGTCGCGGCGGAGCCGATGCTGCCGCCGCCGGCGACCAGCACGAGGTCGCCCCCGGTCTGGATCTGGACCGGGCTGCGCGGCGTCGTTCCGTCCGCCTGCGTCCCGACCGCGATCGACTGCGGAGCCTGCAGGCTGACCGTGCCCGTCGCCGTGATCCGGCCGATGGTCAGCGTCCCGCCGGCCGCCTGCGGCGTTCCGGTCGCCTGGACGTAGACGTCGCCCTGGGCCGAGCCCGAGAAGGTGCCGCTCGCGTTGATGAAGAGCGGGGCGGTCTGCTTGACGTCGACGCGGCTGAGCGTGACCCCGACGGGGACATTATTGAGGTCCGTGACCTCGACAAGGCTGCCATCCTGCCTCTGGCCGATGATCTTGACGCTGCCCGCCGTGGTCGCGACCGCAAGCGCAGCGAGCTGGGCGTTCGAGATCGTGCCGTTGCGGATATCCGACAGCGCGACCTGAACGTCCGGAGCGAGCGAGCCGATGCTGCCGGCGGTGTTCAGCGTGATGTCGCGGCCGATGACCAGCGCGGTGCCGTTGCCGACGACGCCGGAGGCCGGTTCGAGTGCCGATTTGTTGATCGCCGAGACGAGCTGGCGCTCGGTCCAGACCGCGTCGCCGGCGATCCGGCTTTCGAGGTTCGGCGCGGCGTCGGAGGCGGCCACGCTGAAGCTGAAATTGTTTTCCGCCGTGGCCGGATTGAAGCGCGCCTGGCTCGCCCAGCCGCTGCCATAGGCCTTCTCGAAGACGCCTGCATAGGCGGTGTAGCGGCCTTCCGCATAGTCGATGACCTGCTGCTCGGTCGCGGTGCCGCCCACGGCCGCGTCGGCGAAGGCCTGGTAGAGCGCAATCGCGTCCTCGTTCAGCGTGAAGACGAGCCGGCTGACACCGTTGACGGTGCGCTGCTTCATCTCGCCATTGCGCATCAGCGCGGTGTAGAGGCCGTAGCTCTGCGTCACCTGCTTCTCGAAGGCCGCGACGCTGGCTTGAGCCGCCGCCCCCGCGCCGTCGGCCGCCGTGAGCTTCAGGGCGCGCGAGACCTGCGACAGCTGCTCGGCGCTCAGCGCCTGCGCCGCCGTCTGGCCCGAAGCCGAGACGAGCCGGCCGGCATTGACGTCGATGCGGACATTGCCGGCGGCACTCGCGATCTGACCGACGCGCAGGTCGCCGACGGTCTGCGCGATGCCGATATCGCCACGGGCGCTGACGTTCACGATGCCGTCGACATGGCTGCCGTTCGGAAGCTGCGTCGCGACCGCGCGCATCTGCATGAGGTTCGAGGTCGAGCCGATGCTCCCTTCCTCGCTCACCAGCGTGATGTTGCGGCCGATGACATGCGGCGCGCCGGTGGCGGCGGCCTCGAGGCTGCCGGTGGCCTGCACTCTGACATCGCCATAGGCGCCGGAGTTCTGGTCGGCACGCAGCGCGACCACCCGAGCGCTGCCGGTGATGTCGAGATTGATGCCGCCGCTGCCGGCCGTCGCGTTGAGCTGCGCGCCCGCGGTCAGCGTCGCCTTGATCGCCGTCGTTTGCGTACCGATCGAGTCGCGCGCGCTGAGGTTCAGGTCGTTGCTAAGGATCGTGGCGTTGTTCGTCTGGGTGAAGCTGCCGCCGGAGGCGATGATCGTCGTCGTGCCGCTCGGATTGACGATGGTGCCGTTCTGCAGGACGGAGCTGTTCGAGGTGATGGTGACGCGCCCGGCCGCGTTGCCGGCGAAGCTGATGGCGAACGGGTTGTCGGCCTTTACCGAGGTCGTGACCTGGACGAAGGCCCTGGTCGCGTAATTGTAGTCCCATTTTGCCTGTGTTTCGCCCGCCTTAGCGACGAAGTCGTAGTCGCAGTGGTTGATCGCCTGGCCGTTGCAGCCGCCATAGCTCGCCTGGTTGTGGATGAAGTTGAGATGGCCGCCCGTGATCTCCTGCGTCATCCCAACATGGGTGAGACCGGTCTTGCCGGTCACCACCCGGCCCGACACCAGCTCCGCGCTCGGCGCCTGCGCATCGCGGGACCACCAGAATCTCGGATCCTCGCCGGGATCGGTGCTCGGCGACTGGGCGTCGACATAGACCCAGGGATTGCTCGAGGTGCCGGAATCGAAGCGCCAATAGACGCCCGGTATGTTCGCCTGATTGCGGTTGTCCTCGGTCAGGCCGACCTTCTGGAGCAGGGCCTGCTGCGTCCACTCGTAACGGGTACCGGCAACGGTCTCGTGGCGCGTCAGATCGCCGGAGATGAACTCGACAGGCACCGAGGCGCCGGCGCCGCTCAGGATCGGCTGCGCGCCATTATGCGTAATGTATTTCGCGATGCCCGAGCCGGGCGTGTAGGCATAGACCGTCGTGTTCGGCCCGGAGGTGATGAGCCGGTCGACGATGGTGATCTTGCTGACGCTCGCGGCGACTCCGACGCCGGTGCCCGTATTGACGCGGTTGACGACGAGGTCGAGCCCGGAGGTGTTGTTCAGGCTGACATCGCCGAAGCCGCCATTGATCTTGATGGAGCCGAGCGTGTTGGTGCTGATGATCTGGCCGTCGAGCAGCACCGAGCCGCCGCCCGAGGAGGCATTGACGTCCCAAAGGACCAGCCGATCGTTGACAAGATCGTAGTATACCGGCGCCGCGCCCGCATTCGCCCAAGTGCCGCCCAGGGCCTCCTTGAGGCCGACTTCGACATAGCCGCGATCGAGGTAATACTGGCGCTGGTTCCGCAGGCTGGCCGCCATGCCGGCATCGACCGTTCCCGACCAGTTGGTGATCCGCCCCGCCTCGATCGAGGCATTGATGTTGATCGTCGTCGCCTTGATCGCGACCTGGGCGCCGAAGATCTTGGGGGCGCTTCCCGCCACGCCCGGATTGCTCTCGCGATAGGTCGGGATCGTCGGCAGCGCGTAGAAATTGATGCCCCGGCCCATATTGTAGTCGCCGGTGCAGTTGGCACCGGAATCGGCGATGTAGCCGGCACAGTTTCCGAAGAACTGCAGCGACCAGTTGCGGGTCGCACCCTCGTCCTGCCTGCCATAGAGGAAGTAGTTGATGTTGTTGCCGTAGCCAGCGGCGGTGGCCAGCGCGTTGGCTGCGGCGATGACGGCCTGGTTGACGTCGAGCGGACCCGATCCAGGCGTGCCGCCGGGATAGTAGATCGCGTGATTGTACTCCCCCTGCGGCGAACCGCCGGCATTGTACATGCCGTTCGGCCCGTTCGAGGAGACCGCGACCACACCGTTCGGCACGGTGATGTTGAACTGCAGCGAGTCGATGCGCTGGCCGGAGAAGCCGAACGAGCCCAGCGTATTGTTGATCGAGACCAGGCCGCTGAGATTGGTGATGTCGCCGCCGATCAGCAGCGCCGGTCCCTTGTCGCCCGGGTCGAGCGGACGGCTATAGGCATTGTCGATGATGATGGAGGGCGTCGCGTCGGGGTTCGAGCTGCGCGCCAATGTCCCGGTGGAGCCGATGATCTGCCCCCCGCTCGACTGCGGGATATAGGCGCCGCCGTCGAGCACGAGATAGGCGTTGCTGCGGTTGATCACCGTGATCGACGGGCCGCCCCTGGCGACGAGCGAGCCGTTGCCCTGAACCGTGCCGGCACTGACGAAGACGTTGCCGCCCGCCGCATAGAGCTGGCTGAGCCTGATCGCCTTGACCGGGCCCGCATTGACGCCGGAGATCAGCGTGGCGGCGACTGCGGCTTCATAGCGTGCATTGATATAGGCGACGGGATCGAAGGTCGAAGTGAGGCTGGCGGTCACGGGCGCGCCGCTGACGAAGCTGATCGTCGGAGACTCGTTCGGACCGCACTGGACCGAGGCGTTGGCGCCGCAGCCGATCTCGATGCGCTGCGTGTTGTAGATGCCGGCCGTCGCCGTGCCGTTCATCACAAGTGTGGAGCTCGACGACCGGCCCGGGCTGCTCGAACCGGTCGTGACCGGGATGAAATAGAGCTGGTAGCCGTGGCCGGTGCCGTCGGCCTCGGCGTCGAGTACGCCTTCATAGGCGCCGAGCGTGACATTCTGGGCGCTGGAGATCCTGGTGCCGCTGCCGACCTCGACGCGGGCATGGTGCTGCAAATCGGTCGAGGCGTCGGCGTCGGGAACGGCGATGAGACCGCGGACATAGCCGAGCGCATTCGCCGTGCCCGAGAGCGTGGTCCTGCGTGCGTCCGCACCGTCTCGGCCAGCGGTGACGTTGACGTCGTAGAGGCCGATCAGCTCGGAATCCGTGCCGATCAGCACCTTGTTGTCGGTGCGGATGGCGACGTCGGCATCGGCGAGCCCGACGCCCGCCAGGCCGTAGGTGCTGACATAGGCGTTCGCCGTGACGTCGGCGAGCGTATAGGTGCCGAGGTTGATGGCGCCGAAGGAGGTGAGGACGACGTTATTGCCGAGCTTCACGGTGTTCGTGAGCGGATTTTGGGCGGAGCCGGCGCGATAGCGCGCCGACACCCCCGCGCCCTGCAGCAGGCCGCCGGTGGTCAGGGTGGCGGTGTCGTCGCCGAAAAGCTCGCTCCAGGCCTGGGCCAGGATCGAGCCGGGGGCAGCGGTCGGGCTCGTGCCGCCGATCAGGACGACGCCGTCCTTGAGCTCCACCTTGGAGGTGCCGTCGATCCCGGTCCGTGAGGTGGCGCCGGCGCCGTTGATGCCGCCGCCGGCGGCTGCGCGCACGGAATCGCCCAGCTCGAGCTGGGTGAAGGCGTTTCGGCTTGTCAGCGAGATCGCCTGCAGGCAGCTCGTCAGGTAGCAGCCATTCGTGCCTGGGCCAGCGGCAGTGATCCGCGCGCCGGCACCGAGTTCGGTGAGTACATCGACATTGGCATTGTTCTTGGCGCGCGCTGCGCTGGCGCCGAGTGCGGCAGCCTGAAGGCTGTCGACCAGCGCCGCATAGCGTGTCGCATGGCTGGCGCCAATCGTCGCGAGGCCGGTCACGATCACCGCGTTGGCGCCGAGCGAGGCGGTCACATCCGAGGTATTGGAGGTCGAGCCTTCGGCGCCGGAGCCGGCATAGAGGCCGCCGCTGCCGGCCTCGGCCCGCGCGATCTGCGTGTCTTCTCCGGTCGCGGTGAGGGTGAAGCGGCCGGTGCCACTCCCGGCCATGCTGGAGGAGGCGCCGAACGAGGCCGTCGTCGTCGTCACCGCGTCGGCCTGGGCATTGATCCTGCCGATCGCCGCCGTTCCGGCGACGGTGATGCCGGTCGCCTTGGCCGCCTGGAGCGTGGTGTTGGTCGCGCTGATGGTGACCGAGCCGGACGACAGGCCGATATAGTCGCCGATCGAGGCGGTCACGGATGTGGTGTTGAGCGCCTTCGCATCGGTGCCGACGGCGCTGACATAGTAGGCGCCCGAGCCGGCGACCGCGGAGGCCGCAGCCGAGTAGCCACCACGCCCGAAGCCGGAGGTCGCGTCCGACAGCCTGACGGCGTCGCCGGCGGCTGTGCCGAACACCGAGCCGGTCGCCGTGACCGAGAGCAGGCCGGCGGTTAACTGGTTGGCGATCAGGCTGGCATTGCGCTCGATCTCGGACCTGACCGTCGCGCCGACCGTTGCCTCCGCGACGGCGGCGCCGACGGCGAGACCGCCCGCCACCGCGACACCGAAGGCTGCGGCCTTCGCATCGGGTGAGGCGGTCGCCGACACGGTGATCGTGCCGGTGCCGACATTCGCCCGCGCTCCGGCGCCGATCACGGCGGTGACCTTGGTGGTGTCGCTCGCCTTGGCCTCGGCGCCCGAACCGGCAGCGAGCAGGCCGCCGGCGCCGGCGACGGCTGCGGCATGGGCCGCTCCCGTGCTCAGTGCGTCGATCGTCAGGCCGGTCCCGGTCAGGTTCGAACCACCGGCATACCGCGCCTCCACATCGCTCTTGGCCTCGCTCGACGCGAGCGAGATGCCGAGCGCGAGGCCGCCGGCAACCGTGGCGCCGAAGGCGTCCGAGCGGCCGGTCTGGCTGTTGCTCGCATTGACGCTGGTCGCCCCGGTTACCGCCAGCGTTCCGCCGAGCGTCGCCTTGACCTCGTTTTTGAGCGTCCCCTTCGCGACGGCGGCGCCGGCCGCCGCGGCAAGCCCGCCCGCTCCGGCACGCGCCTCGATCCGGGCGGCCGAGCCGGTCCCGTCGGTCGAGCTGGCCGTCACGGCGATGGAGCCGGTGGTCACGCTGATCTGGTCGAGACGCGCCGAGACCTTGTCGCCGACATCGGTATAGGCGGTCGCCGCACCGACGCCCGCTGCGCCGCCGGCGCCGACGCCGCTGGCGATGTTGCTGGTCGTGGTCTTCGACAGGGCCGAGACGGCGACGGCGCCGCTGGTGATGCTGCCGCCGCTCACGCTGGCGCTGGTCGCCGAGCCGGTGCTTTCGAGCAGTGCGGCAGCGCTCTGCGCGGTCGGCGCAGCGATGCGGCTGCGACTGGCCGTGAAGAAACCATATTGCTGGGCCGCGTAATTGCGCACCTCGGCATCGGTCGCCGTGCGGCCGAGGTCGGCATTTGCTTCGGCCCGATAGGCGTCGATGCCGGCCGTGGACAGCGTCAGGACGCCGCTGCTGACGGTGCCGTTGGCGAGCAGGCGGGCATAGGCGTCGTTGGCGGCGCTGCGGATCTGATCATCGCTCGCATCCGGCGTCGTCGCGGTGACGCGTGTCCGATAGGCGCTGACGCCGGCATCGCTGAGCAGATAGCCGACCGCTCCGCTCTGCAGCGCTGCATAGCGGGAAGCCGCCCAGCCGCGCACCTGGTCTGCGTCCGGGTCTGGGATGCCGAGCGCGCTCGCCGCGGCGCTGCGTAGCGCGACGACCCCGGCATTGCTCAAGGTCAGCGTGCCGCTGGAAACCGTGCCATTGGCCAGCAGCTCATTGTAGTCGGTCTGAGCGGCGTCGCGCAGGGCGCTCTCGCTCATGGCTGCACCAGCGGCGCCTCGATAGCTGCGATAGCTGGCGAGCCCGGCAGCGCTCAGGACAAGATCGTTGTTGCCGGCGGTGAGCTGGCCGATGCGGGAGAGCGTGCCGCCCCCGCCCGAAGTGAGCTCGCCTTGCGCCGCGGACGGCGTCCCGGTGCCGACCGAGATCAGTGCGACCGAAGCGCCGATACCGACGGAGCCGCCGATGCCATAGGTAATCGTTTCGGCGCTGACCGTGCGTTCGGAGGTGGCGGAGGCCGAGACCGTGCCCGGTGCGACCAGGGTCGAGCCCTGGATGTCGGCCTGGACGCTGCTGTCGAGGCTCGCGATGTTGGCGGCTGCGCCGGCGCCGAAGCTGCCATTCGCTCCCGCGGCGGTTTTCGGCGTGATGTTCGTCGTCTCGAAAGCGGTGACGCTGATACCGGCCGCACTGGTGACGCTGCCGACGGTCTGCATCGCATCCGGCCGGGTCGTGACCCGCGCGCCATAGAGCCCCGCCCGCGTCTCGTTGTCGACATCGACGAAGCTGACCATGCCGGCGACTCCGGCAAAGCCACCTGCGGCACCACCGGTCGCGAGCGTGGTGAAGGTATTTCGGCTCGTGGCCGCGACAGCGAGGCCGCCATTGAGGTTGAGCACGGTCTGGCCGGAGCCGCCGCCGATCGTCGCCAGCGTCGCGTTCTTGCTGGTGCCGACGATGAAAGCGCTGCCCGCAGCGACGCCGCCGGCAGCGACTGCAACCGTCTGGGCGTGGAAGCCGTTGCGGCTGTCGGCGGTAACGCCGACCCGCCCGGCCGTGACCAGACCCTGGTCGAGCGCGGCGCTCGTCGAGGCCGCGAAGGTGTTGACGACGCCCAACGCAGCGGCGCCGCCGAAGCCGAGAGCGAAACCGGTCACATTGCTCGCCGCCGATTGAGAGGCGTTCGCAGCGACATCGAGCGCGCTGACGCCGCCGCCGCCATAGCCGGGCGTCGTCGTGCCGGTGGTCGAGTTCGTCAGCGCAGCCCTGGTGCTGCGCTTCATGATGTTGCTGGTGTTGGCTCCCGCGGCGGCGACGCCGCCGACCGCGCCGACGTTGATGAAGGTCGCGGCATAGGAATGGCTCGCCGCCTCGACGGCGATCGCGGTGCTGCCCGTTCCGGTCAGCCGGGTATCGACCTGGCTCGCATCGATCGTCGCGCTGGTGCTGCCGCCGAGCACATTGCGGATCGGCACGATCGCGACCGCGCCGGTGATCGGGAAAGCGGCGACGCCGCCGGTGACCGCGTTCGCCAGCACGGATTGCTGTGACGTCGCGACGACCCCGAGACCATGGATGCTGCGCGCGGTCATTGCGAGCGAGGGCTGTGCCGCGCTCGGGCTGTTGGCGGTAATGAGGTCGAAAGCGGTGAGAAGCTGGCCAGCCGTATAGCTCAGGGAACCGGTGCCGCCGGCCCGCGCATCGACGGTGCTGCCTTCGATCCTGGCGATCGTGTCGCCACCGACCGTGTTGTCGACGACGGAGACGCCGCCGGCTAGCCCGGGGGACGCTGCTGTCACGCCGAGCGCGCCGGCCGAGACGGTGATCCGGTCGGTATTGGCCGCGAACACGCCGAGATTGTTGCCGGCGATGATATCGGCGCCCGTGATCGTCGCGCCGATATCGGTGGCGACGTTGTTGTTGGCGACCGAACCGGCAAGCCCGACATTGCGCGCCATGGCGAGGCCTATAGCGACCGTGTCGATCGTTGCGGTCGACCCGGCGGCGAGCACGACATCGCCCGAGGCGCGAATCTGCGTTCCGCTGATTCCCGCGGCGACATCGTTGGCGATGCTGCTGTCGACGATCGAGAGGCCGACGGCGGCGGTACCCGTGCTGCCGGCGAGCGTGCCGGCCCTGCCCTCGATCTCCGATGCCGCCTGAGCCTGCACGGCGACGTCGCGGCTCGTGATGCTGCCGCCGCTGATGCGCGCTCTGATGACGTTGTCGATCGTCTGGTGCGCGACGGAGGCGACGCCGGCGAACTGGCCGGTCGCGATGCCAAGGCCGACCGCGATGCCGGTCAGCGTCGCCCCGTCCCGGGCTACGACGCTGACGTCGCCGTCGGCCGTGACCGTGGCGAAGTCAATCGCCGCGATATGCGACTGGGCGATCGTGTTGCTGAGCACCGAGACGCCGACATTGTTGTCCCCGCCCTGCAGGGCGCCGACGATGGCCAGGACGGCCGCTCCTTCGGCAATGGCCGTGCCTTCGTTGGCTGCCGCGCCGGAGAAGTCGACCTCGGACCGGTTGGCTGCGGAGACGGCCTGGCGGCCACGGATGATATCGTCATAGACGCCGATCCGGCTGCCATCGGCGAGCACCACGACGTCGCCCGAGACCGAGATCGTCGCGAGCGTCCCGCTGAGGCCCGAGATCGCCGCGTTCGTCGTCGGCGTGACCCGGTTGATGACGAAGGAGCCGGCGAGGCCGTTGCCGCCGAGGCCGGCCGTGATGGCCGAGGAGATGATGCGGCTGGCATTGGTCGCCCTGACCTGGAGCCGGTCGGCGCCGGTGAGCGTGGAGCGCGTCACCTTGGCGCTGACCGCGTCCTCGCCATCGGGATCGCGGATCTCGGCATAGGTCAGCGCGATGCCGACGCCGTTCTTGGCGCCGGCATAGGCAGCGCCGCCGCCGATGCCGATATCGGTCGTCTGATAGGCGTCGACCGTGACGAGATTCGATACCCAGGGGTTCGTCGGTGCGACCAGCGCGGAATCGGCGATCGAGGCCGAGACGCGGTTCGTCACCAGCCCAAGCGCCACCGACATGGCCGCGGCGGCGTTCCCGCCCGCCGAGCCGGCCAGGCCGAGCCCGACGACCGTGGCGCGCCCGCCGGCCAGCGCCTGCACGCTGGTATTGCCGATATCCGTGAGGGATGAGTGGCTGATCCGGGCGTCGGTGCTGTTGTCGAGCTTGGCGAAGGCGATCGCGCCGGCCAGGGCCGCGCTCGTGCCCTGTCCGCTGCCTGTGAGATTGATCGCGGCGGAGCCCGAGCCCAGTTCGAGGATGGTCGAGTTCACTGCAGCGACGGCCGTGGAAACCGAGCTCGTCTTGGCCTCGATCCTGGCGCGGTCGATCCAGGCCGAGGTGCCGAGCTGGGTCGAGGCGACAGCGGCGCTGCCGGCCAGGGCGAAGGACGGCTTTCCCCCGCCCTGCGACGCGCTGGCGGCCGAGACGACCGTGAAGAACGGGTCGTCGGTGACGAAGTCCATCGTGCCGTCGACGATCGCCGCCGCGACCGAGGCCGCCGACAGCCACCCGGTGGTCGCCGCCTGGACGCTCAGCGAATCCGTCACGATACGGCCGGGCGTGGTCCCGGCGCCGCGCAGGCGATCATCGGACAAGTCGCCGGAATTGTCGCCGATATAGCCGCGCGTCACCGTGGTGGCGTTGATCCGGCCGACGGATACGCCGGCGCTGCTGCCACCGGTGCTGGCCCCGACGATCCCGCCGCTGACCGACAGCACCGAGACGGACTGCTCCGCCTTGACGGTCACGACATCGGCGGTGATGAAGGCGCGGTTGCTGATCGAGGCCAGGGTCTGGTTGTTCAGATTCGCCAGACCCACCATGCCGCTCAGCGCGGCGCCCTGCGCCCTGCCCGAGGAGGTGACGATCACGTACATCTCGTCCGTCGTCGTGGCCTTCACGTCCAGCCCGGACGTGGTGATGGTCACGCCATCGGCGATGGCGGCGACCGTCCTGCTGGCACGACCGATGTTGAGGAGGGCACCGCCTGCCGCGGAGCCCGCGCCGCCATTGAGGCCGCCGGTCAGGCCGAAATTGCCGCCGCCATCGATGCTGTGCACCTTGGTCTCGGCGACGACGCTGACGGCGTTGCCCCAGTTCTGGACATGGCCGTCGGCCAGCGTCTTCGTCCAGGGCGTGGCCGACGCCGTCGTGTTGAGGGTCGCCCCGCTGGCGACATAGGCAGAGGTCTCGTTGTCGACGCGGAAATAGCTGACCGAGCCGGCGAGGCCGAGCTGCTGGGATTGCGAGCTGGCGTTGGCGTAGCTCGTCATGATGTTGTTGACGACGCCGAGATTGCCGTTGAGGTGCGAGACGACCTCGAGGGGGCCCGCCCAGTTGGTCCAGGTGTTCGAGATCGGCATCTCGTTGGTCGCGCCGACGCCGACCCGGAAGGCGTTGACCGTCACGCCGGAGCCGATGAAGGCCGTGGAGTCGTGCGCGTAATTGCCGACGCCGATGCCGAATGAGAGCGAGACCTGCGCCTCGGGCTGCGCGCTCGTCGGATCCTTCGAGTTCGAGTTGATCGAGCTGTCGGCGATCAGGCGCACCCCGAAATCGGACTGGCGGCTCGCCACCACGACGTTGCCGTCGGAATGGAGCGTTATCGGCGCCGTCGAGCCCGGATCGGCAGCGATCGCGGCCCTGGCGCCGAGGCTGCTGTCGGCGATGGCGATGGCGCTGCCGGCCTTGACGGGAACGCTCGACGAGCCGCTCGAGAGCTTGCCGAAGAGCTGGCTGAGCAGGGTCGAGACGGTCGTTCCGCTCGGGCCGGCGTTGAAGATCAGGTTGTCGCCGACGGTGGTCGAGGCGCTGGTGGCGTTCTTGGTGGTGTCGGAGACGGCCGAGACGGTGATGCTCTTCACCTTGCTCGCGCTCGTGCCGAGCGAGGCGCCGAGCAGGGCTTCGGCTTGCGCCTTGTAGTCGGAATAGGCGATCGAAGCGCCGGCGACGCCGCCCGAGGCGGCGATGGAGTTGGCCGAGGTCGAGAAGGAATTGGTGTTGAGCGCGGTGACGCTGACGTTGGTGAGGGCGCCGGTGGTGATCGTCGCGCCCGAATGGATCTTGGCCGAGGTGGTGACGTCGACATTACCATAGGCGACCGTCGCCGCCGCGAGCGCGGTGCCGACGGTGACGGAGATGGCGGAGACCCCGAGCTTGACGTCGTTCTCGGCCGTGACCGCCAGATTGCGCCCGACGTTGATCGTGGCGCCCGAAGCAATGTCGGCCGTCACGGTGCCGGAAATCTCGCCGATCGAGACCGCCCCGCCGAAGACGTTGCTGCCCGTGATCGTGATCGCAGGCAGCGAGGCTTCCTGCCGACCCTTGGCGGTGATGCCGACGTCGCGCGTCGCTTCGATCGTCGCGCCGTCGGCAATCTGGACCCGGCTGGTGATGCTGCTGCCGACATAGCCGCCGTTCAGGCCGAGCGCGGCGCCGGCGACGGTCTGAGCCGCCAGCGCGACCAGCGGACCCGCCGAGGGATCGATATAGGACGCGACCGCCGTGGCATCCGCCTTCAGCAGAACGTCGCGGCCGGTGATCGTGCCGTAGATATCGATGGTCGAGCTCGCGCTGGCGCGGCCGCCGATCAGCGTTTGCGAAGTCGTCGCGTCGAGCGTCACGTCGCCAGCGAGAAAACTGCTGCCGGCGCTGACCCCGGCCAGCAGCTTGCCGCGGACCTCGATGTTCGGCGCGGTGAGCGTGATGTTGCCGGAACTGCCCAGGCTGGGATTCGCCGCCGAGAGCACGCCGCCATTGGCGCTACGGTTAAAATTGCGGGTGTCGATGATCCCGTCGCCGAGGATGGTGATGCTGTTCGTGGCTTCCAGCGACACATGGGTGCCGTTGGTGATCATGTTGGCGCTGCCACCGGTTCCGATCACGATATCGGTCGGATCGATATAGAGCAGGCCAGCCTTGCCGCTGCGTGCCGACAGATCGACATCGATAGCGCCGAGCGTGACGGTGTTCTTCGCGCTGAGCTCGAGGAAGCCGCCATCGCCGGTGATGCCGGCAGTGCCGCGGAAGATCGCTCCTGACTGCACGTCGAGGTTGGTGTCGGCGAAGATCACGGCCGAGCCGCCCTTGGCCGCGACCGAATGCGCGCCGCTCACATCGATCACGGCGCCGCGCGCGATCGAGATCGGCCCCGCCGAGCGGATCGAGACCGTGCCGCCATCCGCCGTGTTGACGCTCGGCTGGCCAGATGCCGAAGCTCCGGAGTTGGCGCCGGGTGCGCTGCCCGTGGCGTCGATGCGCGCAGTCGCGGCGATGGAGGTGCCCTTGCCGGAGCGGATGGCGACGGAGCCGGCCGGACGGCGCGCCGTGGCCTTGGCGTTCAGCGTTCCGGAAATCGAGGCCGTTCCGGCCGCGACGATCTCGATGCCGCCGCCCCGGCGCGCGACCATGGCGCCGCCCTGCTGGAGACCTGCGGTGTTGACGCTCTGCGAGAAGGCTGCCCGGTGCTGGCGGCGACGCTCGCCGATATCGACCGCGGCGGTGTTGGCGTTGATCTGACCGGCTACGCTGACGGTGTGGCCGTTCAGGCTGACGCCGCGGCGCGCATTGATCCGGCCGTCGATGGTGATCGTCCCATCGGGCGAGATCGGCACGTCGTTCGCCCGCAAGCGCGCCGCCATCGTCTCGTTGACGGTGCCGTTCGGTCCGATCACCTGGTCGAGGAACGCCCGCGTCGGCGTGTTGACGGTCAACTGGCCGGTATTGATGACGCCGCTCGGGCCGACGGTGAAGCCGGCGGAATCCGAGAAGTAGACATGGCCGCCGATCTGGCCGTTGCGATACGAATTCAGGATGCCGTTGATGACGACGGGTCCGTCGCGGACGATGTTGACCAGCGCGCCGGTGTTCTGCGGCAGGTGCATGTTGACGGTCGTGCCAGCGCCCTGCTCGAAGCGGGAGAACGAATTGTAGCCGGCTCCACCCGAGACCGTCTGCGTGGTGATCGTCGTGGTGGTGCCATTGACCGAGACATTGGTCTGGGTGCGCCCGTCCGGCGTGATGATGTTCTGAGCGAAGGCCGGTACATTCCAGAGCGCCAGCGCCATCGCCTGGCCGACCAGGCAACGGTCCCGCCAAGCCGCCAGGACCGAGCGCGGCCGCGGCGCGAATGCGTCGCGCTGCCGGGGGCCGACTGCGCGCGGCGCGATGGCCGTGGGCGGACGGAGCGAGCGACGCTTCGACATGTCAGAGGCGCTCCTTCGCGAGCGCGTCGAGCGCCTGATCGAGGCCACGGCTGGAAAGCGGCAGGGCAAGCTCGCGGCCGGCCGCGTCCTTGAACAGGATCCGGCCCTGCTCGCTCGCCTTGCGCCATTGCTTCAGGGCGTCGTCGCCCGGCGCGGCATCGGCGTAGCAGGCGGTCGGAAGGCAGCGCCGCCAGGGCAGGTCGACCGGCTTGGCGTCCTTCTCGCCCATGACGATCTGCACGCTGCCGGGGAAGGAGACGCTGACCGGCATCACCGCCGTGATCCGCACGGGCTCGTCATTCGCGAGCCGCCCGAGCGCGATCTGTGCGATCGGAGCCTGCTGGCCTTGCGCCTGCAGGATCTGCGCGACTTCGCAGACCCGCATCGGTTTGGCCGCGTCGGCGATGCGCTGGCATCGCAGCGTCCAGTCGCCGAAGCTCGCCGTGGTGCTGCTCGGCTCCGGCGATACCGCCGGTGCGGCTGGTTGGGCGACAGGCTGCGCCGTCGCCACTGCGGGTGCGGGCGGCCGGACGGGCTTGGGAGGAAGAGGCTGAGCGTAGGCCGAGCCGGTTGAGATGGTCATGGCCAGGCCGAGCCTCGCCCAGCCGGACATCAATCGCTTCGCCTTCACGTCACACCTCGACACAGCCCCCCACCATTCCGGCAGCGCGCCGGAACGGCTGTGCATCAAGGAAATTCGCGTCTCTCGGCGCAGCCCGCGGCCATCAATGGCGGCAGATTGGAAATCAGGCAGACCTGCGCCGAGGCGATCCCGCCTCCCGATGAACGGTCAAAAATTCTCAGATTGCTCTCTCATGTGCAATACGCGTTTCAAAAATGGTCACATGCACCGATCACTCGGATGCGCCGACATCAACCCAGGGTAGTGATCTCGGTCGACGTCGACCGGTGGGCTCGCTCGCCGGCCGAAGGGGATCTGCGCCCATCCGCAAGCTTACGCGACGGGCTGCTGCGAGCGGCCCCGTGCCCCCACGCTGGCGATCAGTACGGCGCTGAGACCAAGTGCAACCGCGATCAACCCGAACATCGCCCAAAGCCCGATCTGGTGGATGAGCGCGAAGAACACCAGCGGCACGAAGACCGAAACGAGCCGCCCGATGCCCCATGCCAGTGAGGTCCGCGAGGAGCGCAGGGCCGTCGGGATGATCTCGGCCGCATAGACGCCGAGCACGCTCGCATAGATGGCGGTACACAGCGCGAACGCGATGCCGATCCCGATCAGGGTGACGAACTCGGTCGCGGCCGCGAAGCCCAGCCCCAGCAGGATCATTGCGACGGCGCTGGCGATCAGGCTAGCCCTGCGGCCGATCCGGTCGATCACGAGGGCCATGAGCAGGTTGCCGATCACCGGCCCGAACATGATCAGCCCGGCCGCGACCACGGAATCGCTGATGCTGAACTGCTTCTGGACCATGACCGCGCCGCTCATCAGCGGGAAGCCGATCGTCGCCCAGGGGGCGAGCGCATAAAGCGTGCAGAGCAGCAGCAGACGCTTTCCGACGGTCAGCGTTTCCCGCGTGTCGGCCGCCGAGGCGAAGGTACTCGGCTGAACCGATACCACTGCGGCGTCGTGCTTCCGCCCACCGAAGCGGCGCAGAGCGGCCTCGGCCTCGCCGAGGCGACCGGCCGCGGCCAGCCAACGCGGCGATTCAGGCAAAAGGCTCAGCAGCGCAGCGGCGACGACGGCGAGGATGGCTCCGGAGCCCAGCGCCCAGCGCCAGCCCTCCAGGCCGAGAAAGCTCGGCGTGGTCGCGCGCATCAGGAAGATGATGGCGGGGGCACCGAGAAAGGCGAGGCCCGCACAAAGGCAGACCATGGTCCCGCGCAAGCGCGGCGGCATGACGTCGGCGAGATAGGCCGCGATCAGCGGTGGGCAGGCGCCGATGCCCAGCCCTGACAGGAAGCGGAAGCCGATCAGGGCGGTCGCATCATCGCTGGCGGCAGCGCCGATCGAGCCGATCGCGACGACGAGGAGTGCCGCCTGGAGAGCGCAGCGGCGGCCCGTCCGGTCGCCGAGCAGGCCGAAGCCCGGCGCACCAACGGCTCCGCCTGCGAAGATCGCGGCGAGGAACAGCGAAAGCTCGGTTCGCGTCATGCTGCGCGGCGGCGCCTGGAAGACCGCGCCGAGCGCATTGCCGAGCGCGACCTCGGCGATATCAGCAAACAGTGCCAGGGTGGTGACCGCGAAGATCGCCAGCCTGAGCCGGCAGAACGGCAGCGCATCGAGACGCGCCCCGATCGAGGGCTGCGCCTGGCTGTCAGGCGACGGCTCTGCCTCCTCTGACTTCCTCAGCATGGCGGGCTATCGGGATGGTCGTGAACCATCTCCGGAGTTCCGATGGCAGCCGTCGGCGAGGCAGGCTCTGGCGTTCTCGCCGCTGCGTCGAAGGCTGCGCCGATGATCGCGAGCTTCGCCGCCTGGATCTGCGCGTACTCGGCGCGAAAACGCCTCGAGAGCCAGATCGGCGAGCGCCCTGGCGTGCCGCTCCAGCCAAGGCCTCCGAGGGCCGCCGCCGCCGCCACCGTCCTGCCCGTGTGCGTGCGGGACAGATTAAGTCGGCGGGCGAGCGCGGAAACCGAGGTGACGTCGGTCAGCGCCTGTTCCTGAGCCGGCGCTGCGTCCCAATCCAGCCCGACGATGAGACGGTCCATCAGACTGCCGCCATCATCCACCGAGGCGAATACCGCGTAGATCGGCGCCGGGGCTCGAATAAGCTCGCAGCCGAGCAGGCCGTCGGCAACGCCGGATTCCATCTCCGCCAGCAGCATCAGGTCCGCCTTTCGCAGGCGTTCCACCCTGTCCCCGCCATCGAGCGCATCGAGCGCCGCCAGATGCAGCGCGTACCACTCGGTCAAGGCCCATAATGTCGATGGCGCGGGCTCGACCAGGCCGGAGCCGCGACCTGAGGCTCCGATTGGCCGGATCAGCCCGTAATGCAGCGCTTCGGCGAAGAAGGCCGTGGCGGTGTTGCGGCTCGCCAGCCGATGGCCTAGCGCTTCCTCGAGGAATTCGGCCCGAGACAAGCCCGGCCTGCCGGAGCGGAGGCCGTGAAAATAACGCGACAGCGCCGCATGCGACATCAGCCAGCGCTGCTGCGTCGCAAATTGCGACGCGAGGCGCGGCGCGGCGGCCTGCACATCCACGAAGCCGGAGGCCAGGCGATGGATGGCGCGATCAAACTGCGGATCGGCCAGCAGCCGATCGATCCTCCACTCCAAAGACTGCATTGGCCCCCCGCAGGATGACGCCGCACTTGTCCGCCACCCTCAGGCATTCTGCACAATATCGTGAAAATTGAGAAGAGGGCGCGATTGGTGCCAGGCAAATCTCCAGGGTCTCAGCGCTCGCCTTCGATCGTGCCGTGCAGCAAGGCCCGGACCATTCCTCGGTAGCGAAGGTGCAGCCTGTCCGGAGCGATCGGCGGCAGACTCTGATTGGTGCCGCGCGCGCCGTCGGCGAGCAGCTGCGCCAGATCCTCGGGGCTGATGCCGTTCTTGAGACGCAGAAGACCCTGCTGCTCCAGCTCCACGACGAACGCCGCCAATTCCGCCTGGAAGGCAACGGCCGAGCCGACCATGATGTCTCGGCAGCGCCGAAAGGCCTGGTCGTTGATCTCGATCGCGTGCGGCGACTGGCTCAGCCGCCGCCGCGTGTCGCCGTAGCGGATGTCGAGAATGGTCGCGAGAATCTCGACCGCGTCGTCTCCTGCCGCGAGGGCTGCGCGCCCTGCCGCCATGCCGGCCTCGACGGCATTCGCATTGGCCTGCTCGATCAGGAAGCGGAACGCTTCCTCCTTGCTGCTGAAGTAGTTGTAGAGCGTCCGCCGCGTGACATCGACGATCCCGGCGATGGTGATCATCGTCAGCTGCGCGTACCCGTGGTCCAGGAAAGCCCGTTCCAGCCGTGATACGAGCTCTGTGCGTGTGACCATCTATGACGCCCGGTTGATCGCCAAATCATCGCCCCGACGCTGGGACGCGATGCGATGACTCAGCGCGTCGCCTTCTTGCCCCGATTTGCCCGGGAACCGCAATCTGCGTCTGCGGGAACCCCTCCGTCGGTGAGCCATACCCGACCTGCTTTTCGGGGCTTTCCGACGCCGCGCCAGCGCCCGACGCCTGCCTTCGCATTTAGCACATGCGCGGCCGCCGTTTGCTCACGAAGGCGTGGAGTCAAACACTGCGCTCAGGCGGCCAGGAGGCTGCGGGCCTTCAAGCCAGGATAAGGCGCGCTATGGCCGGGGCTCGGACCGGGCGTTTGCAAGCTCGCCGGAGCGCTCTGCCGCCCGATGGTCGCGGCCGGCATGCAGCCGCTTCAGCTGCCGAGATGCCGCAGCGGCCGCCCCGCGAGCACTGCTGTCTCGATGTCCTCGAGCCGGGCACCGCGCGTCTCCGGCGCGAAGGCGAGGCAGAAGCCGAGCGAGATCAGGCAGACCGCAAGGAACAGCCCGATCGCTCCGGAAAGGCCGATCGCCGCCACCAGCGAGAGGAAGGTGAAGGCGATCAGGGCGTTGAACAGCCAGCTCGTCGCCGAGGCCACGGCGATGCCGGATTCGCGGATCGCGGTCGGGAACAGCTCGGACATCAGCACATAGGGCAGCGGGCCGAGGCTCATGGCGAAGGCCGCGATGAAGAGGGCGAGCCCCGCGAGTCCGACCCAGGGCCAGGCGAGCTGGGAGGCGAGGATCACGGCGGCGAGCCCGACCGCCATCGCGGCGGAGCCGATGATCAGCAGCGGCCTGCGACCCAGGCGATCGACCAGGGCGATAGCGGCGATCGTGGCGAGAACATTGACCAGTCCGAGGCCGAAGGTCGCAGCGAGCGCCGCGGTCCCGGCCGAGAAGCCGAGTTCCTGAAAGATGCGGGGGGCATAGTAGAGGATGCCGTCGATGCCGCTCAGATTCTGCAGCACGAAAAGCGTGCTGCAGAATACGAGGACTGCCGCCGTGCTGCCGCGAGTCAGCGCGGTGCCGCTTTGGTTGTCTGCGTGCGCGGGAGCCGCCGGAATCTCCTGCCATTCATCGGCGAGCCCGAGCGTGAGCGTCGCCTTCTCGACCGCGGCGTGTTCACCCCGTGCGGCGAGCCAGCGCGGGCTCTCGGGCAGGAACAGGATCGCCAGCAGGCCGAGGCCAAGGGGGAGCGCGCCGGCGCCGAGCAGGATTTGCCAGGGCACGCTCGCGGCGAAGGCGAGGGTCGTGCCATAGGCGCCGAGAATGCCGAGCGTGATCGCGAGCTGGAACATCGAGACCACGGCGCCGCGGCGCTGCGCCGGCGTCGTCTCGGCCGCGTACATCGGCACCACCATCGAGATCAGGCCGATGCAGAGCCCGGCAAGGCTGCGCCCGACCAGCAGGCCGCCGAAGCCGATCCCAGCCAGGATCAGCGTATAGCCGAGTCCGCCGAGTACAACCGCCAGCATGATCGTTCGTCTTCTGCCCCAGCGGGCCGAGATCGGCCCTGCTATGGCGGCACCGACGAAGCAACCGAGGACCAGAATTCCGACGACAAATTGTTCGCCGATCTCCGAAAGTTCAAATTCTGGCTTTATAATATCCAGTACGCCAGAGACAGATGTTATTCCAAATCCGAATGCTATTCCGCTCGCTAAAATTAGAGTCAAAATCAACTGAATTGGGCTAATAGACCTGAAAATCCAGTTATTTCCAATCATTTCAGATCTTTTCCAAAACTAAAGGCCGGATTTGCTGCTCTGTTTCATGCTACAAGCGCTTCGTTGGCCAGATCAACATCTTCAATCTCGTTGATCACGCCGCCAAGACGACGCATTGCTGACAGGGGGAAGCGCATGACTGATCTGGCCGAGCAGGGATCGCGGGTTGGTCAGGAGCGGGCCAATCGGCTCGCGATCGATGGCGGCGTGCCGGTCAGGAGCGAGCCTCTGCCCTGGGAGCTGCCGGGGGTGCACTGGATCGGCGAAGAGGAGCGCGAGCTGGTCGACCGCGTCGTGCGGGCGCGCAGCCCGTTCCGCTTCTACGGGCCCGACCCGCAGCACATGGTCGAGACGCTGGAGCGGGAATGGTGCGAGGCCTTCGGGCATCGCAACGCGCTCGGCGTGTCGTCGGGCACGGCGGCGCTGACGATTGCCTTGTCGGCGCTCGGGGTCGGTCCCGGCGACGAGGTCTTCGTGCCGGGCTATCTCTGGGTGAGCTGCCTTTCGGCGGTAGTGCGCGTCGGCGCCATTCCTCGCCTGGTCGATATCGACGAGACCTTCTGCATCGATCCCGAGGATCTCAAGCGCAAGATCGGGCCGCATAGCCGTGCCGTGCTGTGCGTCCATATGAGCGGCGCGCCGGGCCGCATCGCCGAAATCGCCGAGATCTGCCGCGCCCACGGCCTCGGCCTGGTCGAGGATTGCGCGCAGGCGGCGGGCGCCTCGGTCGGCGGGCGTGCGGTCGGACGCTTCGGCGATATCGGCATCTTCAGCTTCCAGCTGAACAAGAACATGACCTCGGGCGATGGCGGCATGCTCGTCGCCGAGGACGACGCGCTATTCCGGCGCATCGTGGCGCTGCACGACCTCGGTTATCCCCGCAACGAGAAGGGCCGGCTCGACTCGTCCGACGAGGCCTGCCAACTCTGGGGCATGGGGGCACGCATGTCGGAACTCGCCGGCGCGATGGCCCTGGCGCAGATGCGCAAGCTGCCGCGGATCACCGGCGCGATGCGGGCCTCGAAATGGCGTATCCGCGAGCAACTCTCCGACCTGCCCGGCCTCAGCTTCCGCCATATCCCGGACCCGGCCGGCGATACCGGGCCGTTCCTGTTGATGCTGCTGCCCGATGCCGGCCTGGCGCGGCGCTTCGTCGAGGCCCTGCGCGCCGAGGGCATCGCCGGGCCGCCCGGCAGTCTCGCCTGCATCACCATGCAGGAATGGGGCATGCACTGGTACTTCAACGTTCCCAGCCTGGTTCAGCGCCGGTCGAACAGCCGCGACGGCTTCCCCTGGACCCATCCGGCCAACGCCTTCGCGAAGGATTATCATTACGGCGTCGGCGCGCTGCCGCGCTGCGACGAATTCCAGGCGCGCGGCGCCTTGCTCGCCATCGGCTCGACCCTGACCGAAGCCGACGAGAGCGACATCGTCACCGCCTTCCGCAAGGTGGCGAACGGCCTCCTGCGCTGATCCCCGCGAACCCACGCCAACCAGAGCGCAGACGATGATCTATTTCGTAGCTGCCATCGCCGGTATTGCCGGCTTCCTGTTCGGCTTCGACGAGGGCGTCATTGCCGGCGCGCTGCATCTGTTGCGCGGGGAATTCACCATCAGCCCGTTCGACGAGGGGCTGATGACCGCCGCCGTGCCGCTCGGGGCGCTGGGCGGGGCGCTGCTGGCGGGCCGCACCACCGAAACCTATGGCCGCCGCGCCCTGCTGCTGGTCGCCGGCGTGCTCTTCGCCGCCGGCGCGCTGCTTTCGGCTGCGGCGGGGGCGGTCTGGGTCCTGACGGCCTCCCGCCTCCTGCTCGGTCTCGCCGTCGGCATCGCCGCGATGGTGGCGCCGCTCTACATCTCCGAGAGCGCGCCCGCGGAGAAGCGCGGCATGCTGGTCTCGATCTATCAGCTCGCGATCACGCTCGGCATTCTCGGCGCCTATATCGTCGACTTCGTCTTCGCCGAGTCCTGGCGGCTGATGTTCGTGATGGGCGTCCTGCCCGCGCTGGCCTTGCTTATCGGCATGTACCGCATGGGCGATACGCCGCGATGGCTCGCCCTGCAGGGTCGCACCGATGAGGCGCGTCTCGCGATCGCGCGGATTCGCGAGCTCGCGCCGCATGATCCGGCGGTCGACGCGGAGCTCGCAAGCATCCGCCAGGCGGCCCAGCAGCGGACCCGGCCCGGCACCTGGGCGGATCTGCTCAGCCCGACCGTCCGGCCGGCGCTGGTGGTCGGCATGGGACTGTTCTTCCTGCAGCAGCTCAGCGGCATCAACGCCGTGATCTATTACGCGCCGACGGTGTTCAAGGAGGCGGGTTTCAACTCGACCTCGACCCAGATCCTGGCGACGGTCGGGATCGGCATCGTCAATGTCGGAATGACCTTCGTCGGCATGTACCTGATCGACCGGATCGGTCGGCGGCGCCTGCTCTTCATCGGTTTTGCCGGCACGGCCCTCAGCCTGGGCATGATCGCGCTCGGCGCGGCCACCGGCTCGGAATCGTTGGATATCCTCGCCACCGTCGGGCTGGTCCTCTACATCGCCGCCTTCGCCGCCAGCATCGGCCCGCTGCCCTGGGTGATGATGTCCGAAATCTTCCCGCTCAAGGTGCGCAGCCTCGGCATGAGCGTGACCTCGCTCGCCAATTGGGGCTTCAACTTCCTCGTCGTGTTCTCCTTCCCGATTCTGGTCAGCAGCATCGGGCTCGGCGGGGTCTTCGCGGTCTACGCGCTGGTTTGCGCGGCCGGGCTGATCTTCACCTATCTGCTGGTGCCTGAAACCAGCGGCGTCTCGCTCGAGGAGATCGAGCGGCATCTGGAATCGGGGCGGCCTTTCCGGGCGCTCGATGCGGCTCCGGTCCGGGTCGCAACGGCATGAACCAGATGTCGCCGAGCCTCGTGCAGCAAACGCCGGGCGGCGCCGATGCCGCCGGCACGGCCATCCCCGGAGATGGCGAACGGCTGGTCGCAGCGCTGATCGCGCTCAGCCCGTATCGTGCGGTGCTGATGCCGATGCTGGCCGACATCACGCGGATCGGGCGTGCCAACCGGCAGATCGGCGCAGCACTCGCGGCGGTCGAGCTGCGTGCCGACTTCGCCCATACGGGGCGGTTGCGCCGCGCCGATCTCGGGCCCGAGCGGACCGCGCTGCTCGGCTTCCTCGAATATATCCGCTTCGCTTCACCGGATTTCCTGCGCTCGGTTGGCGAGTGGCCCGCGGGAGGCATGCGTGACCGCGGCTGAATTCTGCGATGTCGTCGTCGTCGGCACCGGCGCCGGCGGCGGCATTCTCGCCCACAAGCTCGCCAAATCCGGCTTGCGCACCATCTCGCTCGAACACGGCGCGATGCTGCCGGAGGACTATTTCCGGACGACGATACCGCCCGGCGTGACCCGGGATTTCGGCATCGATCCCAGTACGACCTGGCCCAGCGACCCGCATGACAGTCTCTTCGTCCATCCGCTCTTCGCCGATGGCCGCACCGGCTCGACCGCCCGGCCGAAGGGAGGCTTCCGGCACTTCCAGGTGCTCGCCGTCAACGGGCTGCAGAATCTCTGGAATGGCGTCAGCGTCCGCTTCTCGGAGGAGGATTTCAGGTCCTGGCCGTTCTCCTATGCCGATCTCGCGCCGCATTACGGCGCGGTCGAGCGCCTGATCGCGGTCTGCGGCACCAAGGAGGGGCTGCCGAACCTGCCGGATGGCGATTATCTGCCGCCGAAGCCGCTGCGCCCGGCGGACCGGCTGATCGTCGATGCCGTCAACGCGCTGAAGGACGGACACTCGCACGCGATCCCGAACCGCAAGGCGATCAACACCAAGGCGGGAACCCCGTCATCCTGCATCTCGACGGGGATGTGCACCTCGGGCTGCCCGGTCGGCGCGGTCTACAAGTTCTCGACGCGGCTGCTGCCGCAGATCGCCGACCTGCCGAATTACGAGCTGCGGACGCAGGCGAAGGTCGTCCGGCTGCTCCGCGACGGCGACAGCCGGCGGATCGCGGGGGTCGAGTACATCGACCTTGCCACCGGCGAGCGGCGGCATTTGCGGGCCGGTACCGTCGTGCTGGCCGCCGGAGCGGTCGAGACTCCGCGCATCCTGTTCAACTCGGCCGACGAGGCCGATCCCTCCGGCCTCGGCAACCGGCACGAGCGGGTCGGGGCGGGCCTGCAGGACAATCCCAAGGTCGTGCTCTCGACCTCGCTGCTGAAGCTCTGGGGCAAACGGCGCGACTACGATCTCGGCTATGGCGACCTGCTGATCCTGCTGTCGCAGGGCAAGCTTGCCGATGGCGCGCCTTTCCCCTTCATCGGCCACGCCATCCACAGCGCGCCCGACGTGCCGCACTACCTGACCGGCATGCGGCACTTTCCGCCCTTCCTGAAGGAGCGGCTCGCGCGCACCATGTTCCACAGCTACGTCACGCTCGGCCTGTTCTGCCAAGGCGAGGCGACGCCCGGAAACCGGGTGCGGCCGGGCCGGAGCGTCGATGCTTACGGCGTCCCTCAGGTCGAGGTCGATTTCACGATCCCCGCCGCGAGCCATCAGATGATGGATGCGATGACCGTCTGGGGCCGGCGCGTGCTGCGGCGGGCCTCCGCCACGATGATCTATGCCAGCCGCGACAATAGCGGCACGGGCATCCACTATGCCGGCACCACCGCCATCTCCGAGGATCCGCGCCTCGGCGTCGTCGATGCCGACCTGAAGTGCCATGACTTCGACAACCTCTATGTCTGCGATGGCGGAGTCATCCCCGAACTGCCCGACAAGCACCTGACCCTGACGATCATGGCGTTGGCCGACCGGCTGGGCGGCCATCTCGTCGAGACCGCCCGGCAGCAGGCGGTCGCGGCCTGACGGGCAGGGGGCGACAGGACGGGGATATGCGATGAGCGCGACGATGAGAGCACTGCTCGCCGTGGCGATGGGCCTCATGCTCGTTCCGCCGCGGTCGCAGGCGCTGCATGCGGAGAGCCCGGCGGCTTCCGCCACCGTGACACCGACCGCGCTGGTTGGCGAGGTGCTGTTCGCGCCGCGGCCCGTGCTCGGCTCGGATGGTCTCCAGCACCTGGTCTACGAGCTGCAGCTGTCGAATGTGACGGGCGAGCGGGTCCAGCTGAAGCGGCTCAGTATCTTCGGTGACGCGGACAAAGAGCCGCTTGCCGTCCTCGATGGTGCCGAGATCGCAAGGCGCTTTTCGCCAGGAGGCCGGCGCGGCAACGAGTCGGCGGAGCTCGGCGGCTACCAGTACGGCATCGGATTTCTGCATGTCGCGCTGCCTGCCGGGCGCGCGGTTCCGCAGCGCCTGAGGCACGAGGTCGAGGCCCGGTTCGACCAGTTCAAGGCCGATGCCGTGATCAGGCTCGGCCCGGTTGCCGTGACGACCTCGGAGCCTCCGGTCCTCGGCCCGCCTTTGCGCGGCGATGGATACATTGCCGGCGATGGTTGCTGCGACTCGGTCCGGCATGTTCGCGCCCTGCTGCCGCTCAATGGCGGCTTTCGCCTCGCGCAGCGCCTCGCCATCGACTGGGAGAAGCTCGGGGCCGATGGACGGCTGGTGAAAGGCGATCGCAAGCAGGTCGCCAATTACCACATCTATGGCGAGCCGATATTGGCGGTGCGCGACGGCACCATCGTCGACATGCGGAACGACCTTCCCGACCAGGTTCCCGGAGCGCTGCCCGACGGGCTGCCGATCAGCGACGCCGACGGGAATTTCGCCGTGCTCGATATCGGCAGCGGCGCCTTCGTGCTCTACGCCCACATGAAACCGGGCAGCGTCCGGGTCAAAGCCGGCGACAAGGTCAAGCGCGGCGATGTGATCGGCCAGGTCGGCAATACCGGCAACAGCTCCGAGCCGCATCTGCATCTGCACGTCATGGACGGGCCGTCTCCGCTGCTCGCCGATGGCCTGCCCTATGTCTTCGAGGCCTTCACGGTGAAGGCGATCGATCGGGCCGGCACGGCCGATTTCGACCGGGCCGCTGAAATGGGCACGCCGGTGACCCTGACACCGGTCGTGCCGCCGCTGGCGATGCGTCGCGCGCTGCCGCTCGATCTCAGCGTCATCGAATGGGGACAGTAGGGCCGGCCGTCCGGAAGGGCGATGCTGTCACGCCCGGCTGAGCTGGCCGAGCATGCGTTCGAGCGGCAGGACATCCTTGTGTTCGGTTTCGCAAAGGTAGGACGACGAAGTCGCGCCGAGGAAGTCGAGGATACTGGTGCCGAGTTCTGCCCTTGCGGCGTCGCCGCGATAGCCGAGCGCGGCCAGTTCATTCTCGACCAGCGCGCCCTCGGCGCCGATGTAGCCCGTGCGCGTGAAAAGGTCGTCGGCCCGGCCTTCCGGTGCGCGGAGCAGCAGGATGCGGCTGGCGGCGGCCCTCGCGTCGGGGTCGTGCACGGCGGCGCCGCAGAGAATGCCGCCGATGAGATTGGCCGGCGGCGTCGGCACGTTCAGGACCAGGAAGAACAGCCGATGGGTGTAGGAGCAGGTCAGCGCGCTTTGCGCGGTGCGGCCATCGCTCAGCAGCTGCCCGTTCATCAGGACCTGGCGGTTGAACAGGTTCTCGCTGTAGTCGATCTGTAGTTGCTGCAGGGCATCGGCGTGGATCGTTACGGCCCCGACGATCAGCCGGCCCGACTCGGTGCGAGACCAGGCCGGCGAGATCGCGAGGTAGCTGCCCTCCAGCCAGTTCCCGCCTGGCTGCCGGCCATTCGCCCTGGTGGGCGGCGACGGGGCGGCGGCGGGGGCGCGGCCAGGCGGCAGGCCGGCCTCCGCCCTCAGGAGCGCAAGCGCGGTCTCGGGCACGGTGAAGCGGGCGCAGACCGCGTCCTGAAACTCCTGGAACGAGGACGACGCGATGAAGGGCGCGGTCAGCGCGCCATCAAGCACCCGCACCCAATCCTCATAGACGCTGGATGCGCGCGGCATGGCCTTGCCGCCGAGCCATTTATAGGCGTTCTGCGGCACGAATAGTGTCGTCTTGTTGATGGCGGCGAAACGCGCGCAGAGTTCCTTGTGGGTAGAGCAGCCGAGCGCTAGGGAGGTCAGTCTCAGCTTCAGCGATAGATGCCGCGAGGCTTCGGTCGGCTGTTGGCGATCGATCTCTGCCAGCAGCGACGCGTCGCCATCCAGTCTGAACTGCTTCACCGCGTTCCCCAGCCGCTTGCCGTAAAATTGGAAGACGGCCCGAAACTGATCTCCAAGCCGAAAAATAGCAACGCCTGTGTTTCGGCCTCCTGAATGCATATATTGTGACGGGCGGTGATCGCGCTTTGTCGGAAAGACTGCCGCCTGCCGCAGAGGAGTCCGCCGCCCCGGGCGCAGGGAGGCGATCTCTGCTTGCGTCAGGCAAGGCTCGCCGGGCACGTGCCGCGCACCAGGCATGCTGCGCCGGCCGGCGCGCTCAGGCTCGGCCGGACGCGCCTCTCATCATGTCGGGCATCGCCGTCCTACGACTTGAACGTCTTCGCCAGGGCGTCGGCATTCTTGGCGAGGAGGCCGAGATCCGAGCCGACGGCGACGAAGCGGTAGCCCCATTCGATGTAGCGGCGGGCATCGGCCTCGGAGGCGGTGAGGATGCCCGCCGGCTTGCCGATGGCGGTCAGGCGGGCAGCGGCGCCCTTGATCGCTTCCTGCACCTCGGGATGGCCGGGATTGCCGATATGGCCGAGCGAGGCGGAGAGATCGGCCGGGCCGATGAAGACGCCGTCGACGCCATCGACCGAAGCGATCGCCTCGAGCTGGCTCAGGGCTTCGCCGGTCTCGACCTGGACGAGGACGCAGATCTCGGCATCGGCGCGCTTGAGATAATCGGGCACGCGGCCATAGCGGCTGCCGCGGCCGCTTACGGTGATGCCTCGAATGCCGGCCGGCGGATAGCGGCAGGCGGCGACGGCCTTGGCGGCCTCCTCGGCATTCTGGACGAACGGCACCAGCACCGCCTGCGCGCCGATGTCGAGCAGGCGCTTCAGCAACACCGGATCGTTCCAGGCCGGGCGCACGATCGGCGTCGCGGTGCCGGCCTGCAAGGCCTGGAGCTGGGCGAGCACGGCCGGCGGCTCGTTCGGCGAATGCTCGGTGTCGACCAGGATCCAGTCGAAGCCGCTATAGCCGATGATCTCGGCGACGATCGGGCTGCACAGGCTGCTCCACAGCCCGATCTGGAGCTCGCCGCGGGCGAGCGCGGCCTTGAAGGCGTTACGGGGCAGGTCCATGGCGCTCCCTCCGAGCATGTTTTCGATGTTGCGCGAATTCTCTTCGTTCAGCCGAGATCGGCTGGACGGAAAGCGCGCTAGACGAACTGCACGGAGACGCTACCGAGCGGCCCGAAATCGGCGTGCAATGTATCGCCCTTAGCGGCCCAGACCGGTCGTGTGAAGGAGCCAGACAGCATCAGGTCGCCCGGCTGCAGGGTGATGTCGAAGGGCGCGAGCTTGTTGGCGAGCCAGGCGATCGCCATGGCGGGGTGGCCGAGCACGCCGGCGGCGAGGCCGGTCTCCTCGATCTCGGAGTTGCGATAGAAGATCGCGCCGACCCAGCGCAGGTCTACGTCTTCAGGCCGGACCGGCCGGCCGCCGAGCACGATGCCGGCGGCAGCGCCATTGTCGGCGACCGTGTCGAAGATCTTGCGCGGCTCGGTGACTCGCGCATCGATGATCTCGATCGAGGGCACGACATATTCGGTCGCTCGGAGCACGTCGATCAGCCCGATGCCCGGGCCCTTCAGCGGCTCCTTCAGGATGAAGGTCAGTTCCGGCTCGACGCGCGGCACGCAGAAATCCTCGAATTTCACCTTGGCGCCGCCGTTCAGCAGCAGATCGTCGAAGAGATAGCCGTAATCGGGCTCGTCGATCTTCGAGGAGGCCTGCATCGCCTTGGAGGTCAGCCCGATCTTGTGGCCGATGATGCGGGCGCCGGCCTTGACCCGCTCCTGCGCCACCGCCGAGGAGATCGCGTAGGAGTCCTCGATCTTGATCTCCGGGAACATCTGCGAGGGCCGCTCGCCCTGCTTCTTGGTGCGGTGGCTCTCGAGCAGGGAGCGCACCACCTGCGCGCGCTGGGCTTCGGTCAGCATGGCTTTTCTTCCTTGGAACTTGGTTGCGGCTCGCGCCGCCACAGCGGCAGACTGTTCGAGGCATCCTCCAGCCCTCATCCTGAGGAGCAACCGAAGGCTGCGTCTCGAAGGATGCTCCAGCTGGTTCCGGAGCCTCCGGGAGCATCCTTCGAGACGGCCGCTGACGCGGCCTCCTCAGGATGAGGGCTTAAGGGGAAAACCGACCTTCAGAGCTTGATGCAGACGTTGCGCAGTTCGGTGTAGAATTCCATCGAGTGCAAGCCGCCCTCGCGGCCGATGCCGGACTGCTTCGAGCCGCCGAAGGGCGTGCGCAGGTCGCGCAGGAACCAGGAGTTCACCCAGGTGATGCCGACCTCGACCTGCGCCGCGACGCGGTGCGCCCGCGTCAGGTTCTCCGTCCAGATCGAGGTGGCGAGCCCGTAGGGGCTGTCGTTCGCCAGGGCGATGACCGCATCCTCCTCGTCGAAGGGCACGATGTTGCAGCAGGGTCCGAAGATCTCCTCGCGCATCACGGCGGAATTCTCGGAGAGACCGGTCCAGATCGTCGGCTCGACGAAGGAGCCGGCGGAATACGGCGCCAGCAGTTCGGGGATGCCGCCGCCGGTGATGATCTCGGCGCCCTCCGCTTTCGCCTTGGCGTAGTAGGACAGCACCTTGTCGCGATGGACCTGGCTGATCAGCGGACCGAGCGTGGTCGCCGCGTCGAACGGGTTGCCGGGCTTCAGCTTCTGCGCCGCCTGTTTCAGGCGTTGTGTGAACTGATCGAAGATCGGCCGCTCGACATAGACGCGCTCGGTGCCGAGGCAGACCTGTCCGCAATTGGCGAACACGGCGCGGGTCACGCCCTCGATCGCCTTGTCCATGTCGCAATCGGCGAAGACCAGCGAGGCGTTCTTGCCGCCGAGCTCGAGCGAAACCGGGCGGACGCCCTTGGCGGCGGCGCGCATGATCGCCTCGCCGGTGCGGGTCTCGCCCGTGAAGGTGATGCCGTCGACCAGGGGGTGGCTGGTCAGGTATTCGCCCGCGCTGTCTTCGCCGAAGCCATGCACGACATTGTAGACGCCGGGCGGTACGCCGGCCTCGTTCATGATCTCGCCGAGCATGGTCGCCGTGGTCGGCGTCTCCTCGGAGGGCTTGACCACGACGGTGTTGCCGCAGGCGAGTGCCGGCGCGACCTTCCAGGTCATCAGCAGCAGCGGGAGATTCCACGGGCAGACCACGGCGATGACGCCGCGCGGCCCGCGGATCGCGTAGTTCAGTGCGCCGGCGCCATCCGGCGTCGCCATGCGGAAGGTCTCGGTCGAGAGCGTCAGCACCTGATCGGCGAAGACGTTGAAGTTCGCTGCGCCGCGCGGGATGTCGATATGCGAGGCGAGGCTCTTGGGCTTGCCGGTGTCGAGCACCTCGGCGGCGAGGAAATCGTCGAAGCGGGCCATGATCCCGTCGGCGACCTTGCGCAGTATGGCCGAGCGCTGCTGTTCGCTCATCTTGCCCCACGGTCCCTTGAGAGCCCGCTTGGCGGCCTTCACCGCATCGTCGATCGCAGCCGAGTCGGCCTCGGGCACGAGATTGATCAGCTCGCCGGTCGCCGGGTGGCGGTTCTCGAAGCTGCTGCGGCCGGCCGGCACGAAGCGGCCGTCGATGAAATGCGACAGGCGGGCGGTCTCCGCGCCTGCGGCAGCACCCTGGTAGCGCGGAACGGCGCTGTTCATCGTCTCACTCCCGGTTGTTGTCGTTGTCGTCATGGGCGCATCATCGCGCCGCCGTTCACGTCGAGGATGGCGCCCGAGACGAAGCTCGCCGCCGGTGAACAGAGAAAGGCGATCGGCCAGGCGATCTCCTCGGGCCGGGCGGCCCGGCCGAGCGGGTGGCGGGCCAGCGCCGCCGAGAGATCGTGGACGCCGACCATGGCCGTGTCGGTGATCCCCGGCGCGACGCCGTTGACCAGCACGCCCTGGCCGCCGAAGCGGCTGGCGAGCCAGCGCACCAGCGTGTGCAGACCCCCCTTCGATGCCGCGTAATGCGGGCCGACGCCGGGGAAGGAGCCACCGGTCGCGGCGACGATCGAGCCGACGAGGACGACCCGCCCGCCGCCGCGCGCCGCCATGGCGGGCACGAGTTCGCGGGCGAGGCGCATCGGCGCCATCAGGTTGAGCGACAGCGTCGTCTCGGCCACCTCTTCCCAGCCATCCGCATCCCAGTCGAGCGGGCGGTAGATGCCGGCACCGAGGACGGCGGCATCGATCGGGCCTGCCAACTCCGACAGGCGCCGCGGCGCGTCCTCTTCGAGCAGGTCGACGACGATCTCACGGGCGGCCTCGGCTTGCGCGCCGAGGCCGGCGATCGTTGCAGCGCAGGAGATGCGGTCAGTGAGGACGAGCCTTGCGCCGAGGCCCGCCAGGACCTTCGCCGTCACCGCGCCAATGCCGCCGGCTGCGCCGGTGACCAGAATGGTCTGGCCGGTCAGATCGAAACCGCTCACGCCTTGCCTCCGGAAATCCGGTCATCGTCCTCGGCCAGCGTGGCCATCGCCTTGCGGACCTCTTCGGCGGTGCGGGCAAGATGCAGCTCGGTCATCCGGCAGGCGCGCAGCGCGTTGCGCTGCATGGTCGCGTCGTAGATGGCGCGGTGCTCGTCATGGACGTTGCGCCAGCCGCGCGAGACGTTGAGCGAGACGCGACGATAGCGCTCGGATTGCTGGTAGAGCAGGTCGCGCAGCTTGATCAGCATCGGCGACCCCGCTGCGGAGACGAGCGCGGCGTGAAAGGCGCGGTTGCGCGCCTCCCAGGTTTCGAGCTGCTCCGGCGGCAGGGCGTCGCTGGTGTGCGGCAGATGTTCCTCGACCGCGGCCAGTGCTTCGAACGCCGCCGTGACCTCGCGCTCCCAGTTTGCATCGCCGTTTCGGATCGCGGCGTTGAGCGCCTCGGTCTCGATCAGCGCACGGACGCGCGAGACATCGTCGAGCTCGTCGAGCGAAAGCGGCGCCACCCAGAAGCCGCGCTGCCCCTCGGAGACGACGAGCAGGTCGCCCATCAGCCGGGCCAGCGCTTCGCGCAGCGGCGACATGCCGACGGCGTAGTCCTGCGCCAGGGCTTCCAGCTTCAGCTTGCTGCTGGCCGCGAGGCGGCCATTGACGATGTCGCCGCGCAATTGGCGGTAGGTCCGGTCGGCCAGGGTCTTGTCGGAAGGGGACATGCCGAAGCGCAGAGCTCCTATGGTCGGTCGCCACTCTCTAGCAGTAAATTTCGAAATTACAATCCTGAGAAGGAAGCGTGGTTTTCTGAGTCGAGTGCGAGAGTCGGAGGCAAACAACGAATTTATTGGAGTTATAGGCGTTTCGGCGCGGATTCGCGGATTGCCGCAGCCGCCCGCGCGGAAAAAATATCGAAATAAGATTGACAGCCCAATATCGATCTGGTCGGATGGCGGCAATCGGGTGGCGTCAAGACCGCCCCGTTGGAGGACGTCCCATGATCGAGCGCTTTCCGCTTTCCCGCCGCAGCTTCCTCGCCGCTGCCGGCGCGACCACTTTGAGCGGCACGATCGCGGCGCCGGCTTTGGCGCAGACCGCCAATAAGCCGCTGAAGATCGGCATGGTGACCTCGCTGTCCGGGCCGTTCACGGCGCTCGGCGAGAGCATGCGGGCGGGGATGCAGATGTTCCTGGCCGAGAATGGCGGCAAGTTCGCAGGCCGCGCAGTTGAATTGATCGTCGAGGATGACCAGGCCAAGCCCGACGAAGGCGTGCGCAAGTTCCGCAAGCTCCTTGGGCAGGACAATGTCGACATCGTCTCAGGCGTGATCTCGTCGGCGGTGGCGCTCGCCGTCCGCGATGTGGTGACCGAGGCCAAGGCGCTGACCTTCATCTCCGCCGGCTCGGCCAATGATCTTGCCCGCAAGGCGGCGAGCCCCTTCGTCTTCCGGCCGACCAAGACCAACTGGATGCTCGGCCACACCGCCGGCCAGTGGGCCTTCGAGAAGCTCGGCAAGTCCGGCTGCCTGACCATCGCCGCCGACTACGCCGCCGGCCGCGAATCCGTCGGCGATTTCGTCGCCAGCTATCAGCAGCAGGGCGGCAAGGTCGGCAAGCAGCTCTGGGCGCCGCTCGGCACCACCGATTTCGGGCCGCTGCTGACCACGATCGCGGCCGAGAAGCCGGAGTTCATCTTCTCTTTCTTCGCCGGCTCGGATGCGGTCCGCTTCCTGCGCCAGATGCGCGACTACCGCCTGCACGGCAAGGTCAAGCTGATCGGCAGCGGCGCGCTGTTCGACCAGGAGGACGTGGTCTCGGCCGTGAAAGAAGCGGCGCTCGGCGGGCTCAATACCTGCAACCAGTCGCCGACCGCGCCGAGTTCGGCCGCCTTCACCGAGGCCTATCAGGCCGCCCGCAACGCCATGCCGGGCGAGATGGGCACGGCCGGCTATGTCACCGGCCAGGTGATCAAGGCCGCGGTCGAGCGCGTGCAGGGCGACCTCTCCAACAAGGAGAAGGTCAAGGAGGCGCTGCTCGCCAAGGAGGTCGAGACGGTGTTCGGACCGATGCCGTTCGACCCGCGCAACAACCAGGCGATCCTCGATATCTATGTCAACGAGGTCAAGGAAGGTGCCGGTGGCGTCCCGGTCAACCAGGTGATCCACACCTACAAGGGTGTGCGCGACCCCGGCCCGGTGGCCTGACGGGAAGGAGCGGTTCCGTGGGCTTCTACGCCGTCCAGAGTCTGAACGCGCTGTCGTTCTCGATGCTCTTGCTGCTGACCGGGCTCGGCCTGTCGGTGGTGCTCAACCTGATGAACTTCGTCAACCTGACCCACGGCTCCTTCTTCCTGCTGGGCGCCTATGTCGGCGTCTACTGGCTGGCTTCCGGCGCGCCCTGGTGGCTCGCCTTCCCGGTCGCCTTCGCGGCGGCCGGCCTTGCCGGCTTCCTGCTGGAGCGCTTCCCGTTCCGGCAGTTCTATGCCCGCACCCATCTGATGCAGGTGCTCTTGACCTATGGACTCTCGGTGATCTTCGCCGATCTGATGCGCTGGGGTTTTGGCGCGCAGATCCTCTCGCCGGAGATCCCGGAGGCGCTGCGCGGCGTCGTCTTCATCATGGACATGCCGTTCCCGATCTACAGGCTCTTCATCATCGGCTTCGGCGCGGCGCTCGCCTTCGCGCTCTGGTTCGTGATCGATCGCACCATCTGGGGCGCGGTGGTCAGGGCCTGCGTCACCGATCGCGGCTTCGTCGAGACGCTCGGCCTCGACACGCGCCGGATCTTCACGGCGGTGCTGGTGATCTCGGCCGGTCTCGGCGGCATTTCCGGCGCGCTCGGGGCCGGTATCCTCTCCGCCTATCCCGGCCTCGACGAGGAGGTGCTGATCCTGGCGCTGATCGTCGTCGTCGCCGGCGGCCTCGGCACCTTCCGGGGCACGGTGCTGAGCGCGCTGCTGCTCGGCTTCGCCATGACCTTCTCCAAGGTCTGGGTGCCGGAATTCTCGAACGTCGTCGCCCTCGCCATCATGGCCGCGCTGCTGGTCGCGCTGCCCGAGGGCCTGGTCGCCAAGAAGGTGAGGCAGGTATGAGCTCGATCGCCGACGGGACCGGCCGCGTGGAGACGCGCCCCGCCAGTGAGCGGCGCAGCCTGCCGCTCGCCGCACGGTCCGCGCTCCTTGTTCTCGCCGCTGCCGTTCCTCTGCTGTTCGCCGGCGACTATCAGCTGCGTTTCCTCGCCGAGATCCTGATCATCGGCACGGCGGTGCTCAGCCTCGATCTTCTGGTCGGCTTCGGCGGGCTGGTGTCGCTCGGCCATGCCGTCTTCTTCGGCGGGGCGGCCTATGTCGCGGCGGTCGCCTCGCAGGCGCTGGGTGCCGACATCGTCGTGATGCTCGCAGTCGGCATCGCCACCGGCATGGCCTCCGCCCTCCTGATGGGCGTCGTGGTGATGCGCACCATCGCGCTGTTCTTCCTGATCCTCAGCCTGATCGTCGGGCAGATCGTCTGGGAGGTGGTGTTCCACTGGCGCGAGGTCACCGGCGGTGCCGACGGGCTGCGCGGTTTCCCGGTGCTGACCCTGCACACCGGCTTCGCCACGATCCCGCTCAACACCGGCGTCGCGCTCTACCTCGCCTCGGTCGTGCTGGCGCTTGCCGCCTGGCTCGCCGCCCGCTCCTTCGTCAACGCGCCGATCGGGCGGGCCCTGCTCGGCACGCGTGAGCGGCAGCTCCGCATGAGCGCGCTCGGCTATTCGATCCCGCGCATTCGTCTGATGGCGCTCGTCGCGTCGGGCGGCATCGCTGGTGCGGCCGGCGCGCTCTATCCCTTCGTCAACCAGTATGTCGGCCCCAACGCCGTGCATTGGACGATGTCGGCGATGATGATCATCATGCTGGTGATCGGCGGCGTCGGCTCGCTCTATGGCGCCTTCATCGGCTCGGCGATCTATCTCGGCATCCAGACCTATGTCTCGTCCTACACCGATCGCTGGCAGCTGGTCGTCGGCCTCGTCTTCGTCCTGACCGTGATGATCATGCCGAAGGGCGTCGTCGCCGGGCTGAAGGCCGCTTTCGGACGGCGGCCAAGCGAGGAGGGCCGGTCATGAGCGCGAACGCGGTTCCTGCCCTCTCGATCGAGGGCGTCGCAAAATCCTTCGGCGGCTTGAAAGTTCTGAGCGACGTCTCGGTGACGCTCGGCCAGGGCGAATGCCTCGGCCTGATCGGCCCGAACGGCGCCGGCAAGACGACGCTGTTCAACATCGTCACCGGCTTCCTCATCCCTGATCAGGGGCGGGTCGCCTTCGCCGGCGAGGATATCACCAGGGCCAGGCCCGACGCGCGGGTCCGCGCCGGGCTGGTGCGCACCTTCCAGAAAAGCATGGCCTTTCCGGAGCTCAGCGTCCGCGAGAACCTCGCTCTGGCCGCGCGCTCTCGGACCGGACAAGGCTATGGCTGGTTCGGCAGCGGCAAGGCAGTCGCAGCGGCGGATGAGGCGGCGGACGCCCTGCTGACCCGTGCCCAGTTGCGGGAGCGGGCCGAATTGCCGGTCGCCGGCCTGTCCTATGGCGAGCAGCGCATCGTCGACGTTCTGGTCTCGCTGGCGATGCGCCCGCGCGTGCTCCTGCTCGACGAGCCGACGGCGGGCCTTTCCCGCGCCGAAGGCGAACATCTCGTCGAGGTGGTGCGCGCACTCGGCGACGGCGTTTCCACCATATTGATCGCGCATGATCTCGATATCGTCTTCGGGGTCTGCGACCGTGTCGCCGTGCTCGATCTCGGCCGGTTGATCGCCTGCGATACGCCGGACGCGATCAAGGCGCATGAGGGCGCGCAGGCCGCCTATCTCGGCGCGACGCTCGGGGAGGCCGCATGATGACCGCACAGGCTCAAAGCGCGGCCGGCCCCGCCATCGATCTCGAAGTCTCCGGCCTCGATGCCGGCTATGACGGGGTGCGCGTCCTGCACGGCGTCGATTTCTCGCTGGCCAAGGGCGAGGCGGTGGCGCTGCTCGGGCGCAATGGCGCCGGCAAGAGCACGCTCTGCTCGGCCCTGTTCGGGCTGGAGCCACAGGTTTCCGGCCGGATCGCGATCAAGGGCCAGGAGGTCGCCGGCTGGCCGGGGCACCGCATCGCCCGGCTCGGCGTAGCCCTGGTGCCGCAGGGCCGCGGCGTCTATGCCAACCTCACCGTCGACGAGAACCTGACCATGGCGGCGCTCTGGTCGCGCAAGCAGCCGAACCGGCGCTGGGTCAAGGAACGCATCTACGCGGATTTTCCGCGCCTCGCCGAGCGCCGTTCCTTCTCCAGCGGCGCGCTCAGCGGCGGCGAGCGGCAATTGCTCGCGATCGCGCGGGCTCTCCTGACCCAGGCCGACCTGATCGTGCTCGACGAGCCGAGCGAGGGCCTCTCGCCTCGCGCCATCGAAGAGGTCATCATCGGCACGGTCGGGCGGTTGCGCGGCGAGGGCTATACCTTGCTGATCGCCGAGCAGAACCTCGCCATGGCGCTGAAGCTGGCCGAACGGGCGCTGGTCCTCGACCATGGCCGCGTCGTCTTCGACGGGCCGTCGGCGACGCTGTTGGCCGACAAAGACCTTCAAAGAGAGCATCTCGGGCTATGAGCGACGCGATCACCATCGAGCAATTGCGCTATGTCCGGCTCGGCACCGCCGATCTGAAGGGCGCCGCCGATTTCGCCTCGCGCATCCTCGGCCTGCAGCTCGTCGACCGCACCGAAACGGCTGCCTATTTCCGCTCTGATTATCGCGACCACACGCTGGTCTATGTCGAGGGGCTCGACGCCGGCCAGGCGATCGGCTTCGAGGTGCGCGATCCCGATGCGCTGGCTCATGCCGAGCATGTGCTGCAGGGGGCAGGCTTTGCCGCCACACGCGGTGACGCCGAGGCCTGCGCCGCCCGAAAAGTCCGGCAGCTCGTCTCGTTCCGCATGTCCGCCGGCTACGACATCGAGCTGGTGGTCCGGCCGCTGCAATCGGGCTGGCGCTATCACGGCCCGCGCGATGCCGGCATCACCGGGCTGGAAGCGATCGCGCTGCGCGGCGCGCCCGACGCCTCCGACCAGCAGGTCTGGACGAAACTGCTCGGCGGCAAGGTCAGCGACTGGGTTGGCGAGGCCGCCTATATCCGCTTCGACGAGGCGCATCATCGCATCGCCGTGCATCCCTCGCAGGAGAAGGGCATCCTCGCCGTCGAGTTCGGCGTCGAGGATGTCGATCTCGTCATGCAGAATGCCTATCACCTGCGTGGCGCCCAGGCCCGCATCGTCGACGGCCCGGGGCGGCGCGCCGCCTCGCAGCAGCTCTTCCTGAGCTTTGCCGGCCCCGATGGCGTCAACTTCTCCTATGTCGCCGAGGGCGAGCGGCTCGCCGCGCCGCGTCGTGCAAGGCAGTTCCCGCGCAAGCGCGACTCCTTCTGCGCCTGGGGCAGCGACACGCAGATTCCCGAATATCAGTGAAGCGTCTTCGCCGGCTTTGAGCCGGCAGGAAGGAGCGATCCATGATCAAGCTTGCCGATGTTTCCTATGTCCGGCTCGGGACCCGCGATCTCGAGGGCGCGACCCATTTCGCCACCGAGTATCTCGGCCTCGACGTCGCCGAGCGCGCCAAGGGCTCCGTCTATTTCAAGTCGGATGAGCGCGAGCACACGCTCTGCTATTTCGAGGGCGATCCGGGCGACCAGGTGGTGTGCTTCGAGGTCGAGGAGCAGTTCCATCTTGACGAGGCCGCGGCACAGCTCGAAGCGCTCGGTCATCCGGTCCGCCGTGGCACCGCCTCCGAGGCGGCGCTGCGCAAGGTCCATGATTTCATCGCCTTCCGCGATCCGACCGGCAATCCGATCGAGCTCGCCTGGCGGCCGGGCTATAGCGGGCGGCGCTATCACGGCGCGCGCGATGCCGGCATCACCGGCTTCAGCCATGTCGGCCTCTGCTCCAGCGACCTCGCCCGCGACGAAGCCTTCTGGACCAAGGTCACCAACGCGCAGGTCTCGGACCGGATCGGTGATGCGCCGCTGCTGCGTATCGATGAGGTCCACCACACCATCGCGCTGTTCCCTTCGGCGAAGCCCGGCATCCAGCACATCAACCACCAGGTCGAGACCGGCGACGACATCATGCGCTCGCACCAGTTCCTGAAGGACCGGCAGGTGCGCATGGTCTTCGGCCCGGGCCGGCATCCGACCTCCTCGGCAAAATTCCTCTATTTCGAGGGGCCGGACGGCATGGTCTTCGAGTATTCGAGCGGCGTGCGCGAGATCGCCGACGAGCTGCTCTGGCGCGAGCGGCAGTATGTGTTCGAGCCGAAGGGCTTCTGCAAATGGGGCGCCAAGCCCAACATCGCCGAATTCAACAAGTGAGCGCGTCCAAGTGAGCGCACCAATGCCGCGGCCCAGCGCCGCCCAGCAGGATCTGGTCCGGCAGGCCGGGCGCGCGCTGTCGCGTCATGGCCTCGTCCATGCTTATGGTCATTGTAGCTTACGCCTCGACGCAGGCCATTTCCTGGTCTCGCCGGCAAAGCCGCTCGGGCTGGTCGACGATCAGGATGCCTGCAGCGTCGTCCCGCTCGACGGCCCATTGCCGGAAGGCGTGCTCGGCGAGGTCCGCATCCATCGTGAGATCTATCGGCGGCGGCCCGAGGTCGGCGGCGTCGTGCGCTCGATGCCGCAGCGGGTGATGACGCTGGGTACCGCGCGGATCACGCCGCGGGCGCGGCACGGTTTCGGCGCCTATTTCGCGCCGTTCCCGCCGCTCTGGGACGATCCGCAGCTGCTGCGCAGCGACGAACAGGCCACCGCCCTCGCCGAGCAGCTGGGCCCGGCCCGCGCCACCGTGATGCGCGGCAATGGTGCCGTCACTGCAGGGACGAGCCTCGAAGAGGCCGTTGTCCTGACCTGGTACCTGGAGGATGCGGCGCGGGTCGAGTTCGAGGCGCGCGCGGCCGGCATCGCCGAGAGCGGCGTCATCCTCAGCGAGGTGGAAGCCGCGCAGCGGGCGACCTGGGCGGGCGCCATCCGCGAGCGGATGTGGGCCTTCCTGACATCGGAAAGCGGGAAGCCGTAGCAGAGGCGACCGAGAGGCCGTGCTGAGCCGTGGTCACGGCCGCCGCAGGAACTCGACGAAGAAGCGGACCATACCGTCGGGCTCGACCTCGTGCGGCGAGGCCGGGAAGACAAGGGGATGGATGCCCGGCGAAAGCAGCCGCTCCTCTCCGCCGACCAGGTCGCGGAAGCGCAGTGCGCCCTCGAGCACGTGCAGGCGCGCCCATACGCCCGCCTTGGTCTCGTGGGCGCGAAGCAGCCCGGCCGGGACCGTCGCCTCGGTAAAGAGCGGCGTGCGCTTGTAGGCGATGAGATCGTCCGGCCAAATCCGATCAGTCATCGCTGACTTCCCAGTCATAGAGATGGACCAGCTTGGGATCGTCGGCATGGTCGATGAGGATCCTCCGGACACGGTCCTGCCAGAGCGCGGCGAAACGGGCTTGCTCGGCCGGGTCGGCCTGCCCCGCGACTGCCTTCGGCATCAGCCCTGCCATTTCCGGATCGTGCGGTACGTGGCTGGTGTCGATGTCGAGCACCACGCCCGCTCCGCTGTCGCGCCGACGCAGCGCCAGCACGCCCTCGATCGGCGCCTCGAAGCTCAGGAGGCCGCGGCGGGCGAAGCGGTGCGCCGGGCCGATCCCCTGGAAGCCGGTCTCGGCGGCGGCGCCGGTGAGCAAGGTGGCGATCGAGGCGAGAACGCCGGTGGTGCCATGCTCGCGCCCGTCGCGCATGAAGACGTCGATGCCGCCCCGCTCCGGCAATTCTTCGTCGTAGAGATAGTCGAGCCCGTGCGAGATCATGAGATAGGCGCCGGCGACGGCGGGGCAGGAATGGCCGGCGAGCCGGACCGCATCCTCATAGCTGTATTCGAGAACGCCATCCGTCGCGGAGCCGAGGAAGGCCGCGAGCGGATCCCGGAGCCTGAGCCGCGGCGCTTCTGGAAAGAACGACGGAAACGTCATGGCGATGCCTCTGATCTCGGTCTTGCCGTTTGAGGAATTGGCGGAGCTACCGGCCAAAGCCTGGTTCCGGTGCGGAACAAAGTCGTTGTCGTTGCGCAAGTTCGCGCCCCGAACCCTTAGGCGGCGGGCAGCGCCAGGCCGAGGCGGCCGGGATCGTCTAGTAGGTCGATGAGGCGGTGCCGGTCGAGCTCTGCCAGGAACTCGTCCATGGCGCCGGTCAGGATGCCGCGCCAATGATCGAGCCGCAGGGCGGAGTGCCCTTCGGCCTCCCCAAAGCACTCGACGACGGAGAAGGCCGGCTCGGTGGCGCGGATCAGCTCGCCGAGCGTGATCCGGTCCGGTCCGCGGCCGAGCGCGAGGCCGCCGGCGCGCCCGCGCACGCCTTTGAGGAAGCCCTGCCTGACCAGGAGATTGGCGACCTTCATCAGATGCGCCCGCGAGATGTCGTAGGCCTTCGCGGCCTCCTCGATCGTAACCAGCCGATCAGGGTGGGCGGCGGCGAAGACGAGCAGTCGGAGTGCGTATTCGCTGAATTGGGTCAGGCGCATCGTTCGTCCAGGCCGCTCCATGCGAGAAGGTATTGTTTAAAGTGTTTGTAATAATCACCGGCAATAGAAGCAATGATCTTCAAATTGTGATTTGAGAAATTCTAATATATACTTTGTGAGTCGAGTTTGATCGTGCTCAAATTCGATTTCCGTAAAGTCGTCCTATAAATTCATTCGGAATTACTGTTTACAAACCCGCCGGCTCCATTCTAGAAAAGAGCCATCTGAAATTCATGTTTACCCCGTCCCGCAACGGAGCGCCAGCCCGCGCCGCCGGCCGATGCTGCGCGCCCGTTCGAGACATGCCGACGAGAGCCGACATGACCGAGAAGACCTCAGGCCCCGCCGCAGCCGCCGGCAAGCGCACGCCCTTCGTGCACCGGATCATGCTCGGCGCGCTGCTGGCATCGGTGTCCGCCCAGGCCTGCCTCGCCCAGTCCGCCTCGCCGGGCTCGACGATCAGCCTCGACACCATTGTCGTCGAGGGGGCGGCCGACGGCGTGCCGAGCTTCGTGCGCGAGCGCTTCTTCGCCACCGCCGGCGGCGCGACGCTGCTGACGGCCGAGGACATCCCGCAAAGCGGTAATCCGACCCTGGCGCAGGCGCTGCAGAACGCGCCGGGCGTCGTCGTCCAGCAGTTCTTCGGCGGCAACGACCAGCCGCGCGTCCAGATCCGCGGCTCCGGCCTGCAGCAGAACCCGGTCGAGCGCGGCATCCTCGTCCTGCGCGATGGGCTGCCGCTCAACCGGGCCGACGGTTCCTATATCGTCGGCCTCGCCAATCCCGGCCAGGCGCAGTCGATCGAGGTCTATCGCGGCCAGACCGCGCACCGGCTCGGCGCCACCGTGCTCGGCGGCGCGCTCAACTTCGTCTCGCCGACCGGCAGCAACGCGCCGGGCTCGAAGGTGCAGATCTCCGGTGGCAGCTTCGGCCAGTTCAACGCCTCCGGGCAGACCGGCTTCCGCCAGGACGGTGTCGACGGGCTGCTCCAGGCCGATATCAGCCGCTCGGACGGCTATCGCACCTACAACGACTCGCAGCGCATCAGCGCCAGTGCCAATGTCGGCATCGCGCTGAGCGAGACCATTAAGACGCGGTTCTTCGTCGGCTATACCGATCTCAGCTTCGACGTCGCGGGCCCGCTGACCAAGCAGGGTCTGCGCCTCGACCCGAAGCAGGTCCATGGCGGGCCGCGTGTGGTCGGCGGCGTCGCGGTCGATCCCGGGCCGAACGTGCTGCGCGACAAACCCCGCCGCGAGGCCAAGCAGTTCTTCATCGGCAACCGCACCACGGCGGAGTACGGGCCGCATCTCGTCGATCTCGGCCTCGGCTACACCTATACCGACGACATGTTCCGCTTCCCGATCTCATCGGGCGTGCGCGTCACCAAGGGCGGCGACCTCACGGCGGTCGCCCGCTACGCCTACAAGCCGGTCGAGACCACGGCGCTGCCGTTGTTCGAGACGACGGCCCAATATGTGGTCGGCTCGGCGAAGCGCGAGAACTATCTCAACCAGGGCGGCGTCAGCGGGCCGCTGTTCGGCGAGAGCGACCTCGATGCCAGCACGCTCTCACTCTATGCCGGAGCCAATATCCCGGTCTGGCAGAACGTGACCATCTCGCCGGCGCTCTCCTATGCCCATGCGACGCGCGACAACGCGGACACCTACCGCGCAGCGCGCCGGCCGACCAATGCCTACAGCCCGGCCTCGCCCTATACGCTCCTGCCGAATGGCTCGGTGCCGACGCAGAGCACGACCTATTCGCGCAGCTATGACGGCTGGAGCCCGAGCCTCAGCGCCAGCTGGCGGCCCGACGCCAACCAGATCGTCTATGCGGCGGTCTCGCGCAGCTTCGAGCCGCCGACCCATGACGATCTGCTGGCCACGATAAACGGCACGCCCAACAGCAGCCCCGGCCGCCCGAACCCGGCGGCGCCGATGGCAGCGGCCGCCGCTTTCTCGACGCCCAATCTCAAGGCCCAGACGGCGACGACGCTGGAGGGCGGCTGGCGCGGCCGGCACGGCACGTTCTCGTGGGACGGCGTCGTCTACTATTCCTGGGTCGACAAGGAGCTGCTCAGCCTGCGCGACGCCACCGGTGCCTCGCTCGGCGCGGTCAACGCCGACAAGACCCGGCATTTCGGCATCGAGCTCGGCCTCGGCGCGCAGCTCCTCGAGCGGCTGACCGGGCGCCTCGCCTACACCTATCAGGACTTCCGCTTCGTCGACGATCCCGTGCGCGGCGACAACCGCGTCGCCGGCGCTCCCCGCCACGTCATCCACGCCACGCTGCAATACCAGGCGACCGAGGCCTGGATGCTGCAGGCGGCGCTGCGCTGGAATCCGGAGAAGACCCCGGTCGACAACATGAACACGCTCTATGCCGACCCCTATGCGCTCTTCGACCTGCGCACCGAGTACAAGCTCACCGAGCGGCTGACGATGTTCGGCGAGGTCACCAACCTCTTCGACAAGACCTATGCCGCCTCGACGCTGATCGTCGACCAGGCCCGGCCCGACCAGGCCGCCTTCCTGCCGGGAACCGGCCGCGCCTTCTATGCCGGCCTGAAGGCGACCTTCTGACAGCCTGACCGAACCAGATCGCGCGGTTGCAAGTTGCGGCCGCGCCAAGGAGGGCACCATGCTCGACCGCCGCCATTTCCTCGCCGCCGCCACGGCCAGCCTCGCCATGCCGCATGTCGCGCGCGCAGCGGAGCCGCTGGTGCTCTGGGGGCCGCCGGCGACGCCCGGCCTGCTGCTGGTCGCCGCCGGGCGGGAGGCGGCGCTGAAGGCGCTGCCGATGCCGGTCGAGGTCAGGATCTGGCGCACGCCCGACGAGATGCGCGCCGGCCTCTCCTCCGGCACGATGAAGGCGGTGGTGATGCCAAGCTATGCCGCCGCCAATCTCCATAATCGCGGCCTCGGCCTGAAGCTCGTCAACATCCTGACCCACGGCCTGCTCAGCGTCGTCGCGCCTGCCGGCACGGTGAAGACGCTCGATGACCTCAAGGGCAAGCGGGTCGTCGTGCCGTTCAAGAACGACATGCCGGACTTCATCTTCCGGCGTCTGCTCGCCGCCCGCCGCATCGCGCCGGACGCACTGAGCATCGATTATTCCGGCACGCCGCCCGAGGCGGTGCAGCTCCTGCTCGCCGGCCGGGCCGATGCCGCGCTGCTCTCCGAGCCGGCATCGGCCGGCGCGCTCCTGCTCTCCGGACTGCGCGGCAAGGGACTGGAGCGCGCCATCGACACGCGTCTCGCCTGGCGGGAGGCGACCGGCGCGGAGAGCCTGCCGCAGGCCGGGCTCGCGGTCAGCGACGTGCTCGGCCGCGCGATCGGCGAGGCCGGCATCCGCGCCTTGCAGCAGGGGATGGAGGACGCGCTCGCCGCGGTGCTCGCCGATCCCGCCACTGTCGCCTCGGAGGCCGCGACATTGTTCCAGCTGCCGGGCCCGGTGCTGGCGCGCGCCGTGCCGTTCAGCAATCTCGTCGTCCAGCCCGCCTCGGCGGCGCGCCCCGATCTGGAGAAGCTGTTCGCGGCGCTGGCCGAAGGCGATCCCCGCATCATCGGCGGCAAATTGCCGGCCGACGGCTTCTACGCCCTCTGACGGCATGGCCTCGCTCCTCGCCTTCCTCGGCTGGCTCGGCCGCTATCTCTGGTCGGGCTGGGCCGGGGCCGCCGGGCTGTTCTGCCTCGCCGCCGCCTGGCAGGCCGGGCATGAGAACTACGGCTCCTTCGTGCTGCCATCGCCGCTGGAAACCGGGCAGGAGGTCGCCAAGCTGATCGGCGAGCCCGATTTCCGCGTCGCGGCGCTGGAGACGGCGCAGCGCGCCGGTCTCGGCTTCCTGCTCTCGGTGGCGATCGGCACGAGCGCCGGCATTGCCGCGGGCTATTCCTTCGCGGCGATGCGGCTGATGCGGCCGATCGTGACGGTGATCCTCGGCGTGCCGCCGATCGCCTGGATCGTGCTCGCCCTGATCTGGTTCGGCGCCAAGGGCGGGACTGCGGTGCTGACGGTGGTCGTCGCCTCGCTGCCGATCTCCTTCGCCGGCGGGCTGGAAGGCGTCGCGACGCGCGACCGGGCGCTCGAAGCCATGGCGAAGAGCTTTGGCGCCGGCCGCTTCATGCGGCTGCGCACGGTGACGGCGCCGCATCTCGTCTCCTATCTGTTTCCCGCCTGGACGACGACCGCCGGCTCGGCCTGGAAGGTCACGGTGATGGCGGAGCTGCTCTCCAATGCCGGCGGGCTCGGCGGCGATCTCGCCAGCGCGCGGGCGCTGTTCGACATTCCGCGCGTCACCGCGCTGGTGCTCGCCGTCGTCGGTTTCGCCCTCTTCACCGAATACGTCCTGATCCAGCCCCTGCGTGACCGGCTCGAGCAATGGCGCGAGGCCGGGCGGCCATGGGGCGTGAAGCGATGAGGCTTGCGCTCGAACGCGTCGGCCATGCCTTTCTCGGCCGCGCAGTCTTTGAAAATTTGACGCTCAATCTCGACACGGGCGAGGTGCTGGCGCTGGTCGGCCCGTCCGGCTGCGGCAAGACCACGGCGCTGCAGATCGCAGCGGGCCTCGTCGATCCGCTGCGCGGACGGGTGCGGCGCGACTATCGACGCCATGCCGTGGTCTTCCAGGAGCCGCGCCTGCTGCCCTGGCAGCGCACGGTCGACAACATTGCCTACGGGCTGGCGGCGCGCGGAGTTGGCCGCGAGGAGCGCCATGTCATCGCCGCGGCACGCGCCGCCGAGGTCGGCCTGCACCCGCGCGATCTCGACAAGTACCCGGCCGAGCTCTCCGGCGGCATGCGCCAGCGCGCGGCGGTGGCCCGTGCGCTCGCCGTCGATCCGGAGGTGGTCTTCTTCGACGAGCCGTTCACGGCGGTTGATGTCGGCCTGCGGCGGGTCCTGCAGGATCTCGTCATCACCGCCTCGGCGCGCGAAAAATTCTCGGCGCTGTTCGTCACGCACGATCTCTCGGAGGCGGCGCGGCTGGCCCACCGCATCGTCGTCATGTCCGGCCGCGACGGCAGCATTCTCGTCGACCGAACGATCGTAGGCACGCCCGGCGCGCGCGACGACCGGGCGATCTTCGAGATGGTCCAGGGCTGGATGCACGAGCCCGCCTTCGCCGAGCTGTTCGACCCGGATCGGGACAGGGCATGAGCCAGCACAGCATCGACGCTGCCACGGGCGTCCGCCATCCCCTGCTCGCCGAAGGGCTCAAGCTGTTCTTCCCGCTCGCGGCCGCCCATGCCGTGTTGCTGCCGCTCGCCTGGGTCGCGCTGTTCGGCCTCGGCCTGCCCTTAGCGCGGGAGGTTCCGCCCGGGCAATGGCACGCCCATGAGATGATCTTCGGCACCTATGGCGCGGCACTCGCCGGCTTCCTCGCCTCGGCCATGCCGGAATGGACGGATACGAAGGCCCGCAGCGGCAGGGCCTTGCTGCTGCTCGCCGGGCTCTGGCTTCCGGGCCGATTGATCGGTCTCGTCGGCGCCGATGCGCTGATCATCGTGGCTACGGCGACCGACCTTGCCTTTCTCCTGCTGCTGCTCTTCTTCGTCGTCGCGCCGCTGATCGCGCGCCGCAGCACCCGCCATGGCTCCTTCGCGCTCTGGGTCTTCCTCTTCGCGCTGCTCGAACTCGCGATCCGCGCCGCCTGGCTGACCGGCGCGACGGCGCTTTCCGGGCGGCTGCTGCATGCCGCGCTCGCCGTCTTCCTGGTCTTCCTCTCGCTCGCCATCGCCCGGATCAATGTCGTGGTGGTCAACCATGCGCTCGATCCGAGCGGCGAGACGACGCCCTATCGCCCGCATCCCGGCCGCCAGAACCTGACGGCCGGCCTGGTCGCGCTCCAGCTTGCCGCGGCGCTGCTCTGGCCGGACTCGGCTGTCCCGGCCTGGCTCGCTTTGGCGGCGGCGGCGGCCTTCTTCGACCGCCTGGCCGAGTGGTTCATCGGCCGCGCCGTGCTGCGGGCGGAGGTGCTGGCACTCGCGGCCGCCAACGCCTATGGCGGGCTCGGCTTCCTCGCCATCGGCCTTTCCGGGCTCGGCGCCCCGCTCTCGCCGACGACGGGCCTGCACCTCCTCTCGGTCGGTGCGCTCGGGCTCGCGGTGATGGCGGTCTTCGTCATCGCCGGCCTGCGCCATAGCGGACGCGACCTTGTGCTGCCGGCCTCCGCGAAACTCGCGCTGGCCGTAATGGCCGCAGCCGGCCTCGTCCGGACCCTGCCGGAACTCGGCATCGGCGCCGGCCTGGCAGGTCTGCACTACACGCTGGCGGCCTTGCTCTGGTCGGCCTCCTTCGCGACCTGGCTGATCGGCTTCTGGCCGATCCTCAATGCGGGCAAGGGCGAGGACAGTGGCTGCGGCTGAACGCAGGAGCTGCGCCGACCAAAACGGGACTCCGTGACTAGCTTTGGGATTCCCTGCTGATCCATCTTCAGCTGCGCCAGGCCATAACTGCAAAATGGCGGTATAATGCGCCCGAAGCTCGTTGCAGGTCGCGGCGGCTCGGCGGCGAGCCGGCTTGGCAACGGCAGATGGGGCAGATCATGGCGCAGCATTCAGGAAACCCATCTGGCGCAAGCCTCGCCCGGCTGGTCTCGGGCAAGCTGATCGCGCTCGGCATCGTCCTCATCGTCGCCGGCATCGCGGCGATCGCGAGCCCAGCGCTCTCGACCATGGCCGTGACCCTGTTCCTCGGCCTGCTGCTCGCCATCGTCGGGGCGCTGAAGGTGTTCCACGCCTTCTCGGTCAAGGAATGGGGCGGCTTCCTCTGGCAGTTGCTGATCGGCCTGGTCGAGCTGCTCGGCGGGCTCCTGGTCTATTTCAACCCGATGAAGGGGGCGATCGCCATCACCCTCGTGATCGCGCTGGTGCTGATGGCCGAAGGCATCGCCCAGCTCGGGCTCGCGATCAGGATGCGGGCGCAGAACGGCGTCGTCTGGATGTTCCTGTCGAGCATCGTCACCATCCTCGTCGGCGTCGTCATGGCGATGCAGCTCCCCGGCGGCGGCATCTACACGCCGGGCACGCTGGTCGGCGTCTCGCTTCTCTTTGCCGGCTGGGCCTATATCGCGATCGCGCTCGCCACGAGGCGGGCGGCGGCCTGAGCTTGGCGCCCAGCCAGCATCGACAAGGTCTCGAAGGTCCAGGGCATGCGCAGGTTCATCGGCAAGACGCTGAAGCGCGGGGGCGCGGTCCTCGCGATCGTCGCGCTGTCCCTGCTGGGGCTGCGGATCTATGACACCCAGAGGGGCGCGCCGCTCGAACCGTGGCACACCTTCGTGCCCGAAGAACTCTCGATCAAGCAACTCGACCGTGCCGGCTGGGCCGAGTACCTCAAGGCCGAGGACAAGGCCTTCGCCAGCGTGCGAGCCGAGGTGACGCAGAAGCTCGATCCGGAGGAGCGTGTCCCGGTCAACCGCTATTTCGACGGCAGCGCGATCCACCCCGCCCATTTCAAGCAGGACTGGAACCGCTCCTATGTGATGGAGCCCGACGGCAAGCCGGTCGGTGCCGCCGTCTTCCTGCATGGCCTGACGGATTCGCCCTACAGCCTGCGCCATGTCGCGCGGCAGTATCGCGACCGCGGTTTCGTTGCCATCGCCATCCGGCTCCCGGGGCACGGCACGGTTCCGGCCGGGTTGACCGAGGTCGAATGGGAGGACTGGCTGGCGGCGACGCGCCTTGCGGTCAGGGAGGCGCGCAAGCGGGTCGATGCCGCCGCGCCGCTGCATCTGGTCGGCTTCTCCAATGGCGGTGCGCTCGCGCTGATGTATGCGCTGGAAGCGCTCGAAAACAAGGAGATGGCCCGGCCGGAGCGGCTCGTCCTGATCTCGCCGATGATCGGCATCACCGCCTTTGCGCGCTTCGCCGGGCTGGCGGGCCTGCCTGCGATCCTGCCGGCCTTCGCCAAGGCGGCCTGGCTCGGCGTGCTGCCGGAGTTCAACCCGTTCAAGTACAACTCCTTCCCGGTCAACGGGGCCCGGCAGTCGCACCTCCTGACCCAGGCGCTGCAGCAGAAGATCATACGGCTCGGTCGGGAGGGGCGGCTGAAGGACCTCGCGCCGACGCTCACCTTCCAGTCGGTGATGGACTTCACCGTGAGCACGCGGGCGATCATCAACTCGTTCTATGCCCATCTCCCGGCCAATGGCAGCGAACTCGTGCTGTTCGACCTGAACCGCGCGGCCAAGTTCGGGCCGCTCCTGAGCACCACCTCGGACACGCTGCTGACCCGGATACTGCCCGCACCGCCGCGGAACTTCCGGCTGACGGTGATCACCAACGCCAGCGAGGATTCCAGCGACGTGGTCGAGCGCGTGACGGAAGCCGGCGCCTCGACCGAGACCGTGCGCGATCTCGGCCTGTCATACCCGTTCGACGTCTTCTCGCTCTCCCATGTCGCGCTGCCGTTTCCGGTGACGGACGGGCTCTACGGGCTGAAGCCCGACCCGGCCGAGGATTTCGGCATCAAGCTTGGCTCGGTCGCGGCGCGCGGCGAGCGCGGCACGCTGATCGTCAACCTCGATTCGCTGCTGCGGATGTCGTCGAACCCGTTCTTCCCCTATCTGATCGACAGGGTGGACGAGCAGCTGCGGGCGGGCGCTCCGGCCTCCACGGCGGTGCCGGCGAAGAACTAAGCCTTGTTCTTTCCGCACTTTCTTCGAGCGAACCGGTACCCGCTTCGCTTGAAAATGCTCTGGCCTCAGAAGCGCCAGACCAGCGGCACGTAGAACACCGCCATGATGAAGAACCAGATCATCAGGGGCGTGCCGAGCTTCCAGTAGCTGTTGAAGCTGTAGCCGCCCGGGCCCATCACCATCATGTTGGTCGAGGTCGCGATCGGCGTCAGGAAGGACGCCGCGCCGGCGATGCACAGGCTCATCAGGATCGGGCGCGGCGAGACGCCCATGCCGGCCGCCGCCGCCATGGCGATCGGGATGACCAGCATGGTGGTTGCGGTATTGCTCATGATCTGGCCGAGGCTGGCTGTCAGCACGAAGAGCCCGGCGAGGAAGACGACCGGCCCGGCCCCGCCGGTCAGGGCGACGAGATGGTCGGCGACGAGCTGCGCCGCGCCCGACTGCACCATGGCGGTCGAGAGCGGCATCATCGCGCCGACCAGGATCACGGTCGTCCAGTTGATGGCGCGGTAGGACTGCTCGACGGAAATCGTGCCGGCGAGGATCAACAGGCCGGCGCTGACGAGCCCGGCCACCGCCGGCGGCACGATGCCGGTGGCGAGCATGACGACGAGGCCGGCCAGCACCGCGACGGCGACGCCGGCACCGGCGCCCATCGGTACGGCCTGGCGCCGGACGAGGTCGGGCGAGTTGACGACGAGCACGTCGGGGTCGGCGAGATGCAGGTCGAGCGCCTTCCAGCTGCCCTCCAGCAGGATGGTGTCGCCGGGCTGCAGCACGTCCCCCGTTTCGAGATCGACGCCCGCGCGCTGCACCGCCAGCACTACGAGATCGCCGCTATCGGTGATCATGCCCGGGAACATGGCACGGCCGATCAGGGCGGAACGGGGCGGGATGACGACCTCGGCGAGGCCGGAGCGGCGGTTGAACAGGCTCGGCCCGGCTTCGTCCTCGGCACCCTCCTCGCGGAGAGCGAGATGCTTCTCGGCGGCGAGGTTGGCGATCGCCTCGGCCTCGCCCTTCACCAGGAGATAGTCGCCGACCGAGATGGCCGGGGCGCGCAGCGGCTTGCCCGTGGCGCCTTCCTGGACGGCGATGAGCTGGAGGCGCGGATCGCCGGCGAGATCGAGTTCGGCGGGCGCCTTGCCGAGATAGAGCGAGGTCGAGCGCACGCGCAGCCGGAAAACGCCGTCGCTGAGCCCGTAATGCTCGACGAGCGTCTGAGCGTGACGGCTGAAATCGGCGGGCAGCCGGGCGCTGGTCTGGGCCGGCAGCAGGTATTTTCCGAGCAGGAGGATGATCAGCATCGTGCCGGCGAGCAGCGGCAGGCCGACCAGCGCGAATTCGGCGAAGGCAAAGCCCTTCATGCCGGCATCCTCGAGCGCTTCCGAGACGAGGATGTTCTTCGGGGCGCCGGTCAGCAGCAGGTTCGAGCCGGCATGGGCGGCGAAGGCGAGCGGCATCAGGAGCTGGGAGGGTGACTGGCGCAGGCGGATCGCCGCCATCACCACGACCGGCATCAGCGCCGCGACCGCGCCGCCGCCGCTGATCAGCGCGCTGAGGCAGCCGACCGCCGCCATGATGATGACCAGCAGACGGGTGCGCCGGTTCTCGCCGGCTTTGGCAATGAGCAATTGCCCGGCCCAGGCGGTGACGCCGGTCTTCTCCAACGCGGCGCTGACGATGAACAGGCTGGCGATGAAGAGCACGGCGCGATCGCCGAAGCCGGCCATCGCCTGTTCGAGCGTCACCGCGCCGGTCGCCCATAGCGCCAGCGCGGCACCGATGGCGACGATGATCACCGGCAGCCTGTTCCAGGCGAACAGGGCGATCGTGATCGCGGTGACGACGGCTGTGCTCTCGATCGGGGTCAAATCGGGTCCAGTCCTGTACTTGCTCTGCGCGGTCCGTCAGGCCTGGAGCATCAAGGCGCCGCCGATGAGGATGGCGAGCGCCAGCAGCAACAGCCCGGCCACCGGCCAGCGGCGCAGATGAGCATCGGCCCGCTCGATGAAGGCGGCAAGACGGGTAATGGCGGGCGTCCCCGCTTCGGCGAGGACGACGATGTCGCCTTCCGGAATGGCTCCCGGCAGGCGCTCGAAGCGCCGGACGAGCAGCAAGGCGAGGGCGCCGAGCAGCATCGGCCAGATCAGTTTCCAGAGCGCATCGGGCTGGATGAGGCTGGCCAGCGGTTCTCCCGAGATCGCCGGGTAGAGCGACCAGGGCAGGATGAGCGAAGCGGCCGCAACCGCGAGCCAGGGGATGAGCTGTCCTGCCGGCGCGACCGAGGCTGGATTGTCCTTGACGTCGCGGGCGACGACCAGGGTGAAATGTAGCATCAGCATTGTGCTGCTGGCACCGGCCAGCGCCATGGCATGGCTGACGAGCCCGTATCCGAGCATCGGCTTGCTGGCGAGCTTGGCGAGCGCGCCGCTGGTCAGCGGCATGCCGCCGAGACTGAGCGCGAGGATGGCGGTTAGCAGGAGCACCGGCCGCAGCCGCGCCCCGCCGGTTGCGGCGAGGACGCCGACCGCCAGGAAGAGCGCGCCCTTCACCAGCGTGTGGTGCACGGCGTAGTAGGCGACGAGACTGGTCGCGCCCGGGTCGGCGTTCTCTACCCCTACACCGAGCAGCACGCCGAGCAGGCCCATCTGGCTGACCGTGGAATAGGCCAGGATCGTCTTGGCGCGGGTCTGGGTGACGCCGACGATAGCGGCGTAATAGGCGGTGACGAAGCCCGCGCCGATCAGCAGCGTGCCCCAGAAGGGCAGGCCGGCCTCGAAGGGCAGGAAGCGGATCAGCCCGATCGCGCCGGCCTTGACCACGACGCCGCTGAGCACCGCCGAAGCCGGCATCGGCGCGGCCGGATGCGCGAGCGGCAGCCAGACATGCAGCGGGACGAGGCCGAGCTTCAGGGCGAAGCCGAGGATCAGCAGTGTGACGATCGCGTCGCGCAGCGGCGCGGTGGGCAGCGTCGCGACCACCTCGCGGATCGCCGGGTTGGGATCGGGATGGCCGGCGGCGAGCATCACGAAGGCGAGCAGCAGGAAGGCCTCGGCGAGCAGCGCCAGCACGACATAGACGGTCCCGGCCCGGTGCGCGCGCGCGGTCTGCTCATGGACGATGAGGCCGTAGGCGGCGAGGCTCGCCAGGGTGAAGAGCAGGTAAAAGTTGGCGATGTCGCGGACGATGAACAGGCCGAGGCTGCCGGCGAGGGTGAGCAGCCACCAGACCGCAAAGCCCGCTTTGGCCGGGTCGCTGCGCATATAGGACGCGGCGAAGGCGCCAGCGGCACTCCACAGCAGAGCGGCGCCGCCGAGCAGGATCGCGCCCGGCCGGTCGAGCATCAGCGACAGGCGAAAGGGCGCTGGGAACAGGGCCGAGCTCCCGTCCGGCACCAGAAGCGCGGCGAGCAGCCCGGGGAGCGGGGCGAGGACGAGCAGGGACGGCGCCCGTGCCCGGAAAGGGCAGGAAAGGCAGCAGGTCGCCATGGCGAGCGGCAGCAGGATGGTCGCGGCGAGGAGCGAGCCGGAGACGGTCATGGCGCCACCGCCGTGGCCAGGCCGGAGCGGCCGATCTGCAGCAGGCCGAAAGGCTCGAGCGGGATGAAGCCGAGCAGCACGGCTGCCACCGCGAGGGCGAGCGCCGTCATCTCGAGTCGCCGCGGGATGACCCTTTGCGCGGCGAGCGGCAAAGCGGGGCTGGCGAGGGCGGTGTTGATCACCCGGAAGACATAGCCGCCGGCGAGCAGGCCGCCGGCCAGGATGGTGGCCGCGAGCCAGGGATGACCGTTGATCACGGCCGCGGTCAGCAGCAGGCATTTGGCGATGAAGCCGCCGCTCGGCGGGATGCCCATCAGCGAGAGGCCGGCGAGGCCGAAGGCGGCGGCGCTGAGCGGCAGGGCGCGACCGAAGCCGCCGAGATCGGCGATGCGGTCATGGCCGAAAGCCTCGGCGACCACGCCGGCCGCCAGGAACATCGCGGCTTTGGCGAGCGCATGCGAGACGAGCTGCAGCGTGCCGCCGGTCCAGGCGATGGTCTCCCAGGGTGGCATCCCGTCCGGCCCCGAGGCGAGCGGGAAGACGATGAAGAGATAGCCGATCTGCGCCACCGTCGAGTAGGCGATCATCAGCTTGAGCCGCGCCTGCCTGAGCGCCATGACACTGCAGAACAGGATCGACGAGGCCCCGAGCACGGCGAGGAGCTGTCCGGCGAAGGCTGCGGCCTCTGGCGGCGCGATATCGAGCACGAGGCGCAGGATCAGGAAGACCGGCGCCTTGATCACCAGCGCCGAGAGTACGGCGCTCGCGGCCGCCGGAGCTCCGGCGTGGGCGGGCGGCAGCCAAAGATGCAGCGGGAACAGGGCTGCCTTGGCGAGGAGCCCGGTGATCATCAGCGCCAGCGCAACGGAAAGGGCTGGGCCGCCGTCGCCGAGCCCGGACAGGATCCTGATGTCGAGCGTGCCGAAGGTGCCGTAAATCAGGCCGACGCCGAGCAGATAGAGCAGTGATCCGAGCAGCGCGAACATCAGATAGCGCAGCGCTGCCGCCATGGTCTCGGCCCGGCCGTCGAGGCAGACCAGCGGCACGGCGGCGAAGGTCAGCAATTCCAGCGCGACATAGAGGTTGAAGAGGTCCTCGCCGAGGAAGACGGCGTTCAGCGCGCTCCAGGTCGCGAGCAGCAGGGCCCAGAAGGTCGTCGCCGCCCGGCCATCGCGCGTTTCGGGCGAAAGATCCTGCATGCCCCGCGCGAACAGGCCGGTCGCTGAGATCACCAGCGCCGTCATTGCGATCAGCGCAGCCGAAAGCCCGTCGGCCCGCAGGGCGATGCCGAGCGGCGGCTGCCAGCCGCCGACGACATAGGTCAGCGCATCTCCGGTGCGCAGGAGCTCGGCGAGGATCGCGATGGCGACGGCAAGGCCCGCCGCCATGCTGGCCAGGGCGACCTGCCTCGCACGGCGCGGTGCGAGGGCCAGGATCGCCAGAACGCCGAGGACCGGCAAGGTCAGCGCCAGCACGAGCAGGTAGCCGCCCGGTGTCGCGACATGGACAGGGGCCAGGGCGAGCGGCGTCATGTATCGGCTCGCGGCGTTTCGCCGGCTGCCGGCGGTTCGAGCCTTTCGCGGCCGGTGAGATCGAACAAGCGTCGCAGCAGCGCCACGGCGAGTGCGCTGGCCGAGAAGGCGACGACGATGCCGGTGATCACCATGGCCTGCGGGACGGGATCGCCCGGCAGGCCGGCCGCCGCGCCGCGCCGCGCCACCGCCCCGAAGACCATGAAGATGCCGGCGCCGAGGATGTTGAAGCCGACCAGCCGGCGCAGCAGCCCGGGATGGGCGATCACGACGAACAGGCCGATGCCGGCCAGCGCCGCGCCGCACAGGCCGAACAGGGTCGCGGTGTCGTAGATGCCGGAGGTCACGGGGCCGGTGCCCTGTTGGCCGGGCCGGCGACGAGCAGGCCGAGCGCCAGCGCGATAGCGACCGTCAGGGCGGCTTCGATGCCGACGATCAGCGCCTTGGCCAGGGGCTCGGGATAGGCGAGGAAGCCGCCAGCGACGGCAAAGCCGAGGAAGCCGATCGCGAAGAATAGCGCTGGCCCGCCGACCAGGAGGAGACGCAGCATCAGGCTCCGCGTCTCGGGCGCCGGGCTGAGCCCGGCCAGCATGACGAGTAGCCACATCGCCGCCAGGATGCTGCCGGCCTGGAAGGTGCCGCCCGGCGCGTCGGCCCCGACCCAGACCATGTAGACGGCGATCAGAACCCCGAAGGGGGGCAGCATGCGGGCGAGATAGAGCAGCGGCTGCGGAGGGTTCGCCTCCTTCAGCTCAGGCGCGCCGCCCCAGAGATGATCGGGGGTGAGTGCCCAGACGCCGAGCAGGGCGAGCAGCACGACCACCTTTTCGAGCAGCGTATCGAGCGCCCGGTAGGCGAGCAGCACTGCCGTCACCGGGTTGCCGAGCCCGGTCGCGTCGATCGCCGCAAGCGCCAGCGGCGCCAGAGTCGGTGCTGGCGAGGGGAAGGCGAGCACGGCGAAGCCAAGGCCGAGGGCGACTGCGATGCTGGTCAAAGCAGCGACGATCGTCGTGACACTCTTGCCTTGGCGCGCGGTGCTGCCCGCCTGCCTGCCACGGCGCAGATGCGCTTCGGCACGCAGCAGCAGCAGGCCGGTGATGCCGCCGCCGATCGCCGCCTCGGTCAGCGCGACGTCGATCGCTCCAAGGCGTGTCCAGGCCAGGCCGAGCAGCAGCCCGAAGGCGATGAAGGCGATGATCGCATTGCGGTCGTCGCCGGTCCGGGCGACATGGATCGCCAGCACGACGAGCCAGGCGACGAGCGCGAGGTCGAGCAGCAGGGTCATCGGCCGGACTTGCGGCGATGGAGGGCGCCGGCGATCAGCTGGCTAGCGGTCGCGGCCGAAAGCTGGGCGAGCAGCCAGACGCAGACCAGCTTCAGCCCGCCAGCGATGCTGCCGACCTGGGGTAAGAGCCCGAGCACGATCAGGCCGAGGCCGAGATTGTCGGCCTTGCTGAGCGCGTGCAGCCGGCTCAGCGTGTCGGGAAAGCGCAGCAGGCCGAGCGTTCCGGCGAGGAAGAGCAGCGCGCCGCCGGCGACCATGACGAGCGTGAAGAGATCGGCGAGCGCGCTCATGGCTCGTCGCCCTTCGGCGCTGACGCGTCGCCCGGCTCATCCGATTGGCCGAGGGCGAAGGCGGCGCAGGAAAAGGCCGCGAGCAGCATCAGCAGCAGCGCGACATCGGTCATGGCCGGGGCGTTCGAGGCCGTGCCGAGCAGGAGGAGCGCGGCGGCGGCGCCGGTCCCGAGCAGTTGCACCGACATCATGCGTTCGACCGCGAGCTCCGAGCGCAGCACCCTGAACAGGCCGAGCGCCGTGACGGCCAGGATGAACAGCGCCGCGCCGGTGAGGAATTCAGCCATTGCGGCCTCCGTCCTGCAGCGTCTCGCAGAAGGCGGCCTCGTCGGCGGCGAGCTGCTCGGCAACGGGCTCGCGCAGGTCGAGGCAGTGGATGTGAAGCGTGCCGTCTGCCTCGGCCGCGACAGGGAGCTTGCCAGGTTGCAGGCTCATCACGGCGCAGCAGGCCTGGCGCGCCATGCCGGTGGGCAGGGCGGTCCGGTAGGTAACGAAGCCCGGCTGGAGTGGGGGAACGGGCGCGAAGGCGCGGCGCGCGACGTCGAGCCCGGCTGCGACCGACTGGGGCAGAAAGCGGACGAGGAAGCGCAGGATGCCGGGCAGGGACAAGCCGCCGCGCGCCGGCCAGAGAATCGCGCTCGTCCAGGCTGCCGCGGCTGCCGCGACGATCCCGACCGGCAGGTCCTTCAGGGCGGGGCCCATCAGGACCAGCCACAAGGCGAGAAAGCCAGCCCCGCGGGTCAAAAGCACATGCCTCGGGGCAGGACTGTCGGGCATCGGTGCCGTTTCTCGCGAGCCTTCATGCCGGCGCGTTGCCATGTCGAGCGCGACGGCGTCTGACCGAAGGTCTGCCGACGCTGCGTCAAACTGCAGCTTCACAGGCCGGGATCGGCCTGATGATCCGAGCCAAGGGTACCGTTCGGTCATGCCATGGGCATCAGCCCCCTGTCTCAATCCTGTGCCCGGCGTCCCATTCTCGCCTTCTGCCGTCCGGACGGGCGGCAGGGAGGTGCAACGCCGCGTGAGGCCGGCTATCCCTTAGCGCGTGCCGGTCGGAACGAGCGGCAGGCCGGGGGAGCGAGAGATGCGGATCAGACAGCCAGGCATGCCGGCCAGAGCCGATCATGGGCGGGGCGTCTGAGCATGGCGCCAATCATCGAGCCGCGCGACGGCGACGCCGAGGATGACTTCAGCAGCACCAAGAAGCGTTCGCTGCTGGCGATCGCGGGCAGCCTGCTCGGCGAGATCAACTTGCCGAAGCTGGCGTTGGCCTGGGTCATCCTCGCGCTGGTGCCGGGGGTGCTGCTCGGGCTGGCGCCCCTCGTCGCGACCGCCTGGTTTACCTCGGTCGCGGATCGGCTCTTCGCGCTCGCGGGCATCGGCTCGCTGCTGCTGCTCGCGCTGATCGCGGTGGTCGGCTGGTACGGTTTCAGGCCGCTGCTGCGCCTGGCCGAACGCAGCTTCTGGTCGCTGAACTCGCTCGCCGTGCAGCCGGTCTACGCCCTGTGCCGCGAGGGGCTGCGCCATCTCGCCGAAGGCTTCCTCTCCGCCGGCGCGAACGAGGACAAGCGAGCCTTCCTGCGGGCTGCGACCGCGGTCGGCGCAGGGCTGCTCGCCAGTGCGGGCGCCGCCGCCGTGGCGGGCCTGGCCTGGCCGGCGACACGCTGGTCCGGCGAGTTCGCCGACCTCGCCCAGCCCTTGCGGCTGATCGTGCCGTCGCTCGCCAATACGGTTACGGTCATGGCGGGCTATCTCGCGCTCGCCTCGCTCGTCTGGGGCCTGGCCGACGGGTTGATGGACCAGCCGCGCGATCTCGGCGGTTTCGACGAGGCTCCGGCGGGGGCGCGGCGCTGGCGGGTGGCGCATCTTTCCGACATCCATGTCGTCGGCGAGCGTTACGGCTTCCGGATCGAGAGCGGCCGCGCAGGCCCGCGGGGCAATGAGCGCCTCGCTTTGGTGCTGGACAGGCTGGACGCGATCCATGCCGAGGAGCCGCTCGACCTCCTGCTGATCACCGGCGACATGACCGATGCCGGGCGCTCGGCCGAATGGGCGGAGTTCCTCGACGCGATGGCGCGCCATCCGGCGCTGGCGGAACGTTGCCTGATCCTGCCGGGGAACCACGACGTCAACATCGTCGACCGCGCGAACCCGGCCCGCCTCGAATTGCCGACCAGTCCCGGGAAGCGTTTGCGGCAGATGCGGACGCTCTCGGCGATGGCGGCGATCCAGGGCGAGCGCGTCCAGGTGCTCGATCGCGAGCGGGCCGGGCTTGCAAGCACGCTCGCGGCTGCTCTGGAGCCGCACCGCGAGGCGATCGGCGTCTTCGCCGATGCCGGCACGCTGCGGCTGTCGGCGGGGCTTTCGGCGGTTTGGGCCGATGTCTTTCCGATGGTGCTGCCGCCGGCCGAGGAGGACGGGCTCGGCGTCATCCTGCTCAACTCCAATGCCGAGACGCATTTCTCCTTCACCAATGCGCTCGGCCTGGTGGCGGAGGAGGATCTGCAGGCGATGCTCGCCGTGCTGCGGCGCTTCCCGAAGGCGCGCTGGATCATCGGCCTGCACCATCACCCGGTCGAATACCCGCAGCCGGCCAAGGCCTTCTCGGAGCGGATCGGCACGGCCCTGATCAATGGCAGCCGCTTCGTGCGCCAGCTCAAGCCGATGGCGCACCGGCTGGTCGCGATGCACGGGCACCGTCATGTCGACTGGATCGGGCGCTGCGGGCCGCTGAAGATCGTCTCGGCGCCGTCCCCTGTGATGGAGGCGACGGATAACATGCCGACGGGCTTCTACATCCACACCCTGGCCGCTGCCGCCGATGGCGGGCTCGCCTTGCTTGCGCCGGAGCGGATCGAGATCGTGCCCCGGCCGGCCGCCACTCTCAGTCCCTGAGGGCGGCGGCTTCCGGTGCTTCGTCCTTCTCCGGCGATCCGAACAGCTCCGCGAGCCAGAGGCTCGACGGGTGCTGGGCGCAGAAGGTCAGGAAGGCGATGGTGATCGGCACGCCGATGAAGGCGCCGAAGACGCCCCAGAGATAGCTCCAGAAGAACACCGAAAACAGCACCATCGCCGGCGAGATCGAGAGCGCGCTGCCGGCGACGCGCGGCTCGATATAGCTGCCGACGGTGAACTGGATCAGGTTGAGGCAGGCGAAGACCCCGAGCATCGCCTGCCAGGAGCCGAACTGCGTCATCGCAAACAGGGTCGGGAACAGCGTGGCGACAAGCGGGCCAAGGAAGGGGATGTAGTTCAGCAGGAAGGCGATGAAGCCCCATTCCTCGGCGAGCTGCAGGCCGATGAGCTTGGCGAAGGCCCAGACCAGGACGCCGGTGATCACGCTCATCCAGGTCCGGACCAGCATGTAGCGGCGGATCTTGCGGGCGGTCGCCATGGCACCGCCGAGCAGGACCTGGCTGGTCTCGCGGTTGCGCATGCCGCGCAGCTTGCGGCCGAAATCGTCAACCTCGAGCAGGCCGAGGATCACATAGACCATCACGACGATCCAGAAGCTCATCGTGGTGTTGAGGCGCCCGGTGATCGTCTGGGCGGTGCGCAGCATCCAGGAGACGTTGAAGTTCTCCGACCAGACGCCGGCGACCGCGATGCCATGGCCTTCGAGCCAGAGCACACCCTGGTCGTAGAACATCTGGAAGCGGGCGGCATCATTGACGATCCAGCGGCCGACGCGGCCGAAGGCCCAGGCGATCAGCCAGCCGAAGGCGAAGAAGACGACGATCATCACGGCGATGCTGATCACGAGCGCCAGCATCCGCGGCAGCACGGACTGCAGGCGCTTCTGCAGCGGCCAGACCAGCGCGATGATGAAGAGCGCGAAGGCGACCGGCGCGAAGACCGAGCTCGCGATCGAGAGCGCGGCGACCGCCAGGATTGTGGCGATCAGGATCTGCGCGCCGTGAAAGATCTTGCCGGTCGTCATCTCTTGTCCTGGTTAGGCTTTTCGTTGCGGCGGGTGGGCGTTTCAGACGCCCTCGGTCAGCTCGTCGAGATCGAGTGTCGAACTCTTGCCGATAGCATCGCGGTGCTCCCGGTAGAAGGTTTCGGCTGAGCGCCGGCCTTCATTGTGGAGCATGGTGAGGAATTCCCATTCGGCGTTCAGCTTGGAGGAGTAGCCGAGCTGCGCCATGGTCTCGCCGGTGATGCGGTGCAGGCGCATGCGGGCCCAGCGCGCGCTCTCGCCGGTCGCGGCCTCCGCGCTCTGGCGCAGCAGCGCCATCATCCGCAGCTCCTTCAGCAGTACGGCGTTGAACGAGACCTCGTTGAGCCGGTTGAGGATATCGCGGGCGGTGCGCGGCGTGCCCGGACGCTCGACCGGGTTGATCTGGACGAGGATGGTGTCGAGAGCGTCGCTCTCCCGGATCAGCGGCGTCATCGTCGGATTGCCGGAATAGCCGCCATCCCAATAGCTCTCGCCATCGATCTCGACGGCCTGGAACAGGGTCGGCAGGCAGGCCGAGGCGAGCAGCACGTCGGGCGTGATCTCGGCATTGCGGAAGACGCGCCCGCGGCCGGTGCGGACATTGGTGGCGGTGATGAAGAGCTTGATCGGGCTTTTCGCGAGGCCGTCGAAATCGATGACCTCGGCGAGGATGTCGGTCAGCGGGTTGGTGCCGGCCGGGTTGAGGCTATAGGGCGAAACCACCCTCGACATCATGTCCATGGCGACGAAGAGCGGCGAATTGTCGAGCGTCCAGCGGCCGAGCAGGATGTCGAGCGGGCTGCGCTGGAAGGGGCTGAAGCGCGCCGCCTCGGAGACCTTGCGCCAGAACAGATCGAGCGCCTCGCGCGCGCCGGCCCGGCCGCCTCTGGCGAAGCCGGAAGCCAGCACCGCAGCGTTCATGGCGCCGGCCGAGGTTCCCGAGATCGCCTCGATCTCGAGCCATTCCTCCTCGAGAATGCGGCACAGCACCCCCCAGGTGAAGGCTCCGTGCGCCCCGCCGCCCTGGAGCGCGAGGTCGATGCGCAGGGAGGGGCGCGCGGAAGGCTTGCCGTTCTTGCCGGAGCGGGCCGGTGAAGGAGTGCTGGTCACGTCGTACCTATCCTGATTGCAGGGCTTGCCGGGGCCTCACGCTGACTTCACCAGACCGGAGAACCCGGCGACGGCGAGCAGGCTCAGCGCCCAGCCAACGACCGACTGGAAGTAGAAGTAGTTGATCGCTACGCGCCCGCCCGGCTTGGCGGGGTTCGGCCGCCAGAACGTCCGCTGTCCCATGTCGAGCACCGGCAGCAGCGTGTCGAGCGAGTACATCCAGGGGCTGAAGGCGGGATAGCTCGAGGCCTCCCAGCGCTCGCGGAAGCAGGCGAGCTGGGTCTGTCCGGGCGCTGCCAGCCCCTGCGTCTGGTTGCTGGCGAGGAGTGTGCGCTGCTCGCTGGTCTCGATGCCGCAGAGCGTCCATTCCGGGGCGCGCAGCACGACGGCGCTGTTGGGCATCACTGCGCCCTGGCGCTCGGCATAGGCGAAGATGCCGACCCCCAGAAGCCAGAACATGAGCAGCCAGACGAAGGCCAGCAACGGCTGACGGCCATAGGCGAGCGTGATGCCGAGAACGCCGTCGGTGGCGGTCAGCAGTGCCCGTAGAACCGGATTCTTCGCGCGCTTGCGCCTTGCCTGGCGTTGCAGGCGCTCCTTGACGATGAGCACGGCGCGCGCGTCCTCGCCATGGCCCATCTCTCGGAATACCGAGGCGAGCTGCTCATAAGGCTGCGGCCAGAAATCCTCGCTCCGGCGCTCTGGCGCCTGGCGCGCCAGCCATTCGAGCCGGCTTTCGGCATCGACCGGCCCGTCGATGAAGGCGCCGTAGCGGCAGCGGTTCAGCAGCAGGTCGCCCGGCCCCGGCCAGCTTTCGGGCTCGTCATGGATGGTCCCGATGGTGGCTCCGGTCAGCGCCAGGGTACCGTTCACGGCGGCGCCTTGGCGCAGAAAGAAGGCGCCCTTGATCATGCTGCGGCTCAGCTCCAGCGCCGTGCCGCCGGCAAGGCCGAGGGTCGCGCCGGAAGCGTCGACATCGCCGCCGATCTGCGCGACGCCCAGGCGCGTCTCGCCCTCGATGCGGGCGCTGCGCAGCACGACGCTGCCGCGTACCTCGACTTCGCTCGCCTCGATCGCCGCGCCTTCGTCGCGGGTGATCGCGGCGCCGGCGCAGTCGAGATCGGCCGTCAGGACCGCGCCGGAGAGATTGATCCCGCCGCGCATCGTCGCGCCGCGGGCAAGGACGTTGCGGACCTCGAGGCTCGCCGCGAGCAGGGCATAGCCGTCGGAGACGCGCAGGGTCGCGCCATCGCATTCGAGATTGCCGCCGAGGCGCGCCTGGACGAGGTTGACCTCGCCGCCGACCTCCGCGCCACGTAGATAGACGCCGCCGCGTGCTTCCAGCCGCTCGGCCTGCAGGCCCGGAAGCTGCGAGCCGTCGAGGAAGAGACGGTTGATGATCGCCGCCCGCAGCACCGGCGTCGCTTCGAAATGGCAGTCGTTGAGGCCGATGTCGCGAAAGACGCGGCAGGCTTCGAGATCGAGAATGTCCCTGATCCAGGCGCCACTGATCCGGACACCCTTCTCATGCGGCCGGCAGCCTTCCTCGCCGCCGAGCATGAGGAAGCGTAGGAAACCGGCGCGGACGACCCGCGCCGGATCGGGCTCGCTCGGGCGCGAGCCGTCGCCCAGCCGGTCGAAATTGCCGGTGAGCAGCTTGGCGACGACTTCCTCCTCCGCCGGCAGGAGCGGCCGAAAATCGTCGAGGCGCGCCGTCGGGTTGGCCCATTGGGCCAGCTCGCCTCCCGCTCCGGCGCCCCATTCCAGCGTCATGGATTGGAAGGCGCCGCCGTCTCGGTCGCCGCATGCGCCGCCAGCGCCTCGCGCAGCGCCGCTTCCTTGGTCTCGTCGAAGGAGGTGCGCATCAGCGTGCCGCCGACGCCCTTGAGATCGGCGAGAACCTTGTCGGTGGTCATCTTGCGGATCAGCAGGAAGAGGCCGGCCGAATTCGGCTGCAGCGCTGCCGCGGCATCCTTCATGAACTGGTCGTTGATGCCGACATCGCTGAGCTTGCCGCCGAGCGCGCCCGAGGCGGCGCCGAGCGCCGTGCCGAGCAGGGGAGCCAGGAAGATGAAGCCGATCAGCGTACCCCAGAGCGCGCCCGAGGCGGCGCCGGCGGTGGTGAGATTCAGCATCTGGTTGAGCTTGACCTGGCCCTTTTCGTCCTTGGTCACGACGACGGCGTCGCCAAGCTCGATCAGATATTCGCGCTGGAGAGAAAGGACCTTCTGGCGGACCTCCTCGGCCTTCTGCTCGGTCGGGAAGGCGATGAAGACGAGATCGCTCATCAGTGCAGCTCCATGTTTGCACGGGGGGGACGGCCCTGCATCGCCGCTCCGGCGGCGCGGCCGATGAGAAACTCGGCCAGCAGCGGGACTGGGCGACCGGTCGAGGCTTTGGCGGCGCCCGCGATCGAGGCGGTGCCGGCAATGTCGAGATGCGCCCAGGGATAGGCCTTGGCGAAGCGGGAGAGAAAGCAGGCGGCGGTGATCGCGCCCGCGGCCCGCCCGCCGAGATTGCCGGATTCGGCAGGACTGCTGCCGGGCTGGCCGAAATAATCGTCCCAGAGCGGCAGCTGCCAGGCGCGGTCGCCGGATACGCCGCCGCAGCGCAGCAGTTCGGCGGCCAGCGTCTCGTCATTGGCGAACAGGCCGCTCGCATGCGAGCCCAGCGCCACGACGCAGGCCTCCGTCAGGGTGGCGACATCGATCACGCAGGCAGGCTTGAAGCGCTCGGCATAGGTCAGCACATCGCAAAGCAGCAGCCGGCCCTCGCCGTCATGGGGGCGCAGTTCGATGGTCTGGCCCGACATCGAGGTCACGACATCGCCCGGCCTGCCGCCATGGCCGCCGGGAATGTTCTCGGCGGCCGCGATCAGCCCGACGACGTTGAGGGGCAGACCGAGACGCGCGACGGTGCGCAGCACGCCGAGAACGCTGCCGGCCCCGCTCATGCTGAACTTCATGCCCAGGGCATCGCTGCCCGGAGCCTGAGAGGGCCGTTCGCCGTCGCAGGTCACGCCCTTGCCGACGAGCACGATTGGCTTGCCGCTCCCCTTACGGCCATGGGGCTGCATGACGATGAGCTTGCAGGGGTTTGCCGAGCCGCTGCCGGCCTGCAGAAATGCCCCCATGCCGAGCGCCTCGAGCTCCCGGCGTTCTAGCACCTCTACCGCGAAGCCGAATTCCTTGCCCATATCCCTGGCGGTCTTGGCGAGGAAATCCGGGGTGCAGATGCTGCCGGGCAGGTTTCCGAGATCCTTCGCCAGGGCGACGCCTTCCGCCACGGCGATGCCTTGCCGCAGCGCGAGCACGAGTTCCGAGGTGAGGGTTTCGGGTAGGAGCAGCATGATGCTGCGCATCGGGCGGCCCCGCGCCCTCTGCCCTGGCGCATTGGGGCCGGCCAGGAAGAAGTTATAGCTGCCGTCGGCGAGATGCTGCCCGGCCTGCTGGACCCGCCAGCTGAGCGAGCGCCGCGGCACTTCGTTTTCCGCGAGCGTTACGACCGCCTCGGAGACTACGTTCTCGGTGATGATCTTCGCCGTGGCGGCGAGGGCCCGCCAATAGGCCCGGTCGGAGAAGGCCTCGCGCCTGCCGAGGCTGACCAGCAGCGTGCGGGCGGCGGCCGAGCCCGGCAGATGGTGGAGCAGCAAGGTCGCGCCGGGTGTCTCGTCGAGTTCGCCGCGTGCGACGACCCGCGACAAGCGGCCTGCTGTGGCGTCATCGAGGCGGCGGGCCGAGCCGCTCAGCGGTCCGGAGCTGAACAGGCCGATGACGAGCAACTCCGTCCTCAGTCTGTCCGCATCACCGACTGCGGGGATGATCTCCAGAGAATGTCTCCACGAGGGCATCGTTGCATCGCTTGATTGAGAGGGGCTTTCGCCGGGGAGGGCGGATAAAGCGCTGTTCTCCACGCGCTGCGGAGCGAGGGTTCCTCCTGCTACGAGGGGGGAACTGCCGGGCGTCCGGCCGGCCGCTCCGCTGCCGCGGTACGGCCGGGGGCAGCCGGCGCCGGAAGCTGGCGAATGCGCTGCCCCGGCAGCAGCGCCTGGATGCCGCCGCTGACCACGATCTCGCCGGGAACCAGGCCCTGGGAGACGATCACCTGGTTGGGATCGAAGCGCAGCACGTCGACATTGCGCAGGGAAACCGTCGAATTCGCGGGATCGACGATCCAGACCGCCGGAGAGACGCCCTGCTGGGTCAGGGCGCTCGCCGGAATCGCGATGATCGCGGCCGTGGCCGCCTCGATGGTTCCGACCACGGTCGATCCCAGCCGCATCGCCTCCGGCGGGTCGATCAGCCCGACCCGGACGGCGAATGTGCGCGTCATCGGGTCGGCCTGCGGCGCGATTTCGCGGACGCGGCCGAGCGCGGTCACGGCAGGGGCATCGGCGAGGGTGACGCGGACCGTGGTTTCGCCCGACTTCTTCTCGAGCAGGCTGGCGGGAATGTTGAAGACGGCGTCGCGGCCGTCGTCGCGGGCGAGCTGGGCGATGACCTGTCCGGGCTGGACGACTTCGCCCGGCTCGACATTGCGCGCGGTCACCGTGCCGGCGACGCCGGCCCGCAACTCGGTGAAGCCGAGCCGGTCCTGCGCCAGTTCGAGCTGGGCCTCGGCATTCTCGAGCTGGGCCTGGGCCGCCTCCTGCGCCTTGAGCGCCTGGTCGAAGCGCGGCCGGGTGGTGAAGCCCTGGGCCATCAGCCGTTCCTGGCGCTCGAAGGTGCTGCGCGTGGTGCTGACCTCGCCCCGGGCGGCTTCCAGCGCCGCCTTGGCCGCCGTCAGGGCGTTGCGCTCGAGCGTCGGGTCGAGGCGCGCGACGATCTGCCCGGCGGCGACACGGTCGCCGACATTCACCGGCCGCTCGGTGACGCGGCCGCCGATGCGGAAGGCGAGGCCGACATTCTTCTCCGCTTGGATCTCGCCGCTGAGCTGGATCTCGTTGGCGAGCTTGCCGGCTTCGACCGTGACGACGCGGACGAAGCGCCCTTCGGCCGGCGCGGCCGGCTCGTTCTGGCAGGCGGCCAGCGAGAGCAGGAGAAGCGCTGCGACCGCCGGGCGAAAGCGCGATGCCGAAGGATGGGTCATGACGCAGAAGCCCCCGCGACAGATTTGGCACCGGGCTTTTCCGCCTTGGGTGCGGCAGAGCCACGGGCGAAGACGGCGACATAGAGGACCGGCAGCAGGATCAGCGTCAGCAGCGTCGCGACCAGCAGCCCGCCCATGATGGCGAAGGCCATCGGCCCCCAGAACACCGTCGGCGCGATCGGGATCATGCCGAGCACGGTCGAGACCGCGGTGAGCATGATCGGGCGGAAGCGGGTCGAGGCTGCGTCGAGCGCCGCATCGGTGATGCTCTTGCCGCTCTCGCGCTCGCTCTCGATCTGGCCGATCAGGATGACCGCGTTCTTGGTGATGATGCCGATCAGCGCGAGGATGCCGAGCAGGGCGACGAAGCCGAGCGGCATGCGCGAGAGCAGCAAGGCGCTGACCACGCCGATCATGCCGAGGGGGGCGATGCTGAGCACGATCGCCAGCAGGCGGAAGCTGCGCAATTGCAGCATCAGCACCGTGAACATGATCAGCAGCATCACCGGCACGACGGCGATCACCGAGGCCTGCGAGGTCGCGCTTTCCTCGACCGTGCCCCCGAGCGCGATGCCGTAGCCGGCGGGCAGGGTCTTGCGCAGCTCATCGATGCCGGATGCAAGCCCGTTGACGACGGTTTCCGGCAGGATGCCCGGCTTGACGTCGGCGGCGACCGTCAGGGTCGGGACGCGGTCGCGGCGCCAGATCAGCGGTGAATCGAGCCCATAGCTGAAGGTGGCGAACTGCGAGAGCGGAACCTGCCGCCCGCTTGGCAGCGCGACCTGCATGGTGCGCAGCGTATCGAGCGAGAGGCGGTCGGCGTCCTGGGCCCGCACGACGACGTCGACGAGATAGATGCCGTCGCGAACCTGCGTCACAACCGTGCCGGAGACGACCGCGTTGACGATGCTCGCCAGGGCCTGCGAGCTCAGGCCGAGCCGGCGCGCCTCGTCCTGGTCGACCCGCAGGCGCAGCTCGCGCATGGGCTCGATCCAGTCGAAATTGACCATCTCGGTCTTGGGGTTGGCAGCGATGACCTGCCCGACCTTCATCGCGATGTCGCGCACCTCGGCGATGTCGGGGCCGCTGACGCGGTACTGCACCGGCCAGCCGACGGGCGGACCGAGCTCGAGCGGCGACACGCGCGAGACGACGTTCGGGAAATCCTTGGCGAGCAGCGCCTCCAGCTTCTTATGCAGGCGTTCGCGCGCGGCGATGTCCTTGGCGACGACCACGGCCTGGCTGAAGAACTCGTTCGGCAGCTGGGCGTTGAGCGGCAGGTAGAAGCGGATGGCGCCGCGCCCGACATAGGTGCTCCAGCGCGCGACGTCCGGATCGTCCTTGAGCGTGGCGTCGAGCCGGCTCGCGATGGTCTCGCTCGCATAGATCGAGGCGTTCTGCGGCGCGGTGAGATCGACGAGCAGCTCCGGCCGGTCGGAGGCCGGGAAGAACTGGCGCGGCACCAGGGGCAGCGCCAGGATAGCAGCGGCGAAGAGCCCAAGCGTGACGGCGATGGTGAGCCAGCGCAGGCGGATCGCCCCCGCGAGCAGGTTGCGGAAGCCGCGCTCGACAGGGCCCGGGCCTGCGGCTGCCTTCTTTGGCGCCCGCAGCATGGCGACGCCGAGCACAGGGGCGAAGACGACCGCGATGAAGAAGGAGACGATGAGCGCGATCGTCACCACCGCGAAGAGCGAGAAGGTGTATTCGCCGGCCGAGCTCGCGGCGAAGCCGATCGGGACGAAGCCGGCGATCGTGACCAGCGTGCCCGCCGCCATGGCGGTGGCGTAGCGCTCGAAGGCGAAGGTCGCCGCCTTCTGCTTGTCCTCGCCGGCCGCCAGCCGCGTCACCATCGCGTCCGTCGTCGTCATCGCATCGTCGACGAGCAGCGCCAGCGCGATGATCAGGGCGCCGAGCGAGATGCGCTGCATGTCGATGCCGACGATCAGCATGCAGGCGAAGACGACCGCGAGCGTCAGCGGAATCGAGAGCGCGACGACGAGCCCCGGCCTGACGCCGAGGCTGATGAAGCTGACGACCAGGATGATCGCGATCGACTGCCAGAGCGAGGTCATGAAGTCGGCGATGGCGTCGTCGACGGTGACGGCCTGATCGGCGACCAGATGCGGCTCGATGCCGAGGGGCAGGTCGGCGGTGATCTTCGTCATCGCCGTCTTGATGTTGGCGCCCAGCGCCAGGATGTCGCCGCCGTCGCGCATCGCGATGCCGAGGCCGATGGCCTCGCGGCCGTTGACGCGGAACATCGGCTGCGGCGGGTCGGCATGGCCGCGGCGCACGGTCGCGATGTCGGAGAGGCGGACCATGCGGTCGCCGACCGGGAAGTTGACCTGGAGCAGGTCGGCCTCGGACTGGAAGGCGCCCGAGACACGCAGCGAGATGCGCTCCTCCGGCGTCTGGATCATGCCGGAGGGGCGGACGATGTTCTGGGCCTGCAGAGCGCCCAGGAGCGCGCCGCGATCGATGCCGAGATTGGCGAGTTCGCGCACCGAAAACTCGACGAAGATGCGCTCGTCCTGCGCGCCGATGATCTCGATCTTGGAAACGTCCGGCACGAGCAGCAGGCGCGAGCGCGCCGCCTCGACATGGTCGCGCAATTCGCGGCCGGTGAAGCCGTCGGCGGTAAAGCCGTAGATGATGCCGAAGGTGTCGCCGAAGCGGTCGTTGAAGAACGGGCCAAGCGTGCCGGCGGGCAACGTATGGCGCATGTCGGCGACGAGATTGCGCACGCGGTACCAGGTGTCCTGCACCTCGCGGCCGGGCACGGACTGCTTCAGATTGACGAAGATCGTCGTGACGCCCGGCGTGGTGTAGCTGCGGACGTTGTCGAGCCCCGGGGTCTCCTCGAGCTGCCGCTCCAGGCGCTCGGTGACCTGGCTCAGCATGTCCTCCATGGTCGCGCCCGGCCAGGCTGCCGAGACGACCATGGACTTGATCACGAAGGACGGGTCTTCGTTGCGGCCGAGGCGGATGAAGGCGAAGATGCCGGCCAGTACCGAGATGATCATGAGATAGATCACGACCGAGCGGTTCTTCAGGGCCCATTCCGAGAGGTTGAAGCTCATCGCGATTCCGTCCCGGCCAGGCGTACCTGCTGGCCTTCCTTCAACAGGCTGACCCCGGCGGTGACGACGATGTCACCAAGTGCGAGCCCCTTGCCGATCAGCGCCGTCGCCGGGTCGGCACTGATCACCTCGAGCTTGCGCAACGACACGGTGAGCTTCGCGGGGTCGACCACCCAGACGCTTGCAGCAGGACCCTGCTGCGCCAGCGCCGTGGCGGGAATGGCGATCGCCGAGATTTCGGCTCCCCGGATCGCGCCCGACACCGCCGTGCCGAGCCGGAAGGCTTGCGGAGGCTCGGAAAGACCGACCCTGACCCTGAAGGTCCGGGTCACCGGATCGGCCTGGGGCGCGACCTCGCGGACGCGGCCATTGGCGGTCACGGCCGGATCGCCGGCGAGCGTGACATGGACGCGCGCATCCGGCGGCAGCGCGCGCACGATATCGGCCGGCACCTCGAAGACAGCATCGCGTCCCTCGCGCCGCGCGAGCTGGACGATCATCCGGGCGGGCGCGACGACCTCGCCTGGCTCCGCACCGATGCGGGTGACGACGCCCGGCGCATCGGCCTTGAGGGTGGTGAAGCCGACGATGTCCTCCGCCGATCTGACGCGCGCCTGGGCCGCGTTTACCTGTGCCTGCGCCGCCGTGCGCCCCTGTTCAGCGGCCTCGAAATCGGCGCGGGTCGTGACATTGCGCTCGAGCAGGTGGGTCTGGCGCTCGAACTGGTTCTCGGCCTTGCGCAGCAGGCCCTCGGCGGCAGTGAGGGCGGCGCGGGCGGAGCGCAGCTCGTTGAGCTCGTTCTCCGGGTCGAGGCGGGCGACGACCTCGCCCTCGCGCACGTTCGCGCCGACGCCGACATTGCGTTCGGCGAGCCGGCCGCCGATGCGGAAGGACAGCGCGGCCTGATCCTGCGCCTCGATGTGGCCGGTGAAGCTGATGTCCTTGGCCTCGCGCGGCGCTTCCACCGTGATGGTGCGGACGAGCCGGACGGCAGGCGGAGCCGCCGCCTGCTCGGATTGGCAGCCGGCGACAGTGAGCGCGATTGCCGCGAGCGCAGCCCCCTGCAGCAAGCGGGCGGTGCGGGACTTGTCAGGCGTGCCCATGCTACCGGCCCATGCGCCGAAACGGCCGCTTGCTGCGAAAAAATCGCACCGGTGTCAGCGCGCAAGCAGACCTGATGTCCTGCAAGCCGTTAAAAGGCATCATCTTGTTCCTCTGGCAACCGCACGACGACGGCGCGGAACCTCGCGCCGGGCAAGGTCCGTCGCACCGCGCGCTTCGGGTGACGGTAGGAACGCTACCAACAGAGCGGCAGGGGCGGATTAGCTCAGAATCCCAACTCTGCGCTGGTCATCCCAATCTTTGGACCGGCTGCTCGGCATCGCCTGCGAGGGGCAAGCCGAGCGAAGTCCTGCCCCTGAAGCCAAGCGCGACCGGGATCAGCAACAGGAAGCCGGCAGCCGAGACGGAGGCCATCAGGCAGTAAACATGCTCGCCCCATTCGCCGTAGAGATAGCCCGCCAGCGTGGTCAGGACGGCCATGATCCCGGCCCAGCTGGCTGCCAGCCAGGCTTGCGCCTGAGCCAACATCCCCGCGGGAGCGATCCGCGCGAGCAGGAAGACGCTGCTCAGATGCGTCGCTCCGAAGGTCAGTCCATGGGTGAACTGGAGGAGGACCAGGAAGCCGATCTGCGGATCCTGAGCCATCCCGGCCCAGCGCAGCGTCGCGACCGCCGCGCTGGCGGCGAGCAGGGCGGCCGCACCGGCAGAGCCTCGTACGACATAGCCGAGCAGGCTGAAGAAGGCGATTTCCGAGACGATGCCGGCGGCCCACAGGGAGCCCATGGCTCCGCCGGATATGCCGAGGCTTTGCCAATGCAAGGTGCTGAAACCGTAGACCGCGGCATGGCTTGCCTGGACGAGGCTCGCTCCGGCGATGGCAAGAACGAGCAGATGCGGCCTTTCAAGTTTCCCGACCGGTTGCATCGGGGTAACCGCGCGTTCCGGGACGCGCACGACCGCCACGGCAACGGCTGCGAGCGCTGTCACCAAGGCCGACAGAAGCAGCATTCCGATAATCGACGCGGCAGGAAGCCAGTCCAGCATCCAGCCGACAGAGAGGTTCGCGATCGCGAAGCCGGCCGAGCCCCAGAGCCGGATGCGCCCATAGCGCAGTTCCGGAGTCTGCAGCTCCTTGAGGCTTCGCAAGGTGACGGCGTCGGTCAGGGCGATCAGCGGCCCTTGGGCGAGCGCAATGGCGATGACCAGCAGGAGGATGGGCAGGAAGCCGCCGGCAAAGGCCAGCAGCCCCGTGCCGATGGTGACCGTCACCGCACAGATGACCAGGGCGGCTCTCGCCCGCCCGCTGCGGTCGGCCAGCGCGCCGACGACCGGGTTCGCGATGATGCGGGCGAGGAGCGGCGCGGCCAGCACGATGCCGATGGCTTCGTCGCTGAGCGCTTGCGCCCGCAGCCAGAGCGGGAAAAACGGCAGGTTGACGCCGAGCTCGAAGAACAGGGCGGCGTAGAGAAAGGAAAGGCGGCCGGTGGCCGCTTTCATGCCTCTTGCTCGGCGTCGACCGGGCCGGTCTCGGGCGGGCGGACGTCGAGGGGCGTGGCGGACAGCTTCGTCAGGCTCCGCTCGCGCGCTTCGCTCGGACTATGGCCGAACTCGCGGCGGAACGCCCGGCTGAAGGTCGAATGGTCGACGAAGCCGACCTCGTTGCCGATGATGTGGATCGAGGGAGCATCGCGGTGTGAGCTGAGCCGGCGATAGGCTTCGCGCAATCTTTCGCGATTGATGAAATGGGCGACGCCGCCAGTGCTCTCGAAAAGACGATAGAGCTTCGAGCGCGACATCGCCATCAGGCGGGCCAGTTGCTCCGGGCCGAATTCGGGCGAGGCCATGTTCTGGCGCACGACGAGACGGGCGCGGTCGATCAGGAGCGAGCTGAGGGACGCGTCGGCCGTTTCGGAGCGCTCGGCGCGCGGGGCGATGCAGGCTGCGACGAGGGCTCGGGTCGCCGTGGCCAGGCCCTGCGCCTGTGCGGGCGGGATGTGCGGCAGCTGCCGGGCGAGGTTGTCGATATAGCCGGCGAGCAGCGCTCCGAGCTGGGGGTTGATGTCGAGATCGTGGGCCTGATCGAAGTCCTCGAGCTCTTCCCGGCAGAAATCGCGCGGCAGAAACAGCGTCAGCACCTCCGTATCCTCAGCCTGGCCTTCGAAGGGCAGGGCGAGCGAGCGGAAGCTGAGGCTCTCCTGTCGCGTGGCCTCGTGGGATGGCGAGCCGTTCCGAGGCGCATGCGAGCGCGCCAGCACGACGCACCAATGGTCGAGGAACGATCGCGGCCGGTGCCGCCAGCGGCGGGCAGGCGCGTTGGCGTACAGTGTCCGCGTCAGGACGACGTTGCCGAACGTCCAGGACGAGAACTCGGCCGCGAAGCTCTCTGAAGCCTCAACGGTCGGCAGGAGATCGATCGTGTCTGCGAGCAGGTCACGCCAGGCATCGAACTGATCTTGCGGCGGAAGATCCCTGGTCGAGAAACTCTGGGCGAAGACTGGCATGACCGAGCGTCGCGGGTTGGGGTTTGAGAGTGCTGTCACGGCATCTTCCTCCCAGCCGCGTGAAGCCAATCTATAGCGTGATGATCAATGTTGTCGGTGCTCAAGGGAAGGCCAAAAAATGGGCCGTCCTGTATTGGCGTCTGCAGATGCTCAACTTTCGATCAATTTGATTTTCTTATTCTAATTCCGAACCTTCAACTGCGGAAGGCCAGAGTCCGATCGCATACGTTCTCTATCAAACGTTTAGAGGGAGGAAGCAACCGTCGGGTCGGCTCGACCTGACGTTGCTCGCTCCTAGCGTATCGATGCCGCGTCGAAGATCCGGATCGGCGCGGTGACGAGCAGGCTTGCCGCCGAGCCGAGCGCATCTGCCGCGGCAAGCGGCGGCGAAACATCCGAATCGGTGACCACCTGTCCCTGCAGCAAGCGGTCGCCGATCAGGCGGACCGCCTCAGGGCTGGCGGCATAGAGATCGTGATTAATGCGGTCGCCGGCATTGATGGCGGTGAGATCGAGCACGGTGATGCCCGACAGCCCGGCCAACTGCTGCTGGTATTCGTCGCGGGTCAGGTCGATGCCGCCGAGGCGCGTGGCACCCCTGGAGATGAAGCGCGAGAGCTGCAGCGCCCGATCGTGCTGTGCGACGAACAGGGTGATCTGCGGCCGCCGCTTGCCCATGTCCTCGACCTGGCGCCGGAACACGCCGACATCGAGATCGGGCGAGGCGAGGATGAGGTTGCTGATCTTGCGGGGCACGCCGCCTTGCTCGAGCGCGAGCTGGCGGATGGCCTCGACGGCCGGCCAGCTGCCCATCGAGTGGGCGAGAATGACGATGTCGCTGACGGACGGGCTGTTCGCAGCGGCCTTCAAGAGATAGGCGAGGTCCGAGCGCGAATAGGAGGCGTTGTCGAAGTCGCGGCTGTAGTCGAGCAGATGGCCGCGCGAAGGCCAGGAGAAAAGGGCCGGGAGCGCATTCGCATCGGCATCGTGCGCCAGTTGCGCGAAGCGGAAGACCGCCCGGTCGAAGGGCGTGTTGAAGCCGTGCACGAAGACGAAGACGCGCCGCTTCCGGCCATTCGCCTTGTTGAACCAGGACGCCAGCTGCGGCTTGGCGATCGGCGTCACCGAGCTCACGGTGAAATCCGTCTCCGGATTGCCCGGGACGGAACGCGGCAACTGGATGGTGCCGACCTCGCGGTCGCGCGGGATCGAGACGACGATGTTGGAAAAGGAAACCGTGTCTCCGCGTTCGCCGCTGAACAGGACGCCCGGCTCGGCGGATGGCGCACGTGTCGTCGCGGTGAGCATGTTGACCCGGTCGGTGCCGGGCACGGGCGGCACAGTCTGCAGCATGCCGCGCGGCGTCCCGGCGCAGGCGCCGAGGCCGAGCGCGCAGCTCAAGGCCATGACGGCGTGTCGCCAATGGCGACGGTTCTGACCCGGTGTCACCGCCATGCCTTGGGACGTCGACGCCGGGCGGCGGGAGCGTGAGATAAACAGCACAAGAGAGCTTCGCTTCGATTTCCGCGCATCGGTGTCACTTCGGCCATCCGCGCTGCGGCTGTGAATCGGAGGCTCACTCAAGGTCATGACAGGATAAAGAAGCCATCCCGCAGCAGCAAGCGCGTGGAAGCCGAGCTTTGGCAGGCTCTCGGCGATAACTTTGGGACAGGCGGCCCACTTTTTGGGATTCTGTGCCGATGCCCATTCCGCAAGGCGATCTAAGTTCCCGAGGACGTGCATCGGGCCTGCCCGGTCGTCACGATCCTTACGACGCAGTCCTTCCAGGGTGCGCCAATGCCAGGCTCGGGGGAAAAGGCACCATGACTGTCGAGAGCACCGCACCCAAGACGACGATGCAGCGATTTCTCGATACGGTCGAGAAAGTCGGGAACATGGTGCCCCATCCGGTCATCATCTTCCTGATCCTGATCGGTATCGTGATCGTGCTCTCCGCCGTGCTGAGCCTGTTCGGCGCGGCGGTGACCTTCGAGCGGATCAACCCCGACACGCACAAGGTCGAGACGGCGAGCACGGCGATCCGGAGCCTTCTGAACGTCGAAGGCATCCGCTTCATGTATTCGTCGCTGATCCCGAACTTCATGAGCTTCACCGCGGTGGGGCTGATGATCGTCGCGATGATCGGCGCCGGCGTCGCCGAGGAATCGGGCCTCGTCACCGCGCTGATCCGCAAGCTCGTGATCGTCTCGCCGGCCTGGGCGCTGACCTATATCCTCGCCTTCGTCGGCATCCTCGCCTCGATCGCAGCGGACGCCGGTTATCTCGTGCTGATCCCGCTCGCCGGCATCGCCTATCTCGCAGTCGGGCGGAATCCGCTGGCGGGTCTGGCGCTCGGCTTTGCGGCCGTCGCCGGCGCCTTCACGGTCAACATGCTGATCAAGCCGCTCGACGCGGTGCTGGTCGAGTTCACCAACGACGCGGCCCGCCTCGTCGATCCCAACCGGACGATCGGCCTCGCCTCCAATCTCTGGTTCTCGATCGCCTCGGTGATCTTCCTGACCGTCGTCGTCGCCTTCATCACCGACAGGATGATCGCACCGCGCCTGGGCGCCTATGATCCCTCAAAGGCGGCCGAGGGCACCACGACCGAGCAGGGTGCCGTGCTCTCGGAATCGGAGTCGCGCGGCCTGCGCTATGCCGGCTTCGGCATGCTCGCGCTGATCGCGGTCTTCCTGGTGCTCACCATCCCGTCCTGGGCGCCGCTCCGCAATCCGACGACCGGCGAGCTGATCGGCAACTCGCCCTTCATGAACGGGCTGATCGCGCTGATCATGCTGATGTTCCTGGTCAGCGGCTGGTGCTACGGCATCGGCGCCGGCACGCTGCGGACCCTGACCGAGGTGATCGCGGCGATCGAGAAGTCGATCAAGAGCATGGGCGGGACGATCTTCCTGTTCTTCGTGCTCAGCCAGTTCGTCGCCTATTTCACCTACACCAATATCGGCACGGTGATGGCGCTGAGCCTGTCGGGCGTCCTGCAGGCGGCCAATATCGGCGCATTGCCGCTGCTGCTCGGCTTCATCGTCGTGGTCGCGATCATCGACCTCCTGCTCACCGGCGCGATCGCCAAATGGGCGATCTTCGCGCCGGTCTTCGTGCCGCTGCTGATGAAGCTCGGCGTCGAGCCGGAGGCGGTGCTGGCGGCCTATCGCGTCGGCGATTCCCCGATGAACGCGATCACCCCGCTCAACGCCTATTTCGCGCTCGTCGTCGGCTTCGCCCAGAAATACGACCGCAATGCCGGCGTCGGCACCATCGTCTCGCTGATGCTCCCCTATGTGGTGTGGATGTTCGTGCTGTGGACCGCCCTTTTCGCGGTCTGGAAGGTGCTGGGCTTGCCCTGGGGCCTCTGATCGAACGCCAGTTCCGCACTGAAGAGCCAATCCAGACCCAAACCTCGGATGGATGTCATGAGCACTGCCAATATTCCCCTCGACGTCGAAGGCGCGATCGGCCACCTGATGAACTTCCTCTCGGTCGAGGGCGTCACCGGCGAGGAGGCCGCAATCGCGGCCGCGGTCAGCGAAGCGCTGAAGAAGGCCGGCGTGCCTGCTTCCGCGATCCGCTTCGACGATGCCAACACGCGCATCCCGGTGCCGACCCAGACGGGCAACCTGATCGTCGATCTGCCGGGCACCAAGACCGGCCCGCGGCTGATGTTCTCGACCCATCTCGACACGGTGCCGCTCTGCGCCGGCGCCAAGCCGAAGCGCGAGGGTGACCGGATCGTCTCCGATGGCACCACAGCGCTCGGCGGCGATGCCCGCACCGGCGTCGCGCTGCTCGTCGTGCTGGCCGAGACGCTGATCAAGCACAAGCTGCCGCATCCGCCGATCACGCTGCTGTTCACGGTTCGCGAGGAGAGCGGTCTGCACGGCGCGCGCGAGCTCAACCCGGCCGAGCTCGGCGGGCCGGTGATGTGCATCAATGTCGACGGCCAGCTCGCTTCCGAGCTGATCATCGGCGCGGTCGGCCAGGAGAACTGGGAAGTCGAGATCAAGGGCAAGGCCTCCCATGCCGGCGTCGCCCCGGAAAAGGGCATCTCGGCGACCCTGGTCGGCGCGCTCGGCCTCGCCGAGGCGAAGCGCACCGGCTGGTTCGGCAAGGTCGTCAAGGGCGACGAGTTCGGCACCAGCAATATCGGCATCTTCGGCGGCAAGAACGGCAAGCCGGCCGGCGACGCCACCAATGTCGTCACCGACTATGCCTTCCTGAAGGGCGAGGCACGCAGCCCCGAGCTCAGCTTCGCCACCAAGATCGTCGACGGCTACGAGGCGGCCTTCGCCAAGGCCAAGGCCGAGGTGACCGACCATGAGGGCGAGACCGCCGAGGTGACCTTCCGCCGGGCGGCTGCCTATCCCCCCTTCAAGCTCGCCGACGACGCGCTGGTCGTGAAGCGCGCGACCAAGGCGCTCGAGCTGCTCGGCATCAAGCCGACCTATCTGTTCTCGAATGGCGGGCTCGACGCGAACTGGCTCGACAAGGCCGGGATCCCGACCATCACCATCGGCGCCGGCCAGGCCGAGATCCATACGATCAAGGAATACGTCAAGCTCGACGAATACGAGAAGGGCTGCCGTCTCGGCATCCTGATGGCGACGCTCGAAGACTGAGACGGATCGAGCGGGACGGTGACGGCCCAAGCAGACGCAACAAGGAGCTGAGCGCGTGAGCCCGATTGCCTATACCGCCCTGATCATCGCAGTCGCGGTCGTCCTGTTCGTCACGAACAAGGTGCCGGTCGTGCTGGTGGCAATGGGCACGGCGCTCTCGCTCTGGGCGACCGGCGTGCTGACCCTGCCGCAGGCGCTAGGCGGGCTCGGCGACCCCGCCGTGATCTTCATCGCGTCGCTCTTCATCATCAGCACCGCGCTCGAGGTCACGGGGGTGACGGCCTGGGCCGGTCAGCTTCTGATCAAGGGCGCGGGCGAGGAGAGCCGAACGCGCCTTCTCCTGCTGACCATGACCCTCGTCGCCCTGCTGACCGCGCTGATCAGCGTCAACGGCGCCGTCGCGGCGCTGATGCCGGTCGTCGTGGTCATCGCGGTGCGGCTGCGGCGGAACTCGTCGCAGCTCTTGATGCCGCTCGTCTTCGCGGCCCATGCCGGCTCACTGCTGGCGCTGACCGGCACACCCGTCAACGTGCTCGTCTCCGAGGCGGCGGCCGATGCCGGCGTCGGCGGCTTCGGCTTCTTCGAGTTCGCGCTCGCGGGCATCCCGCTGCTGCTCGGCTCGATGGCGATCATGATCCTGTTCGGCGAGAAGCTGCTGCCCCAGCGCAACGGCGCGACCATGCCGGCCGACTTCAGCCGGCATGCGCGCACGCTGGTCGAGCAGTACGGGCTCGCAAGCGGCGTCTTTCAGCTCCGCGTGCGTCCGACCTGCCCCTATATCGGCCAGCCTGCGACCGCGGTCGATGTCAGCGGCTTTCCCGGCTTGCAGTTCGTCGCGATCCAGGAAGGCGAGAGCGGCGGCCCGCTACGCCGCGGGACGATCGCCGAGGGCGACTTCATCCTCCTGCGCGGCGAGGCCGAGGCGGCCGCTAACCTCTCGGTCAAGATGCACCTCGCCTTCCGCGACGAGGGTGCCGCGGCCGGCGAGGGCGAGGAGACGCTGTTCAACCGCCGCTCCGGTCTCGCCGAGGTGGTGATCCCGCCGCGCTCGGGCCTGATCGGCCAGAGCGTGTTCCCGGGCATGGTCACCGAAAGCGGCGACCTGATCATCCTCGCCGTCCAACGCGCCGGCAACGAGGTCGTCGCCGCGAGCGCGACCAGCGATGGCGGCGGCATCGTACTTCAGACCGGCGACACCATGCTGCTGCAGGGCACCTGGAAGGCCCTCGACACCCATCTCGACGATCCCGACGTGCTGGTCGTCAGTTCGCCGGAGCTCGTCCGGCGCCAGGCGGTGCCGATGGGCCCGGGCGCCAAGCAGGCGATCGTCATCCTGTTCGCGATGGTGCTGATGCTGGCGACGGGCATCGTGCCGCCGGCGGTGGCCGGGCTGCTCGCGGCCGGCGCCGTCATCCTGTGCGGCATCATGAATGTCGAGCAGTCCTATCGCGCGATCTCGTGGACGACGGTCATCCTGGTCGGCGCGATGATGCCGCTCTCGACCGCCATGGTGGAAACCGGCGCCGCCAAGATGCTGGCCGAGCGGCTGGTCTACATGGTCGGCGATGCCGGGCCGATGGCGCTGCTTGCCGGACTGTTCGTGCTGACCGCGATCATGGGCCAATTGATCAGCAACACCGCGACGGCGCTGATCGTCATCCCGATCGGCGTCGCGGCCGCGGCCAGCATGGGCATCTCGCCGCGCCCTGTGCTGATGAGCACGGCGGTCGCGGCCGCCGGCGCCTTCCTGACCCCGATCGCCACACCGACCAACCTGATGGTGATGGGGCCGGGCGGCTACGCTTTCGGCGACTACTGGAAGCTCGGCCTGCCGCTGCTGATCTGGTTCTTCGTGGTCGCGGTCTTCATCGTGCCGCTGATCTGGCGCTTCTGAAGCGCGGCTGCCGCGGCAGCTGCCGATCTGCCTCCCATCGCCGGCCGGCGCGAACACCGCGCCGGCCGTTTGCTGTTTGCCGCTGGGGCATGAAGTTGACCTCCGGCTCGTTCCCATTCGACAATCTTCGCCGTGCGGAAATGCGCATAGCGCGGTGCGTGCTGCTTTGGCTTACTCGCGAGTAAGGTCATGAACAGCGAGTACGAGCGCTGGAGATACCGCGGCGATCAATGATCGCGGGCTCGACGGGAGGATGCGATGAACGAAGCCGGGGCTCCTGTGCTCCTGGCGGTCGAGGGGGCCGTTGCGGTCATCACCCTCAATCGCCCGCAAGTGCTCAACGCGATCGACGCGGCGACCGCGCGCGCCTTCGGCGAGGCCGTGGCTGATATCGCCGGCAATCCCGCCGTGCGCTGCGTGTTGTTGCGCGGCGAGGGTCGGGCCTTCTGCGCCGGCGGCGATGTCTCCCGTTTCGTCGATGGCGACCCGCTCGGTGCGGTCGAGGCGATCATCGATCCGCTCCATGCCGCGCTGAAGCAATTCGATTCCCTTTCCGTACCGACGGTCGCCGCGGTGCAGGGCGCCGCCGCTGGCGCCGGCTTCAGCCTCGCCCTGGCCTGCGATCTCGCGCTCGCCGCCGACGATGCTGTGTTCACCCTGGCCTATGCCCGCATCGGAGCGAGCCCGGACGGCTCGGCGACCTACCGGCTGCCGCGGCTGGTCGGGCCGCGCAAGGCGCTCGAACTCGCCATGCTGGCAGAGCCGGTCAGGGCGCCCGAGGCGCTCGCGCTCGGCCTGGTCAACCGCGTGGTGCCCGCCGCGGCGCTGCAGGACGAGGCGCTAGCGCTGGCGAAGCGGCTCGCCGCCGGTCCGACCGGAGCCTATGGCCGGATCAAGGACCTGATCGGCCATTCGCTCGACAATGCGCTCCCCGCGCAGCTCGACCGCGAGCGCGAAGCCTTCCTCGCCGGTGTGCGCACCGCCGACTTCAAGGAGGGCGCGAGCGCCTTCCTGGCGAAGCGGCCGGCCCGGTTCGAAGGGCGCTGAGATGATGGCATTGCAGGCGGGCCCGGTAGCTCGGCCCATTCTGGAGGTCGCGGGCGTCTCGCTCGCCTTCGGCGGCGTGCGCGCTTTGACCGACGTCTCCTTCCAGGTGCCGGAAGGCTCGATCACCGCGGTGATCGGGCCCAATGGCGCTGGCAAGACCTCGCTGTTCAACACGATCTCCGGTTTCTACCGGCCGCAAGCCGGGCAGATCAGTTTCGCTGGTGAGAGCCTGACCGGCGTGCGCGCCCCTGAGCGCGCCGCTCGCGGGCTCGCCCGTACCTTCCAGAACATCGCCCTGTTCCGCGGCATGACCGTACTCGACAACATCAAGCTTGGCCGGCACGCGCATCTGCGCACCGGCGTGCTCGACGCGCTGTTCTACTGGGGCCGGGCGCAGAAGGAGGAGCTCGAACTGCGGGCCGAGATCGAGGAGCGGATCATCGACTTCCTCGAGATCCAGCACATTCGGAACGCCTCGGTCGCCACCCTGTCCTACGGGCTGCAGAAGCGTGTCGAGCTCGCCCGGGCGCTGGCCATGCGCCCGCGCATCCTGATGCTCGACGAGCCGGTCGCCGGCATGAACCGCGAAGAGACCGAGGACATGGCCCGTTTCATCCTCGACGTGAAGGAGGAATGGGGCGTGACCATCCTGATGGTCGAGCACGACATGGGCATGGTGATGGACATCTCCGACCATGTCGTCGTGCTGAACTTCGGCCAGGTCATCGCCAGCGGCACGCCGCGCGAGGTCCAAGGCAATGAGGCGGTGATCGCGGCCTATCTCGGCGCCGGCGATATCGGCGAGCTGTCGCGCCGGATCAAGGCGGAGGCGGTGTGATGGACACGCTCTTCCTCTTCGAAGTCACCTTGGCCGGGCTCGGCGCCGGCGCGCTCTATTCCCTCACCGGTGTCGCCTTCGTGCTGATCTACAAGGCGACCCGCGTGGTCAACCTCGCCATCGGCGAGATCCTGATGCTGGGCGGCTATGCCTTTCTCGGCTTCGCCGCCGGGCTCGGCCTGTCGCCCTGGCTCGCTCTGCCGCTCGCCATCGCCGCCGGCGGTGTCCTCGGCTGGCTGGTCGAGCGCACCATGATCCGGCCGATGCTGGGCGAGAGCCCGATCTCGGTGTTCATGGTGACGATCGGCCTCGGCTCGATCCTGGCCGGCGTCGTCCAGCTCGGCTGGGGCGCCGATCCGCTGCGTCTGCCGGAGTTCCTGCCGAATGCGCCGATCTTCATCGGAGAGGCCTATCTCGCGCCCAAGGTCGCGTTCGGCTTCGCCGCGGCGGCGATCGTGATCGGGCTCTTCCTCGCCCTGTTCCGCTTCTCCCGCGGCGGCGTCGCGCTGAAGGCGACGGCGGCCGACCAGGGCGCCGCCTATTCGGTCGGCATCGATGTGCCCCGCGTCTTCTCGGTGGCTTGGATCCTTGCCTGCGCGACGGCAGCCGGCGCGGGCGTGCTGGTCGGGGCGATCGGCGGAATCTCGCCGACCATGGGCGTGTTCGGCCTTTCGGTGCTGGTCGTCGTGATCATCGGCGGGCTCGATTCGATCGCCGGGGCGCTGGTCGGCGGCCTCCTGATCGGGCTGGTCGAGGCGCTGGCCGGCGCCTTCCTCGGCGGCGAATTCAAGCTCGTCGTCACCTTCGCTTTGCTGCTCGTGCTGCTGATGGTCCGGCCCTACGGCCTGTTCGGCACGCATGAGATCGAGAGGCTCTAGCGCCATGCGGATCGGCACGCTCAAGACCAGCTATGCCGCCGACGAGGCGCTGTTCGATAGCTCCGTGCAGCGCACGCTTCTGGTGCTGCTCGCGCTCGCTGCGGTCGTCTTCCCCTTCGTCGCGAGTCCGTACTGGCTCTTCCTCGCCTGCCTCTGCGCCATCAATGTCGCGAGCGCGACGGGGCTGAACCTGCTCACCGGCTATACCGGGCTCGTCAGCCTGGGGCAGGCGGCGTTCATGAGTGTCGGCGCCTATACGGTCGCGGTGCTGGAGATCCGGCTCGGCACGCCGTTCCTGCTCAACCTGCTGATCGGCGCGGGGCTCGCTGCGATGATCGGCATCCTCGTCGGCATTCCCAGCCTCAAGGTGAAGGGGCTCTATCTCGCCATCGCGACGATCGCAGCCTCGGTCATCCTGCACTTCCTGTTCTCGCACTGGTCGCTGACAGGCGAGGCACGGGGCCTGTCTATGCCGCCGGCGCGGTTGTTCGGGATCAGCCTCGACCAGCCCTTCTCGCTCTACTGGCTGATCATGCCGGTGACCTGCCTGATGGTCCTCGGCGCCGCCAACCTGCTGCGGACCCGCATCGGGCGCGCCTTCATCGCCATCCGTGACCGCGACATCTCGGCCGAGGTACTCGGCATTCCCCTGCTGCGCTACAAGCTGACCAGCTTTGCGATCTCGTCCTTCTATGCCGGCCTCGCCGGCGGGCTCTGGGCTTATTTCTTCCGCGTCGTCACGCCGGAGAGCTTCCCGCTGGTCAACTCGATCTTCTACCTCGCCGCGATCATCGTCGGCGGCATGGGGACGATCCTCGGCGGCATCCTCGGCGCGGTCTTCATGACACTGGTGCCCGAGCTTCTGAAATTCGTCGCGAACTGGGCGACGCCGATCTACCCCGATGCGCTCGCGGCGCTGGCGCCGGTGCGCACCATCGTCTTCGGCGGGCTGATCGTCGGCTTCCTGATCTTCGAACCGCGCGGCCTCGCCGAAATCTGGCGGCGGGTGCGGCGCTTCTTCCATCTCTGGCCCTTCAGGACCTGAAGGCGCACGGGTACGTGCCTTTGACGAAACGGCCGTCGCCAAGAACGGCCACATCAGCGGGAGGACGATAATGAGCAAGATGAAGTTGAACAGGCGGGAGCTTCTGGCCGGGACGGCGGCAACGGCCGCGATGGCCTTCGGAATGGGGCCGCTCGCGGCGCAGGAGGGCGGCGACATCGTGCTCGGCGGCTCGATCCCGCTGACCGGCGTCTTCGCCTTCGCGGGCGTCGGCATCCATGCCGGTATCCAGGACTATCTCAAGATCCTGAACGATGGCGGCGGCATCAAGGGCCGCAAGATCAGGTATGTCGCCGAGGACACCGCCTACAAGGTCGACGCCTCGGTCGCCGCCTTCAACAAGATCACAAGCCAGGAGAAGGTCTCGCTCTATTATGGCGACTCGACCGGTTTCTCGAAGACGATCAATCCCGAGCTCGAGCGCCGCGGCACCATGATCATGGCCGGCGCCTCCTTCGCGACCGAGCTCAACGATCCCAAGAAGTACCCGCTGCAGTTCATGGCGGGGCCTGACTACACCGAGATGTTCGGCATCCTCCTGCGCTACATCGCCAAGGAGAAGCCGGGCGCGCGCGTCGCCTTCGTCTACTCCGACACCGAGTTCGGGCGCGACCCGATCGTGCCGGGCGAGGCGGTCGCCAAGGAGCTGAAGCTTACCGTCGTCGAGAAGATCGTGACACCGCCGGGCAGTGTCGACGTCTCGACCGAGGTGCTGAAGCTGCGCCGTGCCAATCCCGACTTCACGATCTTCCACGGCTATGTGCTGGCGCCGATCCCGGAATTCGTCACCCAGGCGAAGCAGATGGGCATGAAGAGCCAGTTCATGGGCACCTTCTGGACCATGGACAACTCGACGGTGCAGCGCATGGGCGACGCCGCCGACGGCTTCATGGGCGTGATGCCCTATCGCTACTATTACGACAAGGACGGCACCTCGCCGATGCTGGAGAAGATCCGGCAGATGCGTACCGAGTACCAATCGACCGGCTATCTCCAGGGTTTCGTCACCGCGATGCTGATGGCCGAGGCGGTGAAGCGCACGCTCGACGCCGGCAAGGAGCTGACGGGGGCGCACCTCAAGGCCGGGCTGAACAGCATCAAGGACTTCGACACCGGCGGCCTGTTCGGCGTGCCGATCTCGATCCCTGGCAATTCCGTGCCGGTCGGCCGGATCTATCGCTTCGACAGCAAGGCCAAGCAGATGCTGCCGGCCTCCGACTGGATCAAGCTTTGATCCTCAGGCGCAGGGCGAGGGGCTGAAGGCATGGCCGGGACCGCGGTGCTCGACGTCAACAATGTCGAGGTCGTCTACAACAGGACGGTGCAGGTGCTGCGCGGCCTGTCGCTGCGCGTGCCGCAGGGGCAGATCGTCGCCCTGCTCGGCTCGAACGGTGCCGGCAAGTCGACCCTGCTCAAGGCCGTCTCGAACCTGCTCGCGCTCGAGGATGGCGCCGTCACCGGCGGCGCCATCCATTTCCAGGGCGACGACATAGCGAGCCTTGCCCCGCACGGCCTCGTCCGGCGCGGCCTGTTCCATGTCATGGAGGGGCGGCGCATCTTCGAGGACCTGACGGTCGAGGAGAATCTCACCGCCGCGACCTTCGCGCTGACCGGGCGCAAGCTGCCGGCGGCGGATTTCGATCTGGTCTACAGCTACCTTCCGCGTCTGCACGAGCGCCGAAAGGGGCTGGCGGGCTATCTCTCCGGCGGCGAGCAGCAGATGCTCGCCATCGGGCGAGCTTTGATCGCCAGGCCCTCGCTGATCCTGCTCGACGAACCCTCGCTTGGCCTCGCGCCGAAGCTGGTCGAGGAAATCTTCACGATCATCGCCCGGATCAATGCCGAGCAGGGCGTCTCGATGCTGCTGGTCGAGCAGAACGCCGCGGTCGCCTTCGCGGTCGCGAATTACGGCTACATCCTCGAAATGGGCAAGGTCGTGATCGACGGCCCGGTCGAGAAGCTGGTCCGCGACCAGGATGTGCGCGAATTCTATCTCGGCCTCGGCGGCGCCGGGGGCGAGCGCAGCTATCGCGATATCAAGCATTACAAGCGCCGCAAGCGCTGGCTTTCGTGAGGTCGGCAACGATGCGCGAGCTTCCCAATCTCACCCTGCCGCAGATGCTGCGCGAGAATGCGCGGGCGATGCCCGAGCGCGTCGCTCTCAGGCAGAAGGATTTCGGCATCTGGCTGCCGATCAGCTGGGCCGAATATGACCGCCGCGCCCGGCATTTCGGGCTCGGCCTGCGCGCGCTCGGCCTCGCCGAAGGCGGGCATGTCGGCATCCTCTCCGAGAACCGGGCCGAATGGGTGGTCGCCCAGCTCGGCGCCGGGATGGTCGGGGCGGTCGCGGTCGGCGTCTATGCGACGAGCCCGGCCAACGAGGTCGCCTATGTGCTGGGGCACGCGGAAGTCGAGGTCGTGGTCTGCGAGGACCAAGAGCAGGCCGACAAGGTGCTGGAGCGGCTGGAGGAGCTGCCGCGGCTGAAGCGGATCGTGGTGATCGACCCCAAGGGGCTGCGGCACTACGGTTCGGAGCTGATCACGTCCTTCGCCGATGTGCTGAAGAGCGGTGCGGAATACGAGACCGCGCATCCCGGCCTGGTCGAGGCCTGCCTTGCCGCCCAGACCCCGGCCGATATCGGCCTGATGGTCTACACCTCCGGCTCGACCGGCAAGCCGAAGGGCGCGATGCTGAGCTACCGCAACATGCGGGCCCAGGCTGCCGGCGTCGTCGAACGGCTCGGCTACGATGCCGACACCACCAACCTGTCCTATCTGCCGCTCTGCCATGTCGCCGAGCAGATGCTGAGCACGATGGCGCCGATCTATTCCGGCTCCTGCGTCTCCTTCGGCGAGTCGATCCGTACCGTGCAGGAAGACCTGCGCGAGATCGCGCCGAGCCTGTTCCTCGGCGTGCCGCGGATCTGGGAGAAGCTGCACGCTGCGATCCACATCAAGCTGATGGAGGCCGGCGGCTGGCGCCGGCGCCTGTTCGAGGCGGGCCTTGCCGCCTGCGAGCCCTTCGCCACCAAGCCGCCGGCTGCACGCAGCCTGCGCGAGAAGGCGGTCGCCGGCTTCTACCATCTCGTCATCTTCCGGGCGCTGCAGAACTTCATCGGCCTGCGCAAGGTGAAGGTCGCGCTGACCGGCGCCGCGCCGATCCCGCCGCGGATCGTGCAGTTCTTCCGCACGCTCGGCGTTCCGCTCGTCGAGGTCTATGGCCTTACCGAGACTTCCGGAATGTCCGTCGGCCAGCGCCGTGAACGCCTGCTGCCCAGTTCGGTCGGCGAGGCCGTCGCCGGCGCCGAGCTGAAGCTGGGCGCCGAGGGCGAGCTCCTGCTGCGCGGCGACATCGTCTTCGAGGGCTATTTCCGCAATCCCGAGGCGACGGCGGCCGTGCTGCGCGATGGCTGGCTGCACACTGGCGACGTCGCCGCGATCGAGGACGGCCAGACAAGGATCGTCGACCGGCTGAAGGACATCATGATCACCGCCGGCGGCAAGAACCTCAGCCCGTCCGAGATCGAGAACACGGTGAAGGGCAGCGCCTTCATCAAGGAGTGTATCGTCGTCGCCGATGGCCGGCGCTATCCCTCGGCGCTGATTCAGATCGACGGCGAAACCGTCGGCAAATGGGCCGAGGAGAACCGCATCGCCTTCACCCATTTCCGCAGCCTCGCCGAGCATAGCCGCGTGCGCGAGCTGGTCGCCGCCGAGATCGAGCGGGCCAATGCCCAGCTCGCGCCGGTCGCGCAGCTCAAGCGCTTCCACCTCCTCGTCAAGGAACTCGACCATGACGATGACGAGGTCACCGCGACGATGAAGGTGCGCCGGGCCAACATCGCGAAGAAATACGCCGCCGAGATCGAAGGGCTGTACAAGCCCGAGCGGCAGGCCGAATCCGCCTGAAGGAGCAGTTTCATGAGCCGACATGTCGTCATCACCGCGGGCGTCCGCACCGCTATCGGCACCTTTGGCGGGGCGCTGTCCGGCCATGCGCCGTCGCAGCTCGGCGCGCTCGTCGTCGGCGAGGCGCTGAGCCGCGCCGGCCTGCCCGCTGCCGAGGTCGGCCATGTCGTCTTCGGCAATGTCATCCTGACCGAATCGAAGGATGCGTACCTTGCCCGCGTCGCGGCGATCGAGGCCGGGATTCCGGTCGAGATCCCCGCGATGACGCTGAACCGGCTCTGCGGCTCGGGCGTGCAGGCGATCATCTCGGCAGCGCAGGCGATCATGCTCGGCGATTGCGAAGCCGCCGTCGCCGGCGGCGCCGAGACGATGAGCCGGGCGCCGCATCTGCTCGCTACCGCCCGCTTCGGCCAGCGCATGGGCGATGCGGTCGTCGCCGACCATCTGACCGGCGTGCTGACCGACCCGTTCGGCAACGGTATCATGGGCATCACGGCGGAGAACGTCGCCGAGCGCTACGGCATCGACCGCGGAGCGCAGGACGCCTTCGCCGCCGAAAGCCAGCGCCGCGCGGCCGAGGCGATCGCTGCCGGCCGCTTCAAGGAGCAGATCCTGCCGGTCGAAGTCCGCAAGGGCCGGGACACGATCAGCTTCGATACCGACGAGCATCCCAAGCCCGCGACGACAGCGGAGTCGCTGAAGGGGCTGCGACCGACCTTCAAGAAGGACGGCACAGTCACCCCCGGTAATGCATCCGGCATCAATGACGGCGCTGCAGCCATGGTGCTGATGGAGGAGGGCCGCGCCGGCCGCGAGGGCAAGCCGGTGCTGGCGCGCCTCGTCGGCTACGCCCATGCCGGCGTCGAGCCGGGCGTGATGGGCATCGGCCCGGTCCCAGCGGTGCAGGCGCTGCTCAAGCGCACCGGGCTCGCCCTCGGCGATTTCGACGTGATCGAGTCGAACGAGGCCTTCGCCGCCCAGGCCTGCGCGGTCGCCAAGGAACTCGGCTTCGACCCGGCCAGGGTCAACCCGAATGGCGGGGCGATCGCGCTCGGCCATCCCGTCGGTGCGACGGGCGCGATCATTACCCTCAAAGCCGCCTATGAGCTCCAGCGCACCGGCGGTCGCTACGGGCTCATCACGATGTGCATCGGCGGCGGTCAGGGCATCGCGCTGGCCATCGAGCGGGCCTGAGCCGGATGGCGGCGCCACTCTGGAAAACGCAGGCGCAGCGCGAGCAGGAGCGCGCGCTGAAGCGCGAGGCCGTGCTGCGGGCTGCGGCGCGCGCCTTCAGCGAGCAGGGGTTTCACCGGACCTCGCTCGACGATGTCGCAGAACGGCTCAACGTCACCAAGCCGACCATCTACCATTACGTCCGCAGCAAGGACGAGATCCTGTTCGAATGCGTGCGGATCGGGCTGGAGCGGCTCGATTCCGCTTCGGCCTCCGCCGAGGCGCAGCGCGGCGGCGGCTGCGGGCTCGACCGGCTGATCGTGCTCTGGACCGAATATGCGCGGATCGTCACCGAGGATTTCGGACGCTGCCTCATCCTGGTCGGCGAGGACCCGTTGCCGGCCGAGACGCGCAAGGAGCTGCGCGCCCTCAAGGGCAAGATCGACAAGCGTTTCCGCGGACTGATCGAGCAGGGGATAGCCGACGGCTCGATCCAGCCCTGCGATTCCAAGCTGCTCGCCTTCGCTGCGGCTGGCGCGCTGAGCTGGATCGCCCGCTGGCACGACCCGGCGGGCTCCTTGCCGGTCGACGAGATCGCCCGGCAGACGATCGGCTTCTTCGTCAACGGCATCGGGCTGAATGGCGCGGGAGCGGGGCGCAGCCGCCATGCCGGGCAGCACGCGAGCGCGGTCTAAACGGGCGCTTCGCCCTGCCTGGATCGTGGACTTTTCGAGCCGTATGACGGCTTGGCGCGGCGGCACGCTCTCCCCGCGGCTAAAATTCTAGATTGATTGACATCAATTACGCGTGTTCCCGAACACCGCATTGAGGCGGGCGACGGCCAGGGTCGTTGCTAAAGCGTCTTACGCTGGCGATAGTGCAGTGCGGCAAGCTGCTGCGACGCTCCGACGTACAAGCCCTGTGGCGCGTAGGGAAAAGCGATATGACCGGCCCCTTCTCGGTGAACCCGTCCGCCGGTGCCAAGGCGGAAGCGCTGTTTCGCTCCGATCTCGGCGACTATCTGATCGATGTCGCCCAGCGCAATGTCCTGATGCTCGATGTGCTGCGAAGGCGCGGCGACAATTATCTCGAGCATGTGGCGATGATCGCCCCTCATGTCCTGGGCTTCAGCTTCGAGCCCGTGATGAGCGGCCGCAACCTGCCGCGCCCGGTGAACTACTGGCTGGTCCGGATCGTTCCGCCGGAGGGCGTCGTCACCAACGAGGCGTCTCGCCCCTTCATCGTCGTCGATCCGCGCGCCGGCCATGGGCCGGGGATCGGCGGGATGAAACCGGACAGCGAGATCGGCGCGGCGCTCGCAGCCGGCCATCCCTGCTATTTCATCGGCTTCCTGCCGGATCCGGTGCCGGGCCAGACGATCGAGGATGTCGGCTGCGCCGAGGCCGCCTTCATCGAGGCCGTGATCAAGCGCCATCCCGATTATCCCGGCAAACCCTGCGTCATCGGCAACTGCCAGGCCGGCTGGGCCGTGCTCGGGCTCGCCGCCGCCCGCCCCGATCTGATGGGGCCGATCATGGCGGCGGGCGCGCCGCTGGCCTATTGGAACGGCAAGGACGGCCTCAACCCGATGCGCTATTCGGGCGGCATGCTCGGCGGCTCCTGGCTGGCCTCGCTGACGGGCGATCTCGGCGCCGGCATCTTCGACGGAGCCTATCTCGTCCAGAATTTCGAGAGGCTGAACCCGGCCAATACCTGGTGGGGCAAGCTCTACGATGTCTGGTCGCAGGTCGACACCGAGGCCGAGCGTTTTCTCTCCTTCGAGAAATGGTGGGGCGGCCATGTGCTGCTCAACCGCGAGGAGATCGAGTTCATCGTCGAGGAGCTCTTCGTCGGCAACAAGCTGACCAAGGGCGAGGTCAGGCTGTCCTCCGGCAAGACGATCGATCTGCGCGAGGTCACCTCGCCGATCGTGGTGTTCTGCTCCTGGGGCGACAACATCACCCCGCCGCAGCAGGCGCTGGGCTGGGTCACCGATCTCTATGCCAGCGATCTTGCCCTGATCGCGGCCGAGCAGACCATCGTCTACTGCATCCACCCGCAGGCTGGCCATCTCGGCGTGTTCGTCTCGAGCTCGGTTGCAAGGAAGGAGCACACCGAGCTCACCGAGAACATGGACCTGATCGACATCCTGCCCCCGGGGTTGTGGGAGGCGGTGATCACCCCGCGCGAGCCCGGGCAGGACTATGCCGACCTCGCCGCCGGCAAGCATGTGCTGCGCTTCGAGCCGCGCAAGCTCGACGACATCCGGGCATTGGGGCTGAACACGGCCGAGGATGACCGGCGTTTCGCGACCGTTGCAAAGCTCTCGGAGATCAATGCCGATCTCTACAAGACCTGGCTGCGTCCCTGGGTGAAGGCCGTCGCCAACGCGCCTTCCGCGGAATTGTCGCGCCGGCTCAATCCGCTGCGCTCGCAATTCGAGGCGTTCTCGCACAACAACCCGTTCCTGCGCGGCGTTCCGGCCTTGGCGGAGCAGGTCCGCCGCAATCGCCGCCCAGCGGCTGCCGGCAATCCGTTCCTGGCCTGGCAGCAGATGGCTTCGCAGAACGTCGCCGCTTCGCTGGACCTGTTCCGTGACATCCGCGATTCCGCGACCGAACTCCTGTTCAAGCAGGTCTATGGCTGGCCGGCCCTGCAGCAGGCGCTCGGCGTCAGCGACGAGACGGCGCGGCCCGTGCCGGCCGACCGCGAACGCGGCGTCGCCGAGCTGGAGGCCGGGCTTGCCGGCTTGCGCCAGCGGGTCAGCGATATCGATGCGAACATTGCCGTGCTGCGTGCCTTCATGTTCGTCCTGGCGGCAGGCAAGAGCCTGGACGAGCGCATCTTCGCCGCTCTTCGGCGCCTGCAGAAAAAGCACCAGAGCCTGGAAGGCACGACGCTCTGGCAGTTCAAGGCCAAGGTCCGGGAGCAGTTCTTCATGCTGCGCTTCGACCGGGAGGAGGCTGTCGCCGCGATCGCGCGCGTTCTGCAGAAGCAGGCGCCGCCGATCTCGCTGGAGGAGTTCCACGGCATCCTGACCGCTGCCGGCCCGCTAGAAGGGGAAGCGCTCGCCCGCTACGAACGCGTCAGCAGGATGTTCCCGGATCACGCGCCGGGGCGCGAGCCACCGGCGCCGGCGGCGGGAACGCCGCCCCCGACGGTTCGCGCAGCTCCGCCCAAGCCGGCAGCGCAGCGGCGCAGGCCCGGCACCGGAACGCGCCGTCGTACCGCCCCGCAGAAGTGAGCCCAACGATGGCCCAGACCTCCACGCTCGCCGCCGAAGCCGGTCAGCCCCGGCGCTCCGCTGCCAATGGCGACAAGTATGAGCGCCTGATCGCCAAGGCGCGCGAGATCCCGCCGGCATTGACCGCGGTCGCGCATCCCTGCGACGAAGCCTCGCTGAGGGGCGCGCTCGACGCGGCGGCGCAAGGCTTGATCACGCCGATCCTCGTCGGCCCCACCGGCCGGATCATCGCGACCGCGAAGCAGGCCGGCCTCGACATCGCCGGCTTCGAGATCGTCGACACCCCGCACAGCCATGCCTCGGCGGCCAAGGCGGTCGAGCTGGTGCATGCCGGCAAGGCGGCGCTGCTGATGAAGGGCAGCCTGCACACCGACGAATTGCTGGCCGAGGTGACCAACAAGGAGACCGGGCTGCGGACGGGCCGGCGCATCAGCCATGTCTTCATCATGGACGTGCCGACCTATGCCGAGCCGCTCTTCATCACCGACGCCGCGGTCAACATCTTCCCCGATCTCGAAGCCAAGCGCGACATCATCCAGAACGCGATCGACCTGCATGTCGGGCTCGGGCTCGGTACGCCGCGGGTCGCGATCCTGTCGGCGGTCGAGACCGTGACGACCAAGATTCCGAGCACGCTCGAGGCGGCGGCCCTCTGCAAGATGGCCGATCGTGGCCAGATCTGCGGCGGCCTGCTCGACGGGCCGCTCGCCCTCGACAATGCGATCAGCCCGGAAGCCGCCAGCATCAAGGGCATCGTCTCGCCGGTCGCGGGCAAGGCCCAGATCCTGGTGGTGCCGGATCTCGAAGCCGGCAACATGCTGGCGAAGAACCTGACCTTCCTGTCGGGCGCCGATGCCGCCGGCATCGTGCTCGGCGCGCGCGTACCGATCATCCTGACCAGCCGTGCCGATAATGTCCGCACCCGGCTGGCCTCCTGCGCCGTCGCCGGGCTCTATGCCCATGCGCTGGCCCAGACGCGTCCGATCGGAGGCTAGGCGGTGAGCGAGGTCCTGTTCGTCGTCAATGCCGGCAGTTCGAGCATCAAGTTCAAGCTCTACCGGGTGGTCGGCGAGGATATCGCGCTGGTCTTCGGCGGTGCCGTTGATGGCATCGGGACGAGGCCTCGGCTCAAAGCGAAGGACCATGCCGGCGAGACACTGATCGAGCGTAGCTACGCCGCGGATGAGGTCGCGAACTCCTCACAGGCGCAGCGCATCATCGCCGACTGGGTCGGCGGCGAGATGAAGGACGCGCAGCTCATCGGCATCGGCCACCGCGTCGTCCATGGCGGCCCGGTCTACTCCGCGCCGGTGCTGGTCGACGACGCCGTGATGCGGACGCTGGAGACCTTCATCCCGCTGGCGCCGCTGCACCAGCTCAGCAATCTCGACCCGATCCGCGTGCTGCGCGAACGCCGGCCCGATCTCCCCCAGGTCGCCTGTTTCGATACCGCCTTCCATCGCGGCCATCCCGAGTTGTCGGACCGCTTCGCCCTGCCGCGCGGGCTCTATGACGAGGGTGTCCGGCGCTACGGCTTCCACGGCCTCTCCTACGAGTACGTTTCGCAGGCGCTGCGCGGCATCGCGTCGGAGATCGCCGAAAAGCGCGTGATCATCGCCCATCTCGGCTCCGGCGCCTCGGTCTGTGCCCTCGAGGGCGGCCGCAGCATCGAGACGACGATGGGCTTCACCGCGCTTGACGGCTTGCCGATGGGGACGCGGTCCGGCTCGCTCGACCCCGGCGTCGTGCTGCATCTGATCGAGCAGAAGGGCATGAGCCCGGCCGAGGTCGGGCATATGCTCTATCATGAGAGCGGGCTGCGCGGCCTGTCCGGGATCAGCAATGATGTCCGGGCGCTGCTCGAGAGCGACCGGCCGGAAGCGGCGATGGCGATCGACTTCTTCAGCCTGCGTGTGGCGCAGGCCTTCGCCAGCCTCTCGGTCTCGCTCGGCGGCTTCGACGCGCTCGTCTTCACCGCTGGCGTCGGCGAGAATGCCCATCAGGTCCGCCGCAATGTGGTCGAACGCCTGCATTGGGCCGGGTTGGCGCTCGATGACGGGGCTAACAGCCGCAACGACCGCCGGATCGAGGCCAGCGACAGCCGCGTTCCGATCCTCGTCGTCCCGACGGATGAAGAACGCATGATCGGCCAGCACACGCTACGCCTCTTGCGGCAACCGAAACTCGCAGCCGGTCTCGCCGCTCGGCCGTAGGATTGGATGACGAAGCAGGCCGGGGCCCCGCGCCGGCCCGAGCTCGGAGAACGAAAATGAGATTCGCAGGCTTATCGACCGCGACGGCCCTGGCCGTGACGCTCCTGACCTTCGGCAGCGTCATGACCCCGGTTTCTCACGACGTCTCGCTGAGCACCTCGGCGCAGGCCCAGTCGCGGATCAAGGAGTTCCTGCAGCGCCTGCGCAGCGGTTCACTGCCCGCCGGCATCGCCAAGTCGAACGGTCGTATCGAGGCGACGCAAATCGACGTCGCGGCGAAATATGCCGGGCGCCTGTCGCAGGTGCTGGTCAATGAGGGCGACGACGTCACCGCCGGGCAGGTCGTCGCGAAGATCTCCTCGCCGGAATACGAGGCGCAATTGCGCGGCGCGCAATCGCAGGTGCTGAAGGCCAAGCAGGGGCTGGCCGAGGCGAACGCCCTGATCGTCCAGCGCAAGAGCGAGATCACCCTCGCCCAGGCCGAGCTGGAGCGCGGCCAGCAGCTCGTCGACAAGGGCTATCTGACCCGCCAGACCTTCGACCAGCGCGTCGCCAAGGCCGACACGGCGAAGGCAGCGCTCGTGGCGGCGGAGGCCCAGCGCGACCAGGCTGCGTTCGCCATCAAGAGCGCTGAGGCCGAGGTCGACCGGATCGAGGCCGTGCTGGTCGACATGACCCTGGTCGCCCCGCGCAGCGGGCGCGTGCAGTACCAGCTCGCCCGGGCCGGCGAGGTCGTCGGCGCCGGCGCGCGCATCCTGACGCTGCTCGATCTCAGCGATGTCTACATGACAATCTATCTGCCGGCCGCCCAGGCCGGGCTGCTGGCGCTCGGCGACGAGGCGCGGATCACCGTCGACCCGCTGCCGAACTACGTCATCCCCGCCAATGTCAGCTTCGTCGCGGCCGATGCGCAGTTCACGCCGAAGAGCGTCGAGACCGCGGATGAGCGCGAGAAGCTGATGTTCCGCGTCAAGCTGCAGATCGATCCGCGCGTGCTGAAGAAATACCACCGGCAGGCCAAGACCGGCGTGCGCGGCATGGGCTTCGTTCGCACCAGCGCCTCGATCCAGTGGCCCGAAGACCTCAGCGTGAAGCTCCCCTGATGAGCGACGGTTACATTGCCAGGGTCGAGAACGTCTCGCACCGCTACGGCAAGACGGTCGCGCTCGACGACGTCTCGATCGCGTTCCCAGCGCGCCGCATGGTCGGCGTCATCGGTCCCGACGGCGTCGGCAAATCGGCGCTGCTCGCTCTGGTCGCCGGGGTCCGCCAGATCCAGACCGGCGTCGTCACGGTCTTCGATGGCGACATGGCCGACAAGGCGCATCGTGAGCAGCAGGGCGCGCGCATCGCTTATATGCCGCAGGGCCTCGGCCGCAATCTCTATCCGACGCTGAGTGTCTTCGAGAATATCGACTTCCATGGACGGCTGTTCGGCCAGGGCGAGGCCGAACGGCGACGGCGCATCGACGAATTGCTGCAGGCGACGGGGCTCGACCCGTTCGAGGACCGGCCGGCCGGCAAGCTCTCGGGCGGCATGAAGCAGAAGCTCAGCCTGTGCTGCGCCCTGATCCACGATCCCGATCTCCTGATCCTCGACGAGCCGACCACCGGCGTCGATCCGCTCTCGCGCGGCCAGTTCTGGGACCTGATCAACACGATCCGCGGCAGGCGTCCTCAGATGAGCGTCATCGTCGCGACCGCCTATATGGACGAGGCCGAGCGCTTCGACTGGCTCGCCGCCATGGACGACGGCAAGGTGATCGCCTCCGGGCCGGTCGGCGAAATCCTTGCGAAGACCGGGCAGAAATCGCTGGAGGCGGCGTTCATCGCGCTGCTGCCCGAGGCGAAGCGGGCGCATCATCAGGAGGTGGTCGTGCGACCGCGCCCGGCCAGCGACAGCGATGTGCCGGCGATCGAGGCCGAGGGGCTGACCCGCCGCTTCGGCGATTTCACCGCCGTCGACCATGTCAGCTTCCGGATCCAGCGCGGCGAGATCTTCGGCTTCCTCGGCTCGAATGGCTGCGGCAAGTCGACGGTGATGAAGATGCTCACCGGCCTGCTGCCGGCGAGCGAGGGCACGGCCAAATTGTTCGGCAAGCCGATGGGCTCGAACGATATGGAGACGAGGCGGAACGTCGGATACATGTCGCAGGCCTTCTCGCTCTATACCGAGCTGACGGTCCGCCAGAACCTCGAGCTGCACGCCAAGCTCTACCATCTCCCGAGCGAGGAGATCGAAGGCCGCATCGCCGAGCTGCTCGAGCGCTACGATCTCAAGGACGTGGTCGATGCCCGTCCCGACAGCCTGCCGCTCGGCATCAAGCAGCGCCTGCAGCTCGCCGTCGCGGTGCTGCACCGACCGGCCATGCTGATCCTCGACGAGCCGACCTCGGGCGTCGACCCGATCGCGCGCGACGCCTTCTGGCGCACGCTGATCGACCTCTCGCGCGATGACGGCGTCACGATCTTCCTCTCGACCCATTTCATGAACGAGGCGGAGCGCTGCGACCGGATCTCGCTGATGCATGCCGGCAAGGTGCTCGCCGTTGGCACGCCGGAGGAGCTGGTCAAGGAACGGGGCAGTGCCTCGCTGGAGGACACCTTCGTCGACTATCTCGCCGAGGCTGCCGGCATCGACCGCGCAGCCAAGACGGAGGCGCCCGATCCGAACGCTCCGATGCCGGCGCCCGAGCCGATCCGCCCGCCGCGCCGCTTCGATCCCAAGCGGCTCTGGGCCTATTCGCGGCGTGAGACGATGGAGCTCTTGCGCGATCCGATCCGGCTCGCCTTCGCCTTCCTCGGCCCGCTCGTCCTGATGATCGCCTTCGGATTCGGCATCTCCTTCGATGTCGAGAACCTGCGCTTCTCTGCGCTCGACCACGACAACACGCCCGAAAGCCGGCAACTGATCGAAGCCTTCTCCGGCTCGCGCTACTTCGACGAGCGCCCGCCACTACGCAGCTCCGGCGAACTCGACCAGCGCCTGCGCACCGGCGAATTGCAGCTCGCCATCGAGATCCCGCCGGGCTTCGGGCGCGACCTGCAATCGGGCCGGAAGCCCGAGGTCGCGGTCTGGCTAGACGGGGCGATGCCGTTCCGCGCCGAGACCACCAAGGGCTATGTCACCGGGCTCGCCGCGCAATACGCCAAGGAATGGCTGGTCCAGAACAGCACCGGCACGAGCGCGGCCAGCCTGATCAATATCGAGACGCGCTTCCGCTACAACCAGGCCTTCAAGAGCGTGAATGCCATGGTGCCGAGCGTGATCATGCTGATGCTGATCCTGATCCCGGCGATCATGTCGGCTATCGCGGTGGTGCGCGAGAAGGAGACCGGCTCGATCGCCAATTTCCAGTCGACGCCGATCACGAAGTTCGAGTTCCTGTTCGGAAAGCAGCTGCCCTATATCGCGATCGCGATGATCAGCTTCGTGCTGCTGGTGCTCCTCGCGCTGTTCCTGTTCGGCGTGCCGATCAAGGGCTCGGTCGCGCTGCTGGCCCTGGGAACGCTGCTCTACGTCACGGCGACAACCGGCTTCGGCCAGCTGATCTCGACCTTCACCAAGACGCAGGTCTCGGCTGTGTTCGCGACCGCGATCCTCTCGATCATCCCGGCGGTGAACTTCTCGGGGCTGCTCGTCCCCGTCGCCTCGCTCTCGGGGGGGGCGCGGCTGATCGGGCTCGGCTTCCCGACGGCCTGGTACCAGCCGATCAGCGTCGGTGCCTTCACCAAGGGGCTGGGCTTCGACGACCTCGCCTTCAACCTTGTGATGCTCGCGGGCTTCGGGCTGCTCTTCCTCGCGCTATCGCAGCTGCTGCTGCGCAAGCAGGAGCTCTGAGATGAGCGCCGAAACCTCCAGGGCGACCCCGGCTCCGGCCCAGCGGCCGCTCTCCGGTCTGCGTGTCCATCTGGCGAATATCTGGCAGCTGGTGATCAAGGAGCTGCGCAGCATCCGCGCCGATCCGGTGATGCTGATTCTCCTGGTCTATTCCTTCAGCATTGCCGTCTACACGGTGGCGACCGGTGCCTCGACCGAGGCGAAGAACCTCTCGGTCGGTATCGTCGACGAGGATCGCTCGGACCTCTCCCGCCAGATCCGCAACGCGCTGAACCCGCCGCTGTTCAAGAGCGCGGTGCTGATCAGCGCGCGCGAGATCGACGAGGAGATGGACCATGGCAGGCTGGTCTTCGTGCTGGAGATCCCGCCATCCTTCCAGGCCGATCTGCTCTCCGGCCGGCGCGCTTCGGTGCAGCTCAATGTCGACGCCACCGCGATGACGCAGGCCGGCAACGGCGCGGTCTATATCCAGTCGATCATCGCTCAGGAGGTGACGAACTTCCTGGCCGGCCGCGAGACGGTGACCAGCGCCCCGGTCAATGTGGTGATCCGCGCCAAGTTCAATCCGAACCTGGATTCCGCCTGGTTCACCTCGGTGATGCAGGTGATCAACAGCATCACCTTGCTGACGGTGATCCTGACCGGCGCCGCCCTGATCCGCGAGCGCGAGCAGGGCACGGTCGAGCATCTCCTGGTGATGCCGGTGGTGCCGACCGAGATCATGCTGGCGAAGATCATCGCCAACGGGCTCGTCATCCTGGTCGCGGCCGGGCTGTCGCTGGCGCTCGTCGTGCAATGGTGGCTGCAAGTGCCGATCGCCGGCTCGTTGACGCTCTTCCTGGCCGGTGCCGGGCTCTATGTCTTCGCCGTCGCAGCGCTCGGCATCATGCTCGGCACGCTCGCGACCACGATGGGGCAGTTCGGGCTGCTCGCCATCCCGATCCTGGTGCTGATGCAGCTGCTCTCTGGTTCGAGCACGCCGATGGAGAGCATGCCGGTCTGGCTGCAATATACCATGCAGGTGATCAGCCCGACGCCGCATTTCGTGGCCTTCGCGCAGGGGGTGCTCTATCGCGGCGCCGGGCTTTCGGTGGTCTGGCTGCAGCTCGTCGCGCTGATCGTCATCGGTGGCGTCTACTTCACCTACGCGCTCAGCCGTTTCCGCCGCGTGATCTTCGGAGACTGATCTCATGACGCCGATCGGTGAACTCGTCCGTGGCAAGAAGGGTCTGATCGTCGGCATCGCCAATGAAGGCAGCATAGCCTTCGGCTGCGGAAGGGTGCTGCACCGGCTTGGTGCCGAACTCGCCGTGACCTATCTCAACGCCAAGGCCGAGAAATGGGTCAGGCCGCTCGCCGAGGAACTCGCCAGCCCGATCATCATGCCGCTCGATGTCGAGGTCCCCGGCGAGCTCGACGCGGTGTTCGCGGCGATCGCACGGCAATGGGGCAAGCTCGACTTCGTCATCCATTCGATCGCGTTCGCCCCGCGTGACGACCTGCATGGCCGTGTCGTCGACGTCTCGCGCGAGGGCTTCGAGCAGGCGATGCGGGTGTCCTGCTACTCGCTGATCGAGATGGCGCGCGCCGCCGAGCCGCTGATGGCGGCGGGCGGCACGATCCTGACGATGAGCTATTACGGCGCCGAGAAGGTGCTCGATAACTACAACATCATGGGACCGGTGAAGGCCGCGCTCGAGAGCACGACGCGCTATCTCGCCCATGAGCTCGGCCAGAAGGGCATCCGCCTGCATGCGCTCTCGCCGGGCCCGCTGAAGACGCGCGCCGCCGGCGGCATCGCCGGTTTCGACGAATTGCTGTCTCAGGCCGCCGCCCGGGCGCCGCAGGGGCGCGTCGTCACCATCGACGAGGTCGGGCAGGTCGCCGCCTTCCTGATCAGCGACGCGGCCACGGGCATGACCGGCAACACGATCTATGTCGATGCCGGCTACCACATCATGGGGTAGGGCATCGGACCGAAAGTGGGACGCACTTTTCGGATCAACCCGATGCTCCGGCAAAGCGATCGGCCGCCGTCTCAGCCGAGGCGGTAAGGCAGGATGCCGCGCTCCCAGGGGTCGACGATCACGGCGCGGTCGAGCGGCGGCATGGCGCGCTGCGGGCAGCCCGGCCGCTCGCAGAGCCGGCAGTTGATCCCGATCTCGGCGATCTTGCCGCTGCTACGGATGGCATCGGCGTAGATCAGCTCGTCGGCATAGGCCATCTCGCAACCGATACCGATGGCATAGCGCGAGCGCACGGCGTCGAAGCGCGACTCGCCCTTGCTGATCGCCCGCGCGATCGAGAGGTATTGCCGGCCATCCGGCATTTCCGCCCGCTGCACCAGAAAGCGGTCCGGCATCTCGAAGGCCTCGTGGATGTTCCAGATCGGGCAGGCGCCGCCATAGCGGGCGAACTGAAAGCGCGTCGCGCTATGACGCTTTGTGATGTTGCCGGCACGGTCGACGCGCAGGAAGTACATCGGGACGCCTTCCTGCCCGGAACGCTGAAGCGTCGAGAGGCGATGGCAGACCTGTTCCAGGCTGGCGCCGAAGCGGATCGCGAGGCGCTCGACGTCGTGCCGCATCCGGCGGGCCTCGTCGCGAAAGGCGCCATAGGGCATGGTCAGCGCGCCCGCGAAGTAGTTGGAGAGGGCGGCCGAGCAGACGAGCGCGCTGTCGCGGTTGAGGAAGCCGGCCTGCTCGACGATGGCGTCCGCTGTCTCGCCATGAGTGAGCCGGGCGACATGGCGGGCGAGGGCGAAGACCTGGCTGGAGACCGGCAGCGCCTCGTTCAGCGTGATCCTGCCGGCTTCGCGCTCCAGCCGGCTCTGGGCGGGATGGCTGTCGGGCGGGCATTCGACGACGCCGAGCCCGTGCTCGCTGGCGAGATAGGTTTCCATGCGCTGGCGCGGATCGCCGGGGATCTCGGAAATCCGCGTCGCCAGCGCCTCGGCGGCGAGGTCGAGCGCATCGACGTAATTGCCGATGAAATGGAAATAGTCGCGGACCTCGTCGAAGGCCGAGATCGGCCGGCGCGGCTGCGAAGGCTCGGGATGCACGGCCTCGTCGAGGGAGCGGTAGCGCGCCTCGAGGCTCTGGTACTGCGCGTGCAAGTCGAGCAGGGCCCGGCCGATCTGCGGCATCTGGACGGCGGCGGTACGGAGTTCGCGCGGATTGACCTCGATCGCGGCAAAGAGCGGGTCCGCCAGCGTCTCGCGCAGATTGGCTGCGAGGCGGTCGCCGAGATCGTCGGTGAAGATCGAGAGATTGACCCTGAAGACGCGGGCGAGGTCGACCACCATCGTGCCGGACAGGCTGCGCTGGCTCGCCTCGATCTGGCTGAGATAGCTCGGCGAGATGTTGAGGCGCCGCGCCAGTTCGAGCTGGGTCCAGTCGCGTTCCTCGCGCAATCTGCGAATGGTCGCGCCGGCGAAGAGCTTGCGTCTCAACTTTTCAGTTGGCGAACTTGTTAATTTTGCCATTTCGCAATTTTGCACAAAATCCCTTGCCGTCACAAGGCGCACGACGGATAGGGCAGGCGAGGGAGACGGCCATGCAAGACATCCTGAACGATCTCGAAACCCGCCGCGCGGGGGCCCGTCTTGGTGGCGGGGAGCGGCGGATTTCGGCGCAGCATGGGCGCGGCAAGCTGACGGCGCGCGAGCGGATCGAGCTTCTGCTCGACAAGGACTCCTTCGAGGAGTTCGACATGTTCG
>NZ_JBXAJY010000007.1:0-461990 GCF_058797755.1 Allobosea sp. GW823-FHT02B03 | reverse complement strand
AACTGGCCGGTCACGCCGCCATTCGCGGTCAGGATGGTATAGCGCGTCCCCGCCGCATAATTGCCGGCCTCGGCCAGAACCTGGACCGTGCCGCCGGACAAGGTCGCCATCCCCGTCGCAGCGATCCGGTCGCCCTGTCCGGCGGCGTTGATCTCGACCTGATAGACCGAGCCTGCCGCGAAGGCGACATTGCCGGCGACGTTCAGCGTCCCGATCGAATTGCCCGGCGCCACCGTGCCGCCGCTTGCCACCGCGATCCCACCGACTGTGCCCGAGCCGCCGAGCGTCGCCCCGCGATTGACCGTCACCGCGCTCGCCAGCGAGCCGTTGACCACCAGCCTGCCGCCATCGACCGTAGTCGCGCCGGTATAGGTGTTGGCGCCCGACAGCGTCAGCGTGCCGGCGCCTGCCTTGATCAGCGCGCCGCCGCCGCTGATCACGCCGCTGACCTCGGTCGTGTCGCCATTGCCGCCGGTGGTGAGCGACCACAGGCTGAGCACATAGTTGCCAGCGCCGGCGATCGAGCCGACGGCATCGTGGGATTTGCCGTTGAAGAAGGTCTCGCCGCCGGCATTGGTGATCAGCCGCGCATTGCCGGCCGAGGCATTGAGCCAGAATCGCAGCGTACCTGAGTTGTCGATGGTCGCGTTTGCAGCCGTGCTGCTGGAGGCGAATTCGAGATGCGCGCCCGCGTTGTTGCGGATGTTGGCGTTGCCGCCCGAGCTGGTGTTGAAGAAATACATGATGCCGGAATTGTCGATCGTCGCGTTTCCGGCCGTGGCGTCGAACGCGAACTGTATACCGCCGCCGGGATTGTTGCGGATCGTGGCATATCCGGCCGTGCTGCTATCGAGGAAGCCTAGGCTTGCATTCCTGCCGTTAGTGATCGTTGCATTGCCGGCGGTGCTGTTGTCGTTAAAAACGACGCTGCCCTCGGGATTGTTATAGATGGCCGCAGTGCCGGCCGTGCTGGTATTTTGAAATAGAACATAGGACCTGGGTGGTACGCCGCCGTTGATTATCGTTGCGCCGGCTGCGGCCGAATTCTGAAAATACATAACATTCTGATTGTTCAATATCTGAATCTGCCCGGAGTTGTTGACGATTCCAGAGCCATTAAAACGCAGCTCGGCCTGATTTGAGATTATGTGGCTGTTGGCTTGAGGGTTGAACGTGAAGCCAGCCAGGGCCCGGTTTGAATCGATGGTGACCGTGGTTCCGCCGGTACTGTCGAAGAAGGCCGTGCCGGAAGGAGCGCCGCTCGGCGTCCAGTTGCCGGCATCGCGGAAGACGGTCGATACCGCGCCGGTCCAGGTCGCGTTCTGGGCGAGGGCGTGCCCCGCCGACAGGGAGCTCAGGATCGTCCCGGCCAGAAGGGCGCGCCGCAGCGGCGCGTGAACTGAAATTCGCATGGCCTTGCCCCCGGATGGGCCAGCTCTCAGTGGCCGGCCTCAAAGCAAACGTGATCTGGGGCCGTGACTCGACGTCACGGCTGATGGGATTCTCGACGATGATCGGCGCAGGCCGGACCCGAACGCCGCATTGGCGCTTGGGCTCGGCAGTCGGCGGCTGGCGGGCTGCGTCAGCCGCTCATGGCGAAGGGCCGGCGATCAGGGAGCGACGCCTGAAGCGTCCAGGGATTCTCATGACCGCAGACACAGTTTCTGCCGGCCTCGGCCTGCGCCGATCGATGCCCTCGCCATAAGTTCCCAATGCCCCCGTGGCCGCTCTGAAGGCGGACCTCTGGTTGAATCTAAAAGGAAATCGCCGCAGGGCACCATGACTGGCGATCCCAACTTGATGACCTGACGTCCCTGCTCGCCGCGCGGTCGAGATCGCCCTTGGTTTCGCCCGCTGTCTTGGCCTCCGGCGCGCCTCGACTTTACAATGCTGACGAACTCCCCAAACTCATCAGCGTCAGGTCCTCGGTCCGGCGGAAGCCCGCCCCGGATCGGGTGCGCTGAAGGCGGGCAAGCCAGTGATGAGCAAGCACGAGAATTTTCCGCCCGAGGCCGAGGTCCCGTCGGAATTGCGCGCATCGCGCGGGCTCATCTGGCCCTATCCCCCAGGCGCGGAAAGCTATGCGGCCTGGAAGGCTGCGCTCTCCCGCCTTGTCGACTGCTCGATACCGGCGGATTTCGATCTGGCGTCGTTCGAGTTCTATGGCTGCACCTGGCAGCTTCCCGAAGCCTTTCTGCAGATCAACGGCGGATCGGCGATGACGATGTCGCGGACGCGGCGCGTCATCGCTGAAAAGCCGAATTCCCAGATGTCGCTCTACCTTGTCGTGAGCGGTGAGATCACCACCGACTATGACGGGCGCAAGCGCTGTCACGCTCCTGGCGATATCGTCGCAGTCGACTATTCCAGGCCCTATGAGTGCCATACGACGGGCTATGAAGGCATAACCATCACCTTCGACAGGGCCAGCGCGCCTGCCAAGCTCCAGGGCGATGTCCATGGCATGGTGCTGGCGGCGGATAGCAGTGCCGGGGTCTATCTCGGTGGCCAGATCAGGTCGCTCGTGGACCATGTCGACGGCTTCAGCGTCGATCAGGCCCAGTCGGCCGTCGATGGCATCCTGCGGTTTGCCGAAGCGACGCTTCCTGCCGCTGCCCCGAGAAGGCAGTACGACGACATCTCCGTGCTGGATCGGGCTTATCGCCTCGCTCGGGGGAAGATGTCCGATCCGGATTTCGGTCCGGACGAGTTGGCGGATGCGCTGGGCGTCTCGCGCTCGAAGCTCTTTCGTTCGTTCGAGAACCATGGCGGTGTCCAACGCTGGCTGCTCGGGGAACGGTTGAAGGCCAGCTTGCGGGCGATCGTGCTGTCCGAGGGAAGGCTGAAGATCGCGGCCGTGGCGCACCAGCACGGATTTCGCAGCGAGGCCCATTTCAGCCGAGCGTTCAAGAAGCGATACGAGATCAGCCCGAGCGCCGTGCTGGATCTGGCGATGCATTCCAAGGGCTCTGCGATGTATCTGAGCTGGGTCAAGAACAATGCGAAGGAGGAGAAGGCGACGATCGAGGCCTGGCTCGCCACCGCTCTCGGAAAGCAGAAATAGCCGACAGGAACGCAGCGCCTGCGCTGTCCGGCGGTCCGCGGCGCGGGGAATTGCCGAGACTCCCGCTCGCTCCAGGCCAACTTTCCCTCTCGGCGCAAACGGCGATGACGATCAGTAAGGTTGGTGTAAGGCGGGCCGACATAAGGTCCTCTCACGAAACGAGCCGGCCGGGACGGCCGGACGGATGGAGAGAGGAAGAAGCCGATGACCAAGCAGGACCTGAACAACATCGCCCTGACCGACGAAGAGCTCGAGGCCGCGGCCGGCGGCGCCGGGCAGTGGGTCGCTCCCTCGCGCGGTCAGTGGTGGGTCTGGAAGGAGAGCCAGTCCTCCTTCACCGGCAATCCCGCCGACTTCCATGCGACGGGCAGCAGCAGCGGCGGCAACGTTCGCAGCGAGCTGATCGACGGTAAGCGCCACTTCATCAAGTTCGACGGCACCAAGGAGGTCACCGTCGCCATCCGCTGATGCGGTCGCGATGGTCCTTTGATCGCCCGGCTCCCCAGGGAGCCGGGCGATTGTGTCTTGAGAAGGCGTGGCAGCGCCGCTATGGCGTCGGCGGGCCCGATCGGCCAGCCGTCCGGTAATCCAGGCGGTCAGGCCATCTGGCGGCGGATCAGCCCGGCGAAGACGCCGCCGGCCGCGGCCAGCGTCGCGTAGTCGCCCTGCTCGACGATGCGCCCTTCCGACAGCACATAGATCAGGTCGGCATCGCGCACCGTGCTCAGCCGGTGCGCCACCACCACGCGGGTGACGTTCATCTGCGCCAGCGTCGCCATGACATGGGCCTGCGTGGCGTTGTCGAGCGCGCTCGTCGCCTCGTCCAGCAGCATGATCCGCGGCCGCCTTGCTATGGCGCGGGCGAGCAGGAGCCGCTGGCGCTGCCCGCCGGACAGGGTCGCGCCGGCATCGTCGACATAGGTGTGCAGCCCCATCGGCATCGCCGCGATGTCGGGGCCGAGGCCGGCGAGGCTCGCTGCCTCGAAGGCCGCCTCCAGGCTCAGCGGCGCCGTCCCTGCGATGTTGTGGTAGAGGCTGCCCGCCTCGATGCGGCTGTGCTGCAGCACGACGCCGAGCTGGCGTCGGACGGCGCCCCGGTCGAGATCGCGCAGGTCATGGCCGTCGAGCAGCACCGAGCCGCTGTCCGGCTGGTCGAAGCCGAGCAGCAGGCGCAGCAGCGAGGATTTTCCGGAGCCGGAGGGGCCGACCAAAGCGACGAAGGCGCCGGCGGGGATACGCAGCGAGACGTCGCTGAGCGCGCTTTGCCCGCCGGGATAGCTGAAGCTGACGCGGGACGCCTCGATCTCGCCCTGCAGCGTCCCGGGGTGAAGACTGCCGGCGTCGTCCTCCGTCGGCTCCACCAGGATCGGCCGCGCGCGCTCCCATAGCGGCAGGACCGTTGCCAGCGCCGGGATCAGGCCCGCGAGCGAGAGGATGGCGGAGACGAACTGGCCGGAGACGCCGGAATAGGTGACGTAGTCGCCGAGCGTCATCTTGACGCCGCCGAAGCCGACGAGCCCGATCAGCGCCGCCATGACGAGGATGTTCCAGCCGGCGCCGAAGGCGCTGACCGCGCTGCCGACGACGTTCGCCCGGAAGTTCACCGCCTGGTCCACCGCGAAGAGATGGGTCCAGCGCGCCAGGAAGCGGTTCTCGGCGGCGGCGACGCGCAGCTTCGAAATGCCCTGGAAGATCTGCACGGTGAGCGTCTGCATCGCCCCGCTGTTGGCGAGCGCGCGGCGCTGCAATTGCAGCTCGAACAGGGTCATGCCGAGCAGGATCACGAGCTGGACGGCGCACACCGCGAGCGCGAGCAGAGCGGGCTTCAGCCCATAGCTCAGGAGCACGACGAGGTTGACGCAGGAGAACAGCACGCCGAGCAGCGCCGTGATGCTGGCGACGCCGACGGTCCGGCGGATCTGGTTCACCGCATCGGCGCGCAAGGCGAGATCGCCGGCGCCGTAGCGGCGGAAGAAGCCGGGCGACAGCCGCAGCAGGCGGCTCCAGAGCGCGCCCTCGACCGCCGAACCGAGCACGGATTCGACGCGCAGCACGGCGAGGCCGCGCACCAGCTCGAACCCCATCATCCCGAAGGCGACCGAGACCATCACCAGGATGAGCTGAAGGATCTCGCTGCGCACCCCGTCCGGGATGACGGATTGGATGAGCATGCCGGACAGGAAGGGCGTCGCCATGGCCAGCAGGCCGGCGGCGAGGCTCGCCAGCGCGATCAGCGCCATTTCGCCGCGCACGATCGAGAAGACGAAGGCGGCGAGCGCCCGGCCGGGACGCTCCTCGCTGCCGGAGAAGCCGCGATAGAGCACATGGGCATGCGGGGTCAGCGAGGCCGCGATCCCGTCATCGACCCTCACCCGCTCGTCGCTGCCGGGGCGGACCATCCGCCAGCCGCTTCGTGCCGGCAGGAGCGCGACCGGCGTGCCGTCGCGCAGCTGCCCGACCATCGCCTCGCCGGCCTTTCGCCACCAGCCCTCCTGCAGCTTGAGCTCGCGCGACCTCAGCCCGGCCTTCGCGGTGTAGAGCGCGAGCGCATCCTCGTTCTCGCCGGTCGCGCGCAGCTGGCCGAAATCCGCCGGGAGCCTGACGCGCATCGCCCGGGCGACCGTCCGGATTGTCGCCGCAAGCGGTGGCTCCAGACCGGGGCGCACCTGCCTCGCCTGCGGCGCTCCGCGCCCGGCGAGCCTCGCCATCGCAGCCGAGACCGCCGCGGCATCCGCGTCGGCGACGTCCGCGACATGCGCGCTGAGAGCGGCCATTCTGGCCTCGCACCAGTCCTGCAGCAGCCGGCCGAGCGCCACGTTGAAGCCTGCGAGCGCGGCAAGCAGGGTGCCCTCCCGCGCGAGCGCGGCGCTGTCTGCCGCCTGGATCTCGCTTGCGCGCTCGACATGGAGCGGCGCGCTGCGCAGCACCGGCACCGGCAGGTCTCCGCGGCCGGCATTCCGCCCCCAGATGTTCGCGCAGGCACCCGCCTGTGCCCGGCACCAGAGCAGGGCATGGGATCCACCGGGGAGGGCGGCTTCGCCCGCCGCCAGGTTCTGGAGACCAGGTTCCAGCCGGTATGACGGCACGCCGTCGGCAGGACCGGCCTGCGCCGGAAGCCCTGCCAGATGCCGCGCGCGCTCGGCCGTCACCGCGATCCAGGCTTCGGCGGTGCGCACGAAGAGGTCGGCCCGGTCCGCCAGATCGGGCAGGGCGATTGTCTCGACCGCCGCGCCGTCCTTCGGGATCAGGACGAGACGTATCCTGTCGGCTGCGAGACCGAATGCCGCTGCGCCCGCGCCGAGCATGGCGAGATGGCGCAGGCTGCCGGCCTGGCCCTTCTGCTCGACCAGCAGCTCCGCGCCTGCGCCGGTGAGCCGGTAGGCGAAGCCCTCCTCGCAGATAATGCGCGGCGGGGCGGGCGGCCCTTCGGCCTCGGCGCGTTCGAGCAATTCACTCCGCACGGACGAGCTCCGCATAGCGGCCCGCGGCCGCGATCAGCGCCTGGTGCGTGCCGCGCTCGACGATCCGGCCGCGGTCGAGCACGATGATCTCGTCGCAATCTCGCACCGTGCTCAGCCGGTGCGAGATCACCAGGGCGCTGACGCCGCGCCGCCGCAGATTGGCGAAGACCTCCGCCTCGGTGACGGGATCGAGCGCCGAAGTCGCCTCGTCGAGGATCAGGATCGACGGGTCGCTGGCGAGCGCGCGGGCGAGCTCCAGGCGCTGGCGCTGGCCGCCGGAAAAGTTCAGCCCGCCCTCGGCGACATCGGCGCTGTACTGGCCGCGCCGGCGTACGATCTCCTCGTGGACGCCGGCATCGCGCGCCGCCGCGATGAGCCGGGCATCGTCGAGCGAGGCGTCCCAGAGCGCGATGTTGTCGCGGATGGTGCCCTCGAACAGCACCACATCCTGCTCGACATAGCTCAGCGAGCCCGCGAGCACGCGGCGCGGAACCTCGCCGGCCGCCGTGCCGTCGAAGCTTATGCTTCCCTCAGCCGGTTGCAGCAATCCCGCGACCAGCCGCGCCAGGGTCGACTTGCCGCTGCCCGAGCCGCCGACCACTGCGACCCATTGGCCGGGCGCGATCGAAAGGTCGAGCTTCTCGATCAGCCCGGGCTGGCCCGGATAGGCGAAGCCGAGCGCGCGGATGTCGATGCTGCCGGAGAGCCGGCCCTGCTGCGCCGGCCAGTGCGCGGCGACCGCCGCGTCCTGTTGCAGCCGGGCGGCCGGAGCGTGGCGCATCGTGTCCTGGACGCGCTCGAGGTCGCCGCGCAGCTCCTGCAGCCCCGCGACCGCGCCGACCAGCGACTGGACCGGAGTGTGGAAGGCCTGGAGCACGGCGAGGAAGGCGATCAGCGTGCCCACCGTCATCTCGCCGTCCATCACCTTCAGCGCGCCCCAGCCGAGCAGAGCGGCATAGGACAGGCTCTTGATCACCGAAGGCGCCAAAGTGAGGAAGAGCGTGGAGCGCTCCAGCTCCTGCATCATGTTCAGCAGTTGCGCCTGGGCGCCCATCAGACGGGTGAAGAAGGCGTCCTCGGCGCCGGAGGCCTTGATCGTTTCGATCGACTGGATGCCGCCGAGTGCGACGCTGGCCATGCGCGCGCGCTGGACCACCACGCGCCTGACGCCCTCGACGCGAATCCGGGTGATGAAGGCGATCGCCGCGATGTCCGCCGTCGCGAAGGCGAAGCAGGCGAGCGCCATCGGCACGTCGTAGACCATCATGATGGCGGCGCTGATCAGCGCGCCCATGATGCTGAAGAGCGCCGAGGAGATCGAGACCACGGCGCTGTGCGACAGGCGGCGCGCAGCCTCCATGCGCGAGGTGATGTCGCCGACATGGCGCTGGACGAAGAAGCCGATCGGCAGGCGCAGCATGTGCGCCATCAGGCCGACGGCGGACTCGGTGCCGAGCCGCCGCTGCAGCCGGGCCAGCACCAGCCCGTGCAGCCAGGACAGCAGCATGGAGAGCAGGGCCGAGCCGATCAGCGCCAGCAGCAGCGGCCGCAGCCAGCTCGTCGCGTGCTGGACCATGATGTTGTCGGCGAAGATCTTGCCGGCCGCGGGCACGAAGATCGGCGGCAGCACGTTGCAGAGCGCGATGATGCCGAGGAAGCCCAGCGCCGCGCGGGTTTCGCCGCCCTTCGGCAGCAGTGCGCGCAGCAGGCTCGGCCGCTCGCCGCCCGGCTGGAAGGCAGGCGTGGGCGCGAAGGTCAGAAGGATGCCGGTGAAGGCGCCGTCGAATTCGGCCGCGTCGACGCTGCGCCGGCCATGGGCGGGATCGTTGATCTGGACCCGTCCGCGCGAGACGCCCTCGATCACGACGAAATGGTTCATCTGCCAGAAGGCGATCGCCGGAAAGCGATGCTGCGCCAGCGCCACCGGCTCGACGCGCCAGCCCTTGGCCTCCATGCCGAAGCTGCGCGCGGCGCGCAGCAGCGAGGCCGCCGTGGCGCCGTCGCGCGTCACCTGGCAGGCCTCGCGCAGCCGCTCCAGCGGTAGCCAGAGCCCGTGATAGGCCAGCACCATGCCGAGCGCCGCCGCCCCGCACTCGACCGCCTCCATCTGCAGTATGGTCGGGACGCGGCAGGGCCGTCCCGCGCTCGGCAGGGGCGGCATGCTGGCGGCCGCTGGCGGACTCTCAGTCATGGCCGCGGCCTTCACAGGCCGGTCCAGCGGCGCAGCGCCGGAATGATCAGGGTGATCGGCGGGGCGCGCCGCACGGTGACGTTGGCCGTGAGCAGCAGCCCGCTGCTGAGCGGGATCTCGTGCCCGCGCTGCGAGGTCCAGGCATAGCCGGCGCTTTCGCCGGAGGGTGTCTCCAGCGTCGCCCGAACTTCGAAGGGGGCGCCGTTGCGCGCCATCTGCCGGGCGAGATCCGGATTGCCCAGCCTTTCGGCGATTTCGGCCTGGCCCTCCGGCTGCGGCGAGACCGAGACCACCTTGCCGACGAGCATGCCGTATTCCTCGCGCGGTGCGATCGAGGGCGAGAGCCTGACCTCCATCCCCGGGGTTATGCGCTTGCCCATGTCGCCCGGGACGAAGAACAGGGCCTCCAGGCGCTCACCGCCGGTTTCGAGCGTGACGATGCGCTGCCCGGCCGTGACCAGCGCGTTCATCGTCACCGGCACCAGGGCGACCATGCCGTCGCGCGGTGCACGGATCTCGTCGGCGAGCTTGCGGCTCAATCTCGCCTGTTCGAGCTGTCCCTTGAGATCGAGGATCTGACGCTGGCTCGCCTCCAGCTCTTGATCCCGCGTTCCGCCGAGCGCCAGGATCGCGCCGTTCAGCGCGGCGAGCTCCGACTGGGTGCGCGACAGGCTGGAGCGCGCGCTGAACAGCCGCTCGCGGGCCTCCTGCACGCGGTCGGTGGTGCCGGCGCCGCGCGAGAACAGCATTTCGCGATTGGCCAGCGTGCCCTCCGCTTCGGCGATCCGCTGGCGGGTCAGGTCGGCGGCCTCGTCCAGTTCCTCGCGCCGGCGCTGCTGCGAGACGTTCTCGGCCGCGACCCGAACCTCGTAGCGCTGGGTGATGGCGGTGCGGTGGTCCTCGGCCTGGTCGATGCGGCGCTCGAGATCGGCGATGCGCGCATCCTCCTCCGGCGTCGTCAGCGAGGCGACGATCTGCCCGGCCGCGACCTTCTGGCCGGCCGGAACGAGCCCGTCGATCCAGCCCGATTTCGGTGCGTTGAGCCCGATGAAGACGCCGCCGCTGTGCACGAACATGCCGGGGCCCTCCACCGTCTCGCGATAGCGCGCGAGGCAGGCCCAGACGATGACGGCGATGCAGAGCGCCAGGCAGAGCAGGCCGGCGATCCATTCGACGCGGCCCACCACGCGCAGCGGCGCGTGGAAATCCTCCGGCCGGTCGAGCTGCTGCAGCGACTGCTGCCGGAACAGGCTCCCTGTACCCCGCTGCGTCGCCGGGGGTGACTCAACCTCTGACATCCGCAGCGATCCCGACCTCTCCGTATCCCGGCCAGCTAAGCTGACCAAACGTTGAGTATTCGCAAATGCCGGCGGCATTTCTGTCGCCGGCCAGGCTGACGACGGACATGGCGACCAGGCTCTGGAGCGCGAGAGCCGGGAACTGCGTCAGGCGACGAGAGCTTGCGCAAGGCATCGGCCGATTCTGAACAGGCGCTTTGTGCGAATGCTTGCGCTCGATCGCGCCGTGATCGCGGCGGCCTAATGTCACAGCGGTCCTGCGTGCGGCCTGTGTGGCGAGGGCGAACCGAGGATGCGGCGATGTGGCCGGAAGGGCTGATGCTCCGCAAAGAAGCCCGCTTCCAGGAAGAAAACGCATCAAAAGCTAGAAAAACGCAATATTCCGATCGAAAGCCTAGTTCTGCAGAGCGTCCGCCGCGAGCCGTAAAGAATAAAAATCTGCCCCATGGCAGATTGAACATCACATTCTTCCAATTTGCGATAGTTCTGATATGCGCTCGTTGCGCAAGCGATTCGGATACGCCTAATTGTCTAAAACTGATATTCTGCGGCGGGTTCGCCGGCCTTTCTCGCTCCCCAGCCTGACACTTTCTCTCGAACCTCGTTTCATGTTCGACGCCGCTGGCGCCACGACGGCTGCCGCGGTCGCTGCCGACATGCACGCGCCTGCAGAAGTGGCTGATAAGCCGGCGAACGACCAGGATCACGGCGTCGCTGCCGGCAATGGAGCATCGGACACGGTCACCGATGTCGGGCCGTTCGGTGGCAAGGCCGAGGCGCAGCTCATCGAGGCGGAAGGCCGCTCGCAGGCGTCGCGGCACGAGATCGTCTTCGTCGACGCCCGCCTGCCGGAACTCGGCAGCCTGACGCCGGCACCCGGCGTCGAACTCATCGTTCTCGATCCCGAACGCGACGGTCTTGCGCAGGTGAGCGCGGCGCTGGCCGGGCGCAGCGGCCTCGATGCGGTGCATTTCGTCGGCCATGGCGAGGGCGGCGCCTTCACCCTCGGCCGGACGGTGGTCGACGCGGCACTGCTCGAAGCTCGCGGCGCCGAAATCGCCTCCTGGAGCGCGGCCTTGAACGCCGATGCCGACCTCATGATCTGGGGCTGCGACGTCGCCGGCACGCCCGCGGGCGAGGCGCTGCTCGGCAGCCTCGCCATGCTGACAGGCGGGGATGTCGCCGCCTCCGAGGACACGACAGGCGCACAGGAGCGCGGCGGCGACTGGGTTCTGGAAGCGCGCACCGGCGCGATCGAGACGGCTCTCCCCTTCGCGGCCGAGGCCGTAGCGGCCTGGAACCATGAGCTCGCCCCTCCGACCATCTCCGGCTCCGAGAGCCTGCAGGTGGCCGAGCCGAGCACGCTCAACCCGGCTTTCGGCACGAGCGCGAGCGTCAATCTCGGCGATGCCGGCTGGGGGCTGGGCTATAATCCCGCCGACGCCAGCGACGCCGTGACCGTCTCCGTCACCGTCTCGGATACCAGCATCGGCGCCTTCGCCGATACGGTCGGCGGTGGCGTCCAGCTCGGTAACGTCTGGACCTTCAACGGGACGATGCAGCAGGCCGACGCCTGGCTGAAGGGGCTGACCTTCACGGCGGCCGATGTCGAGCGCGGCAACGCCATCGCCTCGACCAATATCGCGGTCTCGGTCACCAACCAGACGGATGGCGGCACGGCCGAAAGAACTGCGGCGATCCGTGTCACCGCCTCCAACGATCCGACCGTGCTCGACGACGTCACGGTCAACGTCGCCGAGGTCGGTCCGGGCGGCGCGCCGAGCGTCACCATCCTCGACGGCAGCATGATCGCGCCGACGGACGCGGAGGTGGCGTTCGGATCCCAGAGCAAGGCCCAGATCGTCTATACGCTCGATACGGATACGCAGCACGGTTACCTCACCCTTGGCGGGGTCCGCATCGGGCAGGGTTCGGTCTTCACCCAGGCCGATATCGAGGCCGGTCGGCTAGCTTATGTCCATACCGCGACGGGGGCCCTTCAGAATACGCAGGACGCCTTCGTCGTGCGCGTCAACGACGGCGCGACGCCGCTCGCCCATTCCGAGCTCGCGACCATTCGGCTCGATATCGCGCCGGTCAACCAGGCGCCGAATGTCTCGGGTGACGGTCGCGTCTACGAAGGGCAGCCCAACAACGCCCAGGGGCCCGGTCCGGCCCCCTCGAGGGTCGGCGACTACATCGTGGCCGATGGCGGTGGGGACCCGAACGATCCCTCGCTGACCGTCCGGCTGGATTCGCTGCCCGCGGACGGCATGCTGCATTTCAACGGCACGGTGACGATCGGCGGCGTCGTTCAGACGATAGACCGCGCCATCACCGCCGCCGACATCGCGGCCGGGATCAGTTTCGCCTACGCCGATCGCGGCCGGCTGACCTATGCCCATAACGGCGTGGATCGGGCCAATGGTCGGCCGAACCCGCAGGACGGCTTCGACGTCACCGTGATCGACGGTGGCGGCGGGGCCGGCGCCGCCGCGGCACTGTCCGCCTCTTCCCGGATCACGCTCGACGTCCTGCCGGTCAATGACGAGCCGGTCTGGGCGGGCGGCTCGCTCGAGGCGACGGTCGACGCTTCGCACCGGATCACGCTCGACACCGGCATGCTCAACGTGAGCGATCCGGATTCGCTGGACGACAGCCTGTCCTTCGTCGTCACCGGGCGGGAGATGGACAAGGGCCGGCTCTATCTGACGCCGGTGGGCGGCGGAGCTCCCATCCCGCTGCCTGTCGGCGGCACCTTTACGCTCGCCGACATCAAGGCCGGCCGTGTCCAGTACGTCCAGCATCTCGGCGCCGGCCCGAACGAGACCGACAGCTTCCAGTTCCAGGTCGTCGACAACGGCGTCTCGCTGCATTGGCGCGAGGACGGCACGCTCTATGAGCGCCCGAGCGGCATCTATGACGACCCGGCCAGCGAGACGAGCAGGCTGAAGAACTTCACCTTCACGATCCGCCTGCACGAGACGCAGGACGGCGAGGGCGGTGCGCTGCCGGCCGACCCGGATCGCACCCCCTCGCATCAGACGAGCGAGCACGCCGGCACCGACGCCAGCGGTCATGCCGTCGGCAACCTGACCGAGGGCGGCACTGTCGTCCTCTATGACGGCCGGCCTTCGGGCGGCGTGGAACGCCCGGGCCTGCACTATTCCGTGCCCGGCGCAGCGCCCGAGCAGATCGTCTATACCGTGATGTCCTTCGACGGCGTCGCCTCCGGCTGGAACGGCTTGCTGCAGAAGCAGGTCGGGAGCGACTGGGTCTCGCTGTCGCAATATGACAGCTTCACCCAGGCCGATCTCGATGCCGGCCGGGTGCGGTTCGTCCATGACGGCGGCGAGGATTTCGAGTCCAGCGTGAAGCTGCGTGCATCCGCCGGCGTGCTGATCGACGACGGCGCCGGCGGGCTGGCGATGGACGAGTGGATCACCGATTTCCACTTCTACGCCACGCCGGTCAACGACGCGCCCGAGGCGACGGGCTCCAGCGACAACATCATCAAGGAAGGCCAGACTGTCGCCATCACCAGCGACATGCTGAGCTTCTCCGATCCCGACGATGCGACGAGCGAGGCGCGCTACGAGGCTGGCTCGACGCTGAACGGGCAGAACAACCACGCGGTGAACCATGATCCGGCCAACCCGCTGGCGTTCTTCGTCGACGCCCTGCCAGCGAAGGGGCGTCTCGAATGGTTCGACGGCGCGAGCTGGCAGGTCGTCACGCCCGCGACGGAACTCCAGGCGAGCTGGCTGACCTCCGATCCGGCGACGACGCGGCTGCGCTATGTCCATGCCGGCGGCGAGGATCTGTCGGACGGCTTCACGGTCCACGCCCGGGACCGCTGGGGCGCCGTTTCCGGTAGCGCCAATGTCGGCTTCATCATCACCCCGGTCAACGACGCGCCGGACATCGCGGCCAATCCGACCTTGCCCGACCCGACCGGCCCGTGGCCGGGCGGCAGCGGCAGCGGCGCGGTCAACGAGCCCATGACGGTGATCTACGAGGGCTCCTGGCAGAAGATCACGCCCGATCTGCTGCAGGCGGTCGACCCCGACAGCTCGGCGACGCAGGTCCAGTACTCGGTCACGCAGGCGCCGGCGCATGGCCGCCTCGCCTATTCGACCGACGGCATCAACTTCACCACCTTGGGGAAGGGGTCCTCCTTCACCCAGGACGATATCGCCAAGGGCTATATCTACTACCAGCACGGCGGCAAGGAGCCGGGCGGCACGACCTACCCCGGCACGCCGGACGACAAGTTCGTCTTCACCCTCTCCGACGGCGCCGCCGAGGTGACGGGCCGCGAGTTCTGGATCTACGTCCAGCCGACCAACGACGCACCGGTCGTCACCGCCCCCTCCGGGCCGATCAATTCGACCGATACTGTCACCACTATCCCGGGCTTCAGCGTCAGCGATCCCGACCTCGCGGACGGGACGATCGCGACCGAAGCCGATTTCCTTCAGGTCACCGTCCGGCTGCTCGACAACGATGGCCAGGCGCTCGCCCAGGCGGGCTATGCCGGCGCCACGCTCGGCGTGAGCGCGGGTGGCGCGACGGTGGATGCGACGCATAACGGCGTCGGCGGCATTCTGGTGCTTCGCGGCACGCAAGCGCAGATCAACGCCGCGCTGGCGACGCTCGCCGTCAGCTTCGGCGACGACCGCGACGCCGTCTACCGCGTTCAGGTGATCGCCGACGACCGCGTGCGCGACGTGACGAGTGGCGCGCTGCTCGACCGCGACCCCGGAGCGGCGGCCACCAATCCCGGCGGCAATGGCGGTGGCACGCACAACCAGCCAAGCCAGCCTTACACTGGCTCGCCGCAGCCGGTCTCGGGCTATGACGGCTTCAACTGGTATCAGGATGCCGTTCCAAATGCCTCGAACGGCAACCCGGCGATCGCCGCACTGATCGGCAACATCGCCGCCGCCGAAGTGACGATCCGCGCCTCGCGGGTGAACGATCCGGGCGTACTGACTGGCGCCGGGTCGGCGACGGTCTACGAGGACCAGGCGACGCCGATCGGCAGCCAGATCGGTTTCCAGATCGCCGATGCGGAGTCCGCAGCGTTCGGGACGCCGGTGACGGTGACGCTGAGCGTCGGCTCCGGCACGCTCTCGCTCGGCACGATGCCGCCGGGCCTGAACGTCACGGTGAGCGGCGCCAACGGCAGCACGATGACGCTGACCGGCACGGCTGCGGACATCCAGGCCTACCTGAATGCCGCATTGCGCTACCAGTCGGCGAGCGACCACAACCACGACAGCAACGGCGTCGCCGCCGGTGACGTGACCCTGACCGTCACCTTCGACGACACCGGCTCGAACATCGGCAGCGGCGGCGCTGCCGCCAATCCCGCTCCGCTCGAGATCGGGCTGACCATCGTCCCGGTGAACGACCGCCCGACGGTCTCTGTCGGCTCGGGCGCGGTCGTCGTCTCCGGGACGACGCTAGTGGACGGCGTCTCGGTCGCCGACAAGGATATCGGTGGGGACGGAGCCACCGGCACGGCCACGGGCGAGACCGATTTCGTCCAGGTCACGGTCCGGTTGACCGATACGGGCGGCGTACCCCTGTCGCTTGCCGCGCATGGCGATGTCGTCTTTTCCTCGACCGCCTCGCCAACCGAAGGCGTCAATTTCGAGATCGACGATACCGAGAACGGCAACGGCCATGCCCTGATCATCCGTGGCACGCGCGCAGAGGTGAACGCCTATCTCGCCGGGCTGACGGTCACGCTCCAGGGCGCCCTGGCCAATCGTGACGGCAGTCTGCGCATCGAGGTCGTCGTCGACGATCGCGTTCGCGACGTGAAGACGGGGGCCCTGACCGGCACCGAGGCGAATGGCGGGGGCAACAACAATCCGGCCGGCGGTGTCTCCGCCGTACCGACCACGGCCGTCAATCCCTACGCCGCCGTTCCAGGCGGCCTGACCGCGAACGTCAACCAGGCCAGCCGCGAGATCTTCCCCAGCTCGGTCAACGACCCCGCCGAAATCCGCGTCACGCCGCCGACGCCCAATGAAGGCTCGGCGACGGTACAGTTGAGCGGCGTCGTGATCAGCGACCCGGACGCCCTGCCCGGCGATATCCTGACGGCCACCGTCACTGTGCCGCCCGGCTTCGTCATCTCCTCGATCACGGCCGGCGGCAGCACGGTGAGCGGCGTCAACACCGCGACCGTCACCATTTCGGGCACGCTGGACCAGATCAACAGCGCCGTTAACAGCATTCGCATCCAGCTGCCGGACGAGTCGGGAACGCCAGACCGGGCAGACTGGAACGGCACGTTCAACGTCACGATCACCGTCAACGATTTGGGCAATAATGGTGGCCGCCCGACGACGCTGCCGGGCGACACCAACAATCCCAATGCCAATCCAGGCGATTTCGCCTATGCCGACCCGGACGGCAATGACGGCGATCCGAGCAACGACAACCATCTCGTCACGACGCGCAGCTTCAGCATCACGGTCGCCCCGGTCAACGACGCCCCCGTGGTCGTGCCCGTGGGCGGCAGCACCACCGTCACGCTGACGGGCACCGAGGACAGCACCGGCGCGGCCATCCGGACGCATACGGTTTCGAGTCTGTTCCAGGGCTATTTCGACGATTCACGCGATGCGATCACCGGTGGCTCGGCTTCCGACGGCTTCGCCGGCGTCGTGGTCGTCGGCCTGACGAGCAATCCCGCTCAGGGAAGCTGGCAGTATTTCAACGGCACGAGCTGGGTCGATATCGGCCCGCGAACCCTCGCGAGCGGGCTCTACCTTGCAGCGGATACGCAGATCCGCTTCGCGCCGGCGGCCGACTTCCACGGCACGCCGGAGAACCTGACCGTGCGCCTGGCCGAGCACCCGGCCGGGGCACCGGCGACCGGCACGGTCGTCGACCTCTCCGCCGCGAACGCGACCGGCGGCACCACGCGCTACAGCGCCGGTTCGGTGGTCGTGACGACCTCGGTCGCCAACGTCAACGATGCGCCGACCCTCTCGGGGACGACGCTCGCTGCGGTCAACGAGGACACGGTCTCGCCGCCGGGCGAGACGGTCTCGAACCTGTTCGGCTCGCTCTATTCCGACGCGACCGACAACCGCAGCGCGATCTCCGGCGGCGGCAATGCCGCGACCCCGTTCGGCGGCATCGCCATCACCGGCAACACCGCCGATGCTGCCCAGGGCGAATGGCAGTACTCGCTGAACGGCACGGACTGGACGACCATCCGCTCCGATCTCAGCGATGGCGACGCGCTGCTCCTGGCGCCGACGGCCCGGCTGCGCTTCGTGCCGGCTGCCGACTTCAACGGCACGCCGGGCGGCCTCACCGTGCGCGCCTCCGACGCGCCGGTGAGCTTCGCGGCGAGCGCCGATCTCTCCGCCACTCTCGGGACGACGGGACCGTGGTCGAACGCTGTGGCGCTCGGTACCACCGTCAACCCGCTCAACGACGCCCCGCTCCTCGGCGGTACGGCGGCAAATCCGGTGGTGACCGAGAACGGGCAGACCGGCACCGGCACCAGCCTGCCGTCGACCCTGCTCTTCGTCCCCGGCACGATCACGCTCTCCGATATCGACCTGACGACCACGCCTGGCCTCGGCGCCGGTGTCTTCGGCGCCGGCGAGATCGATTTGTCGCTGGGATCGAGCTATCTCGCCGGAGACAGGCTCGCTCTCGCGGCCGGCTACACCCTGCCGGCCGGCGTGACGATCGACGCCGTGCATGATGGTTCGGCCGGACGGCTCGTGATCAGGCTCGCGCCGGGAACCAGCGTCGCCGATGTCCTGGCCCTCATCGAGAACGTCACCTACAGCAGCAGCTCCGACAATCCGACGGATTTCGGCACGAAGACCACGCGCAGCTACACGCTGGTCGTGCGCGACGGCAACAACAGCGATCCGCAGAACGACACGGCCGGCGGGCCTGCCTCGCTGACTTCGGCACCGCTCTCCGGCACGATCACGATCGCGGCGACGAACGACCCGCCGATCGCGGAAGACAACGTCAACACCATCGCCGAGGACACCGCCTCGGTCTCGGGCAACGTCATCCTCGACCCGTCGCCCGGCAGCGCGGTCGACCGCGACCCGGATACGCCGGTGGGCGATCTGCGGATCAGCGGCATCGCTTTCGGCGCGGCGGCTGGAACGGTGGGCAGCGGGCTTTCCGGAGCCTATGGGACGCTGACGCTGAACGCCGACGGCAGCTACAGCTACGCCCTCGACAACAACGATCCCCGGGTCAACGCGCTGCGCGACGGCGAGACCCTGACCGAGGTGTTCACCTATACGCTGAGCGATGGCAGCGCGACCGATACAGCGACGCTGACGATCACGATCACGGGCCGGACCGACGGCGCGCCGACGATCGTCCCGGCTGACATGAACGGCGCGGCGAGCGGCGAGAACAGCGTCAGCGAACGCGGCCTCGGCGATGCCGGGGATGCCAGCGAGACGACGACCGGAACGGTGACGGTGACGGCGTCGGACGGTCTGTCGACGGTGACGGTCGGTGGACGGGTGATCACCCTCGCTGAGCTCCAGGCTCTCGGCACGACGCCGGTCACGGTGACGACGCCGAAGGGTGTGCTGACGATCACCGGTTTCACGCCGGGCGCAACCGTCGGCGGCGTGCCGATCTCGGGCGAGCTGAGCTACAGCTATACGCTCACCGCAGCGCAGGACCATAGCGGCGGCGCCGTCAGCGACGTCTTCGCGCTGGCGGTCGGCGATGCCGGCGGCGGCTCCGCGACAGGCACCCTGACGATCGCGATCGCCGACGACGCTCCGCAGGCGCACAACGATGCGGCAACGATCGAGGAGGATACCCCTTCCGTCGCCGGCAACGTCATAACGACCGGAGCTGGTGCGGATCGCGTCGGCGCAGATGGCGCGACGGTGACCGAAGTCGGCTTCGGCGCGACGAACGGCACCGTCGGCAGCGCGCTCTCCGGAGCCTACGGGGCCCTGACGCTGAACGCCGATGGCAGCTACAGCTACGCGCTCGACAACGAAGATCCTGTGGTCAACGCGCTGCGCGACGGCGAGACCCTGACCGAGGTGTTCAGCTACCGGATCACCGACGCTGATGGCGACGAGTCGACGGCGACGCTGACCATCACGATCACCGGCCGGACGGATGGCACGACGCAGATCGTGCCGGGCGACATGAATGGCGCGGCGCATGGCGAGAACAGCGTCAGCGAGCGCGGCCTCGGCGATGCCGGCGACAGCAGCGAGACGACGACTGGAACGGTGACGGTGACGGCGCCGGACGGTCTTTCGACCGTGACGGTCGGCGGGCGGGAGATCACCCTCGCCGAGCTTCAGGCGCTGGGGACGACGCCGATCACGGTGACGACGCCGAAGGGCGTGCTGACCATCACCGGCTTCACGCCCGGCGCGACGGTCGGCGGCGTGCCGGTCTCCGGTGAGCTGAGCTACAGCTACGAGCTGACCGCGATTCAGGATCACGGCGGCGGCGCTGTCAGCGACGTGTTTGCGCTGGAGGTCGGCGATGCCGGCGGCGGCAGCGCGACAGGAACCCTGACGATCGCAATCGCCGATGCCGTGCCGCAGGCGCGGAACGACACGGCGACGATCGCCGAGGACGATGCCACCGACACGGTCGACGGCAATGTCTTCGCCGGCACGGGCTCGGGCGATGTCGCCGACAGCGCCGGCAATGACGGTCCGGCGGCCGGCGGGCCGGTCACCGGCGTCGGCTTCGGTCCGACGACCGGCACGATCGGCGGCCCGCTTTCGGGAGCTTATGGAACGCTGACGCTGAACGCCGATGGCAGCTACAGCTATGCGCTCGACAACGGCAATGCTGCCGTCAACGGGTTGAGCGACGGCCAGACCCTGACGGAGGTGTTCAGCTACCGGATCAGCGACGCCGATGGCAGCACCTCCGATGCGACGCTGACGATCACGATCACCGGTCGGACCGACGGCGCCCCCACGATCGTCCCGGCCGACATGAACGGCGCGGCGAGCGGCGAGAACAGCGTCAGCGAGCGCGGCCTAGGCGATGCCGGTGACAGCAGCGAGACGACGACCGGAACCGTGACGGTGACGGCGCCGGATGGTCTTTCGACCGTGACGATCGGCGGACGAGAGATAACTCTGGCCGAGCTCGAGGCCCTGGGCACGACGCCGATCACGGTGACCACGCCGAAGGGCGTGCTGACGATCACCGGTTTCACGCCCGGCGCGACCGTCGGCGGCGTGCCGGTCTCCGGCGAGCTGACCTACAGCTACACGCTCACCAATGCGCAGGACCATAGCGGCGGCGCAGTCAGCGACGCGATCGTGCTGGTGGTCGGCGATGCCGGCGGCGGCACCGCGACGGGAACCCTGACGATCGCGATCGCCGACGACGTACCGCTCGCGCGGGACGACACGGCGACGATCGATGAGGACACTCCCTCCGTCGGAGGCAATGTCATCACGACCGGGCCGGGTACCGACCGCGTCGGAGCGGATGGCGCGAAGGTGACCGAGGTCGGCTTCGGCACGACCATCGGCACGGTCGGCAGTGCGCTCTCCGGGGCCTATGGCAGGCTGACGCTGAACCCCGACGGCAGCTACAGCTACGCGCTCGACAGCGGCAATGCCGCCGTCAGCGGGCTGAACGACGGCGAGACCCTGACCGAGGTGTTCACCTATCGGATCAGCGACGCCGACGGCGACGTGTCGACCGCGACCCTGACCATCACGATCACCGGACGCAGCGAGGCTCTCGTGCCCGTCCTGCCGGACCAGGACGCCGGTGCCGGGATGCTGCCGGGCCGGCTTCCGGGCGCGGGCTTTATCGAACTCGGAGCGAACTCCTATCTCGAAGGACGCCCCTACGATCGCTACCTGACTTTCGGGCAGGTGGTGTCACAGCAGGTCCTGTTCCGGATGGGGGGCACCTCGACCCCAGGCACCTTGCATTATGACGCGGCGCTGGGCATCGACCAGCCGCTGCCCTCCTGGATCAGCTTCGATCCGTCGCTGCAGCTGGTGACGGCGCGGCCGACCCGCGATGTCCCGCCGGGGCTCTATCTCGTGCGCGTCACCGCACGGGACGGCAACGGCAACTACGCCGAATCCTCGGTCTCGTTCCGGATCCTGCGCGATATCGACGAGGCCGTGCGCCAGCTGCGTGCGGCGGTTCCCGCCATCGCCTTGCCCGATCTAGTTCCGGCGGGAGGCGAGCTGCCTGATCCCCTCTCCGACGGCGAAACGCGACGCGACCAGCCCGTGCGGCAGGAGCCGGAGCAAGAGGCTCCGCCCGAGCAGGCCCCGGACAAACAAGCGCGCTCACCTGCGCCGACCGCGGCGGAAATCGTCTCCGCCGGCAACACGGCGCTCTCTGGTGAGGCGCAGCGGCCAAGCCGGTCGCTGACGCAGTCTCTGATCAATGCCGGCCTCGCCGGCCAGATGATCGAGGCGGCGCGGCTTCTCGAAGCGCTGACCCCCGAGCCCCCGCCGAGAAGCTGACACCTTCCTCCCGCTTTCGAACACAACGTCTGCCAGAGTCCCGATGCGCCTGATCCTTCCCACCCTTCTCCTGTCCGCCGGGCTCTCGGCCTGTATCGCTCAGCCCGAACCGTTCACTCAGGCCGACAACGAAAAGCGAGCTGCCCTCGACCTCAGCGCCATCGGCGCGAACAGCCCGCTGCCCTCCCGCCCGGTGACGCTGGCGGAGGCTCAGGCGCGTGCGATCAGCTACAATCTCGACACGCGCCTGCAGATGTTCAATTCGGCCCTGCAGCGCGAGCAGCTCGACCTGACGAAACTCGACATGCTGCCGAACCTGACGGCGAATGCCGGCTATGCGGGGCGCGACAAGGCCCTCGTGAGCTCGAGCGCCAGCTATCGCAACGGCATCGTGCAGCCGTCGAATTTCGAGACGACCTCGGTCGACCGCGACCGCGTCTTCGCCGACCTGACCTTGTCCTGGAACGTCATCGACTTTGGCCTGAGCTACCTCCAGGCCAAGCAGCAGGCTGACCGGGTCAACATCGCCGACGAGCAGCGGCGCCGGGTCGTCAACAACGTCTTCCAGCAGGTTCGCAACGCCTATTGGGTCGCGGTGGCGGCCGAGCGCGTCCGGCCGCAGTTGCGCGCGGTCCTCGCCGAGGCCAGGCGGGCCCAGAGCGCCTCGCGCCAGATGGAAGCCGAGCGCGAGCAGAAGCCGGAGCAGGCCCTGCGCTACCAGCGCGATCTGCTTGAGCTGATCCAGGAGCTCGAGGCCGTGGACGACCAGCTCGCCATCGCCAAGACCCAGCTCGCGCAGCTGATGGGCCTGCGCCCCGGCGCGCCTTACAAGCTTGCGGTTCCCGCTGCGCTTCCCGGCCTCGGCCGTTTCGGCCTCTCGGTCGAGCAGATGGAGCGCGTCGCTCTCGTCAATCGCTCGGAGCTCCGCGAAGAGGGCTACAACGCCCGCATCGTCCGCAACGAAGGCCATCGCGCCCTGCTGCGCCTCGTGCCGGGCGTCACGCTGCTCGGCTCCCTGAACTACGACAGCAACAGCTACCTGCTCTTCAACAACTGGCAGGAAGGCGGGGTGCGCGTTGCCGCGAACCTGCTCCGCATCGTGACCAACTATCCCAAGATCAGCCAACTCAACGAGGTCCAGTCGGAGATCTCCGAAACCCGGCGACTGGCCACGACGATGGCCGTCCTGGCGCAGGTCCAGGTCTCGGCCCAGCAATACCAGATCGCGCGGAAGAGCTATGAGCGGCTCAATTCCATCTCGACCATCAACCGGCGCATCGCCCAGCTGTCACGCGACGGGCAGGAGGCCCAGACGACCTCCGAGCTCGATGCGATCCGCGAGAAGGCCGCCTCGGCGCTGACCGAGCTGCGCCGGCACCGCGCCTATGCCGATCTGCAGAATGCCCATGCTGCGATCAATGTCAGCCTCGGCCTCGACCCGGTTCCGGCCGAAGCCTTTGGCCGCGATCTCGGCGAGCTGACAGCGCAGATCAATCGCCGCAACGAGGAGTGGCGGGCCGGCCGCATCGCGGTTCCGCGCCTCGATGAGGTCGAGCAGCCGGCGAAGCCGGGCACGACGACCGTCGCCAACGCGCTCTAGATGGCCTTGCCGCGACCGGAGCGCGATCGGCCAGCGCGGGAGCAGGCCGGCCGGGCGGCACGCTCGCCGGCCTATGTCGTTGCGGCCGTGCTGCTGTCGGGCCTCGCGCCTGTACGGCCGGCTGCGGCCGAGTCTGCCGTCGAGGTCCGGGTGCAGATCACCCCGCGCCACGCGACCATTCTGTCGAGCGAGATCGCCGGCAAGATCAGCGAGCTGCCCTTTCGGGAAGGGGAGGCCTTCGAGAAGGGGCAGGAGATCGCTTCGCTCGACTGCGATTCCTATCGGGCGCGGCTCCAGCTCGCCGACGCGAAAGTGAGCGGCGCCGAACGCAAGCTGGAGGCGATCCGCCTGCTCGATCAGCGCAAGGCGGTGGGGCGCATCGACGTCGATCTGGCGGCGAGCGAGTTCGACGCCGCCAAGGCAGAGCAGCAAATGGCGGCCAAGGACGTCAGCCGCTGCATCGTGCACGCCCCATTCAGCGGCCGCATCGCCGAATTGCGGGTGAAGCGCCATCAATACGTCGCCGCCGGCGAACCGCTGGCCGACATCCTCAACGAGCGCGAGCTCGAGATCGAGCTGCTCGTGCCGTCGCGCTGGATTGCCTGGCTGAAGGCCGGAACCCAGTTCACCACGCGGATCGAGGAGCTGCAGCGCGACTATCCGGCCGAGGTGACGCGCATCGTGCCGCGCATCGACCCGGTGAGCCAGACCGTGAAGCTCTACGGCACGATCATGGGCGCCCATGCCGAGCTGGTCGCCGGAATGAGCGGCATTGCCCAATTGACGGCGCCCCCCCGCGCGCCATGAACAGCCAGTCCTCGACGCCGCTGCTCCGGCTTTCGTTGCTGCTGCAGCTCGAACGGAGGGCGCGGGCGGCGAAAGGCGACGAGCTCGCTTTCCTGATCGCGAACGAGACCTTTGGGCTGGTCCCCTACCGGCAGGCCTTCCTCTGGAGCGGCGCGCCGCAAGGGCGGATCCTGTCCATGTCCGGGATCGCGACGGTCGAGCGCAATGCACCGATGGTCGCCTGGCTCGAAAAGCTCTTCGGCGCGATCGCGCGCTCCGACGCGTCCGGGCCGCGCACGCTGACCGCCGGGGATGTGCCGCAAGCCAACCGGCAGGACTGGTCGGAATGGCTGCCGCCCTATCTGGTCTGGCTGCCGCTCGGGCACGGCGCCGATGTCCTCGTCCTTGCACGGGAGACGGAGCTCGACGAGGGCGACCGGCAATTGCTCGGCTTCCTGCTCGATGCCTATGGGCATGCCCTTGCCGCGCAACGCCCCCGCGGTCTGGCGGGGCGCTCGCTCGGCCTCGCCACCCGCCGGAAACGGCTGATCGGCGCGGGAGCGGCCGCACTTGTTCTGCTCGCGGCCTTCCTGCCGGTGCGGCAGACGGCGCTGGCACCAGCCGAGATCGTTCCGCGCGAGCCGGCGGTCATCCGTGCGCCTCTGGAAGGGGTGATCGACCGGATCCTGGTCAAGCCGAACCAGCCCGTTTCGGCGGGCGACGTGCTGTTCAATCTCGACGATCGCCGCCTGACCAACCAGCTCGACGTCGCCAATGGCGCCCTGCAGGCGATCGAGCTCGAGCTGCGGCAGGCCAGGCAGCTCGCCGTCGTCGACCAGAAGGTGCGTTCGACGCTGCCCATGCTGCAGGGCAAGTTCGATCAGCAGCGCGCCGAGATCGCCTATCTGCGCGAGCAGCTGGCGCGCATCGAGGTGCGGGCGCCGCGCAGCGGTGTCGCCGTGCTCGACGATCCCAATGAATGGCTCGGACGGCCGGTCGCTATCGGCGAGAGGGTCCTCGTCGTCGCCGACCCGGCGAAAGTCGAGATCCAGGCGAGGCTGTCCGTCGCCGATGCCATCCAGCTCGATGACGATGCGCCGTTACGCCTCTTCCTCAACATCGCGCCCGAGCGGCCCCTCGATGCGGTCCTCAGCCAGTCCTCCTATCAGGCGATCCAAGGGACGGACGGCGTGCTGGCCTATCGCCTGAAGGCACGGCTGACCGGCGAGGAGCAGCCGCGGATCGGCCTCAAGGGCACGGCGAGGATCTATGGGGAGCCTGTGCCGCTGGCCTATGCCCTGTTCCGCCGCCCCTTCGCGGCGCTGCGGCAATGGGCCGGGCTCTAGCCATGGCGACCGCCGCCGGAGCCCTGTCCGCGGACGCGCCGCTGCCGCCGCTGCGCGACGAGATCATGCTCGAGCCCGGCCCTTCTCTGCGCGGCGGGGCGCCGAGCTGGACGTTGTGCGACCCGGCGCGCAACCGCTTCTTCAGGATCAGCTGGGTCGAGTTCGAGATCCTTTGCCGCTGGCGCCTGCGCCGCCCGCAGGAGATCGTGCGCAGCGTCAATGCCGATACCGCCCTGACGATCGAGCCGGAGGATGTCGAGAGGGTCTCGTCCTTCCTCGACCAGGCCGAGCTTCTGCGCCGATCCACCCCGGACGATACGGGCCGGCTCGTCGCGCGCCGGCTTGCCGGCCGGAAGGACTGGCTGAGCTGGCTCCTGCACAGCTATCTCTTCGTACGGGTGCCGCTGCTGCGGCCGGAGCCGATGCTAAAGGCGCTGCTGGCGGCCGTACCCTGGGTCTATGGCCGGGCCTTCTTCTTCGTGAGCCTGCTCGTGGGGCTGACCGGCCTTTTCCTGGTCACGCGGCAATGGGACAGCTTTGTCTCCGCGCTGCCATGGTTCTTCTCGCTGGAAGGCATGGTGGTGGCCGCGCTGGCCCTGTTTGCCGCCAAGGCGCTGCACGAAATCGGGCACGGGCTGACCGCGGCCCGCTATGGCTGCCGCATCCCGACGATGGGCGTCGCCTTCCTCGTCATGGCGCCGGTGCTCTACACCGACACCAGCGCCGCCTGGCGCCTGCGCGAGCGCCGGCATCGGCTCGCCATCGGCGGCGCCGGCATCGCGGCCGAGCTCTACCTCGCGCTCTACGCGCTGCTGCTGTGGAATTTCCTGCCTGACGGCGTGCTGCGCAGCGCGGTCTATCTGTGGGCGACCTCGACCTGGATCCTGACCGTGCTGGTCAACGCCTCGCCCTTCATGCGCTTCGACGGCTATTATCTGCTCTCCGACATCGTCGAGATCCCCAATCTGCAGGAGCGTGCCTTCGCCCTGACGCGGCATCGCATCCGGCGGCTGCTGTTCGCCTTCGACGAGGAGCCGCCCGAACACTGGCCGGAGCGCACACGGCTCTTCCTGATCTCCTGGGCGGTCGCGACCTGGATCTATCGCTTCTTCCTGTTCCTCGGGATCGCGCTGCTCGTCTACCACATGTTCTTCAAGGCTCTCGGCCTGGCGCTGTTCGCCATCGAGATCTGGTTCTTCATCCTGCGGCCGGTCATGCGCGAATTGGCGGAATGGGGACGGCGGCTGCGGACGACCGGCTTCAACCGGCGCAGCCTGACGAGCCTCGCGCTGCTGGCGGTCCTGCTCGCCGGCCTTTTCGTGCCGTGGCGAACCTCGCTGCATCTGCCGGCCATCATGGCGGCGCGGGAGCGCACCCAGCTCTATCTTCCGGTCGCCGCGCAGGTGAAGGCTGTTCACGCTGGCGTCGGCGACAGCGTTGCGGCGGGGCAGGCGATCGTCAGCTTCGAGTCGCCGGACCTCGCCTTCAAGCTCGCTCAGGCCGGACGGAACGTCGCGAGCCTGGCCGCCCAGATCCAGGCCGTGGCGACCGGAGCAGGCGATCCGGCGCGAGCCTCGGTTCTGGCGGAAAGGCTCGCAGCCGCACGCTCGGAGGTCGCAGCCCTCGAGCAGGAAAGCGAACGCCTTGTGGTCCGGGCCCCCTTTGCCGGCGTCGTCGCCGAGCTCGCCGAGCCGCTCGGGGACGGGGAGTGGTTCAAGGCCGGCGAGGCCGTGGCCTATCTCGTCGACCGCACCGCCGTCAGGATCGACGCCTATGTCGAGGAGGCCGATCTCGGCCGGCTGGCGCCCGGAGCCGGAGGCACTTTCATCCCGGCGGACCTGTCTCAGGTCGGCATCGGTATCCGCGTCGCGGCGGTCGACGAGACGGCGGTGCGTGCGCTGCCGGATCGCGAGCTGGCGTCGCTGCACGGCGGCCATATCGCCGTGCGCCAGGATGAGAACCGGCAGGCGGTTCCGGAAGTCCCGGTCTATCGCGTCGCGATCGAGGCCCTGGCCCATCCGCAAGTGCGCCGCACCATCGTCGGAACCGCGGTCGTCGAGGCGAAGCCGGTTCGCCTCTACAGGCTGATCGTCAATTTCGCTTTGAGGATCTTCTACCGGGAAGGGGCGCTCGGCTAGCTCGCTGGATAGCTCCAGGATCTGGCATGATGACGAGGGCTGGCGTCCGCTTGTGGCAAGCGCCTGAGGCGCTCGGCTCAAAGATCGGAGCCGCCGCAGCCGCAACGGCGCACGTCTTGATGCGTAGAACTGGCGATGGCTGGAGCAAGCGATGCCGAGAACATGGCCCCGATCGAGTGCGCCACGGACAAGGCGCGATGATCGATCGCCGGCAGGCCGAGCGGCGCGGCCTCGCAGGCACCGGGCAGGCCAAGATCGACAACGTCATCGACCCCCACGCCAAGCGCCGAGCCCAGAACCAAGTGCAAATTTGGGATTGTAAGCGGCCCTGCAAACGGGCTGTAAACGGCGCCCTCAAAAGGAGCCAAGTAATGGCGCGCCCGACACGATTCGAACGTGTGACCTTTGCCTTCGGAGGGCAACGCTCTATCCAGCTGAGCTACGGGCGCTAACCGTGAAGGCTGGATAGCTGATTGCCGCCGCTTCGGCAATGCGGGATTTTGCGATTGAGCTCAGCCCGGGCACGGCAAAGGTCACACGTTCGAATCGTGTCGGGCGTGGCGTGATCGTGGCTGCTCATCGGCGAGCGGTGGATCGTCGAACGGATCGATACGCGGGGATCGCCTTCATCGTGATCCGCATTGCGATAGACGCGTCCGCGGTGACGAGGCTTGCAAACTTCGTCCGCGGGAAGCCGGCGGCTCAGTACGGACCCTGCGCCGGCTGATCGACCGCCGGGCCTGGGTTGGCGCCAGCCGTTACGCGGTCACTTCGCGGCGGCACGCAGACGCGCCGATTTCGTCGCGCCTCGGATTGCCCGCGCCAGCCAGGGCGCGCATACGCTCAACGCCGTCACCACGAACAGGGCGACCACGATCGGGCGGCTAAAGAACAGCAGCCAGTTGTGGTCGAAGATCAGCAAGGACTGCTTCAGCGTCTCCTCGACCATCGTGCCGAGCACCAAGCCCATCACGAGCGGCGCAGGTGAGAAACCATAGCGGCGCATCACATAGCCGATCACGCCGAAGCCGAGCATCACCCAGACATCGACCAGCGACTGGTTGGGGCCGTAGGCGCCGACGATCGCGAAGACCAGCACGCCGGGCCACAGGATCGCATCGGGAATCAGCGTGATCCGTGCGAAGAGCTTGGCGGCGAACAGGCCGAGGACGACATAGATCAGGTTCGAGGCCAGCATCGAGGCGAAGACGGCGTAGAGCAAAGTGGGCTGCTCGTTGAACAGATGCGGGCCCGGCCTGACGCCCTGAACGATCAGGCCGGCGAGGATGATCGCCGTGGTCGCGCTGCCCGGTATGCCGAGCGCCAGTGTGGGCACCATGCTGCCGCCGACCGCGGCGTTGTTGGCGGCCTCGGGGCCGGCGATGCCCTCGATCGAGCCCTTGCCGAACTCGTCCTTGTATTTCGACCAGCGCCTGGTCTCGTTATAGGAGATCAGGGCAGCAGTGGTCGCTCCCAGCGCCGGCAGGATGCCGATGAAGGTGCCCAGCACGCTCGACAGGCCGATCGCCTTGGCGCATTTGCGATAGTCGGCCATCGTCGGCAGCTTCATGGCCTTGAGGCCGAGCCGCTCGGGAATGATCTGCAGCCGGCCGGCCTGCACCAGCAATTCGCTGATCGCGAACAGGCCGGTGAGCACCGGCACCAGCCCGAGACCCTCGCTCAGTTCCGGCACGCCGAAGGTGAAGCGGTCGACGCCGGTCATCAGGTCCAGCCCGATCGTCGCCAGCAGCACGCCGAAGGCTCCGACCATCAGGTTCTTGATTCCCGTCGAGCTGCCGACGGCGGCCAGCATCGACAGGCCGAAGATTGCGAGCGCGAAATACTCGGGCGGACCGAAGTTGTAAGCCGCCTTCGCCAGCAACGGGGCTGCGACGATCAGCACGAAGACGCTGAAGATACCGCCGATCGCGCTTGCGATCGTCGACATGCCGAGGGCGCGCCCGGCCTCGCCGCGCCGCGCCATCGGATAGCCGTCATAGGCCGTCGCCGAGGCGGACGGATCGCCGGGCGTGTTGATCAGGATGGCGGTGATCGAGCCGCCAAAATTGGCCGCGCAATAGATGGCGCCGAGGAAGGCGATGCCGGCAACCGGAGTCATCGTGATGGTGATCGGCAGCAGAAGTGCCGCCGTCGTGCTGCCGCTGAGGCCGGGCAGTGCGCCGACGATGACGCCGAGCACCGTTCCCGCCAGGATGATGCCGACCATGTAGGGGTCGGCGAGGATCGCCATGCCGGCAAGAAAAGCGTCCATCTGATCCTCGTAGCGGTTTTGCGCAACGCTCCGGCAGACGCGACGGACGCGCTGCTCAGCTCAGCCAGGTCTGGAGAAGTCCGCGGGGCAGCCCGATGCCAAAGCCGCGCACGAAGGCGAAATGGAGGGAGAGCGACATGCCGGCGGCGATCGTCGCCAGAAGCAGCATCCGCCGCTCGCCCCAGAGACGCCCGATACCGATGACGGATGCGACCACGGCACCGTGGATTCCGAACACGGCCATGGCCGCCATCACGCCGCCGATCGCAGCCGCCGTGGCGTAGACCATCGGGTGCACCGCCTCGATCTCCGGCTGGCATCGGTTGCTGGCGGTCAGAGCGAGCCAGCACGCCAGCACGATGATGACGCCGAGCACGAGCCGCGGAAACGTCGCCGGGCTCATACCCGTGGATATCGCTGCCGGCACATCGTCGAAGCCCAGCGTCAGGCCCCAGATACCGAGGCATAGTGCAATGCTGACGAGCGCGGTCGCGACATCCGGGTGGATATGGCGGGGTGTCGGCCCGGTCGCGGCGGCTGGTTCGGCGCCGCCCTCCGCCGCCGACGTCGCCAGCATGGTCGCTGGCGACGGAAGCTTCGGGGGCATCACTGCTTGATACCGAGCGAGACCAGCGCTGCGTCTCCGGTTCTCAGGAACTCGTCGATCTCCGCCTGCCATTCGGCGCGGCCGACGACGCTGCCCTCGGACTGTCCGGAGCTCTTCAGATAATCCTGGTAGATCTTGCTCTGCATCGATTTGATCAGGCCCTCTTCCAGCACCTTGATCCGGTCTTCGGGCGTGCCCTTCAGGACCGCGAAGCCGCGCGTCGTCGAATAGACTGCCGGGAAGCCGATCTCGGCGGCTGTCGGGGTCTGCGGCAGCGAGGACATTTTGTTCTTGGCGAAGACGATCAGCGCCCGGACCTCATTCGCCTTGATCTGCGATTCAGCCTCGGCATAGTTCAGCAGCGCACCATCGAGATTGCCGCCAACCAGGTTGACGACGATGTCGCCACCGCCGCGGAACGGCACGGCGATCGGCTTCATCAGGCCGGCCTTCTCGGCGAAGCCGACGACGGCGATGTGATCGACGCTGCCGATCTGCGTGGTGCCGAATTTCAGCGACTTGGCCTTGGCCGCCGCGATGAAATCCTGCGCCGTCTTGTAGGGGCTGTTGGCCCCGACCATCAGAACTTGCGGGTCCTCGGTGGCGCGAGCGATGCCGACGAGATCGCCGACCTTCACTCCAGCGCCCTTGCCTTGCAACAAGGTCAGCAGATGGGTCTGCGTGATCAGCATGATGGTGTGGCCGTCCTTGGCACGGGAGGCGGCATATCCGAGCGAGGCCGAGCCGCTGCCGCCGGTCTTGTTGGCGACCACGAGCTCGGTCTTCAATGCCGCGGGCGCCTGAACCATCATCATGCGGGCGGTGATGTCCGTGCCGCCGCCGACGCCCGCATGGGTGACGACCTCGATCGGCTTGGACGGAAACGCTTCCTGGGCCCGTGCTGCTCCCGCGACCAGGACAGCGAGGCCGAAGCCCAGCGCAAGGCACGTCTTCTGATGTGCTGGCATAGTCGTTTCCTCCTCCGTTGCTGGGCCGGCCCATTCGGGCTCGTTCCCGTCCCCTGTTCAGGCTTCTTTGCGTTCCTCCGCTTCCTGCCGCGCGAGCAGCCAGCGGCGCTTGCCGCCATGGGCGTGAGCTTCGGCAAGCCGGCGGGCACGGTCAGCGTCGCCGACGGCCATGGCCTCGACGATCGCCCTGTGCTCGGCATTGGATTCGCGCATGCGCGGGGCCGTGCTGAGCGCGCTCTGGCGCAGGAGATGGGTCTCCTTGATCAGCGCTTCATAGGTCTGCCTGGCGCGGCCATGGGCGGCGAAGTCCAGGATCACATCGTGAAATTCGAGGTTGAGGCGATAGTAATTCGCCCCGTCGTCGCGCTCGATGGCGTCGTCCATCTGCGCGACCAGCCCCGACAGTGCCGCGAGCTGATCCGGCGTGATCAGCTCTGCCAATCTCTGGCAGACGAAACCGAAGACGACGGCGCGCAGATCGTAGATCTCGTTGGCCTCTTCGTCCGTAATCTGGCGCACGAACACGCCGAGATTGACGACCGAGTTGAGCAACCCCGAGCGGACCAGGCCGCGTGTCGCCTCGCGGATCGGCCCGCGGCTGACGCCGAGGCGGACGGCCAATGCCTGCTCGTTGATGCGCTCGCCGGCCGCAAGCTCGCCGGCCAGGATCATGCGTTCGATCTCGCCCTGGACGATATCGGTCAGGGTCTGCGTTCGGCGCTGGGCGATGGCTGACATGACGTCGTTCATGGCCTGATCCTTGACATACAAAATACAAGTGTCAACAGTTTACGCACATTGTTGACAGTCTGCATTTTGATCGACAGGCTGCTTGGAAGGAGAAGGCCATGCCTTTCAAACCCGCCTCGCTAGCCCTGTCCCGCTTCACTGTGCTCGATCTCACTCGCGTCAGGTCCGGGCCGACCGCCGTCCGCCAGCTCGCCGATTGGGGGGCGAACGTCATCAAGATCGAGACGCCGCCGGAGCTGGAGCCGGGCGAGGGGCCGGGCGGCCCGCGCCACGGTCCCGATTTCCAGAACCTGCATCGCAACAAGCGCAGCCTGACGCTCAATCTCAAATCGGAGGAGGGCAAGGCGATCCTGCGCAGGCTCGTCGAAAAGGCCGACGTGATCGTCGAGAACTATCGCCCCGACGTGAAGCACCGGCTCGGCATCGCCTATGAGCAGTTGGCCGCGCTCAACCCGCGCCTCGTCTATGCCAGCATCTCGGGCTTCGGGCAGGACGGGCCCTATGCGACGCGGCCGGGCTTCGACCAGATCGCGCAGGGCCTTGGCGGGCTGATGTCGATCACCGGCCTGCCCGGGCAGGGGCCGGTACGCGTCGGTATTCCGATCGCTGACCTGACGGCCGGACTCTACTGCTCGCTCGGCATCATGGTGGCGCTGCTGGCGCGCGAGGAAACCGGCAAGGGCCAATGGGTCCAGACCTCATTGCTCCAGGCCCAGATCGCGATGCTCGATTTCCAGGCGGCGCGCTGGCTGATGGATGGCGAAGTCCCCAAACAGGCCGGCAACAATCACCCGACCAGCATCCCCACCGGCGTTTTCCAGACCGCCGACGGCCATATCAACATCGCCGCAACCGGGCAGGCGATCTGGGAGCGCTTCTGCCGCTCGGTCGATCGCGCCGACCTGATCACGCATCCGGACTATGCCACTGCGGCGCTGCGCTCCCGCAACCGCGACGCGCTGGGGCAGGAGATCAACGCGATCCTCACGACGCAGAATTGCAGCTACTGGATCGCGCGTTTCAGCGAGTTCGGCGTGCCCTGCGGCTCGATCAACAGCATCGACGAGGTCTTCGCAGACCCGCAGGTCCAGCATCTGGGCATTGCGCAGAGCATCCATTCGCCGGCGCTCGCCCGCGAGATCACGCTCGTCGGCCAGCCGGTCCAGCTCAGCGACACGCCGAGCTCCATCCGGGTGCCGCCACCGGAACAGGGCGAGCAGTCCGACGAGATCCTGCGTGAGATCGGCTTTTCGCCCGCCGACATCGCCGCCTTCCACGCCAATGGCACGATCTAACCGAAGCGACCGCAGTCAGGATTTTTCCCAATGACCGACAAGATGATCGCCCGCAAGGCCAATGGTATCGGCTGGCTGATCTTCAACAATCCCGAGCGCCACAACGCCGTCTCGCTGGAGATGTGGGAGGCCGCGATCAGGATCATCGCCGATTTCCGTGCCGATCCGGAGGTCCGCGTCGTGGTGGTGCGCGGCGCAGGCGAGAAATCCTTCGTCTCCGGCGCAGACATTTCGAAGTTCGACGACGAGCGCGCGCAGGAGGCGGCGGTGAAGCGCTATGAGGAGGCGACCGAGGGCACCTACAGCGCGCTGCGGGCCATCGAGAAGCCGACCATCGCGATGATCCAGGGCTATTGCATCGGCGGTGGGGCGAACCTCGCCGTCTGCTGCGACCTGCGCCTTTGCAGCGAGACGGCGAAATTCGCCATTCCCGCCGCCAAGCTCGGCCTCGGCTACGGCTATGCCCGTATCCGGCGGTTGCTGGAGGTGGTGCACCCCTCTTTCGCCAAGGAGATCTTCTTCACGGCCCGCCAGTTCGATGCCGAGGAAGCGCGGACCATGGGGCTCGCCAACCGCATCGTCCCGCAGGCCGAGCTCGAGACTTACGTCACCGACTATGCCCGCACCATCGCCGGCAATGCGCCGCTGACGGTGACGGCGATCAAGCAGATTGTGAACGAGGCCTTGAAGGACGAGGCGGACCGCGATCTCGCCTTCTGCGACAGACTGGTGAAGGCCTGCTTCGACAGCGAGGACTATGCCGAAGGCCGACGCGCCTTCGCCGAGAAGCGCAAGCCGAACTTCAGAGGCCGCTGAGACGGGGAACGCCGATGTCCGACAGCGCCCAGACCGAAGCCCAGCCGACGATCCTCTACGACGTCGCGGACGGCATCGCGACGGTCACCTTCAATCGCCCCGAGGCACGCAACGCCTTCACCTTCGAGATGTACGAGCGGCTCGTCGAGATTTGCGAGACGGTGAATGCCGACAGCTCGATCCGGGCGATGATCCTCACTGGCGCGGGAGGGCGGGCCTTCGCCGCGGGCACCGACATCGCGCAGTTCCGCGCATTCAGCACCCCGGAAGACGCGCTGGGATACGAGGCGCGCATCGACCGCGTGCTCGGTGCGCTGGAGACCTGCCGCGCGCCGACGATCGCGGCGATCGCTGGTGCCTGCACGGGTGGCGGAGCGGCGATTGCTGGCTGCTGCGATCTGCGCATCGCGGCGAGCAACTCCAAATTCGGTTTCCCGATTGCGCGCACACTCGGCAACTGCCTGTCGATGTCCAACTACGCTCGCTTCGCCGAACTGCTCGGAACCGCGCGGCTGAAGGAACTGATCTTCACGGCGCGCCTGTTCGAGGCCAAGGAGGCGCTCGCGATCGGACTCGTGAGCGAAGTGGTGGCGGAGCCTGCCGACCTCATGCCGCGCGCGCAGGAACTGGCGCGCCTCGTCGCCGGGCATGCGCCGCTGACGCTGCAGGCGACGAAGCAGGCCCTGCGCCGTCTCAGGCCCGCGATCCCGCGCGACGAGGGCGATCGCCTGATCCTGATGTGCTACCTGAGCGACGACTTCAAGGAAGGGATGAATGCGTTCCTTGAAAAGCGCGCGCCGCTGTTTTCTGGATTGCAGCCTTAGCGCGCCCCAGGCCGTTGGAGCGGCCTCGTTTGTGTGCGAGGCAGACATGGAGTTTCCACGCCATGTCCGTTGGGGGTGACGGCTGACGAAAGCAGGGACATTAGTCGGCGCATCCGCATCTTTGGCCGGCGATTCCCGGCTTCGGTCGACAATGCTCTGTCGAACTGGGGACGGCCTCGTTTCTCAAGGCATTGGCGAATCCGTCGCCGTCACGTCAGCGATCGAGTTCGATGCTCGCTGCGATCGACGAGATCGTTCGAGGATTGACTCAGGATCTCGACGAAGGCGCTCGCCGCGGGCGAGAGCGAGCGACCGGCCCTCGTGATGATCGACACAGAGCGCAGGATCTCCGGATTCGCGATCCGCTTGAGACTGACCGCCGTCTCCGTCAGTGTGGCGACGCATTGGGGAAGAACTGCGATGCCCAGGCCTGCCCTGACCATCGCCAACGCGGTCCCTGCATAGGCCACTTCATAAGCCGGCTTGAGCGCGACACCGGCCCTGGAGAATCCCTCTTCGGCGAGGTGTCGGAAGATGCTGCGGTGGTTCAGCACGATCACCGGCAGGCTGCCGAGATCGCCCCAGGAAATCGTCTCGCGTTCTGCGATCGCATGCCCGCTGGGATAGACTGCGACCAGCGGCTCCTGGAACAGCGGCGTCCACTGCAACTCGGGCTCCGTATCGCGAAAGCTCCCGACAGCAAGATCAGCGCTGCCGCTACGCACCTGTGCCAGGACCTCCTCGGGCAGCGAGTCCCTCAGTTGCACCGTGATCGTCGGGTAGCGTTGCTTGAACTCGGCGATGACGTCGACGAGGAAGGTCGTGGCAAGGATGTAGGGCGCAGCGATGACGATTCTGCCTCGCTGCTTCGCGCCCAATTCAGCGACGTTGGAGACGGTGGAGTCGAAATCTTCGAGCAGGCGTTCGGCGCTTCGCAGCAGCTCGAGCCCGATCGCCGTTGGCTCCACCCGGCGCGTCGACCGTTCAACGAGCTGAACCTGCAGATTATCCTCGAGCTGACGGATCAGCAGGCTCAGGGCCGATTGCGTCAGGCGCAGGCGTTCGCTTGCCTTGGTAAAGCTCTTCAGCTCGACGACGAGGACGAAAGCGCGCAGCTGGCGAATGGTAACGTTCATCGTTCAGTCGCCTTCGCCGACACCTGCCGGGCCGGCCCCGCCCGGCCTCCGCATTGCGATCGTCCGCCGTCGTCTCCGGTACCCGTGGCTGCGATCACAGCTTCTCCGCGCATGACAGCATGGCGCGGCTTTGGCGCGCCATGCGCCAGCGATCTCGAGATCCTCTCGCGGACGGACATGCAGCACTTCGGCACTTATAAAAATACCTTGTTAGTCGATACAAATTACTCGTTGGATTCATAAATCCCGGCGCTGCTAAGGGAAGAAAAAAATGGCAAGCGACGGGAGAGACACCATGGATCGGCGACAGTGCCTGGCTGGAATTCTGTTGGCGGCAACCGCGATCACGCCGTTCGCGGTCTCCGCACAGGACTATCCCAGCAGGTTGATCAAGATCGTGGTCGGGTTTCCTCCGGGAACGGCGACCGATGTCGCGACGCGGGTCGTCGCGGAGGCGATTTCGAAGCGGCTCGGCCAACCGGTCATCACCGAGAACCGCCCGGGCGCTTCCAGCAACATCGCTGCCAAGGCGGTCGGCACCTCGACGCCCGACGGCTACACGATCTTCGTCGGCACCGTCGCCAACACGATCAATGCGGCATTCCCGAATTCGACGGCGCCGGATCTCGGCAAGGATTTCGCCGCGGTCTCGATGATCGGAACGGTTCCCAACGTGCTGGTGGTGCACCCCTCGCTCGGTGTGTCCTCGGTCGCCGAGTTGGTCGCCGCTGCCAAGGCGAAGCCCGAAGGCCTGACCTTCGCCTCCTCGGGGCACGGCACCTCCCCGCATCTGTCCGGAGAGCTCTTCGCGACCAAGGCGGGCATCAAGTTGGTGCATGTCCCCTATCGCGGCAGCGCCACCGCGGTGACCGACCTGCTCGGCGGGCAGGTCCAGCTGATGTTCTCGCCTGCTTCCTCGGTGTTGCCGCACATCCGCAGCGGTGCTCTCAAGGGGCTTGCTACAACCGGCGCGAAGCGCGGCGAACTCACGCCCGATCTGCCGACGATCCAGGAACTCGGCTTCCAGGATTTCGAGAGTTCGGTCTGGTTTGGCTTCCTGGTGCCCGTCGGCACGCCGCCGGATGTCGTCGAGAAGCTGCGCAGCGCGACCGATGCGGTGCTCGATCAGGCCGAGGTGAGCAAGCAACTCCAGACGCAGGGCATCGAGATCCTGCGCTACGGCCCGGATGCCTTCGCGAAATACATCCGAAGCGAAACCGACAAATGGGCAGAGGTGATCCGGGCTGCCGGCATCACCGCTCAGTGATCCAGGGAACTCCAAGATGCCAAAGCTGCATGTGACGGAATGTCGTGAGTTCATTCAGGCGGTCTCCGAAAAAGCGACCGAGATGGGCGTGCCGATCTCGGTCGCGATCGTCGGGCCGGAGGGGCATCTGATCGCGCTCGAGCGGATGGACGATGCCGGCTTCATCACGCCGGATATCGCGCGCGCCAAGGCCTTCACGGCCGCCGCCTTCCGCTCGATGAGCCCGCGCTTTCCTGACGGCCAAGTGATCCAGCAATGGTTCAAGGAGCGCAATCCGCAGATGCTGGTCAATGCAGCGATCTTCACCAACGGCCAGATTGTGGCCTCAGGTGGCTGCGCGCCGGTCTTCAAGGGCTCCGAAATGGTCGGTGCTTACGGGATCAGCGGCGCGACCGGCGATCAGGACGAAGAGATCGGCCGCCATGCCCGAGCGAAAGTGGGTTGGGCGCATCAGTCTGAAAGCGACACCACGCCCGACAGCGTGAAGCAGCACATCAACGAGATCTACGCCAAGATCGGCCTCGGCGGCCGGATCGAATGAGCATGCTTCGGGCGGGCGGCATGGCCTGCCCGAGCCCTTTATCGCGGCCATGGCTGGCGCGGCGCCGCGCGCCGCGCGCCGAGCGACGCATTTCGAACGGGGACGACCTGTCGTGCTGAGTGAAGACGATCACAGGAAAGCGGCCGAGGCCATTCTCAAGGCCGAGCGGGAGCGGGTACCCTGCATCCAGCTTTCAAAGACGTTTCCGGGGATGGAGCTCGCTGACGCCTATCGCGTCCAGGATCTCTGGGCCGGAGCGCGGATCGCCAACGGCGCTCGGGTGGTCGGCCACAAGATCGGCCTGACCTCCCGTGCCATGCAGATGGCCTCGAAGATCTCGGAGCCGGACTACGGCCGCATCCTCGACGATGCGCTCTACAATGACGGCGCACAGATCAAGGCCGAGACCTTCATCAAGCCCAGGCTCGAGGTCGAGCTCGCCTTCATCATGGGAGAGGATCTCGCCGGTCCCGGCTGCCGTGTCCACGACGTCATGCGCGCGACCGAGTTCGTCGTGCCGGCGCTGGAGATCATCGACTATCGAACTGAGGTTCCGCGCGCGATCGTCGACACCATCGCCGACAATGCCGCCTTCGGGGCGATCGTCCTCGGCGGCCGCACCATCCGTCCGTTCGATGTCGATGTCCGCTGGATCGGGGCGACCCTTTCGCAGAACGGCATTATCGAAGAATCCGGCGTCTCTGCCGCGATCATGGGACATCCGGCTGCAGGCATTGCCTGGCTGGTCAACAAGCTGCACGCGGTCGGCGCTGGGCTGAAGAAGGGCCAGATCGTGCTCGGAGGGTCGTTCACGCGTCCGGTCGACATCAGGAAAGGCGATGTCATCCATGCCGATTACGGCCCGCTCGGCGCCATCGGCGTCTCCTTCATCTGACGGGTGCGGTGAAGCTGCCAGAAAATCGCTTCAAGCGCGCTTTGCTCAGAGGCCCCTTGCAGATCGGACACTGGTTCAGCCTGCCGGGCAGCTATGCCGCCGAGGCGGTGGCCGGATCGGGCTGTGACTGGTGCCGAATCCCTGCCCCGGAGGGCACTGCTCCTCCAACTGAGCTGCGGGATCAACCGTGAAGCACGGCTGATCCCAGTTGCTTCGGCAATGCGGGATTTCCGGTTTCGCCATTTCTCCTCCCGAGCCAGCGCGTCAGCGTCGGGTCGGCGGCGGTGCGACGCGATGCTCGCCGCAGGCTCCTTCATCCGCCTTTCGTGAGCCCGCAAACGGGAGCGAGCTGTCCCAGTCCCTGGACGCTCGGCAGGGATGCAGGATTGCTGCTGCCTTTTCCGTCACGGCCAATATGCTGCGGGAAAGGCGCGGGGGGCGCCGGGTTTCTGCGAGGACCAGCTGGAATGACCAAGCCCGCAATGCCGTCCGGACGGACGAGGATCGAGCTCGCAACGCTGCCGACGCCGTTCGAGAAGTGCGCACGCCTGTCACAAGAACTCGGGCGGCATGGTCCCGCCCCCGCGATCTGGATGAAGCGCGACGATTGCACGGGTTTCGCCGGCGGCGGCAACAAGGCCCGCAAGCTGGAATTCCTCGTCGCCGAAGCTCTGCAGCAGGGCGCCGATGTCCTGGTGACCATCGGCGCGCTGCAGTCGAACCATGCCCGTCAGACGGCGGCGGCCGCGGCACGGCACGGTCTCGGCTGTGTCCTCTTGCTGACCGACTCGGTGGCCAACCGCGGCGAAACCTACCGGACGAACGGGAACCAGCTGCTCGACCGGATCTTCGGCGCGCAGATCCGTTTCCTCGCCGCGGGCGCGGACAGCACGGCGATTGCAGCGGAGACGATGGCGGAATTGGCCGCGCAGGGGCGGAAGCCCTACCTCATCCCGGTCGGAGGCTCGAACGCGCTCGGCAGCCTCGCCTATCGCGAGGCGCTTCTGGAGCTTGCGGCGCAGGCCCGCGAGAAGGGCTGTTCCCTAGACCATATCGTCGTGCCGACCGGGAGCGGCGGCACCCATGCCGGCATCCTCGCCGGCGTCGAGGATGCCGGACTGTCCTGCCGTGTGCACGGTGTCAGCGTCTCGCGCGCCGCCGGGGAGGCGCGGGCCATCGTCTCCGGGCTGGTCCAGGAGATATTCGCCCTCGAAGGCCGCCAGAGGGGGGCGGTGGCCGGGCTGGAGGTCGACGATACCCAGATCGGACCGGGCTATGGTCAGCCGACCGCCGCCATGGTCGAGGCCGTAGAGCTGGTCGCCCGCACCGAAGGGATTTTGCTCGACCCCGTCTATACGGGAAAGGCGATGGCCGGCCTGCTCGCGCTCGTCAGGAGTGGTGCCATCCCTCCCACCGAGACCGTGGTCTTCTGGCACACGGGCGGCGCTCCCGGCCTGTTCGCCTATCCGGAGGTGTTCGAGGGATAGTGTCCGCCGCGTCGGGCCACGGGCAAGTTGCCGTCGCGCGGCAGGGGCCCTGAACCGCTATGGCCGCCATATTTTTCTTCTATAGTAGAATTTCTGCGATCGAGTGCTAGCATTCCCCTGCTTCTGGCCCGCCCGCGCGGGCTGGAAGCCAAGGCTACGGCCAAAAGGCCGGCCGATCGGCGACCGAAACGGTCCAGGGGAGGACTTCACCATGACCATGCCTGCGCTGCGATCTTCGCTTCTGGCTGCGGCGATGATCGCCTGCACCTTGCCGGCGAGCGCCAATGACAAGCCGTTCCGCATCGGCGTCATCGACGACATGTCCGGCACGTTCTCGGACAATGGCGGTCCCGGCACCGCGCTGTCGGTCCGCATGGCCGTGGAGGATTTCGGTGGTTCGGTACTGGGCCGGCCGATCGAGGTCGTGGTCGCCGACCATCAGAGCAAGCCCGATATCGGCTCGGCGCAGGCACGTCAGTTCATCGACGAACGCGGCGTCAGCGTCATCCTGCCCGGCGGCTCGAGCTCGGTGGGCCTCGCCGTGCAGGCGGTGGCGCGCGAGCGGGAGATCACAACGCTGGTCAGCGGTGGCTATGCCCCGAACTTCACCGGCAACCAGTGTTCGCCCTACGGCACGCAATGGGCTCCTTCGACGGCGGAGCTCGCCAATGCGGTCGCCAAGGGCGTCGTCGATGAGGGCGGCAACAAATGGTTCTTCCTCACTGCTGACTATGTCTTCGGCCACAGCCTCGCAGCCGATGCCGGCAAGGCGGTGAAGGCCGCTGGCGGCCAGGTGGTGGGCGAGGCCCGCCACCCGCTAGGGACGGCCGATCTGTCATCGCCGCTGCTGACCGCCCAGTCCTCGGGCGCGAACGTCATCGGTCTCGCCAACGCCGGTCCCGATCTCGTGAACTCGCTGAAGCAGATGCGCGAATTCGGCGTCAAGGCGAAGCCCGCGACGATGCTGGTCTACGAGAACAATGTCGTCGCGCTCGGGCTGCCGGCGGCGCAGGGGCTCAAGCTCTCGGCCCCGTTCTACTGGGACATCAACGAGGCGACCCGCGCCTGGGCCAAGCGCTACATGGCGCGCTTCGACAACAAGGTTCCGACCATGGGCCATGCGCTCGCCTATATCGCGACGACGCACTACCTCAAGGCGGTCAAGGCGCTCGGCAGTGACGATGCCAAGGGCATCGCCAGGAAGATGCGCGAGCTTCCGATCACCGGCGACATGATCCAGAAGGCGCGCATCCAGGACAATGGCCGCGTCGTCATGGACATGCATCTGTTCGAGGTGAAATCCCCGGCGGAATCGAAGAGCCCGGCCGATCTCTACAAGGTGCTGGCGACTCTGCCGAGCGAGGGCCTGTTCACCCCGGCCGAGCAGAGCGGCTGCCAGCATCTCCACAAGCCCTGATCCCCGCTCCCCCGGTGCCGGTGTTTGCCGGCGTTCCGGGGCCTGCCGGCCTCGCGACCAGATGGACAGCCAGCACGATGACCAGCACGACCGCGCCGGCGCTCCCGCGCTTTCCCATGCATATCGACGGCAAGGATCATGAGGCCGTCGAAGGCGGCTGGCTGGAGACCAAGAACCCCTATACCGGCAAGCCCTGGGCCCTGATCCCGCGCGCGACAGCCGCCGATGTCGACCTCGCCGTCAGGGCTGCGCATGAAGCCTTCACCACCGGACCCTGGTCGCGCATCAGCGTCAGCGATCGCGGCGTGCTGATGTTCCGCCTCGCCGATCTGATCGCCGCCAATGCCGAGCGCCTCGCCGATCTCGAGGTTTGCGACAATGGCAAGCTCCGCGTCGAGATGCTCGGCCAGATGAAATATCTGCCGCGCTGGTTCCAGTATTATGGCGGGCTCGCCGACAAGATCGAGGGCCATGTCACGCCGATCGACAAGGCCAACATGTTCCACTACGTCGCCTATGAGCCGCTTGGTGTCGTCGGCGCGATCACGCCCTGGAATTCGCCGCTGCTGCTCACGGTCTGGAAGCTCGCTCCGGCGCTGGCGGCCGGCAATACCGTCGTGGTCAAGCCCTCTGAATTCGCCTCGGTCTCGATGCTGGAGCTGGCGAAGCTGTTTGCGCAAGCCGGCTTCCCGCCCGGGGTCGTGAACGTCGTCACGGGCCTGGGGCAGGAGGCCGGCGAGCCGCTGGTCGAGCATCCGCTGGTGGCGCGTATCGCCTTCACCGGGGGCAATGCTGGCGGCCGCCGGGTCTACGAGGCCGCCGCGCGCCAGTTCAAGCGGGTCTCGCTCGAGCTCGGCGGCAAATCGCCCAATATCGTCTTCGCCGACGCCGATATCGACGCGGCGGTGAAGGGCGTGATCTCCGGCATCTTCGCTGCCGGCGGCCAGACCTGCATGGCTGGCTCGCGGCTCCTCCTGCAGGCCTCGATCCATGATCGCTTCCTGGACAGGCTGGTTGAAAGGATGCGCCAGGCGCGCCTCGGCGATCCCAACGACCCCGAAACCGATATCGGCCCGGTCGCGACCGAGCAGCAGCTCGCCAAGGTGCTCGACTATATCGAGATCGCGCGCCGCGACGGCGCGCGCTGCGTCCTCGGCGGAGAGCGCAGCACGCGGCCTGGCTGCACGCAGGGCTGGTTCGTCGAGCCGACCATCTTCGCCGGCGTCACCAACACGATGCGCATCGCCCGCGAAGAGGTGTTCGGGCCGCTGCTCAGCGTCCTCAGCTTCGAGACGGAGGAGGAGGCGATCGCCCTCGCCAACGACACGCCCTTTGGGCTCGCAGCCGGCGTCTGGACCACGGATCTCGGCCGCGCCATGACCCTGCCGAAGAAACTCAAGGCGGGCACGGTCTGGGTCAACGCCTATCGCGTCGTCAGTTATCTCGCGCCGTTCGGGGGCTTCAAGGAATCCGGGATCGGGCGCGAGAACGGGCAGGCCGCGATCATGGAATATCTCGAGCCGAAGAGCGTCTTCATCAACGCGAAGCCTGCGATCTCAAACCCGTTCACACTGCAATAGCCGCAGCGCTTCCCGCCTGTTCGGGACGGAGTTGGAGGCTGCTCAGGGACGGCGCACGATCACGCAGTAATAGCTGCAGCGTTCGTTTGTCTCGTTGACGAAGCGATAGGGCTCGCGGATCTGGAAATAGAAGCTGTCGCCGGCGGCGAGCCGGTGGATCGTCTCGCCGATCTCCACAGAGAGCTCGCCCTCCTGGATGATCAGGTGCTTCTCGACGCTGCCCTCATAGGTCGGCAGCCACCCCGAGGACATGCCCGGCGGGATCACGTGGAGCAAGAGCTCGACCCCGCTTTCGGGATGGGCCGGGGAAAGCACATGCCGCTCGAAGCCGGTCTCCGCGTCGCGGAAGCTCAGGCGCTGATCGGCGCGCCTGACCGAAACGGGGGCGGCATCGCTTTCTGCGCCCATCAGCCCGGAGAGCGAAGTGCCGAGGCCGCGCGCGATCCGGGTGACAATGGCGAGCGTCGGGTTCTTCTCACCGCGCTCGACCTTGGACAGCATCGCCCGGCTGACTCCGGACCGTTCGGCGAGGCCGTCCAGCGTCAGCGCCGCCGCCTTGCGCAGCCGCCTCACGCGGGAGCCGAGCTCGAGGCCTGGTTCATGATCGGCGCGCTCGCCATCTCCGGGCCGGGCTCCGGCCGGCGGATTGGACGCCCTCTCGGAGGTCGGGCCAGGTCGGTCGAGCCTGTGGGGCTCAGGCCTGTTCAGCCGCATCGCTCATTCTCGTCGCCGGTTCTCTCGTCGGTGTCAGCCCGCTTATCGCATGCGCCGCACCGGCGATAAACGTTCATCCGCTCGTCGGCCCGCCGTCAGGAGCCGCTCTCCTTGAGCTCGAGCAGGAAATAGGTGGTCGGCCCGCTCGGCAGGTCGTTGCTGAGCCGGAAGGCGACGGGACCGGTGCCGCTGACCGCCGATGGCTTCACGCTGCCGTCGAGGCCGATGGGCGAAAGCTGCCATTGCCGGGCGGTCCGGGCGAGCCTGATATCGACATGCCCCTTGCGGATCAGGACCGGCAGCCTGCCGAAATCCTCGATTACCTTCTCCTCCCGGTCCCGGAAGATCATCCCGGTATTGCGGGCATCGGTCGCGAAGATCAGCAGGAAACGGCTGCCCTTTGCTAGGGAGGCCGGCTTGTCGAGCGAGGAGATCGCGATCAGTCCATCGCCCTGCGCGCTGTCGACGCTGAGCGTCTTGAGGCTGGCCGGCAGGCTCGCCGCGGCGAAGGCGACCGCCTCGCTCGCCGGCGTCGTCAGGCGCAACTGTCGGTCGCGGCGGTTCAGCAGGATCTCGCCGGTGTCGCTCTGGAAGAGGCCGGCCGCCAGCTTCGTCTCGTTCTCTGCCGGGAGCATCCTGCTTGCTCTCAGCTTCTCGACGATTGCTTCGGGCCGGTTGGCATCGCGCGGCTGCGTGACCGCGATCTGGTCGCCGATGCGGTCGGCCACCTGCAGCCCGATCCGGCCGACCAAGGCGAGCTCCGTCAGCTGCTCGGGCTCGCGGGCCTGCATGTTCGGGCCGAGATCGGCCTCGCCGCGAACGGCGAAGGGGATGGTGAGGCGCGAAGTCGAGACATCGCCGCGCCTGTACAGCAGTGCCGTGAGCGTCTCGCCGGCCCGCGCCACCGGATCGAGCGCTATCGCATAGGGCAGCATGGCGCGCTTGTGCGGGTAGGGCTCGCCATAGGAGAGGGCGATCGGGCCATGGGCATGCCGGCAAAGCGCGTCCCAACCCTGCAACGCGGCATAGGCGGGGAACACCAGCCCGCCTTCGTAGCGGTAGCGGTTCCAGAACAGGTGGTCGTATTCGCTGATGACGAAGGGCTTGCCGAGCCAGCGCGCCGCAGCGGCCATGCGCATCGAGTTTGCGGCGTCGCCGAGGGAGCTTTGCTGGAGGAGCTTGCTGCCGGGGGCATAGCCGCTGGCCCAGTCGTGATAGGTGTTCATCGTCACGACATCGAGCCCGCGCCGGCTGAGCGCGGCCTGTACCGTCGGCCAGTTGTTGTAGGTGCTGATCAGCCCCTTGTAGCCGAAGCCGCGCAGCGCCTCGCTCATCTTCGCTGCCGAGGCGGTCTCGACTTCGGTGAAGAAGGCCTGCAGGTCGCGCAGGCGAGGGCTGGGGACATAGCGGTCGGTCGGAAGCCGGATCGTGCCGTTCTCCAGCTTCTCGCCCCAGCCGAGCCTGCCCCAGGCCTTGGCGAGCGCCTGGCTCGACGGGTAGCGCCGCGCCAGCCATGCGTTGAACGGGGGCGCGAACATCGCGTCATAGGGCGCCTTGCCCGGCCGGTCGTGGACGACGCTCTCGAATTCGAGGCTGTTCTCGTTGACGAGGATCACCAGCGCCAGCGCCTCGTCATGGATCGGCGCGATGCCGGTATAGGGATTGACGCGGGTGAGGATCTTCTCGGTGATCTGCTTCCAGTGCGCGAAGGCGGCCTCGTCGAGATGCAGCGCGAGCTTGAGATTGCCGCTTGGGTCCCAGCGCTCGTCGCGGCCGCCATAGGCGCCGTGCCACGAGGTCATGCCGTCGATCATCCAGTAGATGCCGTTCCGCTTCAGCGCGGCGAGCAGGTAGTGGATTCGGTCGAGCGTCTCCGGGTCGAAATCGAAATCCCGGGCGCGGCCGATCATCAGCGAAGCGTCGAGGAAGGTCAGCCGCGCGATATTGTAGCCGTGGAGCGCGAGCTGGCGGGCGTAGCGGTCGGCCCCGGCGCGATCCGGAAAGCCGCCCGAAGCCGGGCTCCATGCGAGGGAGGCGCAGAACAGGCGCGCCGGTTCGCCGGGGCTGTCGGCAAAGGCGAGGCGGCCATCCTGGCGCGCGATCACCCTTTGGCTCGCGCCGTCTCCACTGCCCGCTTTGCCGCCGATCGGGCGGTTAGGGAGCATCCGCGAGAAGTCGAGCGGGCTGCCGGCGCCGATCGCGAGCGACACCTCCCGCACCGGCAGCCATGTCTCGGCGGCCCGCGCGGAAGGGGGCGCGAGCATCAGCGTCGCCGGCGCCAGCGCCGCGACCGCGGCGGAAAGCAGTCTCTTCATGCGCGCCCGCTCTCCCGTCTCAGGGCCGCGAAGGACCGTGCAGGATGTAGGATTTGGTGAGGCCCGCGATCTTCTCCCGGACCAGATTCGCCTCCGGCGCGTAGGAGCGGAACTCCTTCAGCGTCAGGATCTGGATCTCCTCGAAATACTCCCGGATATGCTCCTCGGACGGCTTCGACAGGAAGCGCCAGGGCGACAGCCGGACCGCATGGCGGGCGACCGAGCGCGGCAGCCAGTGCAGGCCGGGGCAGAAGAAGTGCGGCTCGATCGGGAAGACATAGGCCGGCGTCTGGACGAAATAGTAGTTCGAGACCCGGTTGATCTCGCGCATCAGATTGGCTCGCTTGGCCGGCGGCACATGCTCGATCACCGAGTTGCAGACTGCTACGTCGAACGCCTTGTCCTCGAAGGGGAGGCGGTCGCCGTCATAGACGATGACCTTGACGTGGCCGTATGAGCCGGTGAACGAGCGCGCCTGCCCGTCGTCGCGGATGTTGACCAATGTCAGGTCCCTGGGAACGTCGGCCGGGTCGAGCTTCTCCCAGAAATGCCGCGAGCCGCCGACATCGCAGACCTTGAGCGATGTGAAGTCGGGGAGTGCCTCGCGGAACAGGCCGCCGCGCTTCCTGCGGAAGTACTCCGAGGACGAGTGCACGATCCGGTCCCAGAGCGAAACGGTCTTCTTCACGCTGTCATCGGTCATGAAGGGGCTTTCCTGAGATGCTTGTGGCGCGGCGCGCGTCAGGCCGCCGTTTGCGAAGGCTTGTGGAGGATGCGGCTTTCGATCGGCGCAGCCGGCGGGAGCCGCTGCCGCAGGAAGCCGACGGGCAGCGCCGCGGCATGAAAGAACCAGGCGGTGACGGTGTAGAGCCCCATGCTCAGTCCGCCCTTGCGCAGGCTCATCAGCCCGATCATGCCGGCGAGAACCGCGAGCACCAGTCCGAGGGCCAGCCACTTGTGCGGTAGGAACAGCAGGATGGCGATGCAGAGCGCCCACCAGAGATAGACCGCGCTCCATAGCTTGAGCTCGGGGAGCTCGCGCAGCATCTGGAAAAAATAGGGCTTGCCGAGCGAGGCTCGCAGCAATTCGCCGACGCCGTGCAGGTACTTGTTCTTCCAGCGCCGCAGGAGCAGCTGGTAGGAGTTCACCGTATGGCCGAAATGCTGGACGAAGCGCCGGTCGAGCCGGTGCAGCTGCCAGCCGGCGCTGCGCAGGCGCACGCCGAGGTCGAACTCCTCATGGCCATGCAGGTTGCGATCCGAGAGATAGCCGGCCTGCTCGATGGCGCTGCGCCGGTAGAGCCCGCCGCCATTCATCCGGTCGACCGTGCCGGTGCCGTACTGGGAACTGCTGCGCTGGACCCTGCGCGCATATTCGAGCGAGGCGACCAGCTTCTCCTCGACATGGCCGGTGACGCCCGCGACCGAGGGGTTTTCTTCCAGGAAGCGGACCGCCTCAGGCAGGAAGCCGGGATCGAGCAGCATGTCGCCGTCGAGCAGGCAGATATGCTCGCCGCGGGAATGCTGAAATCCGAGCTGCGGCCCGATCCCGCAGCTCGGCCGGGCCGGCGCAACGATCTGGACGACCAGGACCGGATAGCGCGAGGCGATCTCGATGGTGCGGTCGGACGAACCGCTATCGGCGATGATCACCTCGCCCTGCACCTCGCCGAGCCCCGCCAGGGCGCTCTCGATCGTCGCGGCGATGCGCTTCTCTTCGTTCAGGGTCTTGATGATGATCGAAACGGCCAATCGGGTCTCCGGTATCGATACGATCTGCGCGAGGGCGTCAGAAGTCGGTGAGCAGCCTGCTCCAGCTCTCCGAGGCCAGGCCGCCGATATAGATATCGTTGTGCAGCGCGGCCTCCTTGATCTCGGCATGGCGCGTGACCATGCAGAAATAGCCGCGATGCTTGAATGAGAGGCGGCGCTGCCGTGAGATCGCGTTCATCATGAAAGGCTGCGCTATGCCGCTGGCCCGCACATAGCCCTCGGCATCCAGATGCGAGAACATCTGGCCGACCACCTCGAATTCCCGGCCGGCTTCGCAGAGCACGTTCAGCACCGTCGCCTCGAGCTTGCTCTTCCCGAAGAAGAGGAAGGCGCCGATCGTGCGGCCGCTCTCGTCGACGACGCTGCGAACCTGCAGCGTCCCGAGGCCGTTGTTCAGCGCGGCCACCCCGTGCAGCCAATCGAATTCGAGCCTCGACCAGGTCGGACGGATCGAGAAGCGCTCCGTCATCGGGCCGGCGCAGGCGAAGAACGCATCCACGCTCGTTTCGATGGTTCGGCAACCTGATGGCGCGGGCGGGACCAGCGACGGCCTCCGTCGACGCAGAACATCATCGATCCGCCCCAACAGGTGGAGGATGGGACGGGAGCGCAGGGCCGGGAGATGCCGGCTGCAGTTGATGGCCCCGGCCGAGAGCGGCCGGAAGGAGCGATGCCATTCGAGGCTCTGGATCGGCAGGACGACGCCGCCTCCCGCCACCCAATGGTCGGCACTGACCGGCGAGGAATTGTCCGAGAAGCACATGTCCTGCTTGGCGGCCCGCATCTGGCGGGCGAGGCGCGCCGCGCCGGCGGCGCCTTCTTTCCCCTCCGCCATGAAGGCGCAGAGCAGCTTGGCGATCACCTTGCGGCCATGGACCGTGAATTCCATGGGAATGGCGAGGATGGCGCTGGTCACGCCGCCGGCGCCGCTGTCATGGACGATGCTGCCATGCTCCGGCCGGTAATGCGGGCTGCCGAAGAAGACGGTTTCCAGATAGGCTTCGAGATCGGGCGCGACCGCGCCCTTGCCGTCGCGAAAGCTCCGCGCGAACAGCTTCGCTACCGCCGGAACATCGCTGCGCGCCATAGGCCGAACGCCGCCGACGCGGGATGCCGCTTCGTCGCGGGCCGGGGAGGAGGGGCGCAGATCGTCTCGCAACTCAGCGTCCATGCGCCATCCCGGCTCCGGGTTCCTGCTCGGTCGCCCGCTCCCGGTCCCGGCGCACGATCCTCATCAAGGCGGTCCAGGATGCGGCGACCATGGCGATCTCGATGACGTAGAACGAGACGAAGGTGCCGGCCGGCGGCGCATACCAGGTCGCGACTGCGGCGAGCGCGGCGCCCAGCACGCTGCCGAGGCCCATCACCGCGGCGCGGGTCGGCTGGTGGCCCGATGCGCCGAGCGCTTCCATCGCCACAGCCCAGATCGCCAGCGGGATGACCGCCCAGCAGAGGATCCTGACGAAGGAGACGAGCGAGACATAACCCTGGCCGAAGAGGAAGGGCAGGACCGGCGCCAGCACGAAGACGGCGACCGCCGCAGCGATGCTGATCAGCGTGGCCGCGACCAGAACCTTGCGGACCCGCGGCATGGCATGCTGCAACCCTTCCACCGTCGCCCGGGCCGAGCCGGGATAGACGAGACGGTTGAGAGCCTCGACCGAGAGATAGCTGCTCTCCAGCATGCGCCGGGCGACGCTGTAGCTCGCGACGATCTCGGCGGTTGCGACGAGGCTGAGCACGAGCAGGTCGGCGTTCTGGCGCACCGCACGCAGGATGAAGGGCACGCTGAAATAGAGGCCGAGCGGCAATTCCTCGCGCACCAGCCGGTATTCCGGACGGCCGAGCCCGCGCAGGGCACGCCAGCAGACGAGGGCGACGAGGACATGGCAGGCGAACTGCCAGATCGCCCAGGATGCGATGCTGGCGACGCCGAAGACGAGGCAGGCGAGGCCCGCGGCAGCGGTCCGCGCCAAAGCGAAGCCGACCACGACTGTGTTCGCCGAAGCGAAGTCGGAATGGGCGATGAAGATCTGCTCGGCCAGCACGATGACGCGGACCAGCACGATGTTGGTCGCGAGCATCAGCGTGATCACGGCGACGTTCGTCGCCGGATCAGGGGACAGCGTGAAGAAGAAGGGCAGCAGGACCGCGCCGATCAGCACGAGGGCCACGCCGCTGGCCGCCGTCAGGATCAGGTTGTGGCCGAGCATGACCGGGTACATCGACCGATCGCGGGCGACCCGCCGGACGAGGCACTCCATCGCGCCGAGGCCGCACATATGGACCGCGATGTTCGAGATCGCCGTGATCGCGACGAACAGGCTGAATTCGTGGACGCCGAGAAAGCGGGCGAGGATCGCGAAGGTCAGGAGCTGCGCGGCCGAGCTGATGACAAGGCTGCCGCCGGAGGCGGCATAGGACATCAGCATCGGGAGCAGGGCTCCGCGACTGCCCGATCCTCTTGCGTTGCCCGGAGCCATCCTCTCCCGCCTTAGACATCGACCGAACGAGGCCGCCACGATGGACCTACCATCGCAGCGGCGTCTGTAGCAGGCAAAAATAAGGGCGCAGTTAACACCGCAGCTGCGTTTCAGCAGGTGTTTACCCGCGCTGGAGTAGCGTGCCGCGCGTCACAGCCGTCCAGCGACGGAAGGAGTCCCGATGTCGGGCCAAGCAGTCGATCCTATGGGCCAGAACGGGCCTCGCATGCAGCGCTTCATGAATATCGAGCTGGAACTCGCTCCGGACGTCCTCGTGCCGCGGCAGGAGACCGAGCTGCTCGGGGCAAGCGCCGTCGCGATCCTGCGCGAGCAGCCGCCGGGACAGATGGTGGTCGACATGTGCTGCGGCTCCGGCAATCTCGCTTTGTCGATCGCCAGCGAAATTCCTTCCGCCCGCATCTGGGGAGCGGACCTGACCGACAGCACGGTCGCGCTCGCCCGCCGCAATGCCGAGCGCCTTGGCGTCCAGGATCAGGTGACCATCCGGCAGGGCGACCTCTTCGATGCATTGGCGGACGATAGCCTCGTCGGCACGGTCGACCTGATCGTCTGCAATCCGCCCTATATCTCGACCGCCCGTCTCGAGGGCGAGAGCGCGCATCTGCTCGCGGCAGAGCCGCGCGAGGCCTTCGACGGCGGGCCCTACGGCATCTCGATCCATCAGCGCGTGATCCGCGATGCCGTTGAGTTCCTGAAGCCGGGTGGCTGGCTGCTGTTCGAGTTCGGTGAAGGCCAGGATCGTCAGGCGGCGGCACTGATCGCCCGCGCCAAGGCCTACGAGCCCGTGCGCTTCGCCCAGAACGAGGCTGGAACGCCGCGGGTCGCGCTGGTCCGGAAGCGCGTTGCTGCGCCGGTCGCCGGCGAGGCGGCGGGGCGGTCGGCATGAGCCTGGTCCGCCCGCTGGAGGCCGCCGATATTCCGGCGGTCGCAGGGCTCTTCCAGCGCGTGTTCCGCAACAGCGATGCGCCGCCGCCCGCGGCGCTCGCCACCCATCTGGCACTCCATTATCTCGAAGCGCCGGGCTACGATTCCGAGATCAGGCCGCTCGTCCATGTCTCCGGCGACGGCGACATTTCCGGCTTCATCGGCGTCAATGCCCTGCCGATGAGCCATGATGGCCGCAAGCTGCGCGCGGCGATCTGTGGATCGCTCATGGTCGAGCGCCGGGGTAGCGATCCGATGGCCGGCGCCAGACTCCTCAAGACCTTCCTGGCCGGGCCGCAGGATCTCTCCTTCAGCGAGACGGCGAGCGAGGTCTCGGCGCAGATGTGGACGAGGCTGCGCGGCGTGGCGCTGCCGGAATACAGTCTCGACTGGGTACGCATCATCCGGCCTTCGGCCTTCATGATGGAGCTCGCATCCAGCCGTGTGGGCGCGGTGCGGCTGCTTTCCCCGCTCGCCGGGGTCATCGATCGCCGTCTGCGCGGGAGGATGCAGGAGAACGACCTGCGCTGGTCCGGCGTGCCGGAGAGCTGGGCGGTCAAGGGCGGCCTCAAGGTCGCCGAGATCGATCAGGCCGGCTTTGCGGCGCTCGTCGAGCCGCTAACCCGGCAGTTCGCGCTTCGGCCGGACTGGAGCGCCGAGCAGCTCGCACACATCGTCGCCGAAGCCACCGGCAAGCCGGAACATGGCGAGGCGGTGCTCGCCTCGGTCTCGACGCCAGGTGGGATGCCGATCGGCGCCTTCCTCTACCATCTGCGTCCCGGCGGGATCGCGCGCGTCCTGCAGATACTGACCGCGCCGGGTCAGGCCGGCCCCGTCATCGACTGTCTGATCGGGCATGCGGCGCAGCGCGGCGCCGCCGGATTACGCGGACGCACGCAGCCTGCCTTGCTGGGGGCGATGCTCGGGCGCCGCATCGCCTTCACCCATCTCGCCTCGACCGTCGTGCATGCGCGCGAGCAGGCGCTGGTCGACGCCTTCCTCGCGGGCCAGGGCTTCTTCAACGGGATGGCGGGCGAGAGCTGGAGCCGGCTGGTCGGCGGGCGCTTCGAATAGCGCGCCGGACCGACGCGGCGATCGCCCGCGCCGGCGCGTCCGGTCTCAGCCGGCGATCTCCGTCACCGCTTCGACAAGTTGCGGCTCGAGATGCAGATAGCGCGTCGCCCGGCGCTTGGCTGCGATGTCTGCCCAGGCGCGCTCGACCTCGACCGTGCTCAGCTTCGCGGCAGCGCCGACCTGTTCGGCCGAGAGACCGCTGTTGAGGCCGTAAAGGCACAGATCCATGCGGTCATAGGGCAGGGAGAAGTAGAACTCCTCCTGCGTCTGCTCGAGCGAATAGGTGTCGGTGGTCGGTGGCCGGCGCCGGATCTCCTCGGGGATGCCGAGATCGGCGGCGAGCGCATAGACCTGGCTCTTGTAGAGATGCGCGATCGGCTTGACGTCCGCCGCGCCGTCGCCGTTCTTGACGAAGAAGCCCTGATCGTACTCCAGCCGGTTCGGCGTGCCGAGTACGGCGAAGTTCAGCCGGTCGGCGTGGTAGTACTCGATCTGCTTGCGGGTGCGCTGCTTCATGTTGGTCGCGGCGACGATTCCAAGATAGACCGCGGGCGGCATGCGCAGCTTGGTGCGCTTGCCTTCCGGGTCCTGCACCACCAGCGAGGAGATGTTGTAGCCTTCGCCCGCGAGCGAGTTGGCGATCACGATCTTCGAGGCCCAGCCGGGCCCGTATTCCGGCACCAGCTCCCTGATGAAGCCGTCGCGCCGCTCATAGCAACCCATCGCTTGCAGCGTCGGCCCGATGTCCTCGACCACGGCCGCGACGCCGAAGGTCTCGGCGACCAGCCGGCCGAGCCTGAGGCTCTCGGGATCGGAATCGTTCTCCGGCATGAACAGGCAGAAGACGTTCTTCGCGCCGACCGCGCGCACCGCCAGCGCCACCGAGACGCTGGAATCGATGCCGCCGGACAGGCCGAGCACCAGCCCGCGCTTGCGCATGACGCGCAATTGCGCGCGCAGGCCGGCGACGATGCGCTCGATCTCGGCCGCACCGTCGATCTTCAGCGTCTCAGCCGAGAAGGCGAGGCTTTCCGGGGCAGGAGCGATGTTCATTCGGCGGCTCCCAGCGTTTCGGCGGCCAGCCTGCGGCTGACTTTCCCGGTGTCGGTCTTTGGCAGTTCGCTGCGGAATTCCACGATCTTCGGCACCATGAAGTCCTCGAGATGGGCGGCGCAGTGCCGGATGATGTCGCGTTCGCTCAGGCTCTCGTCCGAACGGACCACGAGGGCCGCGATGGCGTGGCCGAGCACCGGATCGGCAATGCCCATCACTACGGCCTCGGCGATACCGGGATGGGCATGCAGGACGGTCTCGACCTCCTTGGGAGCGACCTTCTCGCCACGCGTCTTGATGATGTCGTCCTTGCGGCCGACGAAATAGAGGAAACCGTCCGCGTCGGTCTGGAAGAGATCGCCCGTATGCAGCCGCTTCTCCCACGGGTTCGGGCCCGCGCGCAGCATCTGCGTGGTCGCCGCGTCATTGCGCCAGTAGCCCTGCATGACATGCGGGCCGCGGATGACGAGCTCGCCGGCAACGCCCGGCGGCACGCGATTGCCGTCGTCGTCGACGACGAGCGCTTCGGTGTTGGGGATCGCGATGCCGACTGAGCCGGGTCGGCGGTCGAGCTCTTCCGGCGGCAGATAGGTGCAGCGCTTGCACTCGGTGAGCCCGTACATCGAATAGATCCGCACGCCGGGGAGAAGCTCGCGCAGCCGGGCGATATGCACCGGCGGCAGGGCCGCGGCGGTGTTCGAGATGTAGCGCAGGCTCGGCAGGAAGCCGGATTCGAGGTCACGCATCTGCAGGACCAGCGCTGCCATGGTCGGAACCAGCGGGAAGCCGGTGACCCTTTCGGTGCGGATGCGCTCGAAGATCGCCTGCGGGAAGGCGAACGACTTCTCGAGGACGAGGGTCGCGCCGAGCCGCATCGCCATCAGCAGCTGGTAGAGCCCATAGTCGAAGGCCAGCGGCAGCACGTTGAGGATGATGTCGTCCGGGTTGTTCTGCAGATAGGTGGTGATCGATTCCGCCGCCGCATCGATGTTGCGGTGGGTCATCATCACGCCCTTGGGCCGGCCGGTCGAGCCCGACGTGTAGATCAGCATCGCCAGATCGATGTCGATTCCGCCATGCGCGACCGGGGTCGGCTCGGCCTTGAGGCAATCCTCGAAGGCGACCGCTCCCTCCGGCGTCTGATCGGCTACGGCCTGTGTCGAGGCGACGAAGAGCGGCCGCCCGGCGCTGGCCGCGCGCGCCTGTGTCACGACCGGCATCAGCCTGGCCTGGGTCAGGATCGCGGCGGCCTCGCAATCGTCGATGATGTAGGCGAGCTTGTCGGCCTTGGTCGAGGCGTTGATCGGGCTGAAGGTCGCGCCGGCCTTGAGGATCGCGAAGATCGAGACGGCTGCTTCCCAGCAATTGTCCATGAAGACGAGCACGCGGTCGCCGCGCTTCACCCCGTTTGCGGCGAGCGCCGCTGCGAGCCGGCTGGAAAGCGCGTCCAGCTCGGCATAGGCCAGCCGCTTCCCGCCGGAGACCAGCGCGATCTTGGCGCCATGCGCCCTGGCGCTGTTGATGACGAAGTGCTCGACCCGCATCTGCCCGATATCCCGCCTGCCTGTTACGCCGATGCGGGCGCCGCGGTCTTCGAGGCGATGAAGGCCGTGATGCGCGCGAGGGAGTCGAGATTGGCCGGCATGATGTCGGCATCGGCGACGGTGATGCCGTAGCGATCCTCGATGAAGGCGACGAGCTCGAGCACGCCGGTAGAATCGATGATGCCGTTCTCGATCAGCGAGTCCGTGTCGGCGAGCGGGTTGCTGGTATCGCCGAACAGAAAATTCTCGATGACGAAGGCCTTCACCGCATCCCTGATCGTATCGGTCATGTCAGTTCCTTTTCTGAAGAGATGTCAGGCGGCTTTCGAGCTCTGGCTGCCCGCGCCGGTGAAGGTCTTGAGCCAGAGCTGTGTGGACAGGATGCCGACGAAAGCCGCGTTGTCACGGAAGCCGGAAGCGGGTCGCGTGCGACATTTCTCGTGCAGCTTCGCCACCGCCTTCGGGTTGAAGAGGCCGTTCTCGCCGATCGCGGTCTCGCTGAGCGCGGCCTCGACATAGTCGGCGGCGCCGGCTCCGACGAAGGAGGCGCTGTCGGGCGCGCGATAGGGCTGCTTGCTGCGCTTGCCGATCGATGGCGGCAGCAGGTCCTTGGTCGCCTCCCGCAGGATGTGCTTCTCGACGAGGCCTTTCAGCTTCATCTCGGGTGGCAGCCCGGCGGCGAACTCGACCAGCTTGTGGTCGAGGAAAGGGAAGCGGCCTTCGATGCCATGGGCCATCGCCATGCGGTCGCCCTGGCTGGAGAGAATGTAGCCGGGCAGCAGGAAACGGGCTTCCAGGTACTGCGCCTGGTGCAGCGGGTGCCAGCGCGCGAACGCTTCCGGCAGGCGCGACACCATCTCGTCGGCGGCGTCGTAGTTCGCGAGGCTCGCCCGCAGATCACCCGAGAAGAACAGCTTGGTCGCCGCCGTGCCGTCGAGGCGCGGCCGGTGCGAATACAAGGGGTCGCTGAGGGCGTGGCCGTTCGCGCCGAAGAAGGAGGCAAGATACTCCGCCGACTGCTGCCGCAGGCCGGGTAGATAGGGATAGAGCTTGCGGAAGAGATGCGGCCTGATGCGGGAGCCCGGCTGCCGCGCGCAGAAGCGGCGCACCCGGTTCTCCTTGAAGATATCGTAGCCGGCAAAGACCTCGTCGGCACCTTCGCCGGTCAGCACCACTTTCAGCCCGGCCTCGCGCACCAGCCCGGAGAGCTTGAACAGCGGGGCAGGGGCCGTCCGGATGATCGGCCGCTCGGTGAAGCGGATGACATCGGGGAAGACCGTGGCGATATCGCCCTCGCGGCAGGCGACCGCGCTGTGCTGCGTGCCGAGCGCGCGCGCCATCTCCAGCTGGAATTCGCTCTCGTCATGCTCGGCGCTGTCGAAGGTGACGGAGAAGGTCCGTAGCCCGCCCGGAACCATGCCGGCGGCGAGCGCCGAGGTGATCGAGGAATCGAGTCCGCCCGAGAGATAGGAGCCGACCGGCACGTCGGCCCGCATGCGGATGCGTGTCGCTTCGGTCAGCAGGGCGCGCAGCTCCTCGGCGGCTTCGCGCTCGTCCTTGTGTCGGGAGGGAGCGTCGCCGTCGGGATAGTCCAGGCTCCAATAGGGCCGGGTCGAGACGCGGCCATCCTGCACGATCATCAGGTGTGCCGGCTCGAGCTCGCTGATGTCGCGGAAGGCCGTGCGCGGCGCGATCGGCGCCCAAAGCGTGAAGATCTGGTCGAGGGCGACAGGGTCGATCTCCGCGCTCACCCCGGGCACCTGGAGCAGCGCCTTGACCTCGGAGGCGAAATAGAAGCGCTCGCCCTGGCGCGTGTAGAACAGCGGCCTGACGCCCATGCGGTCGCGGGCGAGGAACATACGCCGCCGGCGGGCATCCCAGATCGCGAAGGCGAAATCGCCGTTGAGGAGCGAGAGGCAGTCCTCACCCATCTCGTCATAGAGATGCAGGATCACTTCGGTGTCGCTGGTCGTCCGGAAGCGGCGGCCTTTGGCCTGCAGCTCTTCGCGCAGCTCAACATAGTTGAAGATCTCGCCGTTGAAGGCGATCGTCAGTTCGCCTGATGCATCCGACATCGGTTGCTGGCCGTCGCCGAGGCCGACGATGGAGAGCCGGGCGTGGCCGAGGCCGGCATCATCAGCCGCAAAGAAGCCCTGCGCGTCGGGGCCGCGATGGGCGATCGCGGCCGTCATCCTCCCAAGAAGATCTCTTCCATCCCGGCCGGGGCCGAAATAGCCAACGAAACCACACATACCGAGATGTTTCCGAAAGTCCGGCGAACTCTTCTTGGAATTATAGCCAGCCGAACGGGGGCAGGCGTTAACGTCGCCGGATATTCACGCGGATGGTAAATTTTGGAAGGCCGGAAAGCGCAAGGGAAGGCTGCAACAGACGCGTCTGACAATTTGCAAGCCGGCATCGCGGCGCCCGCCGATGCCGTCCGAGAGGCCGGCGATACGCTCGGCCGCCCCTGCTGTCCTCGCCGTGTCTCCTACTGGATTAACGCAATGTTCAGGGGGGTATGCCTAGCTCTGGGGCAGAGTTGCGGGAGGCAGGTGCGTCTCTTCCGTCTTGAGTTGCGTACCGAGGGCGAAGCGTAATGTACGGGCCGAAGGAGTCGGAGCAGCGTCAGACGCCTCGACCCGTCGGCCAGAGCCGCGGCGCCAGGACGGCCGCCGATTTCGTGGTCGGTTCCGACGGCACGGCGGCGGTTGCGAGCAGAAGCCCGCTCGCGCGCATCGGCCAGCTCGCGCGTATCGGGGTCGATGACGTCCTCGCCTGGCTTCGCGACGGCCTCGGCTGGATCATCGGAGCCATCGTCGTCTGCCTCGTCGGCGCGCTCCTCTACGCCGCCACGACGCCGCCGCGCTACACCGTCTTCACCGACATCCTGATCGACCCGTCCAACCTCAATGTCGTGCGGGACGACGTCTTCACCTCCAACCCGCAGCGCGACGCGCAGCTTCTGGAAGTCGAGAGCAAGCTCCGGATCCTGACGTCGCGCAATGTCCTCTCGCGCGTGATCGACAAGCTCGACCTGACCAATGATCCCGAATTCGTCAAACCGGGCCTGCTGACGCCTCTCTGGAACCTGATCTCGCCGGCAGAGGTCGCCCGCGACAACCGGCTGGCGGTGATGCGCGCCCTGTCGGAGAGGGTCGACGCGCGTCGCGAGGAGCGCTCCTTCGTCGTCGTGATGCGCTTCTGGGCCGAGGATCCCGAAAAGGCGGTGGTGATCTCCAACGCCATCGTCGACGCCTTCGAGGCGGAGCTTTTCCAGTCCTCCGCTGAAAGCGCCGGCCGGGTGGTGAAGAACCTCAACAACCGCCTGGACGAGCTGCGCCGCAACGTCACCGAGGCCGAGCAGCGGGTCGAGGATTTCCGCCGCTCGAAAGGGCTGCAGCTGAACAATGGCGAGCCGGTCAGTGCCCGGCTTTCGAGCGAGCTCAACACCCAGGTGCTCGATGCCCAGCAGCGCTTCATCCAGGCTGAGACGCGCTACCGGCAGATGAGCGCTGCGATCGCCGAACGGCGGACCACCAGCGCGGCGATCTTCGATTCCGCGACCATGGTCAGCCTGCGGGCGCAGCTCAACCAGCTCCAGCAGCAGATCGGATCGATCAGGGCGATCTTCGGCACGCGGCACCCCCAGATGGTCACGGCGCTCTCCGAGCAGCAGGCGATCGAGGCGGCGCTGGTGCGCGAGGCACGTCGCATTCTCGACGGGGCGAGGGCGGAATTCGAGCGGGAGCGCTCGAACCTTGCGACGTTGCGCAGCAAGGCGAGTGACGAAAAGTCGAACGTCTTCAGCGACAATGAGGAGCAGGTCCAGCTGCGCGACCTGCAGCGCGACGCACGGGCCAAGGCCGCGCTCTACGAAACCCATCTCGCGCGGACGCAGCAGATCAGCGAACGCCAGCAGATCGACACCAGCAATGTCCGGGTCATCTCGCGGCCAGTCCCGCCGAAGGCGCGTAGCTGGCCGCCGCGGACGCTTATCCTGCTCGGTGCGGCGGTCTTCCTCGGTCTTCTCCTCGGCGTCTCGATCGCCCTGGGGCGCGGCGCGTGGCGCTATCTGCGCGATCCGCGGCTCGCGACCGCCTGAGGGCGTCGCCGGGATGCGCGACGCAATCGACAATGAGGAGGGCGGGGCGGACGGGTTCAGGGCGCGCGTCGGCACCTTCCTCTTCCTGTCGGTCTTCCTCTTCTCCTGGATAACCCTCAACCCCTTCGTTGATCTCTCCGGCGCCGTGGTTCTCGACCAGTCGGCGCGCGCCTCGAGCGCGTTGAACCAGCTCGTCTCGCTCGCGCTCTTCGCGTGCATGCTCGGTTACGGCCTGCTCCACCCGATGCGCCGCATCATCCTTCAGCCGCGCGTCTTGCTGTCGCTGATCTTTGCCTGGCTGGGCTTCGTTTCGATCATCGTCTCCGCCTATCCGTTCCAGGGCATCAAGGGGATGGTCCTGGCCGTCATCGCGGTGGTGAACGCCAGCATCTTCCTGTTGCTGCCGCGCTCCGAGCGGCATTTCGCGAAGCTGCTCGGGATCGGCTGCCTGATCGTCCTGTCGGTCTCGTATTATGGCATCCTGTTCAAGCCGGCACTGTCGATCCATCAGGCTTCCGAGGCGCTGGAGCAGACCAATGCCGGCCTGTGGCGCGGCCATTTCCGGCACAAGAATGACGCTGCCGTCGCCATGGTGGTCATGGCGCTCTTCGGCCTCTTCGTCATGAACGTCTGGTCGCGCCTGCTCGGCATCGTCATTGTCTGCCTGGCCTTCGTCTTTCTGGTCAACACCGGCGGGAAGACCTCGACCGCGATGTTGCCGGCCGTGCTGGTCGTCGCCTGGATTTTCGAGAAGGTGCGCATCCTGCGCCTCCCCATCGTCATCGGCGGCGTCGCGCTGTTCAATCTCTTCGCCATCGGCTCGGCTGTGATCCGGCCGCTGGGCGACTTCGTCACCGAGCTCGGCATCGACGCGACCTTCACCAACCGGGCCGATGTCTGGCGCCTGGCCTTCACCGCGATCGCCGAGCAGCCGCTGACCGGTTATGGCATCAAGGGCTTCTGGCAGACCTCGCAGCTCGTGAACGGCGGCGGCTCGGTCGAGACCTGGGCCGTGGCGGCGGCCCACGCGCACAACTCGTATCTCGAAGTGATCCTGATGATGGGAGTGCCGGGGCTCCTGTTGACCCTGGCCTGGCTCTTCGTCATGCCGCTCTATCACATCTCCCGGATCGAGCCTGCGAGCGAGCACAGCCATCTTACCCGGCTCTTCATCAGGATCTGGCTTTACGTGATCTTCCATGCCTGCCTGGAAAGCCTGTTCTTCGAAGGCGCCAATCCGCTCTGGTTCACCTTCCTGATCGTGATCTACGGGCTCTTGCTGCAGACCTCGGCGGCTCTGACCCCCGCCACCGAACCGAAGCCGCAGGGAAATGTCGTGCATGCCTAGCCTGTTCGAACGGATCGGAGGGAAGGGAGGTCAGGTCGACCGGCTGGCGAACCGGCTGATCTGGAAGTTCGCCGGTCCCCGTCGCATGCTCGAGACCGAGGTCCCGCTGGTCTCCTTCACCTTCGACGACGTGCCCGACAGCGCCTTGCACCAAGGCGCCGCGATCCTCGAACGACATGGCGCGCGTGGCACCTTCTACATCGCCGGTGGCCTTTCGGGGCAGGTCGAGCCCGAGCGCGTGCTGATCGGGCCGGAGGGCTGCCGGGATCTCGCCGAGCGCGGCCACGAGGTCGGCTGTCATACCTTCTCGCATCGCAGGGTCCGCGACGTCCCGCGGGCTGAGCTGCCGCGCGATCTCGACGGCAATGCGGCCTTTCTCGCCGCGGCCGGGATTGCCCGGCCTCCGACCAATTTCGCCTTTCCCTATAACTCGGCATGGCCGCTGGCGCGCGCGGAGTTCCGGCGTCGTTTCCGCAGTTGTCGTGCTGCCGGCGAGACGATCAATCGCGGACGTGTCGACCCGCTCATGCTGAAGGCGGTCGAAATCCGCCAGCCGGAGCAGGAGGCGCGAGCCCTGACAGGGTGGATCGACGAGGTGGCGAGGGCGCCCGGCTGGCTCGTCTTCTTCACGCACGACATCGCGGCAAGCCCGACGCCCTATGGCTGCACGCCCGAGACCTTCGAGCATCTGGTCGCGCATGCGGTCGCGCGCGGATGCACCGTCCTGCCGGTCGACCAGGTGCTTGACCGGTTAGGCTGGTGAAAGGGGAAGCCGTGTCGAACGCGCAACCGGCCGAGAACCGCCTGCTGGCGATCAACAACTACTTCTATCGCCGCGGCGGCGCGGAGACCGTCTTCTTCGACCATATGGCGATGTTTTCGCAGCTCGGCTGGGACGTCGTCCCTTTCGCCATGCAGCACGAGAACAATGCGCCCTCGCCATGGTCGGGCTATTTCGTCTCGGAGATCGAATATGGCCGGCGCACGAGCCCGCTGCGCAAGGTCGCACAGGCCGCCAGCATCATCTACTCGCGCGAGGCGCAGCGTAATCTCGCGCGGCTGATCGAGCAGGCGCGTCCCACCGTCGCCCATGCCCACAATGTCTACCACCATCTCTCGCCGGCGATCTTCTCGACCCTGAAGGATGCCGGGATTCCGGTGGTGATGACGGCGCATGATCTGAAGCTCGCCTGCCCGGCCTACAAGATGCTGCGCGACGGCAAGGTCTGCGAGGACTGCAAGGGCGGGCGGATCCACAACGTCCTGCGCCATCGCTGCGTCAAGGATTCGGTGCCGCTCAGCGGGCTCGTCCTGGTCGAGACGATGGTGCACCGGGCGCTCGGCCTCTACCGCGACAAGCTCGACCGCATCGTGGTTCCCAGCCGCTTCTATCTGGAGAAGCTGGTGGAGTGGGGCTGGCCGCGCGAGAAGCTCGTCTACATTCCGAATTTCGTCGAGGTGGACGGATTTCGCGAGGCTTGGGATGAGGGCGACTATGTCGTCTTCGCCGGGCGGCTCGCGCCGGAAAAGGGGCTCGCGACGCTGATCCAGGCGGCCGCGCGCGCAGGGCAGCGGCTCATTCTGGCCGGGACCGGGCCGGAGGAAGCGGCGCTTCGCGACCTCGTCGTCAGGACGGGCGCCGATGCGCGTTTCGTCGGGCACCTCTCGGGACAGGAGCTGCACCGTCTGATCGGCCAGTCCCGCGCGCTCGTTCTCCCGTCCGAATGGTATGAGAACGCGCCGATCAGCATCCTCGAAGCCTATGCGCTCGGGCGCCCGGTGATCGGCGCTGCGATCGGTGGCATTCCGGAAATGATCCGGGACGGGGAGACCGGGCTGCTCAGCGCTTCGGGCGATGTCGACGATCTCGCGCAGAGGCTGACGGATCTGGCGGCGCTGTCGGATGCGGATCGCGCGCGGATGGGCCGGGCCGGGCGTGACTGGATCGCGAGTGAGTTTTCCGCCGCCGCCTATCGCGACCGGACGCTCGACCTTTACGGCAGGCTCGGCCGCTGAAATTGAAGGGAAGGGCGCGACGTAAAGGTTAACAAATGGAAAATGGCGCCGGTCTTGCCGCTTCACTTGCGGCTGGATGGCTGTTTTCCTTATGTCTGCTGGTAGCTTGAGACATGAGGGTCTCGAGCCCTAGATTTCTCCGGCCCTCAGGGAGAACTTTCGGGATTGAAGAGGGACATTTGCAACGCCGTTCGGCTTGCAGCGTTACGCCGGGCTCGACTGGGCGTGACGGGTGGAGGCGACCATGACCAGTCTTCCCATCGCGATGCCGCCCGGTAAATCGGCTTCCGCTGCGGCAACGCCCGAGCCTCGTCGCCGGATCATTTTCCTGGGTCTGCGCGGCATCCCCAACGTCCAGGGCGGCGTCGAGAAGCATGTCGAGATGCTCGCCGGCGAGCTGGCGGCCTGCGGCTGGGATGTCGAGGTCATCGGCCGCAGCCGCTATCTGCCGCATGTCGGTTCCGGCTCGTGGAACGGCATTCGCGTCTCTCCACTATGGGCGCCGCGCAGGATGGCGCTCGAAGCCCTCGTCCACACCTTCCTCGGGGTTTGGCTCGCGGCGCTGCGCCGGCCCGACATCCTGCACATCCATGCGGTTGGTCCGGCCCTGCTCGTGCCGCTCGCCCGGCTTCTCGGCCTCAGGGTCGTCGTCACCCATCACGGCTATGACTATGAGCGCCAGAAATGGGGGGGGCTTGCCCGGCGCGCGCTTAAGCTCGGCGAGTATTTCGGCATGCGCCTTTCGCACGGCCGGATCGCGGTCTCCAGCGAGGTCGCTCGGGCCATGGCGGAGCGCTATGCGGCGCCCGTCACCTATGTGCCGAATGGCGTGAGTGTCGCGCCGCCCGGCGCAGAGACCGGGATTCTCGAAGAGTTCGGCCTGCAGCCGAAACGCTATGTGCTGATGGCGGCGCGTTTCGTCCCGGAGAAGCGACAGCCGGACCTGATCAAGGCCTTCGCCAAATGCCGCGCCTCCGGATTTCAGCTGGTGCTGGCCGGCGATGCGGAGTTCGAGACGCCCTATTCGCGCGAGGTGAGGGCTCTGGCGAAGAACATGCCCGGGGTCGTGCTGACCGGCTTCCAGACCGGCGGCAGGCTTGCGGAGCTCTTCGCCAATGCGGCTCTGTTCGTCCTTCCATCCAGCCATGAAGGCATGCCGATCGCGCTGCTCGAAGCGATGGCGTCGGGCCTGCCGGTGCTTGCCAGCGACATCGCCGCGAACAAGGCGCTAGCCCTGCCGGCCGACGACTACTTTCCGCTCGGCGACATCGACGCCCTCGCGAAAGCGATGGCGATAAAGATGGCGAATCCGCTCAGCGAGGAGCAGGCGCGAATCCAGAGGCTGCAGGTCGAGCAGGCCTATAGCTGGCCGAGCGTCGCCCAGAAGACGCTTCAGGTCTACCGTTCCACCCTGATGAACTAGTTTGCTTGCCTCAGGCTCGCGGGCGCGCGACAAGGCCGGCTCGCCGTAACCGGAGACGAGCAGATCATGAATTCAAGAGCGCTTTTGCGCGTCCTGCCCTGGCTGCTGCTCGCCTTCATCGTCTTCGCCACCCTGTCCTCGCTCGAAATGCGCCCGCGAATCGGCCATGCGGTCCATCTCGAACGCTTCGGGGCCTTCGGGCTCCTGGGCTTCCTGTTCGCGGCGGTCTATCCGAGGCGGATCGCGGCCGTGCTGCTGTTCGTCGTGGTCGTCGCGATCGGGCTCGAGTTCTTCCAGCTGCTCTCGCCGGACCGGCATGCCCGCTTGGGTGATCTCCTGGTCAAGCTGGCCGGGGGCGTCTGCGGTGTGGCGTCCTGCTGGCTGATCATGCGCTTCCTGCCGGGGGTTCGCGGCCTGCTCGCGCGCGTCTCCTGATCGCCGGAGCCGGCATTCGCCGGCGCGTCGCTTCTGTTCGCGGCGCGGCCGGATGTCACGGCAATCCGTTGGATCGACAAAGAGATGGATCGCCGATCCGCACCCGATAGGATGGTCGAGCGTCAAGCGATCTATCGAGAGCGCGTCCTGCGTGCTCAGGCCTGGAGGCAGATCATGGATGAAGACCGTTTCAACATGGCAGTCCGCAAGTTCCTGAAGGAGGTCGGCGTGACCTCGCAGCGGGAGATCGAGCGCATCGTGCGCGACGGCACGGCTCAAGGAGGACGCGTGCGCCTGCGCATGACGCTGACCTCGGAGGATGCTCCCGCGCTCCAGCACGTGGTCGAGACGACGATCGAACTCCGGTGACGCGGAGCTGGAGCATTTCCGCAATTCTCTGAATCGCGGAAATGCTCTAATTCTTTGTTTTATCGCATTTTCTTCACGCGAACCGGTGCCCGCTTCGCGCGAAAATGCTCTAGAAGTCCATGCCGCCCGGCATTGCCGGCGCCGTCTCCTTCCTCGGGAGGTCGGCGATCAGGGCCTCGGTGGTGATCAGCAGCGAGGCGATCGAGGCGGCATCCTCGAGCGCCGTGCGCACGACCTTGGCGGGGTCGATCACGCCGTTCGCGACCAGGTCCTGAAATTCGCCTGTCGCGGCGTTATAGCCCCAGCCATAGTCGTTCTTCTCGATCAGCTTGCCGACGATGACCGAGCCGTCGGCGCCGGCGTTCTCGATGATCTGGCGAGCCGGGGCCTGCAGGGCGCGGCGCACGATGTCGACGCCGGTGCGCTGGTCGCCATTCGCCGGCTTGAGCGCCGCGAGCGCCTTCAGCGCGCGCAGCAGCGGCACGCCGCCGCCCGGCAGGATGCCTTCCTCGACCGCCGCCCGTGTGGCGTGCATGGCGTCGTCGACACGGTCCTTCTTCTCCTTGACCTCGGTCTCGGTCGCGCCGCCGACGCGGATCACCGCGACGCCGCCGGCGAGCTTGGCCAGCCGCTCCTGCAACTTCTCGCGGTCGTAGTCCGATGAGGTCTCCTCGATCTGCGCCCTGATCTGAGCGATGCGGGCCTCGATGTCCTTCTTCCTGCCGGCGCCGCCGACGATCGTGGTGTTTTCCTTTTCGATCATGACCTTCTTGGCGCGGCCGAGCATGTCGAGCGTCACCGTTTCGAGCTTGATGCCGAGATCCTCGGAGACGGCGGTGCCACCGGTCAGGATCGCGATGTCTTCGAGCATCGCCTTGCGGCGGTCGCCGAAGCCCGGCGCCTTGACCGCGGCGATCTTCAGCCCCGCCCGCAGCCGGTTGACGACGAGTGTCGCCAAGGCTTCGCCCTCGACATCCTCGGCGATGATCAGCAGCGGCTTTCCGGTCTGCATCACCGCCTCGAGCAAGGGCAGCATGGCCTGCAATGCCGAGAGCTTCTTCTCGTGGATCAGCACATAGGCGTCTTCCAGCTCGGCGCGCAGCTTCTCGGCATCGGTGATGAAATAGGGCGAGATGTAGCCGCGGTCGAACTGCATGCCCTCGACGATGTCGAGCTCGGTCAGCGCGGTCTTCGCCTCTTCGACCGTGATCACGCCTTCATTGCCGACCTTCTTCATAGCCGAGGCGATCATCTTGCCGATCTCCTCGTCGCCATTGGCCGAGATGGTGCCGATCTGGGCGATCTCGCTATTGGCCGTGACCTTTCTGGCGTTCGCCTTGAAATCCGCGACGGCGGCTCCGACGGCCATGTCGATGCCGCGCTTCAGATCCATCGGGTTCATCCCGGCGGCGACCGCCTTGGCACCTTCCCTGACAATCGCATGGGCGAGGACGGTAGCCGTCGTGGTGCCGTCCCCGGCGGCATCGTGCTGCTTGGCGGCGACCTCGCGCACCATTTGCGCGCCCATGTTCTCGAACCTGTCGGCGAGCTCGATCTCGCGCGCCACGGCGACGCCGTCCTTGGTGATCCGGGGCGCGCCAAAACCCTTCTCTATCACGACGTTGCGACCCTTCGGGCCGAGCGTCACCTTGACGGCGTCGGCGAGGATTTCGACGCCGCGCAGCATCTTCTCCCGTGCCTCGGACGAGAACTTCAGTTCCTTCGCAGCCATGGCTGGGCCCTCCTCTGGCGGTGGCAGTACCGGCGCGCGCAGGAGCCTCGAGCGAGTCTCCTTCTGGCCGGTCCCTGCCGATCACGTCGCTCCCGAGCGCATGCGACAGGCGCTCGCTTGGCGAGCCGGCATCCCGCGCCGGCCCCGAAACTCACCGCCTCACGATCCCGCCGAGAAGAAGGTCATCCGGGAGAGAAGCGTGTAGTCCGCCTCGAGGATCATGATGCCGACGAAGACCAGCAGCACGAGCGGCGGCAGCAGGATCGCATAGCTCAGCGCCAGCCGCTCCCAGGCCATGTGCATGAAGACCGCGATGATCAGCCCGGCCTTGAGCGCCATGAAGAGCAGGATCAACGACCAGCGCAGCAGGCCGACGAGCTGGAAATAGTCGACCAGATAGGAGCAGGCGCTGAGGATGAACAGCCAGACCCAGACCACGAGATAGAGCCTGATCGGATGGTGCTGCGCCTCGCTTGGGGGAGGCGCCTGCGCCGTGGTGGGGCTCGTGGGTTGCGACATGGAGGCCTCCCTCACCAGAGATAGAACAGCGCGAAGATGAAGACCCAGACGAGATCGACGAAGTGCCAGTAGAGCCCGGTGATCTCGACGATCTCGTAGCGGCCGCGCCGGCTGGTGAAGAAGCCGCGCCGCCCGTCGTCGAAATCGCCGCGCCAGACCTTGCGGGCGATGATGATCAGGAAGATCACGCCGATCGTGACATGCGTGCCGTGGAAGCCGGTGATCATGAAGAAGCTCGAGCCGAACTGCGCGGCGCCCCAGGGGTTCTCCCAGGGACGCACCCCTTCCGAGATCAGCTTCGACCATTCGAAGGCCTGCATGCCGACGAAGGCGGCGCCCAGTAGTGCAGTCAGAAGGAGCAGGGCGGCCGTCTTGCGGCGGTCGCGCCGGTAGCCGAAGTTGACGGCCATCGCCATCGTCCCGCTGCTGCTGATCAGCACGAAGGTCATGATCGCGATCAGGATCAGCGGCAGATGGTGGCCGGCGATCTCGAGCGCGAAGACCTCGCTCGGATTGGGCCAGGGCACGGTGGTCGATATCCGGACCGTCATGTAGGCGATCAGGAAGCTGCCAAAGACAAAGGTGTCGCTGAGCAGGAAGACCCACATCATGGCCTTCCCCCAGGAAACCTCCTTGAAGGCCTGACGATCGGACGACCAGTCCGAGACGATGCCCGGCCAGCCCGCAGCAGGCCTGGCTTCGGTATGCGCAGTGGACGGCAAGACCTCGTTCATCGCTCGCCTCGCTCGCAGCCGGGAGCCGGATGATCACCAACCTGCACCCGGATCTCGTCGAAATGGCGGATCGTCCCGCCCGTAATTCACTCCGTGGTCGCACTCACGCCTAAGTCAGCAGCGCCCGGCAGATCTCGATCAGATCGTCCGTCCAGCGCATCAGCAGGGCGAACAGCACGAGCCAGACCAGAAGCAGGAAATGCCAGTAGGTGGCGCAGAGCTCGACGCTGAGCTGCAAGCGGCCCCAGGTCGCCGGTGCGCTGCCCATCGGCACGGCGAAGGCCCGCACCGTCGTCCGGCAGAGCGCAACCAGCCCGCCGAGCAGATGCAGCCCGTGGATGGCGGTGACCAGATAGAAGAAGGCGCCGGCCGGATTGGCCGCAGTGAAATAGCCGGCGGCGCCGAGCTCCCGCCAGGCCAGTAATTGACCGGCGAGAAAGGCCAGCGCCGAGACGCCGGCGGCGAGCAGGCCGGACCGGATGCCGTCGAGTTCACCGCGGCGCGCAGCGACGACGCTCGTCTGCAGCGCGATGCTGCTCAGCGCCAGCAGGCCGGTGCTGAACCACAATACAGGCGGCATCGGCAGCGGGCGCCAATCGGACATGCCCCGGCGCATTAAATAGGCGCTGATCAGCAGCGCGAACAGCGAGCCCGCCACCACGAGAAACGCCGCGAGACCGATCTTGGCGATCGGCCGGGGCGCGGGGCCCGTCCATTCCACCTCGCCGACGACGCCGACCTCCAGCCAGGGCTTGGCGGTGAGCCCCTGGCGCAGCAGCCACCAGCCGGCGAAGCCTGCCAGGAGAATCATGAAGAGGAGGATCGCGACCATGGCCGGCTCCCTAGGCGGCTCTCGGCTCGGGCGGCTGGTTCTGCGGCAGGAAGTCCTGGGCGGCGCCCGGCACGCTGTAATCATAGGCCCAGCGATAGACCACCGGCAGCTCCTTGCCCCAGTTGCCATGGGCGGGCGGCGTCTGTGGCGTCTGCCATTCGAGCGTGGTCGCGCGCCAGGGATTGCCGCCGGACGGTCGGCCTCGCTTCAGGCTCCAGATCAGGTTGAACAGGAAGATCAGCTGGACCGCGCCGACGATCAGCGCGACCACGGTGATGAAGATGTTCAGCGTCACGGTCGAGGGCGGCACGAACGCCATCGCGCCCATCTCGGGGTAGCGCCGCGGCACCCCCATCAGCCCGATATAATGCATCGGGAAGAAGATCGCGTAGGCGCCGAGGAAGGTGACCCAGAAATGCAGCTTGCCGAGCGTGTCGTCGAGCATGCGCCCGGTGATCTTCGGGTACCAGTGGTAGATCGCGCCGAAGACGACCAGGATCGGCGCTACGCCCATCACCATGTGGAAGTGCGCGACGACGAACATGGTGTCGGAGAGCGGCACGTCGACCACGACATTGCCGAGGAACAGGCCGGTGAGCCCGCCATTCACGAAGGTGACGATGAAGCCGAGCGCGAACAGCATCGGCACGGTCAGGTGGATGTCGCCTTGCCAGAGCGTCAGGATCCAGTTGTAGACCTTGATCGCGGTCGGGATGGCGATGATCAGCGTCGTCGTGGCGAAGAAGAAGCCGAAAGCCGGATGCATGCCGCTGACATACATGTGGTGGGCCCAGACCACGAAGCTCAGCGCCCCGATGGCAACCAGCGCCCAGACCATCATCCGGTAGCCGAAGATGTTCTTGCGGGCATGGGTGCTGATCAGGTCGGAGACGATGCCGAAGGCCGGCAGCGCGACGATGTAGACCTCGGGATGGCCGAAGAACCAGAACAGGTGCTGGAACAGGATCGGGCTGCCGCCCTTGTAGGCCAGCCGCTCGCCCATCGCGATGATCGAGGGCATGAAGAAGCTGGTGCCGATCAGCCGGTCGAGCAGCATCATCACGGCGCCGACGAAGAGGGCGGGGAAGGCGAGGAGCGCCATCACCGTCGCGGTGAAGATGCCCCAGATCGTCAGCGGCATGCGCATCAGCGTCATGCCACGGGTCCGCCCCTGCAGCACGGTCACGACATAGTTCAGCCCGCCCATGGTGAAGCCGATGATGAACAGCATCAGCGAGACCAGCATGATGACGATGCCCCATTCCTGGCCGGCGGTGTTGGCGAGGATCGCCTGGGGCGGATAGAGGGTCCAGCCGGCGCCGGTCGGCCCGCCCGGCGCGAAGAAGCCGGCGACGAGGACCAGCACGGCGAGAAAATAGATCCAGAAGCTCAGCATGTTGACATAGGGGAACACCATGTCGCGCGCGCCGAGCATCAGCGGGATCAGGTAGTTGCCGAAGCCGCCGAGGAAGAGCGCGGTCAGCAGATAGATCACCATGATCATGCCGTGCATGGTGATGAGCTGGTAGTAGTAGTTGGCGTCGATGAAGGAGAGCAGGCCGGGAAAGGCCAGCTGCATCCGCATCAGCCAGGACAGCACGAGCGCGACCAGCCCGATCGCCAGCGCCGTCGCCGAATACTGGATCGCGATGACCTTCGCGTCCTGGGAGAAGACATACTTCGTGATCCAGCTTTTCGGGTGGTAGAGCTCGACATCGTCATGCCCCACCGTCGGCACCGGCCCTGCCACGCCATGCGTCACGTCCGCCATCGCGACACCTTTCCGCTCCCGCCGGCTCGGCGAACCCGGTTCGGGCCCGCCCGGAGCCGCTCCTAGTTCTTCGCCTGCGTCCTCGACGGCGCCTGCAACTGGGCGAAGGTCTTCTGCTGTTGCAGCCAGGCCTGGTAGTTCTCGTCGGGCTCGACGATGACGCCGCCGCGCATGAAGGCGTGGCCGGTGCTGCAGAGCTCGGCGCACAGCGCCTCGAAGGTGCCAGGCCGGGTCGGGGTCAGCCAGTAATAGGTGACGACGCCCGGGATCATGTCCATCTTGGCGCGAAACTCCGGAACGTAGAAATTGTGCAGCACGTCGAGCGAGCGCAGCAGCAGCTTGACCGGCTTGCCGATCGGCAGATGCAGCTGGTCGCCCTGGATGATGACGTCATCCTGCCCATGCGGATCGTTCGGCGCGATCCCCAGCGGGTTCTCCGTGGTGACATGGGCGATATCTGTGGCGCCGAGCTTTCCGTCCGCGCCCGGCAGCCGGTAGCTCCACTGCCATTGCTGGCCGACGACCTCGACCGTCGCGGCATCGGCGGGCACCGTGACGAAGCGATGCCAGACCACGAGGCCGGGCGCGAGCATGGCTGCGACGCCGATGCCGGTGCCGATCGCAAGCCACCATTCGAGCCGCTTGTTCTCGGGCTCATAAGCGGCGCGATTGCCTTCGCGATGGCGGAAGCGGATCACGCAATAGGCCATGAACAGCACGACGGCCGCGAAGACCGCGCCGGTGATCCAGAAGGTGATGATCAGGGTCTGGTCGATATAGCCCCAATTGGAGGCGATCGGCGTCCACCACCACGGGCTCACGAAGTGGAAGACCACCGAGCCAATCACAACCAGAATCAGTGCGATCGCGATAGCCATCTCTGTCATCCTTGCCGGGGCGTCGATGAACAGGACCACTGGTCGTCGCGGCGCCGGGCCGCGTCGCGACGTTAGAAAAGCAAGCTACAGTCAGGCGCGAAAATCGTGACGGGCCCCGCGGCGCGCGCGGGGGCGTCGAAGAAGGTGCAGGGGACGGCGAAGCAAGGCTCGGCGCAGGAAGGCCACGGGGCGCATGCTCGGTCGAGCGCGCCCTTGCGTTTCGAACGTTGCCTTCTCCTAGCCATGGCCGAACCTCGGCTCTGCCGGCGACCGAATTGGCGCAAAGCACTCGCTTGCTGCAAGGCATTCAGGCCTTGCGCTCATGGTCGTGCATTGTTGTCGTCCTGCACGCGAGCGTTGTCAAATCGGAAAAGTCAGCCGCGCGGCGCACTGGACGTTTCGATCGCTCAGCAGAAGGCGCGTCGATTTCTTTCAGGTGTCGGGCGAATGCTTGGGAGGTATGCGCTGTCGCCGCCCTGGCCTCGCCGAACCGGTCAGTGCCGGGCCGGTGAGACGAAGCGCCCGCTCCCTGGAGCGGCCAGCACGTCCTTGCCGTCGAAGATCAGCTCGCCGCGCAGGAAGGTCGCGACGGGCCGGTAGGGCAGCTCGATCCCCTCATAGGGGCTCCAGCCGACGAAGTTGTGCCCGCTGAGTGCCGGATCGTAGCGGCGCGGATCATGCGCCATCACCGTGATGTCGGCATCGCGCCCGAGCGCGAGCGCGCCCTTGGCCTGGCCGATGCGGAAGAGCCGGGCCGGGTTGGCGGCGAGCAGCCTGGCCGCCCAGCTGATCGGCAGCTCCCGCTCGACCAGCCCCTTGATCAGCAGTTGATAGAGCGCTTCCAGCCCGGGCACGCCCGAGGCGTTCCGCGCCATCACCGGATCGTTCTTGCGGTCTTCGGACCAGGAGACATGGTCGGTCGAGACGATGGTGACATGGCCGGCGGCGAGATGCTGCCAGAGCCGTTCCACCTCGCTGCGCGAGCGGATCGGTGGGTTGATCTTGGCCTTCCCGACCAGCCGGGAGACGTCGTTCTCCTCGTCGAGCACGAGATAATGCACGCAGGCCTCGATCGTCGTGTCGAAGCCGTTGCGGCGATAGTTCTCGCAGAGCTCGTAGCCGCGCCCGATCGAGCAGTGCACGATGTGGCCGGAGCAGCCGGTCGCCGCCGCGATCTCGTAGACCTCTGCCGTGGCCAGAGCTTCGGCGAGCGGCGGCCGGGCGAGCCCATGGGCGCGATAATCGGTGATGCCGGCCTGCGCGACGCGGGCCTCGGCGTCGCGGATCATCTCGTCGTTCTCGTTGTGTACGCCGGCGATCAGCCCGTGCCGGGCGATCTCCGCGAAGCAGGCCTGCAGGGTCTGCGGCGGAATCCGCGGAAACCGCTGCGGATGCGTGCCGAAGGTCGAGAACTTGAAGCCGGCAGCGCCGGCCGCGACCATCTCGCCGATCCGGGCCGGCCCTTCCTGCGGGTCGACGGTGCCGTAGAGCGCGAAGTCGACGCGCGCTTGCTCGCCGGCCTCGGCCGCCTTGGTCTTGAGCTTCTCGGCCGTGCAGATCAGGTTGCCGTCATCATAGGGCATGTCGACGATGGTGGTGACGCCGCCGGCCGCCGCCGAGCGCGTCGACCAGAGGAAATCCTCCTGGCCCTTCTGCGAACGGGAATGGACCTGCGCATCAATGGCTCCCGGCAGGACGAAGGCATTCCCGAAATCATGACGCGTCTTGGCGGAGGGCGGCGTTCCCTCGCCGACCCGCTCGACGCGGCCGGCGCGAACAGCGACATAGCCGTTCTCGCGGACGCGGTCGGTGCCGACGATGCGGCCGGTGATCACCAGATCGAAATCGCTCATCGAAACCTGCCCGCAGTTCCAGTCTTCAGATGCCGAGAAACGCCGCCCGGATGGCGTCGTCGTCGATCAGATTGCTCGAGCGGTCCTCACGCACCGTCTGGCCCTTTTCAAGAACATAGGCCCGGTGCGAGACGCGTAGCGCCTGGCGCGCGTTCTGCTCGACCAGCAGGATCGCGGTGCCGGTCTCGTTGACCCGCTTCAGCAGCTGGAACATCTCTGCCACCAGCTTCGGCGCGAGGCCGAGCGAGGGCTCGTCGAGGATCAGCAGGCGCGGCTTGCTCATCAGCGCGCGGGCGATCGCCAGCATCTGCTGCTCGCCGCCGCTCATCAGCCCGCCGAGCTGGTTGCGTCGCTCGGCGAGACGCGGGAACAGGGCGAACATCTCCTCGATCGCCTCGCGCCGGCGGGCTGGGTCGCGCTGCGTGTAGCCGCCCATCAGCAGGTTCTCGAGCACGCTCATCTGCGGCATGATCAGCCGGCCCTCAGGGCAGAGCGCCACGCCGCGCGGCACCATCTCGTGGCACTCGGCACGGGTCACGTCCTGCCCTTCGAAGCGGATCGATCCACCCTGCGGCTGCAGGGCGCCGGCGATCATCCGCACGGTGGTCGACTTGCCAGCGCCATTGGCCCCGAGCAGGGCGACGATCTCGCCCTCCGCGACGGTCAGGCTGACATCGCTGACCGCGACGGCGCCGGCATAGGCATAATGGAGCTTGGCGACCTCGAGCATGGGGTCAGCCCAGGACCCAGGGCGGCGGGCAGCCGCCTTCGCGGGCGAACTCGTCCCAGATGTCGCAGGCCTCGACCAGCGTCGGGCCGCCGCAAGGCAGCATCACATAGGAGACGCCCTCGGCGATCTTCTCGGCGGGAGCGTCGAGCGCGGTGGCGCGCTTCAGGTGGAAGCGCATGCCGGCCCGGCATTTGCGCGCGGCATGGGCGACGACGAGCGCGATCTCGGCGATCTGCTCGGGGATCTCGCCTCGCGCCACCTCGACCATGCTGGCGTAACGGGCATCGGCCTCCTCGGGCGAGATCCACTTCGACCAGCTCTTGGAGAAATCCATCGCCGGGTAGGCCTCGGCGACGCCGGCCAGCGCCATGCAGTCATGGATCTGGGCGCGGCTCAGGCCCGATTCCTCGGCGCGCGGCATGTGGATGTCGCCATAGGCCTCGCGCGCCGAGGTCAGCAGCACCAGCCAGACCACCTCGCGCTCGAAATAGGTGAAGGAGCGCTCGAGCAGAGTCAGCTCGCGATAATAGTTGTCATACGCTCCCATCAGATCGGGATCGTAGGTGCAGAGCATGCGGTGATAGGCCAGCAGGTAGCCGCGCGCGTCGAGCGCCTTGGCCAGCGCGGCGGCGCCATTGGCGGCGCGCTCCTGCGGCGTCAGTTCCTTCCTCTTGATGAACGTCATTCCTCGGTTCCCAGATAAGCGGCGATGACGCGCGGATCGCGCGCGATCGCCTGAGGCGCGCCTTGCGCGATCAATGCGCCGGCTTCCAGCACGAGCACGGTGTCGGAGATCTCCATCACCGCCGGCATGTCGTGCTCGACCAGCACGACGGTGGCACCGGCATCGCGGGCCCGGCGCAGGATCGCGACCATTTCGGCGGTTTCGGTCGGGTTGAGTCCGGCGCAGGGCTCGTCCGCCAGCAGCAGCGACGGGCGGGCGGCCAGCGCGCGTGCGACTTCGAGCCGGCGCAATTGCCCGACGGTGAGCTCGCGCGCCTCGCGGTCATGCAGTTCGGCGAGCCCGGCGAGCTGCATCGCCGATTGCGTCACCGCCTCGACATCGCGCGGCCCGGCCCGGCCGAAGAGCGCGCCGATGCGGACATTCTCGGTGACCGACATGCCCGGAAACGGCTTGGCGATCTGGAAGGCGCGGGCCACCCCGAGATGGGCGACGTCGACCGGCGAGGCGCCGGCGATGTCACGCCCCTCGAAGAGGATCGTGCCGCTGTCGGGGCGGAAATAGCCGGTGACCAAGTTGAAGAAGGTCGACTTGCCGGCGCCGTTGGGGCCGATCAGGCTGCAGATCGAGCCACGCGGCACCTCGAAGCTGACATCCCGCACCGCCTTCAGGCCACGGAAGGACTTGCTGACGCCGCGGACGGCGAGGATCACATCCGCGCTCATCGTCCCGCCTCCCGCTTTTGCCGCTTCAGGCGCAGCCTGTAGGCGTCGTAGATGCCGTAGAGCCCGTTCGGCGCGGCGAGCACCAGGATCGCGAGCAAGAGACCGGTGATGAACATGTGGATGTCGAGCAGGTCGCCGAGCAGGACCTGGGTGACATAGGTCATCACGCCGGCGCCGACGATCGGGCCGATGATCGTGCCCATGCCGCCGAGCAGGGAGTAGACGATGACGTTGAGGTTGAACTCGTTGCGGAACACCGAGTTGGCGGTGATGTAGCCGAGGTTGTGGGCATAGATCACGCCCATCATCGCGGTCAGCATCGCCGAGATCACGAAGGCCGAGATCTTGTACGGCGCGGTCGGCACACCCAGCATGCGGGCGGTGTCCTCGTCCTCGCGGATCGCCAGCAGGCCGTAGCCCAGCTTGGAATGGCGCACGCAGATCGCGATCAGGATGATGGCGGTCGCGGCCAGCAGCAGCGCCCAATAGTAGAACCGCTCGGGCCGGACGTCCTTGGGCACGATATCGAGAAGGTTGACGCCGAGCGCGCCGCGCAGGGCGTCGATATTGCTGACGAGCTCGTAGCAGACCTGGCTGACGCCAAGCATGGCGATCGCGAAATAGATGCCGCGCAGGCGCAGGATCGGCCAGGCGATCACCAGCGCCAGCAGCCCGTTCAGCAGCATCGCCGCGAGCAGGGCGACCGTGAAGGCGCCGGCCGGCGACCAGCCCGGCAGGGCAAGCTCGATCAGCGCGGCGACGAAGGCACCGGTGCCGACGAAGGCGGCGTTGCCGAAGCTCCAGTAACCGGAGAAGCCGCCGAGCACCGTCCAGGCGACCGCGAGCCCGGCCGCGAGGACGAAGAGCTGGCCGACGCGGACGCCATAGGGCGAGAGGAAGGCGGGCAGCAGGGCGAACAGGAGGGCGCCGGCGAGGGTGATCGCGATCGACACCCAGGCCGAACGGCCGGAGACGAAGAGTTTCATCGCGAGCCCTTGAAGCTGTTGCCGAGCAGGCCGGCCGGACGCACCACGAGCATCAGCACGAGCAGCAGGAACATCATGGCGTTGGGGAAAGCGGCGCCGATGAGCTGGGCGGTCATGGTGTTGACGACGCCGAGGATCAGCCCGCCGACCAGGGCGCCCGCCGGACTGCCGATGCCGCCCAGGGTCACGACCACGAAGGCATTGACCGTCCAGAGCGTCTCGTCCGGAGGCGAGAAAGGCATGACGAGGCCGATCGCGACACCGGCCGCGCCGGCGAAGGCGGCCGAGAGCCCGCTGGTCAGTGCGAAGACATGGCGGATATTGACCCCGCACAGCGCCGCCGCCTGCTCCTGCTGCGCCGTGGCGCGGATCGTGCGGCCGATATTGCTGTAGCGCAGGGTCGCGGCGAGGGCGGCGAGCAGCACGATGCTGACGAGGAGAGCTGCGACGCGGGTCAGCCCGACCGTGACCTCGCCGAAGCTCAGCGAGTCGAAGGCATAGGCCGGCGTCACGCTCTTGAAGTCGGGCGAATAGATCAGCACCAGCGCGTTGCGGATCATCAGCGCGAAGCCATAGGTCAGCAGCATCGAGGCGAGCAGGCTCGCCCGCTTGGTCGCCCACTGGATCACCGAGCGCTGGAAGGCGTAGCCGAGGCAGAACATGCCGAGCATGATCACCGGCAGCGCCAGCAGAGGATCGAGCCCGAGCTTCTCGTGCAGGGTATAGGCGGCATAGCCGCCGATCAGGACGAAGGCGCCGTGGCTGAGGTTCACGACGCCGAGCACGCCGAAGAGCAGCGAGAAGCCGACGGCCGAAAGGGAGAACAGCCCCCCGAGAACGAGGCCGTCGACAAGGGTTTGCATGGTCATGCGATCAGGCCTAGCCGCGACGCTTTTCGGCCCATTTCGGGGCGGGGAAGACGGGAGCGGCAGTGCGCGAGGCTTCCGGGAACACGACTTCCGCCGTGCCCTTCAATACCTGGCCGACCGTCGAGCCGAGATGGACCGGGTCGCCATCGCCCTCGGGGGTGAACTTGATGCGGCCATACAGCGACTCCACGTCGAGCGTGGCGAGCTTGTCGCGGACCTTGGCCGGATCGAGCGAGTTGGCGGCCTTCATCGCATGGACATAGGCGACGATGCAGGCCGCGCCCGAGGCGGTGTGATAGGCGATGTCGCGCTTGAAGTGCTGGCGGTAATAGTCCGCGAATTTCTGGGCCGAGCCGAAGAACGCATCCTTGTAGGGCGAACGCTCATCCCAGAACTGCTGGAAGTAGAGCCCTTCCGAGTACCCGCCGAGCGCGTCGCGGAAGCTCTTCAGCTGCGGGCCGAGCGAGAGATAGAGCAGCGGCACGTCGACATTCGAGGAGATCAGCTGGCGGGCGATCAGCAGCGAGTTCTGGTCGTGCGTCGTGGCGAGCAGCACGTCCGGCTTCTTGCTGCGGATCTGGTTCACCAGGCTGGACGCGTCGGTGATGTTCTCCGGCAGCGTCACGATGTCGTTGATCGGCAGGCCCTTCTCCTTGCCGAAGGCGATGGCCCCCTCGGCAAGCGTCTTCGAGAAGGCGTCGTTGGCCATGGCGAACATGATCGACTTCGGCGCCGGCTGGAGCACCTTAAAATACTCGATCGTGTTGTAGAGCTGGCGCGAGGCGCGCGGGAACATGCAGAAGATGTTCTTGTAGCCCTGGGTGTAGATCTGGTCGGACGCGCCGCCGGTCTGCATCATCGGCTTGCCGGCGCGCTCGACGATCGCCGCGGTCGGCAGCACGATATTGCTGCCGAAGGAGCCGAGGAAGAACTGCACGCCGTCGTCGAGATGGCGCTGGATCAGGGTCGAGGCGCGGGCCGGGTCGGAGGCGTCGTCGAACAGGCGGACGTCGATCTTGTAGCGCTTGCCGTCGATCTCGATGCCGTTCAGCTGCTCGTTGAAGAATTTCTGTGCGGCGAGATAGCCGTTGTTGACGTTGAGCCCGGTTTCGGCGGCGCGGCCGGAGAGCGGCACGGAGCCGCCGATCACGATGGTCTCGGTGGCCTGCGCCTGCGCGCCGCGCCCGATCGCGGGCAGCGCAACCGCCGCGCCCATCGACTTCAGAACCGTCCTGCGGTCGAGCTTCACATTCCCCTCCATCGGCTTTTCGCCTTTGCGGTGCAGGCGCGGTGCGGCTGCACTTCCCGTCATCATGGAACGAGCCCCCGCCGGCCCTTCGCTGGGAGCCGGTCGCCCGGTTCCACCCCGGTGACGCAGGGAGAATTTCCTGCCGTGGCTAAGGAATAAAGATTGTTTGTCGCATTGGATTTATGCAAAATCGACATTAATGGACATGCTTCAAGCCTACCGGGCCTTCCTGCGCGTTGCCGAGACCGGCAGCTTCAGCCGCGCCGCGGAGGAGATGAGGCAGCAGCAGTCGCAGGTCAGCCGGCTGGTGGCAGGGCTGGAATCGCAGCTCGGCGTCCAACTGCTGCGACGCACGACGCGTTCGGTCACGGTCACCGAGGAGGGCGAGCGCTACCGGCTGCGGCTCGCCTCGATCCTGCACGCGCTCGATGAATGCGAGGGGGAGTTGCGCGGCCGCGGTCGCGAGCCCAGCGGCCTGATCCGCGTCGCCTGTCCGACAACGCTGGGACGCGTTCTCCTGGTGCCGATCGTCAGCGAGTTCCTGAAGCTCTACACCAAGGTTCGTGTCGAGCTCCTGATGAACAACAACCTGGTCAATCTCGCGGCCGACGGCATCGACGTCGCGGTCCGGGTCGGCCGGCAGCCGGTCAACGATCACCCGTCGCGCAAGATCGGCATCGTCGAGCAGCTCGTCGTCGCCAGCCCCGCCTATCTGGCGGGTGTCGATCCGATCACCGAGCCGGAGCACCTGCTCGGCAAGAACTGCTTCTGCTTCTCCACCAATGCCGGCACGCAGAGCTGGTCGTTCTCACGCGGCGATGTCGCCAGGCTGGTGAATGTCGAGGGCGATTTCATCGCCAACGACGCCGACGTCCTGATGCAGCGCTGCATGGCCGGCCTGGGCGTGGCGATGCTGCCGCGCTGGCTGGCCTGGGCGCCGGTCGCCGAAGGCAAGCTCCAGCGGCTGATCCCGGAATGGACCAACCATTCCATGGCGCTCAGCATCGTCTCGGTGAACCGCAATTATCGACCGAAACGGGTCTCGGTCTTCCTCGGCTTTCTCGAGATGCACCTCAAGCCGTTCCTGGTCTCGCCGCCGAGCGCGGGCGATCGCCGGGACTGACGGCGTCCTGGCAGGTCACGCGCAGCGGGAGCCTTCGAGCGGCCGGGCATCGCGACGGCACAGGTGGCTTCAGAGCATGCCGGCAAGCTCCGGCAACATGGCCTGCTTGCCGCCTTGCTCGACGCCCTGCGCCAGCGTTTCCCGCACCGCTTCGGCGACGCCATGGGCGGCGCCGGCATCCTGCGCCATCTGGGTGTAGTAGCCGAGATCCTTCAGCGCATTGGAGATCGAGAACTGCAGGCCGGAGGAATCGTTCGCGAGCAGGAAGGGCTTGAGCCGCTCCAGCGCCGCGCCGGCGCCGCCGCCGCTCGCCAGCACATCGACGAAGACGTCGAGCGAGACCTCCGATCGCCTTGCACAGGCCGAAGCCTCGGCGAGCAGGGTGACGAAGCCGAGCGAGACGTAGTTGTGCAAGAGCTTCATGCGATGGCCAGCGCCGAGCGGGCCGGCATGGGTGATGTTCTCGGCGAAGCAGGCGAGCACCGGGCGCACCTCCTCCAGCGTCTCGGCGGGGCCGCCGACCAGGAGGTTGAGCTTGCCTTCATGGGCGTGCTTGGCGGTCCGGGTCATCGGTGCGTCGATGAAGCGTCCGCCCGCCTTCTCGACGAGCGCGGCCATCTTCTTGGTCGATTCAGGCACCGAGGTCGAGCAATCGACGACGATGGCACCCGGGCGCAGCCCTTCGAGCAGGCCGGACGGACCGCTCAGAACGGCCTCGACCTCGGCCGATCCGGTGACGCAGAGGATGACGATCTCGGCTTCGCGGGCGACGTCGGCCGCGGTCTTCCGGGTCGCGGCGCCGCCGGCCAGGAGCTCGTCGAGCGGCTGGTTGCCGGGATGCTCCATCACCGTCAGCGAATAGCCCTTCTTGAGGATGTTCCTGGCGATGCCGTGGCCCATCAGGCCAACGCCGATGACACCGATCTTGCTGGGCATGGTCGTGCTTCTTTCCTGCTTATGAACGTGATGGCGCCCTTTCCGGGTGCCAGAATTGGTGCTGAGGCCGGGGTTCAGGCGGTTCGGCGATTCGCTTCCTCGAGCAGGCGAACGCAGGCGAGCAGCGTGCGGTTGGCCGGGACGCTCAGCCCGAATTTCTCGGCCGTCCGGACGACATAGCCGTTGAGATGCTCGATCTCGGTCTTCTTGCGGCGCTGCAGGTCCTGAGCGGTCGAGGAGAACTGGCTGGGCATCGCGGCGGCGAGGCCCATCACGGTGCCGATCAGATTGTCGGGGAGGCTGATCCCGGCCACCTGCGCCACGGCGCGGCATTCCTTGACCACTTCGGTCATGACCTCGGCCACGCCGTTCACCGAGACCATCGGCCCATAGGGCAGCTGCCCGATCGCGCACAGCGCGTTATAGGCGCAATTGACCGTCAGCTTGGTCCAGAGCACGGCCGCGACATTCTCCGAGACGTCGGTCGGAATGCCCGCCTGCGCGAAGGTCCGGGCGAGTTCGGCACTCGCCGGCCCGGTGCCGATCACCAGTTCGCCGCGGCCATTGTGCCTGACCTTGCCGGCCGCGACCGTCTCGACCGCGACATAGACCGCGGCAGGGATGACGGCACGGCCGAAGACCGCTTCGAGGCGCTCGGCATTGTCGACGCCGTTCTGCAGGCTCAGGATTCGCGAGTCGGATTTCAGGTAAGGCGCGATCGCCTCCGCGGCCGCGACGGTGTCGTCGGACTTCACCGAAATCAGCACGAGATCGGCGTCGGCGACGCCGGAAGGCTCGGTCGTCGCCTGGACCGGCGCCCGGTGCGTCTCTCCGGCCTTGAGCAGGATGACGCCGTTCGACGCCATGGCAGTGGCATGGGCCTGCCGGCCGATCATCGTCACGGGATGACCGGCCAGGGCCAGCATCGCGCCGTAATAGCAGCCGACGGCGCCGGCACCCATGACCGCGATCTTCATCGATCTCTCCACATAAGGGCTTCCGCGGACACAGCCCGCCAAGATTGCGCTGGCCGGGACCGGGTTCCGTCGGCATGGCGCAGAGCGCCGCCGCGCTTCGCCATGCTACTACGACATGTCGCCAGGTGGGACCATCCATCTGTCCCTTCATTGCCCGCAGGACGGGGGCGGCCTTCGCGCATGCTCCCCGCAGCGCTCTCGCGGGGCGGTGGCGGTCCCCTGCGAAAGCGGCATAATGCCGGCCTCGCCGCCGACAGGGCCTGCCCGATGACGATCCGCGTTCCCGTTCAGAGACTGTGCTCCCGCGGCTGGGTGGAGCAGGCCATTGCCGCGCTCGACGCCGATCAGCATCGTTCGGCCGACACCCATCTCTTCAAGCTCGAATGCCCGAAACTCGCTGGCATCGACATCTATCTGAAGGACGAGTCGACCCATCCGACCGGCAGCCTCAAGCACCGCCTGGCACGCTCGCTCTTCCTCTACGCCCTCTGCAACGGCCAGATCCGCGAGGGCACGCCGGTGGTCGAGGCCTCGTCCGGTTCGACGGCGGTGTCGGAGGCCTATTTCGCCCGCATGATCGGCGTGCCGTTCTATGCGGTGATGCCGAGAACGACATCGCGCGAGAAGGTCGTGGCGATCGAGCACTATGGCGGGACCTGCCATTTCATCGACGATGGCAGCACGCTCTACGCCGAGGCCGCGGCGCTCGCCCGCAGCCTCGGCGGCCACTACATGGACCAGTTCACCTTCGCCGAGCGGGCGACCGACTGGCGCGGCAACAACAACATCGCCGAGGCGATCTTCCGCCAGATGGAACGCGAGCCGCATCCCGTACCGGCCTGGATGGTGATGAGCGCCGGGACCGGCGGCACCTCGGCGACGCTCGGCCGCTATCTCCGCTACAAGCGGCATGCCACCCGGCTCTGCGTCGCCGATGTCGAGCAGTCCGCCTTCTTCGACGGTTACCGGACGGCCGATCCCGAATGCCGCTGCGAGCGCGCCTCGCTGATCGAAGGCGTCGGTCGGCCGCGCGTCGAGCCCTCCTTCGTGCCCGGCGTCATCGACCGGATGGTCAGGATTCCCGATGCGGCCTCGATCGCGGCGATGAACGTGCTGTCGCGGCGGCTCGGGCGGCGCGTCGGCGGCTCGACCGGCACCAATTTCTTCGCCCTGTGCTGGCTTGCGGCGGAGATGAAGGCGACAGGCCGGAAGGGCTCGCTGGTGACGCTGATCTGCGATTCCGGCGAGCGCTATCTCAAGACCTATTACGATCCGGCCTGGCTCGCCGAGAAGGGGTTGGACCCTGCGCCCTATGAAACCCTGGTCGAAGCCGTGCTGGCCGGCGATGGCTTCGATCTTCCGCTAGAAGAGGCCTGAGAGCGACCGCACCAGCGCGGCGGGGCGGCCTTATTGCCAACGTGCCATCAGGGCTTCGGCGGCGTCAGCCCCTCGAGTTCGAACGTGCCGACTGAGGGCAGGGCGTCGAACTGCTTTTGCAGCGCCGCAGGATCGAGCGTGACCGGCTTCTCGAGCCAATAGGTCACCATCTCCGGGAAGACGATCATCAGGCCGACGAGGATGAGCTGCAGCACGATCCAGGGGATCGAGCCGAGATAGATGTCGCGGCTCTTCACCTGCGGCGGCGCGATGCCGCGCAGATAGAACAGCGCGAAGCCGAAGGGCGGGTGCATGAACGCCGTCTGGATGTTGGCGCAGATCAGCAGGCCGAACCAGATCAGGTTGATGTCGAGCTTGGTCGCCGCCGGGGCGAGCAGCGGGATGATGATGAAGGCGATCTCGAAGAAATCGAGGAAGAAGGCGATGAAGAAGATGAACACCATGGTGAAGGTCAGGAACCCGACCTGACCACCGGGGAGACCGGTCAGCATGTGCTCGATCCACAGCCCGCCGCCAACGCCCTGGAACACCAGGCTGAAGACGCGGGCGCCGATCAGGATGAAGGTCACCATGGCGGTGATCCGCATCGTCGACGACATCGCCTGATAGGTCAGCTTCCAGGTCAGCGTCCGGTACATTGCCGCGAGCAGGAGCGAGCCGACGGCGCCCATCGCGCCGGCCTCGGTCGGGGTCGCCAGGCCGAGGAAGATGGTGCCGAGCACGAGGAAGATCAGCGCGCCGGAGGGGACGATGCCGCGGATGCACTTCAGCGCCAGCGGCCAGCCCGACAGGACACGAGCCTCCGGCGGCAGCGCGGGCACCTGCTCCGGCTTGAGGATGCTGAGGATCATCACCCAGATGCAGAACAGCGCGACCTGAACGATGCTGGGGCCGATCGCGCCGGCATACATGTCGCCGACCGACTTGCCCATGACGTCGGCGAGGACGATCAGCACGAGCGACGGCGGGATCAGCTGGGTGATCGTGCCGGAGGCGGCGATCACGCCCGTGGCGTGCCGCATGTTATAGCCATAGCGCATCATCACCGGCAGCGAGATCACGCCCATCGCGATGACCGAGGCCGCGACCGTGCCGGTGATCGCGCCGAGGATCGCGCCGACGAAGATCACAGCATAGGACAGCCCGCCGCGGACGCTGCCGAAGAGCTGGCCGATCGAGTCGAGCAGGTCCTCGGCGAGGCCGCAGCGCTCCAGCACCGCGCCCATGAAGGTGAAGAACGGGATCGAGAGCAGCAGGTCGTTCGAGATGATCGAGTAGAGCTGGAAGGTCAGGTTGCCCATATAGGTGTGGCTGATCACACCCATCTCGATGGCGACGAAGCCGAAGAACAGGCCGACCGCCGCGAGCGAGAACGCCGCCGGGTAGCCGATCAGCAGGAACAGCACCAGGCCCGCGAACATCATCGGGCCGAGATTCGCGCGGATCACGTCCATCATTGCAGCGGCTTCTCGTAAGCGTATTCGTGTTGATGGAAGCCGCGCAGCGCCGCCGCACGTTTGATCATCTCGGAGAAGTCCTGGAGCAGGATCAGGGCGAAGCCGACCGGCAGGAGCAGGATGACTGGCCAGCGGATCAGGCCGCCGGCATTGCTGGAGCTCTCGTTCAGCGTCCAGGCCTGCACGAACCAGGGCCAGGTGAACCAGATCATCACCAGGCACATCGGGGTCAGGAAGATCGCGCCGCCGAGCAGGTCGATCCAGTGGCGGGCGCGGTCCGAGATCGCGCCATAGATCAGGTCGACGCGGACATGCTCGTTGACCTTGAGGGTGTAGGCGGCGCCGAGCAGCACCATGCCCGCGAACATGTACCACTGCAGCTCGAGCCAGGCGTTCGAGCTGTAGGAGATGAGATAGCGCACGGTCGCATTGATCGCGCTGACCAGGCAGGCGAGCAGGACGAGCCAGCTCGCGATCACGCCGAGCCATTCGCCAAGCTTGTCGATGGCGCGGGAAAGCGGCAGCAACTGCCGGCAGAACAGCCAGGCTATCGCGACGAGTGAAGCCATGCCGCCGATCGAGGCGAGCGCCAGCCAGATCTTGAACATGAACGCTCCCTGCCGCGGCCCTGCGCGGCTCTTTCGCCACGCGGACTTCGTCGGGAGCTAGCAGCTATACGCTTAGCCGTTCCATGGCGCGTAGGAGGCTAGGGCATAGCCATCGCATAGCCGGCTGCGTCGAATTGCTCCTGCGTGCGCAGTCGGTAGCCGATAGCGAGCTCGGTCACGACATAGACCGGGCGGGCGGGGTCGGGCTCGATCCGGTTGCGGAGCTTCTTCATCAGGATGCGCAGATACTGCACGTCCTCGTCGGGATCGTGCGGCCAGAGCTCGCGCATCAGCTGGCGGTGGGTCAGGACCAGGCCGTGATGGGCGGCGAGCGCCCGCAGTAGCGCGAACTGCTTCGGCGACAGGGTCAGGACGACGCCGTCGCGGCTGACGATCCGCTGGGCGAGATCGAGCGTCAGCCCGCCGACGCGCAGGACGGGCGCCGGCGCGGTTCGCGTCGCCACCCGGCGCAGCACGACCCCGGCACGGGCGAGCAGTTCGGCCATGCCGAACGGCTTGACGATGTAGTCGTCCGCGCCGGCTTCGAGCAATGCGACCTTCTCGGCCTCCGAACTGCGCACCGAAAGCACGATCACCGGCACCTTCGACCATGAACGTAGCTCGGCGAGCACGCTCGCCCCGTCGGCATCGGGCAGGCCGAGATCGAGCACCACGAGGTCCGGCGCCCGCATGACGGCGAGTTCGATGGCCTCGCGCGCCGTCTGGGCTTCAACGACCCGGAAGCCCCGCATCTCCAGCCCGGTGCGCAGGAAGCGGCGGATCTCCGGCTCGTCGTCGACGACGAGCGCCAGCAGCGGCGGGGTCGAACGCGTGGCTTCACTCATCATCGTCTCCGAGCGGCGGCGGATCGGCGGCGAGGGGCAGCGCGATCCGCATTGTCGTGCCCCGGTTCGGGCCGTCGCTCAAGGCCTCGATCGTCCCGCCATTGGCTTCGACGAAGACCTTGGCGATCGCAAGGCCGAGTCCGCTGCCGCCGGCGATGTCGGCATGGCGCTCGCCGCGATGGAAGCGCTCGAAGATCTGCGCCCGCTCGCCGGCGTCGAGCCCCGGCCCCTGGTCGCGAACCGAGATGACGAGCCTTTCAGCCTCGACCGACGCCGAAATCGCGATGGCGGCCGCCGCCGGACCGAACTTGGCCGCATTGTCGAGGACGTTGATCAGCGCCTGCTCGACCAGGGCCGGGTCGATGCGCAGGAAGGGCAGGTCGTCCGCGAAATGCCGTTCGATCCTGCGGCCCCTCAGGTTTGCGGCGGCGCCTTCCATGGCGGCGTTGATGAGATCGGCGGCGTCGACTGTGTCGAGCCGCGGCTGCAGGGCGCCGGAGCGGATGCGGGTGACGTCGAGTAGGTTCTGGATGCGCAGGTCGAGGCGCCGGGCTTCGCTGCCGATCGCGCCGGCGAGGCCGGTAAGCTCGGGCGCTGCGGCGATGGCGGGCGCCGCCGCGAGCACGCTCGCCGCCCCCATGATGCTCGCGACCGGGGTTCGCAGGTCGTGCGAGACCGATTCCATCAGGATGTCGCGCAATTCGTCCGTCCGCTGCCGCAGATTGCGCTCCTCGATCGTCTTCGACAGGCCGAGCCGCTCCAGCGAGCGCGACCCTTCGGCCAGGATCGAGCTCGCATGGGCGACCAGCTCTTCGGCCGGAACTTCGCCGAGATCGTCGAGCGCAACGGCAAGCACAGCATCCGTTCGATCCTTGCCGCCGAGCCGGCAGAGCAGCCAGTCTCCGTGACCACCGAGATCGACGCGCGCGACCTTGCTCGCCGTGCTCGTCGCTTCCGTGCGGGCAAAGTCGCCGGCTGCCGCCGTCAGCGCCTCCGGCGTCGCGCTGCCGCCTGGGGCGCGGACGGTCTCGATCTCACCGCGCCGCGAAACCCGGAAAACTGTCACCGGGCAGGAGAGGGCGAGCGCCATATGACTGGCGACCTCAGCGTAGATCGTGTCGGCATCGCCCGCGGCGGCCATTGCGCCGCCGAGCTCGTAGAGCTGCCTGATTTCGCGTTCCCGGTTCCGGGCCCGCAGCATCTCCTGGCGAATGCGTCCGGCGAGTCGCCCGATCACCAGCGCGACCACCAGCGAGGTCACGAGATCGATGAGCTGCGGGAGACGGAAGACCTTTACGCTGAAGAGCGGCGGGTAGAACAGCGTCGTCAGCAGCGCGCCGAGGAGCGCGGCCATGATCGCCGGCCCGGTCCCATAGCGGACGGCGGCGACCAGGACCGGTAGCATGTAGATGGCCGAGACGCTGTCCAGCGTCGCGAAGGAAACGACCGCGGCGGCGAGGGCGGTCGCGGCTGCTACGAGCAGCAGCACATTGGCGTAGACGAGAAGCGGCTGCTTCAGACGCATTGCGGGCGGGGCTCCGGGGCTCGACCCGCCCAGCATAGCGAAGATGACGGGTGATGCGCGTCGCGCGTCACCGCGATCCGGAGGTCGGAGGCGGCCTCAATGCCCGGCGGTGTGCAGGATCTGGCCGAGGAACTTCCGGGTGCGCTCGTTCTTCGGCGCGCTGAAGAACTCTTCCGGCGGTGCGACCTCGACGATCTCGCCGGCATCCATGAAGATCACCCGGTCGGCGACCTTGCGGGCAAAGCCCATCTCATGGGTGACGACCAGCATGGTCATGCCGCTCTCGGCGAGCTCGACCATGACGTCCAGCACCTCGCTGACCATTTCCGGGTCGAGCGCCGAGGTCGGCTCGTCGAACAGCATGATCTTGGGGTTCATGCAGAGCGAGCGGGCGATCGCGACGCGCTGCTGCTGGCCGCCGGAAAGCTGGATCGGGAACTTCATCGCCTGCTCGGGGATGTGCACCCGCTCGAGCATGACGCGCGCCGCAGCCTCGGCCTCCGCTCTCGGAATGCCGCGCACCTTCATCGGCGCCAGCGTGCAGTTCTCCAGCGCGGTCAGGTGGGGAAACAGGTTGAAGCTCTGGAACACCATGCCGATCTCGCGGCGGACATCCTCGATGCCGCGCAAGCCGGCATGCACCGTGGTGCCGTCGATGACGATCTCGCCGGCCTGATGCTCCTCGAGCTGATTGAGGCAGCGGATCAGGGTCGACTTGCCCGAGCCCGAGGGGCCGCAGATCACGATGCGCTCGCCGCGCGCCACCGAGAGGTCGATGTCCCGGAGCACATGGAACTCGCCATAGAACTTGTCGACCTTGCGCATCTGGATGATCGGGGCTTCGTCCGACCTTGCCGCGGGCTTCGTCGCGGTTGCTTCGCTCGCCATCGTTCTTTCTCGTCGCTTGCGTCTTGTGGCGCTGCGCCCGGTGCTTGGCCGGGCGCAGCGTCGTTGTCTTCGAGCGGAAAGGCCCGGATCAGAACTGCGGCATCGGCGGCAGCTTGGTCAGCTCGACGCCGAACCAGCGCTTGTTGATCGCCGAGAGCTCACCGTTCTTCTCGATCTCGGCGATGAACTTGTTGGCGAACTCGGCCAGCGCCGTATCGGCCTTGCGGAAGGCCATGCCGTTGGCCTGCTCGCGCATCGTCAGCTTCGGCTCGATGTTGAGCTGCGGATAGTCCTTGTTGAGCTGGGCGAGGATGGTGTTGCTCGCGCCCATTGCCTGGACCTGGCCGGAGATCAGCGCCTGGAGGGCAGTCGCGTCGTCGTCGAAGCGCTTGATCTGCGTGCCCTGCGGGGCGGCGGCGGTGATCGCGGTGTCCTGCGTCGAGGCGCGGGCGACGCTGATGGTCACCGGCTTCAGATCGTCGGTCGTCTTGATGTTCAGGCTCTTGGGCGCGAGCACATAGATCGTCAGCGAGCTGTAGGGGTTCGAGAACAGAACCTGCTTCGAGCGCTCGGCGGTGATGCCGAAGGTCGCGATCAGCACGTCGACCTTGTTGGTCAGCAGATAGGGGATGCGGTTCGGGCCGGTAACCGGCACGAGCTCGAGCTTGACCCCGAGCGCCTTCGCCATTAGCGCGGCGACGTCGGCGTCGTAGCCGGCCGGCTGCTGCTGGGCGTCGGTGCCGCCGAAGGGCGGGTAGTCGGTCAGCAGGCCGACCATGAGCTTGCCGCGAGCCTTGATCTCCTCGGGGGTGGCGGCCTTGGCCGGGGCGGTGCCGAGGGCTGCGGCGGCGAAGCCGGCGAGGACCAGTGCGCCGAGGCTGCGGCGGGCGATGGACTTGAACAGGGACATCAGGCGTTTCTCCTCAGATTGCCTTTTCGGGGTGGGCTTGGGCCGTCGCGCTAGCGCGCGGCGACCAGGAGCTTGCGCTCCATCCGCTTGCTGTAGGCCGAGAGCGGCCAGCAGATCAGGAAGTAGACCAGCGCGACCAGCGCGAAGATCGTGAACGGCCGGAAGGTGGCGTTGTTGATCACCTGGGCGGCGCGGGTCAGCTCGACGAAGCCGATGATCGAGGCCAGCGAGGTGCCCTTGATCAGCTGCACCAGGAAGCCGATCGTCGGCGGGATCGCGATGCGGATCGCCTGCGGCACGATGATCAGCGCCATCTTCGGGGTGTAGCGCAGGCCGAGCGAGGTCGCCGCCTCCCATTGGCCGCGCGGCACGACCTCGATGGCGCCGCGCCAGATCTCGCCGAGGAAGGCGCTGGCATGCAGCGACAGCCCGAGCGCTGCCGCCGTCCACGGGTCGACCGACCAGCCGAACAGCCCCGGCACGAAGAAGGCGAGGAAGAGCTGCATCAGCAGCGGCGTGCCCTGGAACAGCTTGATATAGCCGTTCGAGGCGAGCCGGAGCCATTTGAACTCGCTGGTGCGGGCGAGCGCCACCAGCGCGCCGCCGAGCGCGCCGCCGAGGAAGGCGACGAGCGAGAGCAGCAGGGTCCAGCGCACGGCGGCGAGGATGAAGATGATTTCGTTGGGTCCAAGTTCACGCATCGTCTCAGACCTACCGGGTTGGCTTGCGCAGGAAGGTGCGCTCGATCGCGGCGAAGGCCGTCCAGAAGAAGACGGACAGGGCGAGATACATGCAGGTGACGATGAAATAGACCTCGAAACTGCGGAAGGTGCGCGATTGGATGTCGCCGGCGACGGCGGTCAATTCGCTCGCTGCGATCACCGAGCAGACGCTCGAATTCAGCATCAGCAGGATGAACTGGCTGGTCAGCGAGGGATAGATCGCCTGGATCGCGGGCTTCAGGATGATGTAGCGGAAAATCTGCAGCGGCCGCATGCCGAGCGATTTTCCGGCCTCGACCTGGCCCTTCTGGATGCTCTCGATGCCGGCCCGGATGATCTCGATGCCATAGGCGCCGACATTGACGACCAGCGCGATCAGCGCCGCCGTGTTGGACGAGAATTTGAGGCCGAGCTCCGGCAGTCCGAAATAGATCATGAAGATCTGGATCAGGAACGGCGTGTTGCGGATCAGCTCGATATAGCCGTCGATGATCGACACGAGCCATTTCGGGCCCGAGGTCTTGCCGAGGGCCCCTCCGACAGCGACGATCATGCCGATGGCCATCGCCGCGGCCGAAAGCACCAGCGAATTGATCAGCCCGTGCAGCAGTTCCGGCCATGCTTCGAAGACCGACGCGAAATCGAACTCATAGCTCATTCAGCGTGTCCCCTCCGGGGATGAGCAAGTCTTTGCTGTCATTGCGCGCCCTGCTCCTTGTCCTTTGGCGGCGGCCGCCACTTCATCTGCATCGAATCTGAAGGCGGCGAACCTAACTACAGGCGCGGAATCATCAAGCCGCCATCGGCATTGATCACAGTTCCCGTCGCATAGGCGAAGCCGCCGCTTGCCAGACCGACCACGCAGCGCGCGACGTCCTCTCCCTCGCCCCAGCGCCCGGCCGGGATCAAGCCGTCGGCGATGCGGGCATCGTATTTCGCCGCGACCTTCGCGGTCATGTCGGTGCGGATCACGCCCGGCCGGACCTCGAAGACGGGGATGCCTTCCGGCGCGAGCCTGACGGCGAGCGCCTTCGCCCACATCGAAAGGCCGATCTTCGAGACGCAATACTGGGCCCTGTCGATCGAGACCAGTTCCGTGCTGGCCGAGGTGATGAACACGATCGCCTGATGCCGGTCCTTGCTCTGGCCGATCATCGCCTTGGCGACTTCCTGGCTCAGGAAGGCGGCCCCGCGCAGGTTGACCCCCATGACGAGATCATAGGATTCCGGCGTGATCTCCAGCATGTCGCCGCGCACCGGCGCGCCGATTCCGGCATTCGAGACGAAGAGGTCGAGCCGGCCGAATTCGCGCAGGACGCTGGCGACGAGATCGGCATGGCTCTCGATCGCGGTGACATCGTGCCGCATGAACAAGGTGCGGGCGCCGGCCTCGGCGAAGGCCGCCTTGGCCGAGGCGACGGCCTCGTCCTCGGCGATGTCGGTGAAGGCGATGTCATGGCCGGCCTGCGCGAGGGCAAGGCCGATGGCGCGGCCGATGCCGCGGCGTCCACCGGTGATCAGGGCGACGGGACGTGCCATCTCAGGACCCCCGGTAGCTTGGCGGACGCTTGTCCTTGAAGGCGCCGACGCCTTCCTTGACGTCGTCCGTATAGGAGACGAGCGAGGTCGCCAGCGTCTCCATAATCGCGGCGCGGTCTTCGTCCTCGGCGGCGTTGATCAGTTGCTTGACCACCATGTTCGCCACCGGGCCGCGTGTCAGCACGCGCTCGGCCACGACCTTGGCAGCTGCCAGAGCGCCACCCTTCTCGACGACCTCATCGACGATCCCGAGCGACAGTGCCGTCTCGGCGGTGATGATCTCGCCGGTGAGGGCGAGGCGCCGGGCGACGCGCCCGCCGAGGCGCTTGACCAGGCGCTGCGTGCCCGACCAGCCGGGGATCATGCCGAGCCCGCTTTCGGGCAGGCCGATCTTGGCCTGGACCTCGCAGATCCGGATGTCGGCGGTGACGGCGAGCTCGAGCCCGCCGCCGAGCGCATGGCCGTTCATCGCCGCGATCACCGGCGGCTTCATCCGCGCCAGCTTGTCGAAGACGCGATGGCCGGAGCGGACCCAGCCCTGACCCATCTCCAGCGGCGAAAGCCCGCCCCAGGCGACGATGTCGCCGCCGGCGCAGAAGGCCTTGCCTTCGCCGGTCAGGATCACGGCGCGCACCGAGCGGTCGGCGTCGATTGTCTCGGCATGGCGGCCGAGCAGCGCGACCATGACGTCGTCGAGCGCGTTGAGCTTCTCCGGACGGGCGAGGGTGATGATCGCGAGCCCGCCCGCGATCTCGAGGGTGACGGGATCGCTCATGCGGCCCTCCGGGGAATGGCGAGGCCGAGCAGGGCCTCCTGGAACAGCGCCGCGTCCATCAGCTTCGGCGGCTGCGGCACCAGCAGCGGGAACTCGGCCTGGGCGAGGATGTCGCGCTTGAGGTCGACGCCGGGCGCGATCTCGCTGACGACGATGCCCTCGGCGGTCAGCTTCATCACGCAGCGCTCGGTGATGTAGGTGATGTCCTGGCCCTGGGCGATGGCGCGCGGGCCCGAGAAGGAGATGTGCTCGACGGCCTCGACCAGCTTCCTGACCTTGCCTTCCTTCTCGATGACCAGCTTGCCATCGGCGATGCCGAGCTTGGCGCCGGCGCTGAAATAGCCGGAAAAGACGATGCGCCGGGCGCGGGCGGTGATGTCGATGAAGCCGCCGGCGCCGGCGGTGACATGCGGTCGCACGCCGAGCTTCGAGACGTTGACCGAGCCCTGCTTGTCGATCTGCAGGAAGGAGAGCAGCGACATGTCGAAGCCGGCGCCCTGGAAATAGGTGAACTGGTAGGGCGAGGGCACGATCGCCTCGGCATTGGAGGCGCAGCCGAACTGGAATTCGAGCAGCGGCACGCCGCCGACCGCGCCCTGCTCGATCACCCAGGTGACGGCGCCGTGCTGGCCTTCCTCGATCAGGATGCGCGGTACGTTGGCCGAGATGCCGAAGCCGATATTGACGGCGTCGCCATGGCGCAGCTCCTGCGCGACACGCCGCGCGATCACCTTGGCGACGTCGAAGGCCGGGGTCGCGAAGCTCGACAGCGGCCGGGCGATCTCGCCCGAGATCGCGGGATCGTAGACCGTCTGCGTCGTCTGCATCTGCTCGGGCGCGACGACGATGGCGTCGACGAGGATGCCGGGCACGAAGACCTGCTGCGGCTTCAGCGAGCCGGCGGCGACGACGCGCTTCACCTGGGCGATGACGATGCCGCCATTGTTGCGGACGGAGAGCGCCTGGTCGAGCGGGCCGAGATAGCCGCCCTCGTGCTCATAGGAGAGGTTGCCGCGCTCATCGGCCGTGGTGGCGCGGATGATCGCGACCTTCGGCACGATGCTGCGGAAATAGAGCCAGTCCTCGCCGTCGAACTCGACGCGGCTGACGATCGGCTCGGCAGCGGCGCGCTCGTTCATGGCGCAGCCCTGGTTCCTGGGGTCGACGAAGGTCTCCATGCCGATCTTGGTCAGCACGCCCGGGCGCTTCGCGGCCGCCTCGCGATGCATGTCGAACAGGATGCCGCTCGGCACGTTGTAGGCCGGGATCTCGTTGCCGGTGACCATCTTCCAGATTGCCGGGGGCTCGGCGCTCGACGGTCCCGAGGGATAGGAGCCGCCGAGGATGCGTGCGAGCAGGCCGGGCTTGGCGAGGTGGTCGATGCCCTTGATGCCCGACATGTCGCCGGCGGCGATCGGGTGCAGCGTCGTCAGCTTCTTCGGGTGGCCGCTGGCGTCGAAGCGGCGGCCGATCGCGGCCAGAACCGCATCCGGGCAGCCCAGTCCGGAAGACGAGGAGACGGTGACGATCGCCTCGTCCGGGATCAGGGCTGCGGCTTCGTCTGCGGTGAGGATGCGGGGGAACGCCATCTTGCTTTCGTCCGGTTGTAAAAGGGGGTCAGCCGGCGGCCGTCAGCGCATGCTGATAGGCGCCGCAGGATTCGCGGATCACGAGTTCGGCCGGACCGACATGGCTGGTCGCCGGCGCCGTGCGATTGGTGATGCGCTCGAGCAGCATCGCCGCTGCGCGCTCGCCGAGCCCGACGGCGTCTACTGCGATCGTGGTCAGGGCCGGCGAGACATGTCGGGCTTCGCTGGTGTCGTCGAAGCCGACGATGGCGATGTCGCGGCCGACGACGAGGCCGCGCCGGGCGGCGGCGAGCATGGCGCCGATGGCGACGACGTCGTTGTAGCAGACCACGGCGGTCGGCCGGTTCGGCAGCGCGAGCGCCGAGCTCATCGCGCTGAAGCCGCCGTCGCGGGTCGGCATGCATTCGAGGTTCAGGCCGGGATCGATCGCGACGCCGGCCTTGGTCATGGCCTCGCTGAAGCCCTGATGCCGGTCCTGCCGGACCACCATCGAACTCATGCCGCCGAGATAGGCGATGCGCCGGTGCCCGAGATTGAGGAGATGGCGGGTGATCCTGGCCGAGCCCGCGACATTGTCCGGCACCACGGAGCTCGCCGCAACACCCGGCAGACGGCGGATCGCGACCAGCAGCGCCGTCTCCGGCCCGCTCGCCAGCGCCAGCTCCTCGGCCGTGGTGTCGAGCGCCGGGCAGAGGATGATGCCGCCGGCGCCGTGCTCGCGCATCATCCGCATCACCTGGCTCTGGCGGACGATGCTCTCGGAGGTATTCGCCATGAAGGCGACATAGCCGGCCATCTGCAGCACGGTTTCGACGCCGATCGCGAACTCGGCGAAGAACGGGTTGGAGAGGTCGTTGAGAACGAGGCCGACGATCTTGGACTGCGTGTTGCGCAGATTGGCGGCGCCGCGATTATAGAGGTAGCCGAGCTCGTCCATCACCTGGAGGATGCGCTCGCGCGTCTCGGGCTTGACGCTGCCGCGGCCGGTCAGGACGAGCGAGACCGTCGATTTCGAGACGCCGGCGGCGTCCGCGATCTCGATGATCGTCACCTTGTCCCTGGGCTGCGCCCCTTGCGGCATCGCTTCGTCCCGTTTGCCCGAAGGCATTTGTTGAATTTGGAACGTTCCATATCAGTGCGCGAGATGTGTGGCAATATCTCTCTTCAAATCGCCAAAAGAATGAATTATAGCGGTTGAAGCAGACAAAATAACTGGAACGTTCCAGTTTGGGAGGACGCGATGGCCGAGATCACTTTGCCCCGGGCCGATGGCGGGACGGAGCGCTACACGCTGGCGCCGGCCTCGCGCTTTCCTCAGGCCCATGCTCCCTCGCGGACACGCACGGTCTTCGCCGCGGCGCATGTCGTTGCAGATCCGCGCAAGCTGAACGAGCCCTGGCGCGTGCCGGCGCTCGACTGGGATGCGACCCTGGCCTTCCGGCGCCACCTCTGGGGGCTCGGCTTCAAGATCGCCGAGGCGATGGACACCTCGCAGCGCGGGCAGGGCCTCGACTGGAGCAATGCCGCCGAGCTGATCGCCCGCGTACTCGCCGAGGCGAAGACCGTGCCGGGTGCCGATCTCGCCTGCGGAGCCGGAACCGACCAGCTCGATCTCGCCGCGGTGCGGACGCTCGACGACGTCATCCGGGCCTATGAGGAACAGATCGCCCATGTCGAGAAGCATGGCGGCAAGATCATCCTGATGGCCAGCCGCGCGCTCTGCCGGGTCGCGAAGGGGCCGGACGACTACCTTTCGGTCTATGGCCGGCTGATCGGCCAGTGCCGCGGCAAGGTCATCCTGCACTGGCTCGGCGAGATGTTCGACCCGGCTCTCGCCGGCTATTGGGGCAGCCGCGAGTTCGAGCCGGCGATGCAGACCGTGCTGACGCTGATCCGCGAGCACGCCGCCAAGATCGACGGCATCAAGATTTCGCTGCTCGATGCCGGCAAGGAGATAACCATGCGCCGGCAGCTGCCGGACGGCGTCGTGATGTATACCGGCGACGACTTCAACTATGCCGAGCTGATCGGCGGCGACGAGCAGGGCTTCTCGCACGGGCTGCTCGGCATTTTCGATCCGATCGCCCCGGCGGCGGCGGCCGCCTTCGCCTGCCTCGATGCGGGCGACCGGCAGGGCTTCCACGCCATTCTCGACCCGACGGTCACCCTGGCGCGCCGGCTCTTCGAGGCCCCGACCCAGTATTACAAGAGCGGCGTCGTCTTCCTCGCCTGGCTCAACGGCTTCCAGGATCATTTCCGCATGGTCGGCGGCGCTGAATCGGCCCGCGGCATCCTGCACTATGCCGATCTCTTCCGCCTGGCCGACCGTGCCGGGCTCTTCGCCGATCCCGAGCGCGCGACAACGCGGATGGGTCATCTCTGCGCCCTGAACGGCATCGCCTGAGGACGGGAGAAAACCCATGCACGCGCCGCTTCAGGACACAGCGCTCTACCAGCAGATCCGCGACACCGCCCGCCGCTTCGCCAATGAGGTGGTGCGCCCGGTTGCTGCCGAACTCGACCGCGACTCGGCCTTCCCGGCTGAGATCTATCGCCAGATGGGCGAGCTCGGCCTGTTCGGCATCACCGCCGATCCCGAGCATGGCGGGGCCGGGCTCGACACCTATGCCTATGCGCTGGTGATGGAGGAGTTGTCGCGCGGCTATGCCTCGGTCGCCGACCAGTGCGGTCTCGTCGAGCTGATCGGCACGCTGCTGACCCGCTATGGCACGGCCGAGCAGCGCGCCCGCCATCTGCCGGACATCCTGCTGGGCAAGACCCGCGTCGCCTATTGCCTGACCGAGGCCGAGGCGGGTTCCGACCTTTCCAATGTCCGCACCACCGCGCGCGAGACCGCCGACGGCTATGTCATCGATGGCGGCAAGCTCTGGATCCATAATGCGCCGGTCGCCGACCTCGGCTTCGTGCTGGCCTCGACCGATCCCTCCGCAGGCCATCGCGGCATGAGCATCTTCATCGTTGACCTCAACGCGCCCGGCGTTTCGCGCGGGCCTAAGGAACACAAGATGGGCCAGCGCGCGAGCCAGGTCGGCGCGCTGAACTTCGACGGCGTCAAGGTGCCACGCGCGGCGCTGCTCGGGCCACAGGGGCGCGGCTTCCACATCATGATGAGCGTGCTCGAAAAGGGCCGCGTCGGCATCGGTGCGCTAGCCGTCGGCATCGCGCAGGCCGGGCTCGAGGCGGCGCTGGACTATGCTCGCGAGCGGCGCCAGTTCGGCAAGCCGATCCTGGAGAACCAGGGCCTGCAATGGATGCTGGCGGACATGGCCAAGGACATCGCTGCGGCCCGGGCGCTGGTCGAACGCGCGGCGCTGCTGATCGACCATGGCGCGCCGGCGACCTCGGCCGCCTCGATCGCCAAATGCTTCGCCAGCGACATGGCGGTGGCGCAGACCGCGAACGCCGTGCAGATCTTCGGCGGCTCCGGCTATATCCAGGGTTTCGAGGTCGAGCGCCTCTACCGCGACGCCAAGATCACCCAGATCTACGAGGGCACCAACCAGATCCAGCGCACCATTATCGCGCGAGAGCTGATCAAGAACGGCGCCGGAGGCTGATCACCCTTGCTCTGGCCGTTCCATGCCTAGTCAACAGAGGTAGGGCAATGGGAGGTCGCGAGAGGCGGCGGGCCCGTGCTGGCGCCGGACCTCACAGATCGTCGCTGAGATTGAGGATCGAGACCTCTCCGGTTCCGGCCGACCCATTGGCCTCGAACGCCTCGAGCTCCGCCAGCAGTGGTGAGTTGGCTGTACGGAGCGCAGCGCGGTCGCGCAGCGCGAGCGTCAGGCAACGACGCTCGCCCACGCCAGGCTCGCTCCACGCGGTGCCGGACGGTTTGAAGCCAAGGCGCAGGAAGGACCCAACCTCTGCGGGGCGGGAACCGAGCAATGCCATGCTGGCGCCGGCCGCGAGCCCGACCCGGTAGGCATGCCGGGCGAGGGCCGGAGCAAGCGCCCGCGCGCGAGCCTCGTGCCGGATCGCCAGGCGCGAGAGCACCAGACAGCCGGGATATGCTGCCTGCGGCAGTACGCTATGTCGAAGCATTGCCAGGAGCTGGGGATCGGTGACGGCGTCGGCTCCCTGGGTGATCCGGACCGCGGCGAGGCAGCGCCGCTCCGGCCCGGCCCAGAGATTGAGGCTTGCCGTATCGATCGGCTCCAGCAGCCAGCCTTCGCCATGGTTGGAATAGGTGGAACTCTCGCCGTCGCGCCCGACGAAAAGCCGGTAGCGAAGGCGTCCGATGGCATGGAGCTCCTTGGAGCTTGTCACGGCACGGATGGCAGGGTGCTGGCTCGGTCCCAGCGCTGCGGCGCCCCATAGCTGGCTAAGCGTGACCATTCTTATGGCGTCGGCGTCGACACCCTGGCAGGTACACGGCTCGGTATCAGCCTTGTCACAAAGACGACAGCGTCCCCTCGTTTCGGCAAGGCACATTACGCATAGGCCCTTCACTGCCCATCCCCCGATTCGAGCAGGCTCGCCTTGATCGGCTAGTTTCAAATCTGCCGCAATTCAGGATCTCGGCCCTCACCCAATTGGGGTAAGACAGTTACTTCGCCGATAGTTAAGTTTCGACTGATCGCACATGGCGAGTCGGCAGCCATTGCTCTTCGGTTCCTGCTGGAGAATGATCGGCCTTAACTAGAAAAGGGTCGGGGGATCCGGGATGGCGCTGCGCGGGCTGAATAGTGCCGAGTTCGCTCGCACGGTCGCGCAGATTGGGGAAGTCATCGATGCGGCTGCGCTGGCCCCTGATCGGTGGCACGACGTCTGCGCTGCTTTCCAGTCCCTGCACCCGGATGCGCGGGTTCTTTTTCAAGGCCATGACCGGTTGGCCCCTTACGCCATGCCTCTCGCCGGAGCGGGCTGGGAGGATGTCAATCTCGAGCCGTACTTTCTGTATTACGCCTCTCGCAATCCATGGTTGGGAATCTGGAAGGAGATGGCGACCTCGAAGGTCGAGATTGCCGATGCGCTCCTGCCCCGCCGCGTCCTCGAAGCCACAGAATTCTACAACGACTGGCTGAAGCCCATGGGCCGGGCCGACATGGCCTTGGGACTCAAGATCGCCCATGAGCGTGACCGGGTCGCGTTCTTCTGTGCTCACTACGATAGCCGCTCCCATGAGCGGATAAACGAAGTAATGGCGCCGGTAATGCAGGCCCTGGCATCGCGCATGCGCCGGGCGCTCGACTGCAATCGCGCCGTTCTGCGCGGTCAATGCTCAATTCCCAGTGATGGTCTCATGCAAAACCTGCTCGATCCCGCCTTGATCGTGAACTCCGAATGCAAACTCGTCGCGGCAAATTCGGCGGCCGAGGCGCTGATCGGCAGCGGCATGCTGATCAATGTGCGTGCCCGCGATATCGTATCGTTCGGCTTGCCCGAGATCGACGCCAGGTTCGCAAGGTCGGTCGAGGCCACCTGTGCGAGGCATCCTGGAGGGGCCGGGAGCCATGCCGAATTCCCCGTCGAACTGGCCGGCATCCGGCTCACGGTCTCGGTCCTTCCGCTCGCTTCGAATCTGCACTCGCTGGCTTTGCGCGGTCCGCTTCCTTATTTCAGTCCGGCGGTCACGGCGTTGGTGATCCTCAGGGTGCTTCCTCCCGATCGGTTCGACGCCGTGGTTCGTTTTCGGGCACGCTATCGCCTGACCGAGCAGGAAGCCCGCGTCACGAATGCGCTGCGGCTCGGCGGCTCTCTGGTCGACATCGCGAAGGAGCTGGGTGTCACCTACGAGACCGCCCGCGCCCACATCAAAAGCGCCTTCAGCAAGACAGGGACGCATAATCAGCGCGAGCTTCTCTCACTGCTGCTCGCGGAAAGTGCCCGCTCACCCGAATCCACGATCTAAAGGCAAGGGTTGAGAAGGGCGCTCTATGCGTCCGGACGATTGCTTCCGTCCAGCGGGTCGCGGCCTTCCTGCCGGTCCCGGTAAAGCGTCGCCTGGACCAACAGCAGCAGCGTCACCGGCGTCGTGATCGTGATGAACAGGCCGATCAGGATCTCGTGCACCACGGGCCGTGTCTGGCCGATCGAGAAATACAGCATCGAGGCGAGAAGGATGCAGCCCATCCCCAGCGTCGAGCCGAGCGTCGGCGCGTGCACGCGCTCATAGAAGCTCTTGAACCGCAGCAGGCCGAGCGCGCCGATCAGGGCTAGCCCCGAACCGGTGAGGATGAGCAACGCGACCAGCAGGGCGGCCCAGGCGGGCAGGGCGTGGAGCGTTATCATTCGATCACCTCCCCCCGCATCAGGAACTTCGCCATCGCCACCGTCGAGACAAAGCCGAGCAGCCCGATCGCAAGCGCAGCCTCGAAATAGAGCGTCGTTCCGGAGCCGATGCCGAAAACGAGGAGCAGCAGCATCGCGTTGAGATAGAGCGCGTCCATGCCGAGCACGCGATCCTGGGCGCGCGGCCCGCGCAGGATGCGGTAGCAGGCGGCGACCATGGCTAGGGCCAGCATGACCTGGCCGGCGACGAGGGCGAAGGCGAGGATCGTGGCGCTCATTCGAAGATCTCCACCAGCAGCCCGACATAGCGCCGTTCGATCAGCGCGGCCCAGTCGTCCCCCTCGCTGAGGTCGAGCACATGGATCACCAGCACGCCCGTCGCGGGGTCATAGCTGACCCAGCTCGTGCCGGGCGTCGCGGTGATGAGGCAGGCCAGGGTCGCGAGTGCGTAGCGCGAGCGCAGCCGCAGGGGAATGCGGACGAAGCCGTTCTTGCGGCGAGGATCGTTCGCCAGGATGACGCGGGCGACCGCGATGTTGGAACGGATCATGTCGGCGATGAAGATGCCGAGCAGCCGCAGGATCGAGCCGGGCCGACGCAGCTTCAGCGGTGGCACGTCGAGCCGCTTCAGCAGGAAAGGTCCGAGCAGGCCGAGGATGCTTCCGAGCAGGATATGCCCCGGCGAAACGCTCTGGTTGAGCAGAAGCCAGAGCGCCAGCAACCCCAGCGTCGTCGGCGGCGAAGGCAGCCAGCGGCTCATGGCTTGCCTCCCGTCGAAGCGGCGGTCGGGCCCAGAACCCCCTGGATATAGGCTGCCGAGCCGTGCAGCCCGGACGCGGTGGTCTGCATGAAGCGCATCGCCGGCCCGGCCTGCAAAGTGAGGGTGAGGCACAGCAGGAGCAGGACGGCGACCGGGGCGAGCTCGATTACCCGCACGCGCGGCACCTCGCGCTCGATCACCGCCCAGAAGGAGCGGATACCGGCGCGGACCATCGCGATCAGCGTGACGAAGCCAGAGAGGAGGAGCAGGACAAGCAGGACCCAGGCGGCCGGGGCGACACCGGTCAGCGTCGACGGGTCGTTGCGGCCGAGCGCGCCGGCCAGGATCGCGAATTTGGCAACGAAGCCGGACAGCGGCGGCAGGCCGGAGAGCAGCAGCGCCGAGATGATGAAGGCGGCTCCGAGCACGGCGAGGATCGCAGGTACCGCGACCCCAGCTTCGCCGTCTTCGCCCGGCTCCTCCTCATCCTCCATGCCATAGGCCTCGAGCGTGACGGCGAGGATGTCGTCGGTCGGCGCGCGGCCGCGTTCGATCAGCTCGATCAGCAGGAAGAAGGCGCCGATCGCGAGCGTCGATGACACCAGGTAATAGAGGGCGGGCCCGATGATCGCGACATCATTGGTGCCGAGCACGGCGAGCATGGTTCCCGAAGAGACCACGACGGAGAAGCTCGCGAGCTTGGCGAGGTCCTGCGAGGCCAGCATCCCGACCATGGCGAAGAGGATGGTCGCGGCCCCCGCGGCGAGCAGCCAGACATCGCCGAACTGGGCCGATCCGGCAGCAGCCTCGGGGCCGGCCAGCAGGAAGCCGATCCGGAGGATGGCGTAGATGCCGACCTTGGTCATCACCGAGAACAGCGCCGCCACCGGCGCGCTCGCGGCCGCATAGGTGCCGGGCAGCCAGAAGCCGAGCGGCCATGCGGCGGCCTTCACCAGGAAGGCGACGCCGAGAATGCTCGTGCCGGTTTCCAGCAGGGCGCGCTCGCGCGCCGGTAGGCTGCCGATGCGGGCGGCGAGGTCAGCCATGTTGAGCGTGCCGGCGGCGCCGTAGACCATGCTGACGCCGACGAGGAAAACCAATGCTGCGACGAGGTTGACGGCGATGTAGTGCAGCCCGGCGCGGACGCGCGCATGGCCGGAACCGTGCAGGGCAAGGCCATAGGACGCGGCCAGCAGCACTTCGAAGAAGACGAAGAGGTTGAACAGGTCGCCGGTCAGGAAGGCGCCGTTCAGCCCCATCAGCAGGAACTGGAACAACGGGTGGAAATAGCTGCCGGAGCTGTGCCAGCGCGCCAGCGAGAAGATCAGCGCGGCGCAGGCGAGGATCGCGGTGAGCAGCAGCATCATGCTCGACAGCCGGTCGACCACCAGGACGATGCCGAACTGGGCCGGCCAGTCGCCGAGCCGGTAGACCTTGACCGCGGCGGCCGGATCGGGACCGGCGCTGCCCATCACCAGGGCGATCGCGATCGCGAGCAGGCCGAAGGTCGAGACGAGGTTGAGCACGGCCGCGACCGTGCGGTCGCGACCGTCGAAGAGCAGCATCGTCGCGCCTGCGATCAGCGGCAGGATGATCGGCGCGATGACGAGATGGTCGTGCCAGTTCACGAACCGCCCTCCCGGCCGTCGACATGGTCGCTGCGGGTCAACCCGCGCGAGGCCAGCAGGACGACGAGGAAGAGGGCGGTCATGGCGAAGCTGATGACGATCGCCGTCAGCACCAGCGCCTGGGGTAACGGGTCGGCATAGCGCGAGATGTCGCCGGCGGCGGCGGGGTCGAGCACCGGCGGGGCGCCGACGCGCAGCCTGCCCATGCCGAAGATGAAGAGATTGACCGCGTAGGACAGCAGCGAGAGGCCGATGATCACCTGGAAGGTGCGCGGCCGCAGCAACAGCCAGATGCCCGAGCCGGCGAGGATGCCGATGGCGAGGGAGACGATCAGTTCCATCAGTTTCTCCCGCCGGTCGTCGATGTGGTGCGTGCGGCGGCCGCGGCGCGGTAGACGCGCAGCGACTGGTGCGCCAGTGCGATCAGGACGAGCACTGTCGCGCCGAGCACCAGCGCCACGACGCCGAAATCGAAGAGCAGCGCGCTGGCCAGAGGCAGCTTGCCGAGGACGGGCACCTCGACATAGGCAAAGGCGGTGGTCAGGAAGGGGCGGCCGAACAGCCATGCGCCGGCACCGGTGAGGGCTGCGGCGAGAAGACCGATGCCGATCCACCGGACCGGCAGGATGCGCAGGCGGGCTTCGACCCAGCGGGCGCCGCCGGCCATGTATTGCAGGATGAAGGCGATCGCGAAGGTCAGGCCGGCGACGAAGCCGCCGCCCGGCAGGTCGTGCCCGCGCATGAACAGGAAGACCGCCATCATCGCTATCACCGGGAACAGCAGGCGCATGATCAGGCCCGGCACCAAGAGGTAGTGCGCGCTGATCGGGTCCTTGCCGCTGCCCTGGATGTCGGCGTCGTAGAGGTTCTGGAACTTCTTCTGCTCGGGCAGCCCGACGCTGTCGCGGGCCGGGCGGAAGCGGCGCAGCAGCGCATAGACCGTGATCGCCACCACGCCGAGCACGGCGATCTCGCCGAGCGTGTCGAAGCCGCGGAAGTCGACGAGCAGGACGTTGACGACGTTGCGCCCCCCGCCCTCGGTATAGGCGCGCTCGAGGAAGTTGCTGGAGATGCTGCCGGTGAGCGGCCAGGTCATCACCAGATAGGAGAGCATAGCCAGCCCGGCGCCGCCGCCGACCGCGATGGTCAGGTCACGGAAGCGCCGCAACCGGGCCGAGAGGATCGTCTCGGAGCTGATGCCCTCGATGCGCTTCGGCAGCCAGCGCAGGCCGAGCAGCAGCAGCACGGTGGTGACGACCTCGACCAGCAACTGGGTCAGGGCGAGGTCGGGAGCTGAGAACCAGGCGAAGGTCAGGCAGACCGCGAGGCCGGTCCCGCCGGTCAGGATCACCGCCGCGAGACGGTGATATTTGGCCTGGTAGGCGGCGCCGAGCGCGCAGGCGGCGCCCACCAGCCAGACCAGCATGAATTCGAGATCCGCTCCCTGCACACTGCCCGGCGCCAGCGAGACCGGCCGGATGTAGAAGGACCACAGCGCCAGCATGATGGTGACGCCGATCAGCAGGCGCATCTGGGGCTGCAGCCGGGCCGTGCTGACGACCTGCTCGAGGCCCTTGGCCCAGCGCCAGGACAGGAAGACGATCGCCCGCTCGAACAGGCGCTTGCCCTTCAGCTCGCGCAGCAGCGGTGCGCCTTCGATGTTGCCGGAGAGATAGCGCAGCATCGAGAGATAGATGACGATGCCACCCGCCGTCGCCACCAGGCTCATCAGCAGGGCCGGGGTGAAGCCGTGCCAGACGGCGAGGCTGTAGCTCGGCGTCTGCCCCCTCAGCACCGACTCGACCGCGACCGCGAGCACGCCGCCCACGGTCTGCGCCGGCACGATGCCGACCAGAAGGCAGATCAGCACCAGCAGGCCGACCGGCAGCAGCATCCAGATCACCGGGTCGTGCGGCTTGTGCGGCAGGTCGGTCGCGGGCGGACCGAAGAAGACCTGATGGATCAGCCGCAGCGAATAGCCGACGCTGAACATGCCGGCGACGGTCGCGATATAAGGCAGCAGATGATCGAGCGCCGTGTCGACATGGTACTCGATGGTCTCGGCGAAGAACATTTCCTTCGAGAGGAAGCCGTTGAGCAGCGGCACGCCCGCCATCGAGGCCGCAGCGACCATGGCGAGCGTCGCCGTGATCGGCATGGCACGGTAGAGCCCGCCGAGCCGGCGGACGTCGCGCGTGCCCGCCTCATGGTCGATGATCCCCGCCGCCATGAACAGCGAGGCCTTGAAGGTCGCGTGGTTCATGATGTGGAAGATCGCCGCGACCGCTGCGAGCGGGCTGCCGAGACCGAGCAGCAGCGTGATCAGGCCGAGATGGCTGATCGTCGAATAGGCCAAAAGCCCCTTCAGGTCCTGCTGGAACAGTGCCAGGAAGGCGCCAATCACCAGCGTCGCGACGCCGACCGGGGCCAGCACCCAGAACCAGTATTCGTGCCCTGCCATGGCCGGCCACAGCCGCGCCAGCAGGAAGACGCCGGCCTTCACCATGGTGGCGGAGTGGAGATAGGCCGAGACCGGGGTCGGCGCGGCCATGGCCCGCGGCAGCCAGAAATGGAAGGGGAACTGCGCGCTCTTGGTCAGCGCGCCGAGCGCGACCAGGATCAGCGCCGCGAGATAAAGCGGGTGCGCGACGATCTTCTGGCCGGAGGCCAGGACGACGTCGAGGTCGTAGCTGCCGACGATATGGCCGAGCAGCAGCATGCCGGCGAGCAGGCTGAGCCCGCCCGCTGCGGTGACGGTGAGGGCGATGCGCGCGCCGTCGCGAGCGCTCTGGCTATGGTGCCAATAGGCAATCAGCAGGAAGGAGAAGAGGCTGGTCAGCTCCCAGAACAGGACGATCTGGATCAGGTTCCCGCTCAGAACGACGCCCAGCATCGCGCCCATGAAGGCGAGCAGGAACGAGAAGAAGCGCGGAACCGGGTCTTCCGGCGACATGTAGTAGCGCGCGTAGAGCACGACGAGCAGGCCGATCCCGGCGATCATCAGGACGAAAAGCCAGGCGAAGCCGTCGAGCCGCAGCACGAAGTTCAGGCCATATTCCGGCAGCCATTCGAACTGCGCTCGCACCACGGCGGGCTCGGCGACCTTGGGCCACAGGATCGCGGCGATGATCAGGATGCCGACCGTGATCAGGCCGGCCAGCCAGGCTTCCGCATTGCGGGCATTGGCCGGCAGGAGCGCGGCTAACAGGCTGCCAACGAAAGGCAGGGCGATGATCAGGCTCAGTAATACGGCATCGTCCGCCATGATCGATCAAGGATCCTTTCAGTTGGACTGCCGCAAAAAACTCCAGCCTTGCCCGATTCCGTCCATTATGGTTGACTCAGGCAGCCGAAGGCAATGGGCCAACGCCATGAATTTACGTCCTGAACTGTGTCGCGCCGCGCGCGGACTGCTGAACTGGACGCAGGATCAGCTCGCAGCCACTGCCGGAGTCTCGCGCAGCACGGTCCGCGACTTCGAACGTGAGCGCCACGAGCTGCAGCGGGCCTCCGAGGCGCTTGTCCTCGCCGCTTTCGAGCGGGCCGGCGTTCGCTTCCTGCCGGATAGCCGCGAGGGGCCAGGCGTGCGGCTGCAGCGGAATCAGGAGCGCGACTGAGGTCGCGGGTTTTTCGCGAAGGCTGGCGGGCCGGGCCGAGTTGGGCCCCGGCGGCGACCATCCGCCGCAGAGCATGGCGCGGCCAGCATTGCCTTTCGGCTTCGTCAGGGGCGCGGTTCGGTTGCCGGCCGCTTGGCGTTCGCTCGATCTTGGTGGTGGACCCGCAGCAGACGCAACATGCGCGGCTTGCCGCGCGGATCCAGCCAGCCCGTGCGCTGTCCTGCGGAGAGCCCGAGCAGCGCGGTCCCGACCGGGCTCAGCACCGAGACCAGCCCGACCGCGGCATTGCCCCGGCCGGGAACGAGCGTCACCTCGCGGACGGCGCCGCTGCGCTCCTCCAGATACTGCCCGGGAACATGCAGGAACAGGCAGTCCTGCGGGGCCTGCGCAGCCTCGACCACGTGTGCGCGGTGTAGTTCGTCAGCCAGACGCGAGGCTGCAGCATAGCGGCCCGCTGCCATCGCCTGCGGGACGAGCGCCGAGAGAATGGCGAGGTCTTCATAGGTGATCGTGATCTGCGGAAGCGGGTTCACCTGTGCCTTTCCATCGGCCGCGGGGGCCATTTTGGGTTGACGAACGGTGCGGGCGGACCACCGGAATGGCCCGCCCGCTGATCATGCGTGCAGCTGTGGGCGCTGCGTTGGTTACTTGCTGGGCTTCCTGCCCAATTGCTGCTTGCTCAGATCGGCGATCGAGGAGGCGGCCTGTGCCGGTTGCTTCACCTGCTTCGGCTTCTTCGCTTCACGATTGCCTTTGCGCTTGTTGCTCATGTCGGTTCCTGTGGGCACGGATCTGCCGGGCCGGCGCGCGAAAGGGCTCGGCCGGGAGGCGGGCAGCATCCGGAGGGTCTCGATTGGCGCGATGTCGCACGGCGTCGCCGACCGGGCTCCGAGAGTCCGGTCCTGCGCCGCAAGACATGCGGGCGATGCGGTTCTCCCTGGCTCGGTCGCGCGGAGGCCGAAAAGGCGATGCGCCGAACCAGGGCTACCGGCGTGCGAGGCGAAGGGCCGTGCAGAAAACCCCTGCGGGGGGCTGGTTTCCGATCATGACGCGGAGACCATCGGACGAAGGTGAGTGAAAGTCAAATCTCGCGAAGGAGGAACTAAAATCTCAGAAATAAGTGCTATTAAAGAATTATATTTGGAAATGATGCTCTGTGAACCTGCCGTGTTTCGAAAAATATCTGTGCGGGTGATCGGTATTTCCTCTTTCTGTTGACGTTTTCGCTTTCGGGTGGACCGCAGGTGCTGTCCTGCCGGCTGCGCGCAGTCCTGTAGTCGCTGCCCGCGGCCCGGCCGCGTAGGGCAGCCGGGCTTCGGACGTGGGAGGCAGAGGGCCGCCCATGGCCTGCCCTCTGCCTGTCGGCCGGTACCGGCGCGATCAGCCCGCGAGGGCCGGCTCGGCTGCCCGCGTCGCGGCGGTGGCTGGCTTGCCCTCGAAGCTCAGCGGCCGGTCGCCTTCGGCATCGCGGATCCGCGTCGGCAGGCCCATCTGGTCGAGCAGGCGCAGGAAGGGGCGCGGCGCCAGCTCCTCGACATTGACCATCTTGCGCGCATCCCAGTCGCCCTTGGCGACGAGGATTGCCGCGGCGGCGGCCGGCACGCCGGCCGTGTAGGAGATCGCCTGGCTGCCGACCTCGGCATAGGCCTCCTCATGGTCGGCGACGTTGTAGATGAAGACCTCGCGCTTCTGCCCGTCCTTCACCCCCTTCACCACATCGCCGATGCAGGTCTTGCCGGCATAGTCCGGCGCCAGCGAGGACGGATCGGGCAGGACCGCCTTCACCACCTTGAGTGGCACCACTTCGAGCCCTTCCGCCGTCTTGACCGGCTGCTCTGAGAGCAGGCCGAGATTCCTCAGCACGGTGAAGACGTTGATGTAGCGCTCGCCGAAGCCCATCCAGAACCGGACGTTCGGCACGTCGAGATTCTTCGACAGCGAATGGATCTCGTCATGCCCGGTCAGATAGGTGGTGCGGTTGCCGACGACCGGCAGGTCCCATTTCTTGCTGACCTCGAACATCTTGTTCGCGGTCCACTCGCCCTTCTGCCAGGACCAGACCTGACCGGTGAACTCGCGGAAATTGATCTCGGGATCGAAATTCGTCGCGAAATAGCGGCCGTGGTCGCCAGCGTTGACGTCGACGATGTCGATGGAATCGATCTTGTCGAAATACTCGTCGCGCGCCAGCGCCGCGTAGGCGTTGACGACTCCGGGGTCGAAGCCGGCGCCGAGGATCGCGGTGATGCCTGCGCCGGCACAGTCGGCGTGCCGCTTCCACTCGTAATTGCCGTACCAGGGCGGCGTCTCGCAGATCTTCAGCGGGTCTTCGTGGATCGCCGTGTCGATATAGGCGGCACCCGTCGCGATGCAGGCCGACAGGATCGACATGTTGAGGAAGGCCGAGCCGACATTGATGACGATCTCGGCGCCGGTGTCGCGGATCAGCTGGGCGGTTCGTTCGACATCGAGCGCATCCAGCGCGTGGCCGACGAGCCGGCCGCCGGTCTTCAGGCTGCGTTTCTCGCGAACGGAGCGAAGGATCGCCTCGCATTTCTCGATGCTGCGCGAAGCGAGGTGGATGTCGCCGAGCACGTCGTTGTGCTGGGCGCATTTATGGGCGACGACCTGGCCGACGCCGCCGGCGCCGATGATCAGAACGTTCCTTTTCATTCTGCTGGGGTTTCCTTTCTGCAGAGAGGGGGAGGGTCAGGACAGGCTCGAGAGGTAGTCCTGGAAGGAGAATTCGCGGACGATGCGCACGCTGCCATCGGGCTCGCGCACGGCGATGGCCGGCATCTGGACGCCGTTGAACCAGTTCTTCTTCACCATGGTGTAGCCGGCTGCGTCCTGGATCGAGATCCGGTCGCCGGGCTTTAGCTCATGGGCAAAGTCGAACTCGCCGAAGACGTCGCCGGCCAGGCAGGACTTGCCGCAGATCGCATAGCGGTGGGGCCCGGCTTCGGCGGCGAGCTTGGCACTCTGCCGGTAGATCAGCAGGTCGAGCATGTGGGCCTCGATCGAGCTGTCGACGATGGCGAGGTGCTTGCCGTTGAACAGCGTGTCGAGGACGGTGACCTCGAGTGTCGTGCTCCTCGTCACCGCCGCCTCGCCGGGCTCGAGATAGACCTGCACGCCATAGCGTTGCGAGAAGCCCTTCAGCCGGTCGCAGAAGGCCTCGAGCGGGTAACCGTCAGCGGTGAAGTGGATGCCGCCGCCCAGGCTGACCCAGCTGACCTGCTTGAGCAGGGCCCCGAACTTCTCCTCGATCTGCACCAGCATCGCGTCGAAGCGCTGGAAATCGGCGTTCTCGCAGTTGTTGTGGATCATGAAGCCGTCGATCCGGCCGATGATCGCCGCGACCTTCTCCGCATCCCATTCGCCGAGGCGGCTGAACGGCCGCGCCGGGTCGGCGAGATCGAAGCCGGAGGCGCTGATCTGCGGGTTGAGGCGCAGGCCGCGGCTCGTCGCGTTGGTGGCGCCGGAGAAGCGCTCGAACTGGCTGATCGAGTTGAAGATGATCTTGTCGGAGTTGGCCAGGACCTCGTCGATCTCGTGATCGGCGAAAGCGACGCTGTAGGCGTGGGTCTCGCCGCCGAACTTCTCGCGGCCGAGCTTGACCTCGTTGAGCGCGGAGGAGGTCGTGCCGTCCATGTATTCGCGCATCAGGTCGAACACCGACCAGGTCGCGAAGCACTTCAGCGCTAGCAGCACCTTGGCGCCAGAGCGCGCACGGACACGGTCGATCGTCCGCAAATTGCGCAGCAGGCCTTCCTTGTCGATCAGGTAGTAGGGGGTCTGGATCATCGATGCGTCGCACCTGTCGAAAAGCGTGGAGCCGCGCCCGGGCCGGGTGGCCTCGGTCGCGACGTTGCAAGCCGGCACGCTCACCGTGGCGCGGTGTCGTGGCGGCGTTCTGAATTCGGGAATGGATCGGTCGTACGTGGCCGCCCGGGCAAGGCGCGGCCGGCGGTTACGGCATCGGCGATGCGAATGCCGTCTCCGCGCGCTGGATCAGCGCTTTCGCGCTGTTGCTCCGGCTCTTCTTTTCGGTGCGAAGCATGATTGCGGCACGACGCCGCGGCCCGGCGGGCTGGGCGGCGCTGTTGATCACCTCGATCGATGCGGTCGAGACCGGCATCGCAAAAGTTTCTTCCTTTTGGGAGGCGTCCAGTAAAACTGCGCCCATCCCCAATTGGAAGAGGGCGTCGTCAGACATGCCGTCCTCCCCAACCAGCAGATGTAGCCTGCATTAGGCGATACACGATCCTATAGCAGCTATCCCGGGAAAATCAACCGGCCGTCACTTTTTTGGAATTTCGTGACAGCAGTCTACAAAAGCTCTCAGAGGCCCGAGCCGTTGAAGTTTGAACTTTATATTACGATGAGCGGGAACGTGGTATTTTTTGCGTCTCTGTCGTTATTCTTGAAGCCCACATGCAGCGCTCAGCCGGCCGGGGCGGTGACCTCTCTGTCGAACGCGCGCAGGATGGCGTCCTGCGCTGTCAGGATGAGCGTCTTCAGCTCGGCTTCGTCGACCAGCGCGGCGGCGTCCTCCGACGAGAACCAGGACCGTTTGCGCTGGCGTTTCTCGGGCCAGCGCTGCAGCTCGTCCAGCACGTCGAGCGGGAACACCTCGACCCGGCAGAGCACGGACGTGCCGCGGCGCCGCCGCTTGCGATAATGATAGCTGCCGACCGGGGCGGCATCGGCCTGGCCGATGATGCCGGCCTCTTCATAGGCTTCGCGCGCAGCCGCCTCGGGAGCCGTCTTGCCGCGCATCGGCCAGCCCTTGGGGAGGACCCAGCGGCCGGTGTCCCGCGAGGTGATCAGCATGATGTCGAGGCTGCCGGCCTGCGATATCCGATGGGGAAGCGCTGCGTACTGGATGCGGATCGGCTCGCCCGGCGTCCGGCTTTCATGGCCTGGGTCAATCGTTTCATCGGCGATCTTCCGCATGGGAGCGGCGCGACCGGTAGTCCGCACGTCGTTGATCTCCTTTTCCAGATTGGGGCCGAGCGCCTTCAGGGCTGTCGGCGCTGAAACGCATAACAGCCCCAGGGGAGCGCTTCGGTGTTGGAGGGCTGGCGAAGCTTGCTTGGGCTCAGGCCCGCGCTGCGCTCTGCGCCGGAGCTGTCTGCTCTGCGGCGACCCGCAGGAGCTGGCTTGCGGCTTCGGAGTCCGCGGCGTCGCGCAACCCCTGTAGCAGGCGCGGCTCGCGCATCATCTTGCAGAATTTTGAGAGCGTGCCCAGGAAGTCGTCCATCGCCTCGGCCGGCCAGACCACGGCCAGCACAAGATCGACCGGGTCGCCATCGGCGGCGCCGAAATCGACCGGCTGCTCCAGGCGCATGAGCGCGACCCTGGGTTCGCCCAGAACGTCGGTTCGTGCGTGAGGCAGCGCGACGCCGCGGCCGAGCGCCGTGGAACCAAGCTGCTCGCGGGCGTTGAGGGCCTGAAGCACCGCCTTCCTGTCGCCGTCATCATCGCCCCGGCAGAGCCGGTCGGCGGCGCTCTCGATCGCCGCCTGCTTGCTTGCGGCAGGCAGGTCGAGCGCGATGTCCTCGGCTCCCAGAAATTTCATGATGTTCACTGCAGCTTCCATCTATGCCGATCCGCGCCGGTCATGGCGGAGCGGATGGTGCGCGCTCTCGCCGAATGGGCGTCATGTGCTCGAGTTGCCGTCGGAGAATGCCTGATTGCCCGGACGAGGCTGCAATGCGCGCGTCCGGGTTAAGCGCCGATCTTGGGGAATCCTGCCCTGAGAGGATCGTATAGCCAAAAACTGATCATGGCGCGCTAGGATTAGTATGCTTCGGCGGGAAGTCAAGCGTAGGCCCGCCTTCGGTCAAAAGCGCTTATCCTGTCGCGACTTGCCGCCGACGCGCGCCGCGAAGACAAGGTGATCATGCGCGATTTGTGAAAGGTGGCCTCGCATCGTTCCGTGATGTTTGGCGCTGGGCGCGCGCGTCTTTGCGCTGCGTCGAGATGCGGTCGGCGCTGCGGCAACTGCGCTTCGCTCATACAGGGATGCGCGCCGTCCCGCCAGCGCCTGCGACGCTCTGCCTTGATTTAAAACAATCATATTTGATGTATGTTAAATGGCCTTGACGATTCGGCCCTGCCCATGCGGCACTGTGGCCGGACCGGCGCGGATCGGGTTCGCGGACTCGATGTCGCAGATTGCATCGACGTGCGTGTAGCGAGCCGAGGACGACCGCCCATGATCGCCCAGTTGACGATTCCGGAACGACGGCTGGCGCTGTCCATCCTGGTCGCCGTGGCCCTGTGCGGGCTCCTGCTCACCGTCGCGGGCCAGGGCGACCCGATCGGCGTGCACGGCCTGATGTTCCTGGCCGCGGGGGTCGCCGGCATCTTTGTGGTGATCGCCGGCTATCTTTCGCCCGAGCCGAGCGCGGAGCGGCTGCAGAGCTATTACGACGAGCCGACCAAGTTCGGCATCGTCATGGCCATGGCTTGGGCGGTCGTCGGTCTCTTCGTCGGCGACTGGGTCGCCTGGCTCCTGGTCTATCCGGAGCTGACCTTCGACGCCGGCTGGGCGAGCTTCGGCCGCATCCGGCCGATCCACACCACCGGCGTGATCTTCGGCTTCGGCGGCAATGCGCTGATCGCAACCTCATTCTACGTCGTCCAGCGTACCTCGCGGGCACGGCTACCGGACCAGCTAAGTCCTTGGTTCGTGCTGCTCGGCTACAATCTCTTCTGCCTCATCGCCGTCACCGGCTACATGATGGGCATCACCCAGTCGAAGGAATATGCCGAGCCGGAATGGTACGCGGATATCTGGCTCGTGGTCGTCTGGGTCACCTATTTCATCCTCTACGTAAGGACGCTCGCCCGCCGCAAGGAGCCGCATATCTACGTCTCCAACTGGTATTACATGGCGTTCATCCTGGTCGTGGCGATCCTCCACATCGTCAACAACCTCGCCATGCCGATCTCGCTCGGCCAGGCGAAGAGCTATTCCGCCTTCTCCGGCGTCCAGGATGCGATGACGCAGTGGTGGTACGGCCACAACGCCGTCGCCTTCTTCCTGACCGCCGGCTTCCTCGGCATGATGTATTACTACCTGCCGAAGCGCGCCGACCGGCCGATCTACTCCTACCGGATGTCGATCATCAGCTTCTGGGGCATCACCTTCTTCTACATGTGGGCGGGCTCGCACCACCTGCACTACACGGCCCTGCCGCAATGGGTGCAGAGCCTCGGCGTGACCTTCTCGGTCATGCTGCTGGTGCCGTCCTGGGCCTCCGCGGGCAACGCGCTCCTGACCCTGAACGGCGCCTGGGACAAGGTGCGCGACGACGCGACTTTGCGCTTCATGATGGTCGCCGCCGTGTTCTACGGCCTCTCCACCTTCGAGGGCTCGTTCATGGCGATCCGCCAGGTCAACGCGCTATCGCACTACACCGACTGGACGGTCGGCCATGTCCATGCCGGCGCGCTCGGCTGGGTCGCGATGATCACCTTCGGCGCGATCTACGCCACCGTGCCCTGGCTCTGGAAGCGCAAGGCGATGTACTCGGCCGGGCTGGTCGAGGTGCATTTCTGGCTCGCCCTCGCCGGTACCGTCATCTACGTCTTCTCGATGTGGAATTCTGGCATCATCCAGGGGCTGATGTGGCGGACCTACAATGAAAGCGGAACGCTGGCCTATTCCTTCCTCGACTCGCTCGTGGCGATGCGGCCCTACTACATCGCCCGCGCGATCGGCGGCCTGCTCTTCCTGATCGGCGCGCTGGTCGGCTGCTACAATATCTGGATGACGGTCCGGGCCGCGCATCTGCACGATCCGGCCGCGGACAGTTCGGTGCCGGTTCCGGCCCCGGCCCTTCAGCCCGGGGAGTGACGCCGATGTTTGGTCTTCACTACCGCCTCGAACGCAAGACGCTCGGCTTCGTGCTGGCGGTGATCGGCGTCGCCAGCATTGGCGGGCTCGTCGAGATCGCGCCGCTCTTCACCATCAACCAGACGGTGGAGGACGCGCCCGACATGCGCGTCTACACGCCGCTGGAGGTGGCCGGCCGCAACATCTACATCCGCGAGGGCTGCTATGCCTGCCATTCGCAGATGATCCGGACCCTGCGCGACGAGGTCGAGCGCTACGGGCCCTATTCGCTCGCGGTCGAGTCGAAATACGACCATCCGATGCTGTGGGGGTCGAAGCGGACCGGCCCGGACCTCGCCCGCAATGGCGGCAAGTACTCCGACGCCTGGCATGTCGCGCATCTCAACAATCCGCGCGACGTCGTCCCGGTCTCGATCATGCCGGCCTATTCCTGGTTCCTGCGCACGCCGCTGCGGACCGACGATCTCGGCAAGCATCTGCGTTCGCTGCGCGCCGTCGGCGTGCCCTATACCGACGAGATGATCGCCAACGCCTCGGCCGACGCTTATGGCCAGGCGGCGCCGGACTCGCCCTTCGCCGAGGGCGTGAGCAAGCGCTATGGCGAGGCGACTTCGGTGCGTGCCTTCGACGGCAAGCCCAATGAACTGACCGAGATGGACGCAGTTGTCGCCTATCTCCAGATCCTCGGCCGCCTGACCGACGCCGCCCATAAGCCGGCCGTCGCAACGGAAACCGTGCCGGCAGGCACCAAGTCGGCGGAAGCCAAGCCTGCAGAAACCAAGCCAGCAGAAGCAACGCCATCCGGAGGCAAGCCATGAGCCTCGCCCACGACACGGCCGTCTGGTTCTCGAAATCCTACGGGCTGTTCTACTTGATCGGGCTCTCGGTCGCCGTTCTGGTCTACACTTACTGGCCGTCGAACAAGCAGCATTTCGACAAGGCCGCCGATTCCATCCTGCGCGACGAGGACCGACCATGGCGGTAGAAGAGCGGGACCCTCACAGCGGCTTCCTGACCACCGGTCATGAGTGGAGCGGCATCAAGGAGCTCAACACGCCGGTTCCCCGGGCGGTGTACTTCTTCCTGATCGCGACCTTCGTCTTCTCGCTCTTCTATTGGCTCTTGATGCCGGCCTGGCCGACAGGCGTGAGCTACACCAAGGGGCTGCTCGGCGCCGACGACCGCAAGAACATCGCGCGCTCGCTGGAGCAGGCCGAGCAGGCGCGCGCCTGGAGCAAGAAGATCGAGACCGCCGACTTCGCCGCGATCCAGGCCGATCCTGCTTTGATGACCATCGTGCGCCAGAGCGGGCGCACCCTGTTCGGCGACAATTGCGCGGTCTGCCACGGCACCGACGCCAAGGGCAGCAAGGGCTTCCCCGATCTCAGCGCCGCCTCGACGCTCTGGGGCGGCACGCCCGAGGCGCTGATGGAGACGATCCGGGTCGGAATCAATTCCGGCCATGGCGAGAGCCGCACCGCCCAGATGCTCGCCTTCGGCCGTGACGGCATGATCCCGCGCGCCGATGTCGAGAACGTCACCGCCTTCGTCCAGTCGCTGTCGGCGGCGCCCGGAACCTTCGACGCGGCAAAGGTCGAGGCCGGCAAGGCCGTCTACGCCGCCAATTGCGCCGCCTGCCATGGCGACGAGGGCAGGGGCAATGCCGAGCTCGGCGCGCCCGATCTGACCGACAAGGCCTGGACCTATGGCGGCGACACGCAGTCGATCTTCAATTCGATCTGGCATGGCCGGCAGGGCCAGATGCCGGCCTGGGAAAACCGGCTCTCGCCGGTCGACCGCAAGATCCTGGCGCTCTACCTCGCCGATCTCAGGAAGCCGCGGCCATGAGCGAGATCGTGTCCAGTCCGCAGGCGCGCCGACGCAAGCTCGTCGTGGGGCTGGCGGTCGGCGGCGGCTTGCTGCTGCTGGCCGGCGCCAATTGGCATCTGGTCCATGTCGCGATCTCATCCCAGCCCGATTGCGTTCCCCATCTCCGGCGGGGTGAGGGCGAGGGCCGGCCGGGTGCGTACAGCGCCGCCCGTTCAGCCTGCCAGTCGAGGTGACGGAATGAAGCCCACTCCGCAGCGAGGCGAACCATGATCATCCCGGCCGTCGTCCCTCCGCTTCCGCGCGAGAACAAATGGAGCCGCGGCCTGCCCGCTTCCGCCGCCTTCGACTGGTTGCGGGCCGGCTGGCAGGACATCGTCGACAACCCGGTGCCGAGCCTGAGCTACGGGCTCCTGGTCTTTTTAGTCTCTCTCGCCGTCGTTGCCTGCTTCTTCTCCTTCGGCTGGGACTACATCCTGTTCCCGGCCCTGGCCGGGTTCATGGTCGTCGGCCCCCTCTTCGCGATCGGACTCTACGAGAAGAGCCGCCGCCATGCCCTCGGCGAGCGCATCGGTCTCGGTCGCATGCTCTTCGTCAAGCCGGCTTCTGGTGGGCAGGTGCTGTTCACCGGCGTGCTGCTCTGCCTGCTGATGCTGGTGTGGATGCGCGCGGCGGTGCTGATCTACGCGCTGTTCTTCGGCCTGCGTCCCTTCCCGGGGCTCGACCACATCGTCGGCATGCTGTTCACCACGCCGGTCGGGCTGGCGATGCTTTTCGTCGGCAGTGCCGTCGGCGGCCTGTTCGCCGCCTTTTCCTTCGCGATCAGCGTCTTTGCGATCCCGATGCAGCTCGACAAGCGGGTCGACGCGCTGACGGCGATGGGCAGCAGCACCGCGCTGGTCTGGAACAACCTGCCGGTGATGCTCACCTGGGGCGCGATCGTCCTCGGCCTGTTCCTGCTGAGCCTGGCCACCGGCCTGCTCGGCCTGATCGTCGTGTTCCCGCTTCTTGGGCACGGCACCTGGTACGCCTATCGCGCGATCGCGGCCTGAGCGGCTGCTATCGCTTTCGGGAGCCTTCGATGAGTTGCTGCGCGCCCGGCGCCGACTATGCGACGGCGGATCACAGGCTGACCGCCGACGAGATCCTGCTGGCAAGCCGGCCTGTGGGCGGCGGAGCGCGCCAGACCGATCTCTCCGTGCCGGGCATCCATTGCGGCGGCTGCATCGCGACCATCGAGAAGGCACTGTCGGCACTGCCGGGCGTCCAGCGGGCCAGGGTCAACCTCTCGACCAAGCGGGTCTCGATCCGCTGGCGGGACGGAACGCCGCCGGCTTTCGCCGAAACGCTAGCCGGCGTCGGATACGAGGCGCATCTCGCCGATTTCGCCGAAACCGGCACCGACGCCGCGCTCTCCGAGCTCATCCGCGCGCTGGCGGTCGCCGGCTTCGCTTCGATGAACATCATGTTGCTCTCGGTCTCGGTCTGGTCCGGCGCCGAGCCGGCGACGCGCGACCTGTTCCACTGGATCTCGGCGCTGATCGCCCTGCCGGCGCTCGCCTATTCCGGCCGCGTCTTCTTTCGCTCCGCTTGGGGGGCGCTGCGCAAGGGCCGCACCAATATGGATGTGCCGATCTCGATCGGCGTCTCGCTCGCCTTCGCGCTCAGCCTCTACGAGACGGTGCATGGCGGCCCCCACGCCTATTTCGATGCGGCGATCTCGCTGCTCTTCTTCCTGCTGATCGGCCGAACGCTGGACCATGTCATGCGCGAGCGGGCTCGGGTTGCGGTAAAGGGTCTCGCCCGGCTCGCGGCGCGCGGCGCGCTCGTCATCGGCGCGGATGGTACCGGGACCTACCTGCCGGTCGCCGAGATCGAGCCCGGCATGACCATCCTGCTCGCCGCGGGGGAGCGCGTGCCGGTCGATGCCAGGGTGGTCGAAGGCGCATCTGAACTCGACTGCTCGCTGGTCTCGGGCGAAAGCCTGCCGCAGCCCGCCGTTGCCGGGCAGGCGCTGCAGGCCGGCACGCTCAACCTGACGCGCCCGCTGCAGATCACCGCGACCTCTGCCGCCCGGGATTCCTTCCTCGCCGAAATGGTGCGCATGATGGAGGCGGCCGAGGAGGGGCGCTCGCTCTATCGGCGCATCGCCGACCGGGCGGCGCGGCTCTATGCGCCGGTGATCCACCTCACCGCCTTCCTGACCTTCCTCGGCTGGATGTTGGCGACCGGCGATGCCCACCGTGCGATCACCGTCGCCATCGCGGTGCTGATCGTGACCTGCCCCTGCGCATTGGGCCTCGCCGTGCCGATGGTCCAGATCATGGCGGCACGCCGGCTGTTCGAGAAGGGCATCATGGTGAAGGACGGCGCCGCCATGGAGCGCCTCGCCGAGATCGACAGCGTCGTCTTCGACAAGACCGGCACGCTCACACAGGGCAATCCGCGCCTGCTCGATCCCGGGGCGAAGGAGCCTGCCGCCCTGTCGCTGGCGGCGGCGCTCGCGGCCCATTCGCGGCACCCCTATTCGCGCGCTCTGGTCGCAGCTTCCGGCGGGCTCGGCCGCCCCGCAGCCGGAACTGTCTTCTCCGAGATTTCGGAACTGCCGGGGGCGGGGCTCGAGGCGAAGGCCAGCGGCTCGCTCTATCGCCTCGGGCGGCCGGAATGGGCGCTCGGCGCCGATGCCGCGCCGGAGGCTGGGACGAACGAAGCTCGCGTCATGCTGAGCCGGGATGGCAAGGCGCTGGCGAGCTTCGACTTCGACGACCGGTTGCGGCCCGATGCGCGCGAGGCGATCGCGGGGCTTTCTGCCGCCGGTCTTGGAGTCGAAATCCTCTCCGGGGACCGCGAGGAGCCGGTCCGCCGACTGGCCACTGCGCTCGGCCTGCCGCATGGCGCAAGGGTCTCGCCCGGCGGCAAACTCGCCCATATCGAGGCCGCCGCGGCCGAGGGGCGCAAGGTGCTGATGGTCGGCGACGGCCTCAACGATGCACCGGCGCTGGCGCGTGCCCATGCCTCGATGGCACCGGGAACGGCCGCCGATATCGGGCGCAACGCCGCCGATTTCGTCTTCCTGCGCGAGAGCCTGCTCGCCGTGCCGCAGGCGCTCGCCGTAGCGCGCGAGGCCAGCAAGCTCGTCCGGCAGAACCTCTTCCTCGCCGTCGCCTACAACGCGATCGCGATCCCGATCGCTGTGCTCGGCTATGTCACGCCCTTGATCGCGGCCGTGACCATGTCGCTGTCCTCGCTTCTGGTGATCGGGAATGCGTTGCGGCTCGGCCGGCATGCCGCCGGCGGGCTCACACCGGTGCCGTCGGCGGAAGAGGTGGCGGGTGCGCCCGCCCTTGCCTTGCGATGATGGATTTCTTCTACCTGATCCCGATCGCCATCGCGCTCGGCGTCGTCGGGCTTTGCGCCTTCATGTGGTCGCTACGCAGTGGCCAGTACGAAGATCTCGACGGTGCGGCCGCTCGCATTCTTCTCGACGACGAGGCGATTCCGCCCGTAGAGCCGGCTTCGGAAGAGGGTGGGGGGGCCGCCTCCTCCGAGTCTATCGCAGGCCCGCCCCCGCCCGAAGCGCCGCCTCGGCCTCGCTGAGGCGCCGGGCCAGCGGCATCGCCGCTGCGGCTTCCGTCGCGGGCTCGAGCGCGCGCAGCACGAGGGCGCCGACATGCTCGGAGAGCTCCGACAGGCTGGCGGCGGCGTGGAAAGGCAGAACCTCCAGCGCTGCTTCCATGAAGACCTCGCAGGCATCCCGGACATGGTCCGGCGCCAGTTCGGGAAAGACCTCGTGCAGCGCGACGATCCCGCCGCCCTGTTCTCCGGTCTGCAGCAGCAGCGCGCCGAGAAAACGCGCGAAATCCTCCTCGAATTCCTGCCAGCGATTGCCGATGACCCTGTCGAGCCCGCCGCGCAGCCGCCTGTGGCGGCGCAGGCGCTCGCTGAGCGACTGCACGATCTCGTGCAGGATGTCGTCATCGACGAAGATCGACGGATCAAGCACCAGCGTCGCCATGCTGCTCGTTCCTTACCGGTTTGCGCTCCCGCGCAGAGCGGCGAGCGCGGCCGCGCGAAATCAATAAGATACATCGATAATGAATCTTATTATGCTTGGCCATGCATTGTTCGGCCTGCCGGGCAGGGGGGCGGGTGTCGGCCGTATTAGGAGGTGGCTTCCGACGCCCTGCGCCGCGCCGGCTTGGGGGTATCCTGTGTCGGCGCTGCGATGCCGAAATCCTCCGGCCTGAGCACAAGATCGGCCAGCGTGTAGCGGTCGAGCGTCGTCACGAAGGCGGTGAGCGCCTCGTTGAGCACGCCGCGCAGGCGGCAACGTGGCGTGACGAGGCAGCGATTACCGGCCTCGAAGCACTCGACCAGGGCGAAATCCGGCTCGGTTGTCCGTAGCACCGCGCCGACGCCGATTTCGCCGGGCGGCCGCGCCAAAACGAGGCCACCGGAGCGCCCGCGTATCGATTTGAGGAAGCCGGCACGCACCAGGAGATTGGCGACCTTCATCAGATGGGCCCGGGAAATACCGTAGACCGCGGCGGTTTCCTCGATCGTGATCAGCTGGCCGTCCCGCGTCGCCGCATACATCAGCAGGCGCAGGGAATAGTCGGAGAAGTTCGTCAAACGCATTGCGGCTTCCGGCGCTGTCGTCCCGGGCTGCAGTCGGGTCACGGTGAAAGATGTGGCCCCGTAGCATCTTTCGCAACCGCCCAGGCGGAATTCAGCTCTGAATCGGCTGGCAAGCGTTCTGCAGTTCCTCCGGCTCGCGCCAATCCGGCCCGCCAACAGAGCCTCGCGCGAACCGATCGATGCGATCGGAGCCGCCTCAGCGTTGGTGATGGCAGTCCTAGGCAGCGCTGACGGGAGCCGCTGCCCGGCCCGGCAGGTGTAGTGCCTTGTCGCCTATGTTCAGCCCGATCTGCAGGCTGTCGGCGACGCGCCGGGCCCGCCCGATGAAGAGGGCGGCGGCCGGGCCCGCGCAATGCGCGTTGACGACCCCTTCGAACAGCGCGAGCCAGCGCTCGAAATGCTCCACCGTCAGCCCGAGCCCGAAATGCGCGACATGCGGCTTGCCGCCATAGCGTCCGCTCATCAGCGTCAGCGACGACCAGAAGTCCACCATCGTCGCGAGATGCGCATCCCAGCCATCGCCGATCCGTTCCTCGAAGATCGGCCCGAGCAGGGCGTCCTGGCGGACGAGGGCATAGAAGCCATGCACGATCCGCTCGACCAGCGGCTCGGACACGTCCTGGGGAAGGGGTGGGATCAGGGTGATGATCCTTTTTAAGATGCATAATCGATGACACTTTTATAGGCGCGCAGTTGCCGGCTGTAAATCGCGGGTTCCATGAAGAGCGATCGCGGCCGGCTCTGGAACCCGCCCGCCCGGCTCTTCCTTGCTGCGACCTTGAGACGTAGTGACAGGAGTTGCGTGCAACAATATACAGTCAATTCCGTGAACCGCCTTCCCTGTCCCGAGCGAGTGCGAAGCCGATGGTTGACTGGACGCCCGACCTGACGCGCAGCGACAAGCCGCGCTATCTGGCGATCGCTGAGGCCATTGCCGAGGATATCGCCAACGGCCGACTCTCGGCCGGCGATCGATTGCCGCCCCAGCGCCAGCTTGCGAACAGGCTGGCGGTGGACTTCACCACGGTGGCGCGCGGCTATGTCGAGGCCCAGCGCCGCGGGCTCGTCGCGTCGCGCGTCGGCCAGGGCACCTTCGTCAAGGCGCCGGTCAGGCGGCGCGCAATCGCGCCCGAGCAGATCGACCTCTCGATGAACCTGCCGCCCGAGCCCGATGATCCAGCCCTGATCGCCCGGATGCGCGAAGGCATTGCCGAGGTCGGCGCCGATCTGGTTTCGCTGCTGCGCTATCAGGGCTTCGGCGGCTCGCGCTCCGACAAGGAAGCGGCCGCGATCTGGCTTGGCCGGCGCGGCCTCTCGCCGGCAGTCGAGCGCCTGTTCGTCGTTCCCGGCGCGCATTCCGCCCTGCTCGGCATGCTGAACGTGCTGGCGCGCCCGGGGGATGTCGTGCTGACGGAGGCACTGACCTATCCGGGCATCCGCTCGATTGCCGCGCAGCTCGGGATCCGGCTGGTCGGAATTGCCATGGATCGCGACGGCATCATGCCTGCCGCCTTCGCCGAAGCCTGCGAGAAGGCGAAGCCGAAGGCGCTCTACCTCAATCCGGTGCTGCATAATCCGACCACGCTGACAGTGCCGGAGGCCCGCCGTATCGAGCTTGCGGCGATCGCCCGTCGCCATCGTGTCGCGATCATTGAGGACGATGCCTACGGCTTTGTGCCAGCCGCTTCGCCGCCGCCCTTTGCTGCAATCGCGCCGGACTTGACCTGGCATGTCGCCGGCTTGTCGAAATGCATCGGGGCGGGCTTGCGCATCGCCTATGTCGTGACGCCCGATGCCCGCTCGGGCTGGCCTTTCGCGGCGGCGCTGCGCGCTGCCAGCGTCATGGCCTCGCCCTTGACCGCGGCGATCGCGACCCGCTGGATCGAGGATGGCACGGCCGACGCCATTCTGCGCTTCGTACGGGCGGAGGCCGGCGCCCGCCAGCGGCTCGCGGCGGAGGTGCTGGCGCCCGGCAGCTTCCGGGCCGATCCGCTGAGCTTCAATCTCTGGCTCGAGCTTCCTGCTCCCTGGACGCGCTCGGCTTTTGCCGGCCATATGCAGGCGACAGGGATCGGCGTGGCCGCAAGTGATGTCTTCGCCGCCGACGGAAATCCCCCCGAAGCGGTACGGGTCTGCCTGGGCGGCCCGCAAAGCCGCGATGCCGTCCGCGGCGCGCTGGAATTCATGGCGCATGCGCTCGGACATCCCCCCGAGATCAGCTCGACTGTCCTGTGAGTGGCTGAGGCATAGGGTCGCAATCCCAGCTGATTTGGCAATTGAGTGCATATAATATCGGAAATGACTGCTATGGTGCGGCCATGATCGACAAAGACGGTACGCACGCCCCGGAGGGGAAGATGGAACCTCGTACTTGGCCCAAGCTGTCGCCGTTCAAGACCGGCATGCGCGGGCGCTGCCCACGTTGTGGAGAAGGCAAGCTGTTCGACGGCTTTCTGACGCTGAAGCCGCGCTGCGAGGCCTGCGGGCTCGATTACAGCTTCGCCGATCCTGCCGACGGGCCGGCCTTCTTCGTCATGATGTTCGTCTGCATCCCGGCGCTGTCCTTCGCGCTCTGGCTGGAGCTCGCCTATGAGCCGGCTGCCTGGGTCCATCTGGTGACGACGCTGCCGATCGTACTCGTGACCTGCATTCCGCCCTTGCGACCGCTGAAAGGTTGGCTCGTGGCCTCGCAGTACTTCTTCAAGGCTGAGGAAGGCCGGCTCGCCAAGCCGCGCCCGGTTGAGGCGCCGGCGCCCGAGGCCGCGCCGCGCTGAAACGAGGCGCGGCGCCGGCCTTCGGTCGAGCGTTGCTGCCGCTCTCATCGGTAAGGAAGCGGTGACGCGACGGCCGATAGATGGCCTGCTGCGACGGGCTTGCAGGCCCGTCGCCGGTGCATCCGGAATATTGCCTTGCCCTCGGTCCGGGCGCGCCCGGAAAAAGTCGTAGCGGCTCTGTAATAACGGCGGCTCGGGAGCTCCATCTTCCGGAGGGCGCGCCGTTGGCCGGTCACGAATTCAGCGTTGCGATCCTCGTCTTCTTCCTGCTGTCCGGCGCCGGTCTCGCGAGCCTGCTCCTGCATCGCAAGCTGCCCGATCGCTATCGTCAGGACGACACCGCCGCGATCATCAGGATGGTGGCGAATGTCTTCGTCGTCGTGACCTCGCTGGTGCTCGGGCTGATGGTCAACTCGGCAAAGAACACCTTCGAAACCGCCGACCGGGACGTCCATGCCATCGCGACCGAGATCATCCTGCTCGACAAGCTCCTGCGGCGCTTCGGCGAGGCCGGAGACGAAGCCCGCCGCGATCTCCTCGGCTATGTGAAACAGGCAAGTGCGGTCGCCCGGACCAAGGCGAACGGCTTGGCCGATTCAAGCCAGCGCGGCGAGGATCTGCTCGACCGGGCGGGCGATAGCCTGCGCGCCATCACGCCGACGGGCGGCGCCCAGATGGCGTTGTGGGAGCAGGCGCTGACGAAGTACCAGGCCGTCTTCGACCTGCGCTGGAAGCTCGTTCAGCAGGCTGACGGGACGATCCCATCCGCGCTGCTCGCGATGGTCGTGCTCTGGCTGGCCCTGATCTTCGGAAGCTTCGGCTATCGCGCCCCGGCCAACTTCATCGTCGTCCTGTCCATCCTGCTGGCCGCGGCGCTCATGGCGGCGACCATCTATCTGATCGTGGACATGGATGTGCCCTTCGGCGGCCCGATGAGCGTCTCCCGCGGGCCGATCGACCGCGTGCTCGATGCGCTCTCCCGATAGACCGGCCTTCCGTTCGCCGCGAGGACAGTTGCCGTGATCTCGATTCTGGCATAATGTATGCCAGATCAGGGTGCCGCTGAACTGCCCCTGGCGGAGGAACCGGGTCATGAGAATCCACGAGTTCCAGGCAAAGCAACTCTTGGCGGGCTACGGGCTGAACGTCCCGGACGGCAGTGTCGCGATCACGGGCCGCGAGGCCGGCGAAATCGCACGGCGTCTCGGCGGGCCCACGATGGTCAAGGCGCAGATTCATGCCGGCGGGCGCCAGAATGCCGGCGGCATCCGGCTGGTCGACGATCCCGCTGCCGCCGAGGCAGCCGCGGACGGGCTGCTCGGCAGCTCGCTGGTCACCGCGCAGACCGGGCCGGCCGGCCAGAAGATCAGGCGGGTCCTCGTCGAAGCCGCGGTGGCCGCGGTGCGCGAGCTGCATCTCGCCTTGCTGATCGATGCCTCCTCGGGTGAGCTGATGCTGATCGGCAGCGCCAAGGGCGGCGTCGATGTCGAGGAGCAGGCGGCAAGCGGCGACATCCGGCTCAACTGGCTCGGCCTCGGCGACGGCAGCGAGGCGCGGGGGAAGGAGGTCGCGACCTTCGTTGCGGCGCTCGGGCTCGACGGCGCGCTGCACGAGCAGGGCTGCGTCCTTGTCGACGGGCTGCGCCGTGCCTTCCTCGATTTCGATGCCAGCCTGATCGAGATCAACCCGCTTGCGGTCACGGCGGCGGGCGCACTCGTCGCTCTCGACACCAAGATGGTGCTCGACGACAACGCGCTGTTCCGGCATCCGGAGCTGGCGGCGCTGCGCGACGAGGATGATGGCAGCGCCGCCGAACTGCAGGCGCAGCGCCACCAGCTCAACTATGTCCAGCTTGATGGCGACATCGGCATGGTGGCGAACGGCGCCGGGCTCGGCCTCGCCACGCTCGACATGCTCGTCGCTGCCAAGGGCCGGCCGGCCAATTTCATGGATATCCGGACCACCGCCAAGAGTCTCGACATCGCTCATGGCTTCGGGCTGCTGCTCGACAATCCGGCGACACGCGCGATCGTGGTCAACGTCCATGGCGGCGGCATGCAGCCCTGCGATACCATCGCCGAAGGGCTCGGCATCGCCTTGCGCCGTAGCGGGCGATCCTTGCCGCTGGTCGTGCGGCTGGCCGGCAACAATGCCGATTTCGCCCGGTCACGCCTGCAGAACTTCGGCTGCGCCGTGATCGATTGTCCCGACATGTGGTCCGCCGCCTCGCAGGCTGTCGCGCTGGCGCAGAGGGGAGCCTGAGCCATGGCCGTCTTTCTGAACCGTGAGACCCGTGTCCTCTGCCAGGGCATGACCGGCTGGGCCGGCACCCATCATGTCGCGCGGATGATGGAGTACGGAACCCAGGTCGTCGGCGGCGTGACGCCGGGCAAGGGCGGTCGCTCGCACCTGAATTTGCCCGTCTACGAGCGCGTTGCAGAAGCGCGGCGCGAGACCGGCGCCAATGCCAGCATCGTCTTCGTGCCGCCGGCCAATGCCGCCGCCGCGATGATCGAGGCGATCGAGGCCGAGATGCCGCTGGTCGTCACCGTCACCGAGCGCGTGCCGACGCTCGACATGGTGCGGGTGAAGGCTGCGCTGAAGGGCGGGCGCACTACCCTGGTCGGCGCCAACTCGCAGGGCATATTGGTGCCGGGCGTCGGCAAGCTCGGCGTCATGGCGACCGGCAGCGAACGTCCGGGTGGCGTCGGCATCGTCTCGCGTTCGGCCTCGCTGACCAGCGAGGTCGTGGCGCAGGTCACCGCGGCGGGGCTCGGCCAATCGTCGACGATCGGGGTCGGGGGCGATCCTGTGCACGGTATCGGCATGCGCGAATGCCTCGCGCTCCTGCTGGAGGATGCCGACACCGACTGTGTCGTGCTGATCGGCGAGATCGGCGGCACGCAGGAGGAAGAGGTCGCCGACTATCTCTCCGACGTCCGGACCTCGAAGCCAGTTGTCGCCCTGATCGTCGGCCGCGAGGCGCCGATCGAGCGCCGGATGGGCCATGCCGGAGCGTTCGCGCTCAGCGGCAAGGGCGATGCCGCCGGCAAGATCAGGGCGCTGGAGGCGGCCGGGGTCAGGATCGCGCCGAGCGCCCATCTTGTCGGCGAGACGGTCAGGCAGGCGCTGGCCGGGCGGGGGTGACCTCGCCTCAGGACCCGATCTGCCGCATCAGCCCGAGCGCATCCATCAGGATCCGCGTGTCCTTGATCCGGCCGCGCTCGATGCGATCGATCACCATGCCCCAGACCGATACCGTTCGGCCGGAGGCAGGAACGCCGAAGAACTCGCCATCATGCGTGCCGGTCCATGTGAAGCGCGTCAGGACCTTGTCGGCTTCGGCGATCTGCTCGTCGATGGTCCAATGCATGTCCGGGAAGGCCGCGAACAGCCCGCGCAGCACGTCCTTCAGCCCGGAAAGGCCGGGCCCTTGTCCCGGAAACGGTACCTGTTCGACGACATCCTCGGCGACATAGGTGCCCGCCGCGTCGAGGTCCCGGCCGTTGATGACCCGCCCGACGAAATCGCGCACCAGCAGCTTGTTCTCATCGGCGCTCATACCGGCCTCGTTCAAAAAGCGGCTCCGGCATCGGAGCAGGTTCGGCAGTTTTGCTGAGTTCGGTCCGTCTGGCAGCGTCGTCACCTTCCCCTGTGCCGCAGCAATCCGCAACGCGCTGGCTCAAGCCTCTTCCCGCTTCGGCAGTCGGCCGCCGATCGAGCGGGTGATCTCGTCGGCGGCGCGGCGGACCATCGGGCCGTAATCGTCCAGCTTGCGCGGGGTCACGCGCACGGCCGGCCCCGACACGGAAACGCCGGCGATCGCCTCCGCGTGCTCGTTGAAGATCGGGGCGGCAACGCAGCGCATGCCCAGCGAACGCTCCTCGTCGTCGAGCGCCCAGCCATTCCGGCGACCCTCCGCGAGCTCGCTCAGGAGCTCGCCGAGATCGGTGATCGTGTGCTCGGTGAAGCGCTCGAGCCGCCGCACGGCGCAGATCTGCCGCACGCGGTGCTCGGGAAACTCGGCCAGCAGCGCCTTGCCGACGCCCGAGGCGTGCATCGCGCCGCGGCTGCCCGCCCGGAAGAAGGCGCGAAGCGTGTCATGGCTCTCGATCTGCGAGATGAAGACGACCTCGCCATCGTCCTCGATGCCGAGATTGACGGTCTCGCCGGTCGCCTCCATCAGCGCATGCATGGCGGCGCGTCCCATGCTCGCGACGCGGCGATTGCGCAGGAAGGCCGAGCCGGTCTTGAACGCGCCGACCCCGACCAGCCAGAGGCCGCGCTCCATGTCGTGCTGGACGTAGGCGCGGCTCTCCAGGGTCAGCAGGATCCGGTGCACGGTGGAGGCCGAGACGCCCGAGCGGCGGCTGAGCTCGCTGAGCGTCAGCCCGTCTTCCTCGGCGAGGATCTCGAGCAATGTCAGCCCGCGATCGAGCGCCTGCACCGCCCCGCCGACGACCGCCGCCTTCAGCGAGCGTGGTCGCCCGCGTCCCTTGCGTTGCTCGATCGCGCTCATGCGCGCCTCCGTGATCGCCAGCTTGCAAGCATGAGAGCACAGGCGGGCTGCCATGGCGAATTCAAAGCGAAATGATTTTTCGGGCTTCTGGCTAGCGATGACATGATTAAAGATAAGGCACGGATATAAAACAGATAATTATATTTCTCGAGAGTATGAAAAAATATTCTGAAATAAATTGACCGACGCCAGTATCTGGCATTTGGTATGCCAATAGCGGTTTTCTCGCGGGAGAACGGGCATGCCGAAAATGCGAGCTGTCGAGGCTGCGGTCAGGGTTCTGGAGCGCGAAGGCGTGACCCAGGCGTTCGGCGTGCCGGGCGCGGCGATCAACCCGCTCTATGCTGCCCTGAAGAGCCGCGGCTCGATCCACCATATCTTGGCGCGCCATGTCGAGGGCGCCTCGCATATGGCCGAGGGCTATACCCGGGCCAAGGCCGGCAATATCGGCGTCTGCATCGGCACGTCAGGCCCGGCCGGCACCGACATGATCACCGGGCTCTATTCGGCCGGCGCCGATTCCATCCCGATCCTCTGCATCACCGGTCAGGCGCCGCGCGCCCGGCTCTACAAGGAGGATTTCCAGGCCGTCGACATCGAGGCGATCGCCAAGCCGGTGACCAAATGGGCGGTGACGGTGCGCGAGCCGGCCCTGGTGCCGCGCGTCTTCCAGCAGGCCTTCCACATCATGCGCTCGGGTCGTCCAGGCCCGGTGCTGATCGACCTGCCGGTCGACGTCCAGATGGCCGAGATCGAATTCGACGACGAGACCTATGAGCCGCTGCCGGTCTACAAGCCGGCCGCCTCGCGCCGCCAGATCGAGAAGGCGATGGCGATGCTGGCTGCCGCGGAGCGGCCGCTGATCGTCGCCGGCGGCGGCGTCATCAACGCCGACGCCGCAGAGCTTCTGGTCGAGTTCGCCGAACTGACCGGCGTGCCGGTGGTGCCGACGCTGATGGGCTGGGGCGCGATCCCCGACGACCACCCGCTGATGGCCGGCATGGTCGGGCTGCAGACCAGCCACCGTTACGGCAATGCGACGATGCTCGCCTCCGACTTCGTGCTCGGCATCGGCAATCGCTGGGCCAACCGGCATACGGGCTCGATCGAGACCTACACCAAGGGGCGCAAATTCGTTCATGTCGATATCGAGCCGACCCAGATCGGCCGCGTCTTCGATCCGGATTTCGGTATCGTCTCGGACGCCAAGGCGGCGCTGGAGCTCTTCGTCGCCGTTGCGCGCGAGCAGGAAGGCAGGGGGCAGCTCAGGAACCGCAGCGCCTGGGCAAACGAATGCCTCGGCCGGCGCGAAACCATGGGGCGCAAGAGCCATTTCGACGAGGTGCCGCTGAAGCCCCAGCGGGTCTATGAGGAAATGAATGAGGCCTTCGGCCGCGACGTCTGCTACGTCTCGACCATCGGCCTGTCGCAGATCGCCGGCGCCCAGTTCCTGCACGTCTACAATCCGCGACACTGGATCAATTGCGGCCAGGCCGGCCCGCTCGGCTGGACCCTGCCGGCGGCGCTCGGCGTGCGCGCCGCCGACCCCGAGCGCGAGATCGTGGCGCTCTCGGGCGATTACGACTTCCAGTTCCTGATCGAGGAGCTGGCAGTCGGGGCACAGTTCAAGCTGCCCTACATCCACATCGTCGTGAACAACTCCTATCTCGGCCTGATCCGCCAGGCACAGCGCGCCTTCGACATGGATTTCCAGGTCGGGCTCGCCTTCGAGAACGTCAATGCGCCCGATCTCGGCGGCTATGGCGTCGACCATGTCGCCGTCGCCGAAGGGCTCGGCTGCAAGGCGATCCGGGTCAAGAGCCCGAACGAGTTCAAGGCGGCCTTCGCCCAGGCCCGGGCCTGGCTCGCGGAATACCGGGTTCCGGTGGTGATGGAGTTCATCCTGGAGCGGGTCACCAACATCGCGATGGGCGCCGAGATCGACAATGTCGTCGAGTTCGAGGCGGTGCTCGACCTGCCGCTGCCCGAGCCCGAGCTGCAGCCCGCCCAGTAAGCCGACCGGCCAAAGCCATCAGGGAAGAGACCCATGCCTCGCTTCGCCGCCAATCTGACGATGCTCTTCAACGAACTGCCCTTCCTGGAGCGCTTCCAGGCGGCGGCGGAAGCCGGCTTCCACGGCGTCGAGTACCTGTTCCCCTATGGCCACGACAAATACGAGCTGGCTGAGCGGCTGGAGCGCTGGCAGCTGACGCAGGTGCTGCACAATCTGCCCGCCGGCGACTGGGCGGCCGGGGAACGCGGCATCGCGATCCTGCCGGGCCGGATCAGCGAGTTCCAGCACGGCCTGTTCCAGGCGATCGACTACGCCATCAAGCTGGGCTGCAGGCAGGTCAACTGCCTCGCCGGCATCGCACCGCAAGGCGCTGAGCCCGCCAGACTCCACGAGACCCTGGTCAACAATCTGCGCTTTGCCGCCCATGAGCTGGCGCAGGAGGGCATCGCGCTCTTGGTCGAGCCGATCAACACGCGCGACATGCCCGGCTTCTTCCTGAACAGCACCGCGCAGGCGCTGAAGCTGCTCGAAGACGTCGACTCCACCAATGTCTTCCTGCAGTACGACGTCTATCACATGCAGGTCATGGAGGGTGATCTGGCGCGGACGATCGAGGCCAATCTCGATCGGATCGGCCATATCCAGATCGCCGACAATCCCGGCCGCAACGAGCCCGGCACCGGCGAGATCAACTTCCCCTTCCTGTACCGGCATCTCGACGCCATCGGCTACGCCGGCTGGGTCGGCTGCGAATACAAGCCCGCGCGCGAAACGCGCGAAGGCCTGTCCTGGCTGCCCGCGACGACGCTCGCCGCCTGACCGGTACACGGACGAACGACGCGCGAAACGGCAGGTAGCGACATGATGGATATCGGCTTCATCGGACTGGGGATCATGGGGCGCCCGATGGCAGAGCATCTGCTCGCCGCCGGCCATCGGCTGCATGGTTCCAGCCACCACAAGCCGGTGGCTCAGGACCTCGTCGAGAGGGGCGCGGTCGTCCATGCGACGCCGAAAGCGGTCGCGGCGGCGAGCGAGATCGTCTTCCTGATGCTCCCCGACACACCGCAGGTCGAGGATGTCCTTTTCTCGGCCGATGGCGTCGCCGCCGGCCTGTCGGCCGGCAAGGTCGTTGTCGACATGAGCTCGATTTCGCCGATGGCGACCAAGGAGTTCGCGCAGAGGATCGAGAGGGCCGGTGGCCTCTATCTCGACGCGCCGGTCTCCGGCGGCGAGGTCGGGGCCAAGGCGGCCAGCCTGACGATCATGGTCGGCGGGCCGGAAGCGGCCTTCGCCCGGGTGAGGCCGCTCTTCGAGCTGATGGGCAAGAACATCACGCTGGTCGGCAGCAATGGCGACGGCCAGACCACCAAGGTCGCCAACCAGATCATTGTCGCGCTGACCATTGAGGCGGTCGGCGAGGCCTTGCTCTTCGCGTCCAAGGCCGGCGCCGACCCGGGCAAGGTGCGCCAGGCGCTGATGGGCGGCTTCGCCTCCTCGAGGATTCTCGAGATCCATGGCGAGCGCATGATCAAGCGGACCTTCAACCCGGGCTTCCGCATCGGGCTGCACCAGAAGGACCTGAACCTCGCGCTGCAGAGCGCGCGCTCGCTCGGCGTGTCGCTGCCGAACACCGCGACGGCGCAGGAGCTGTTCAACGCCTGCGCTGCTCATGGCGGCAAGGACTGGGACCATTCGGCCATGGTGCGGGCGCTGGAGATCATGGCGAACCACGAGGTCGCGAGCTCATAGCCAAGGAAAGGGGAGGCCCATGAAGATCTGCATCTACGGCGCCGGCGCGATCGGCGGCTATATGGGCGTGATGCTCAAGCGCGGCGGGCTCGATGTTTCGCTCGTCGCGCGCGGTGCGCATCTGGAAGCGATCAAGGCCAGGGGCCTGACCCTCGTCACCAAGACCGAGACGATCACCGAGCGGATGCCGGCGAGCCGGGATCCGCGCGATCTCGGCCATCAGGACGTGGTGATCGTCGCGCTCAAGGCCCACCAGGCCTGGGAGGCGGCGGAGGAGCTGAAGCCGTTGCTCGGGCCGGACACCGCCGTCGTCACCGCCCAGAACGGCGTGCCCTGGTGGTATTTCTACGGGCTGGATCACCCCTATGCCGATCTGCGCCTGCGCAGCGTCGATCCAGGTGATCGGCAATGGCACGCGATCGGTCCGGAGCGCGTCATCGGCTGCACGGTCTACCCGGCGACCGAGATCACCGAGCCGGGCGTGATCAGGCACATCTATGGCGACCAGTTCGGGCTTGGCGAGCCCAACCGCCAGGAGAGCGAGCGGCTGACGCGCTTTTCCGATGCGCTCGCCGCCGGCGGCATGAAGCCGAGGCTCTTCACCGATATCCGGGACGATATCTGGCTGAAGCTCTGGGGCAATCTCTGCTTCAACCCGATCTCGGCGCTGACCCATGCGACGCTCGACATCGTCGCGACCGATCCCGGTACGCGCGCGCTCGCCCGCAAGATGATGCTGGAGGCAAAGCAGATCGGCGAAAGGCTCGGCGCCCGCTTCCGTGTCGATGTCGAGCGCCGGATCGACGGCGCGGCCGGCGTCGGCGCCCATCGCACCTCCATGCTCCAGGATCTGGAGAAGGGCCGCCCGCTCGAGATCGATGCCCTGCTCGGCGCCGTGCAGGAGATGGGGTGCCTCGTCGAGATCCCGACGCCCTATATCGACGCCGTGCTCGGCCTCGTGCAGCAGGCGGCGAGCGTGAAGGGGCTCTATCCGACCTTCCCGCCGGAGGCTTTTGCGAAGGCGCCGCAGGGAACGCGGGCGTTGCCGCTGCCCGAACTGGCGGCGTCCTGAGGCCGGAGGAGATACGAGCGATGTCGACGATCACGGCAATCCGGCAGACGGCGCGGGCGGTACCCGGAAACGCGCCGTCGCACTGGCTGCGCTTCGCACATGACGGACGCGAGGGCTTCGGCCGGCTGGAGGGGCAGCGGATCGCGGTCCATCGAGGCGACATGTTCGCGGAGGCGCGGCCCACCGGCGAGACCATGGCACTCGCCGAGGTCACGCTGCTGGCACCGACGGCGCCGTCCAAGATCATCGCCCTGTGGAACAACTTCCACGCGCTCGCCGCGAAGCTGTCCAATCCCGTTCCGGCGGAGCCGCTCTATCTGATGAAGGCTCCGTCCTGCGTGGCGGCACCGGGCGCGACGATCCCGCGGCCGCGATCCTATGCCGGCAAGGTGGTCTATGAAGGGGAACTCGGCATCGTCATCGGCCAGCGCTGCAGCGCTGTCAGCCCGTATGAGGCCGGCGCCTTCATCTTCGGCTACACCTGCGTCAACGATATCACGGCGCTGGATCTGATCGCCGCCGACCCGACATTCCCGCAATGGGTGCGGGCCAAGAGCTTCGACGGCTTTTGCCCGTTCGGTCCGGTGGTGACGAGTGGCCTCGACCCGCGCGAACTGACGGTTCGCACGCTGTTGAACGGCCAGGAGCGCCAGAACTACCCGGTCGCCGACATGGTCTTCCAACCGCACGAGCTGGTCAGCCGGCTCTCCCACGACATGACGCTGCTGCCCGGGGATCTGATCTGCTGCGGCACCTCGCTCGGCGTCGGCACGATGAAGGAGCCGGTCAACACGGTCGAGGTGGTGATCGAGGGGATCGGCACTTTGACCAACAGCTTCGTGCAGGGCGGTTGAGCTAGGCGTCTCAGTCGAAGATGTCGGCGTGCTGGTCGACGAAGGCCGCAAGGCCCAGCGTGTGGTCGCGCGACAGGCGCTCGGCCAGGGCGACGTCGCGGCGTTCGAGCGCCTCGATGATCTGCAGGTGGTCGACGATGGAGCGGCTGGCGCGGTCCTCGCGCCCGATCGTCATCTGGCGGATGCCGCGCACATGCAGCAGCAGATTGTCGGTCATCTCGACGAGCAGCTGCGACTTGCTCAGCCCGATCAGCGTCTGGTGGAAGACGAGATTGGCCGACGAGTATTCGCCGACATGGTCGGACGGCCTGTGTGCCTCGTCAAAAGCCTTGAAGAGCGTACGAAGCTTGCCGATCTCGGCATCGCTGGCCCGCTCCACGGCGAGGCGCGCGGCCATGCTCTCCAGCGCCGCCCAGGCCTGGATCATCTCGACGATCTCGCTCTTGGTCTTCTTGAGCACCATGATGCCGCGGCGCGGCATCGACTTCACCAGTCCCTCCTGCTCCAGCATGGCGACGGCCTCGCGCACCGGGGTGCGGCTGACGCCGAGCTGCTCGGAGAGCTGGCGCTCGTCGATCCAGGTCGGCTCGGGCGAGGCGTAGATGTCCATGGTGATGATCGCCTGCTTCAGCGCGGCATAGACCTTGGTCTTGAAGGTCTCCTCCGGAGCGAAGCGCTTCAGCGCAAGGCCCTGGGTCGCGGCGGCGAGAGTGGTGTTTGCGCTGGGGGCTTTCACGGTCGCGGCTCCTGCATCGCTGCAGCGCATAACGCCGTGAGCGCGCCACGTCCATGCAGGAGGTGAGGTTGGCTGCCCCTGCGGCAGCCAAAAATGAGGCCCGCGACCTTGATGGACACGGGCTCTCAGTCAGGAGGAGGCCGGATCCGCCGGTTGTCCGGCGGCTATAACGGGTTTGCCTGGTGCGGGAAGGAGACCGTCGGGAATCAGAAGGACCACTCGATCTCGGCGCAGCGCTTCTTGACGCCGACCTCGCCGTTGAGCAGCTCCACCAGCGTCTTTCCAAGGCGCGCCGGCGAGGGCGAGACCCGGATGCCGGCGGCCTCCATGGCGGCGATCTTGTCTTCCGCGCCGCCCTTGCCGCCGGAGATGATCGCGCCGGCATGGCCCATGCGGCGGCCGGGAGGCGCCGTGCGGCCGGCGATGAAGCCGACCATGGGCTTGGATCGCCCGCGCTTGGCTTCGTCCCTGATGAACTGGGCCGCTTCTTCCTCGGCCGAGCCGCCGATCTCGCCGATCATGATGATCGTCTCGGTTGCGGGATCGGCGAGGAACATTTCGAGCATGTCGATGAACTCGGTGCCCTTGACCGGGTCGCCGCCGATGCCGACGGCCGTGGTCTGGCCGAGGCCCTCGCACGAGGTCTGGAACACCGCCTCATAGGTCAGCGTGCCGGAGCGGGAGACGATGCCGACCGAGCCGGGCTTGAAGATGTTCGCCGGCATGATGCCGATCTTGCTTTCGCCGGCGGTGACGACGCCCGGGCAGTTCGGCCCGATCAGCCGAGACTTCGAGCCGCTCAGCATGCGCTTGACGCGGACCATGTCGAGCACCGGGATGCCCTCGGTGATGCAGACGATCAGCGGGACCTCGGCGTCGATCGCCTCGCAGATCGCATCCGCCGCGCCCGGAGGCGGCACATAGATGACGGACGCCGCTGCGCCTGTCTTCGCCCTGGCTTCCGCGACGGTGTTGAAGACCGGCAGGCCGAGATGGTTCTGGCCGCCTTTCCCGGGGGCGACGCCGCCGACCATCTTGGTGCCGTAGGCGATCGCCTGCTCGGAGTGGAAGGTGCCGTTCTTGCCGGTGAAGCCCTGGCAGATGACCTTGGTGTTCTTGTCGATCAGGATGGACATGTTTGTTCCCCCTCACGTCTTGCGCACGGCGGCGACGATCTTTTGCGCCGCGTCGTCGAGGTCATCGGCCGGGATGACGTTGAGCCCGGAGGATCGGATGATCGCCTTGCCCTGCTCGACGTTCGTTCCCTCCAGCCGCACCACCAGCGGCACTTCGAGTCCGACCGTCTTCACCGCCGCGATGACGCCGCGGGCGATGACGTCGCACTTCATGATGCCGCCGAAGATGTTGACCAGGATGCCTTTCACATTCGGATCGGCGGTGATGATCTTGAAGGCTGCGGTGACCTTCTCCTCGGAGGCGCCGCCGCCGACATCGAGGAAGTTCGCGGGGCTTTCGCCGTAGAGCTGGATGATGTCGAGCGTCGCCATGGCGAGGCCGGCACCGTTGACCATGCAGCCGATCGTGCCGTCGAGCGCGATATAGGCGAGGTCGTGTTTGGAGGCCTCGATCTCCTTGGCGTCCTCCTCCGTCTCGTCGCGCAGATTGTAGACGTCCGGGTGCCGGTAGAGGGCGTTGTCGTCGAACGAGATCTTGGCGTCGAGGCAGCGCAGCTTGCCGTCCTTGGTGACGATCAGCGGGTTGATCTCGAGCATCGCCATGTCCTTGGCGATGAAGGCCGCATAGAGCTTCGCCGTCAGATCCTCGGCCTGCTTGGCGAGGTCGCCGGACAGGCCGAGCGCCTCGGCGACCGTTCGGCCGTGCAGCGGCATGGCGCCGATGGCAGGGTCGACCGAGAAGGTCTTGATCTTCTCGGGCGTGTCATGGGCGACCGCCTCGATGTCCATGCCGCCCTCGGTCGAAACCACGAACGCGACGCGCGAGGTCTCGCGGTCGACCAGCGCCGAGAGATAGAACTCGCGGTCGATCAGCGAGCCGTCCTCGATATAGAGCCGGTTGACCTGCTTGCCGGCCGGGCCGGTCTGCACGGTGACGAGCGTGCGGCCGAGCATCTGGTCGACGAACGACTTCGCTTCCTCGATCGATTTCGCCAGGCGCACGCCGCCCTTCTCGCCGGCCTCCGGCTCCTTGAAGGTGCCCTTGCCGCGGCCGCCGGCATGAATCTGGGACTTCACCACCCAGACCGGCCCGCGCAAGCGCTTCGCGGCGGCGTCGGCATCCTCGGTCGAGAGCACCGGGAAGCCGTCCGGGACAGGTACGCCGAATTCTCTCAGTAACCCCTTCGCCTGGTATTCATGGATGTTCATCGCGATCTCTCTCGAATGTCGGGGAGAGCGACCGGGCCTTTCCGAGGCGCCGGCCATTCGGAACACAAGCCTTGACGATTTTATGGGGCCGCTGCCCTCCTGCAGGAAGGCAGCGGCGGTCACGCGGTGCGTGTGGCCGACGGCGGGCGGAATCCGGACGTCGGCGGAAGCGGGAGCCTGGCGCTCAGCCCTTGATCAGGCCGGCAGCGCGCGCCCACTTGTACTTGGCGCCCAGCACCTCGACTGGCGTTTCCGTGGTGTACGGATAGGCCACGATGCCGTGGTCGTAGAGCTTCTCGCAGGCCTTCTCGACTTCGACATCGCCGACCAGCGAGGCGACGATCGGCTTGTCGATGCCCTTGGCGCGCGCCTCGGTGACGACCTCGATCATCTTGTCGGCGAAGACCAGCGGCGGGGTCACGATCGTGTGCCAGTAGCCCAGGATCAGCGCGTGGATGCGCTCGTCGTTGAGGCCGAGCCGGACCGTGTTCTGGTAGGTCAGCGGCGGCTCGCCGCCGGTGATGTCGACCGGGTTGCCGGCCGCGCCGAAGGGCGGGATGAACTTGCGGAAGGCCGCGTCGAGATCGTCCGGCATCTTCATCAGCGTCAGGCCGTTGTCGAAGCAGGCATCCGAGAGCAGCACGCCGGAGCCACCGGCGCCGGTGATGATCAGGACGTTTTCGCCCTTGGGCGCCGGCAGGACCTGCACGCCGCGGGCATATTCGAGCATGCCGCGCAGCGAGGGCGCGCGGATGACGCCGGAAGCCTTGAGGATGTCGTCATAGATCTTGTCGTTGCCGGCGAGCGCGCCGGTATGGGAAGCGGCGGCTTTCGCGCCATAGGCCGTACGGCCGGCCTTCAGCACGATCACCGGCTTCTTCTTGGAGACGCGCTCGGCGACCTCGGAGAAGGCGCGGCCGTCCTTCAAATCCTCGCAGTGCATCGCGATGACCGAGGTGTTCGGGTCCTGCTCGAAGAAGGTCAGGAGATCGTCCTCGTCGAGGTCCGACTTGTTGCCGAGTCCGACGATCGAGGAGACGCCCATCTTGGTCGAGCGGGCAAAACCGATGATCGACATGCCGACGCCGCCGGACTGCGAGGACAGGGCCGCCTTGCCCTTGACGTCGAACGCCGTGCAGAAGGTCGCGCAGAGGTTCTCCGGCGTATAGTAGAAGCCGTAGATGTTCGGCCCCATGATCCGGACATTATGCTTGCGGGCGGTGGCGAGCAGCTCTTCCTGCAACTCCGGCTCGCCCGATTCCGCAAAGCCGGAGGGGATCATCACCGCGCCGGGCACGCCCTTGCGGCCGACCTCGTCCATGGCGCCGTTGCAGAGCTTGGCCGGAACGGCGAAGACCGCGACGTCGACAACGCCGTCATAGTCGAGGATCGACTTGTAGGCCTTGATGCCCTCGATCGTGTCGGCCTTCGGGTGCACCGGAACGATGGTGCCCTTGTAGCCGCCATTGATCAGGTTCTTCATCACCGAATTGCCGATCTTGCCGGCTTCGTTGGAGGCGCCGATCACCGCCACGGCCTTCGGATGGAAGATGCGGTTCATCGCCGTGACGATGGCATCCTGGTCCGGGCGGAAGCGTTCCTTGCGCGCCTCGAAATTGCAGACGATGCGGGCATCGACCGCGGTCGCGCCGGATTTCGTCGCGAACACGGGGTTGAGGTCGAGCTCCTCGATCTCCGGGAAGTCCTCGAGCAGAGCCGAGACCTGGACAAGGATGGCGGCGAGGGCGTTGCGGTCGACCGGATCGCCGCCGCGCACGCCGTCGAGCATCTCCTTGGCCTTGATCGAGCCGATCATGTCGAGCGCCTGCGCTTCATTGACCGGCGCGAGGCGGAAGGTCAGGTCCTTCAGCACCTCGACCAGGATGCCACCGAGACCGAACGCCACGAGCTTGCCGAAGGACGGATCGGTGATCGCGCCGACCAGCGTCTCGGTCGCGCCCGAGGGCAGCATCTGCTGGACCTGGATGCCCTCGATCTTGGCGTCGGCCTTGTACTTTTTGGCATTGGCTAGGATCGTGTCATGGGCGGAGCGGGCCTCGGCGTCGCTCTTGACGCCGACGATCACGCCCCCGGCATCCGTCTTGTGCAGGATGTCCGCCGAGACGATCTTCATGACGACGGGGTAGCCCATCCCGCTCGCCAGTTTGACGGCCTCGTCGGCCGATTTGGCGAGGCCTTCTTTGGGCAGCGGGATGTCGTAGGCGTCGCAGACCAGCTTGGCCTCGGGGGCGGTCAGGCCGGTGCGGCCATCTGCCTTGACCCCGTCCAGGACCTTGCGGACGGTCGCCTGGTCTCCTGCTGTTTCACCGGGTTTGATCTTGAGGGCAGCCTGCGTCGCCATGATGCACTTCCTCCCTTGGAATCTTCTTTTGCCGATCCTCGTCGGGCTGCCCGTTTTTCGGTGCGTCCGCCTGGTTCGGGATCTTGATTGGTATTTGGCATGCCAATCCATGCCGCTGTCAAGAGGGGAGTGAGGGTCCGAATCTGAGAAGGTGAGTGGTGTGTGCGGATGCCCCACGGGCGGTTGTTTTCAATCTGGCATTATGCATGCCAGAGGTTGGCACCTTAGAATCTTTCGGATATCGTCGCGCTTTGCCGCAAGTGCTGGGATAACAGCACGGGGCAGACGGGGCCTTGGTTCCCGGTGGGGAGGACGGTTCGGCCTATGAGCGGGCAGCACAGCCAGAATGTCCATGCTTTCGAGCATCCCGGCCTCGGCCGGAAGCGCGCCAGATCGACACCCAAGGGCCGGCAGGTCGAGCCTCGTGCGCTGCAGGAGATCGCCGAGCTGCTCGGCGAGCGCCCGCGCCGGCGCGACCTTCTGATCGAGCACCTGCATCTGATCCAGGACCGCTATCACCAGATCTCGGCGGCGCATCTGGCGGCGCTGGCCGACGAGATGCGGCTCTCTTTCGCCGAGGTCTTCGAGACCGCGACCTTCTACGCCCATTTCGACATCGTGAAGGAGGGCGAGCCGACGCTTCCGCCGCTGACCGTGCGCGTCTGCGACAGCCTGACCTGCGCGATGCATCGCTCGGAAGAGCTGCTCGAAAGCCTGACCAATGCGGTCGGCCCGTCGGTCCGGGTCGTCCGGGCGCCCTGCCTCGGCCTGTGTGATCAGGCGCCCGTGGCGGAAGTCGGCCATCACTTCATCCATGCCGCGACGACGCAGAACGTCCTCGCCGCGATCGAGGCCGGCGACACACACCCGCACATGGCCGATTACGTCGACTACGACGCCTATCGCGCGGGGGGCGGCTACGGCCTGCTCGACAGCCTGCGCTCCGGCGAGCGCAGCGTCGATTCGATCCTCGCCATCCTCGACGATTCCGGGCTGCGCGGCCTCGGCGGCGCGGGCTTTCCGACGGGCCGCAAATGGCGGGCCGTGCTCGGTGAGCCGGGCCCGCGCCTGATGGCGGTCAATGGCGACGAAGGCGAGCCCGGCACCTTCAAGGACCGGCACTACCTCAACACCGATCCCCACCGCTTCCTCGAAGGCATGCTGATCGGCGCTCACGTCGTCGCGGCCACCGATGTCTACATCTACCTGCGCGACGAGTATCCGCTGGCGCGAGAGATCCTGACGCGCGAGATCGCCAAGCTGCCGCCGGGCGGGCCGGCCATCCATATGCGCCGCGGGGCAGGGGCCTATATCTGCGGCGAGGAATCCTCGCTGCTGGAAAGCATCGAGGGCAAGCGCGGGCTGCCGCGGCACAAGCCCCCCTATCCCTTCCAGGTCGGGCTCTTCGGCCAGCCGACGCTGATCAACAATGTCGAGACGCTCTACTGGATCCGCGACATCGTCGAGAAGGGCAATGGCTGGTGGAACTCCCATGGCCGCAACGGCCGCACCGGCCTGCGCAGCTATTCGGTCTCGGGCAGGGTCAAGGAGCCTGGCGTCAAGCTCGCCCCGGCCGGCGTCACCATCCGCGAGCTGATCGACGAGTTCTGCGGCGGCATGCAGGACGGCCACCGCTTCCACGCCTATCTGCCGGGCGGCGCTTCCGGCGGCATCCTGCCGGCGCGGATGGACGACATTCCGCTCGATTTCGGGACGCTGGAGAAGCACGGCTGCTTCATCGGCTCGGCGGCGGTCGTCGTGCTCTCCGACCATGACGACATCCGCGGCGCGGCGCTCAACCTGATGCGCTTCTTCGAGGATGAGAGCTGCGGGCAGTGCACGCCCTGCCGCGCCGGCACGCAGAAGGCGGTTGTGCTGATGCAGCGCCCGGTCTGGGACCAGGACCTGCTCGGCGAGCTTTCGCAGGCGATGCGCGACGCCTCGATCTGCGGGCTCGGCCAGGCGGCCTCGAACCCTTTGACCTGCGTGATGCGTTACTTCCCGGAGGAATTCATGACGAGGGATGCCGCCGAATGACCCAGGGCATCAGCTTCGAACTGAATGGCGAGCGCGTCGAGGCCGCCTATGGCGAGACGATCTGGCAGGTGGCGCAGCGCTTGGGCACCGCGATCCCGCATCTCTGCTACTCGCCGGAGCCCGACTATCGGGCCGACGGCAATTGCCGCGCCTGCATGGTCGAGATCGAGGGCGAGCGCCTGCTCGCCGCCTCCTGCATGCGCAAGCCGACCGTCGGCATGAAGGTCCATACCGGGACCGAGCGGGCCGAAAAGGCCCGCAAGATGGTGATGGAACTGCTCGTCGCCGACCAGCCGGCGCGCGAGACTTCGCACGATCCGACCTCGAAATTCTGGAACTGGGCCGAGCGGACCGGCGTCACCGAAAGCCGCTTCCCCGCGGCCCGGCGCTGGAGTTCGGATGTCAGCCACACCGCGATGAGCGTCAATCTCGACGCCTGCATCCAGTGCGGCCTGTGCGTGCGAGCCTGCCGCGAGGTCCAGGTCAACGACGTGATCGGCATGGCCTATCGCAGCGCCGGCGCCAAGATCGTCTTCGATTTCGACGACCCGATGGGCCAGTCGACCTGCGTCGCCTGCGGCGAATGCGTGCAGGCCTGCCCGACCGGCGCACTGATGCCGGCCGCCTTCCTCGACGAGAACCAGACGCGCACCGTCTGGCCCGACCGCAAGGTCGATTCGCTCTGCCCCTATTGCGGCGTCGGCTGCCAGGTCACCTACAACGTCAAGGACGAGGAGATCGTCTACGCCGAAGGCCGCGACGGCCCGGCCAACCGCAACCGGCTCTGCGTCAAGGGCCGCTTCGGCTTCGACTACATCCATCACCCACACCGACTGACCAAGCCGCTGGTGCGCCTGCCCAACATGCCCAAGGACGCGCGCGACCAGGTCGATCCCGCCAATCCCTGGACCCATTTCCGCGAGGCGTCCTGGGAGGAGGCGCTCGACCTCGCCGCAAAGGGGCTGAACCGCATCCGCGACGAGAAGGGCCGCAAGGCGCTCGCCGGCTTCGGCTCGGCCAAGGGCTCGAACGAGGAGGCTTATCTCTTCCAGAAGCTGGTGCGCACCGGCTTCGGCTCGAACAATGTCGACCATTGCACCAGGCTCTGCCACGCCTCCTCGGTGGCGGCCCTGATGGAGGGCGTCAATTCCGGCGCGGTCACCGCGCCGTTCGCGGCCGCGCTCGACGCCGAGGTGATCATCGTCATCGGCGCCAACCCGACCGTGAACCATCCGGTGGCGGCGACCTTCATCAAGAACGCGGCCAAGAAGGGCACCAGGCTCATCGTCATGGATCCGCGCCGGCAGACGCTCTCGCGCCATGCCTGGAAGCACCTCGCCTTCAAGCCGGGCAGCGACGTCGCCATGCTGAACGCGCTGCTGCACACCATCATCACCGAGGGCCTGACCGACGAGCAGTACATTGCCGGCTACACCGAAGGCTATGAGCGGCTGAAGGAGAGCATCCAGGCCTTCCCGCCGGAGAAGATGGAGGCGGTTTGCGGCATTCCCGCCGAGACGCTGAAGGAGGTCGCGCGCGCCTATGCCCGCTCGCGCGCCTCGATCATCTTCTGGGGGATGGGTGTCAGCCAGCACATCCACGGCACCGACAATGCCCGCTGCCTGATCGCGCTCGCCATGGTCACCGGCCAGATCGGCCGTCCCGGCACCGGGCTGCATCCGCTGCGCGGCCAGAACAACGTCCAGGGCGCCTCCGATGCCGGCCTGATCCCGATGGTCTATCCGGACTATCAATCGGTCGAGAAGGACGCCGTTCGCGCGATCTTCGAGGATCTCTGGGGGCAGTCGCTCGATCCGAAGCGGGGCCTCACCGTCGTCGAGATCATGGATGCGATCCATGCCGGGCAGATCAACGGCATGTATATCGAGGGCGAGAACCCCGCGATGTCGGATCCGGACCTCAACCACGCCCGCGAGGCGCTGGCGATGCTCGACCATCTCGTGGTGCAGGACCTGTTCCTGACCGAGACCGCCTTCCACGCCGATGTCGTGTTGCCGGCTTCCGCCTTCGCCGAGAAGGTCGGCACGTTCACCAATACCGACAGGCGGGTCCAGATGGCCCGTCAGGTCCTGCGTCCGCCGGGCGATGCCCGGCAGGATTGGTGGATCATCCAGGAGATCGCCCGGCGCATGGGCTGCGGCTGGAACTATGACGGCCCGGCCGACGTCTTTGCCGAGATGGCGCTGGTCATGCCGTCCTTCCGCAACATCACCTGGGAGCGGCTGGAGCGGGAGGGGGCGGTGACCTATCCGGTCGACGGACCGGACCAGCCGGGCAACGAGATCATCTTCGCCCGCGGCTTCCCGACCGAGAGCGGCCGGGCGAGGATCGTGCCGGCCAAGATCGTGGCGCCGGACGAAGTCCCGGATGACGAGTATCCGATGGTGTTGTCGACCGGCCGCGTGCTCGAGCACTGGCATACGGGCTCGATGACCCGGCGCGCCGGCGTGCTCGACGATCTCGAGCCGGAGGCTGTGGCGCTGATGTCGCCGCGCGATCTCGGCCGCCTCGGCATCGTGCCCGGCGGTTTCGTCAGGCTGGAGACGCGCCGCGGCGCCGTCGCCGTCAAGGTGCGCTCCGACCGGGACGTGCCGCAGAACATGGTGTTCCTGCCGTTCTGCTATGCGGAGGCGGCGGCGAACCTTTTGACCAATCCGGCGCTCGATCCGTTCGGGAAGATCCCGGAGTTCAAGTTCTGCGCGGTCAGGGCGCTTCCGGTCGATCAGGCGCTGACCACGGCGGCCGAATAAGGCCCGGCGCGCAGCACACTGCGCGAACTGTGAACACAGCAGGGCGATTCTGCGCATCCACCATCGGCATGGTGGATGCGTCCCGGCACGACTCTGCCCGGACATCCGAACGACCCGACAATGGCGGTTCAACGCTCGTCGAAGCACTGGTTCGCCGACGCATCTCGCCGACCGAGGAAAACGAAGTGGGCCGGGCGTCGTGCGCCCGGCCCGCTTTGGCAGAGACAGTGAAGGTCAATAGCCGAGGGCGGTTTCCAGCGGCCCCTTCGGCAGCGGAACCAGGAACCAGACCTCGAACATCATGAAATTGACGATCGCGATGCTGAGCGAGATCGTCAGGGCCTTCCACACCGGGAACTTGCCGAAGAACACCATGAAGGCGCCGATATAGATCGCGGCCGAGACATAGATGCCGATATAGTTCGTCGCGAGCACGAAGATGACGGCCGGAACGAAGATCGCCGCCATCCGCTTGATGCCAGGAACGCTCGTCGCTGTCTGAGCGCCTGCTTCGGTATGCGGCAGCGCATGGGCCAGGTTGACGAGCGAGGCGATCCCCATGGCGAGGACGATGTAGAAGGGGAAGAGGCCCGGCTGCGGTCCCACGTTTGGCTTCCAGGCGATGCCGAGGCGCAGGCTGTCAGTCATGACGATCGCGCAGACGACAAGGAAGAATAGCGCCACGGCGATATCCAGCGTGCGGTAGCTGAAGAGCGGGCGACCTTCGGCTTCTTCGTTGCTGCTCATTGTGTTGCTCCTCGCGGGCTCCTGCCCCGGCGCGTAGGCTCTGTGATGGTTGGCAGACCGGAGCGCGAACGCTTGCGCCGCGCTCCGGTATTGGCGGGTCTCACTGCGTCGCGAGGAAGCCGTTCTTCTTCATCAGATCCGCATGCAGCGTTTCGGCGCTGGTCAGCCACTTCTCGAAGTCGGGGCCGGACATGAAGGTCTGGTTGAAGGCGCCCTTCTCCATGAAGTCCTTCCAGTCCGGCGTCGCCATCACCTTCTTGAGCAGGTCGACATAGAAGGCGACCTGCTCGGGCTTGGCGTTCTTGGTGGTGAAGATGCCGCGCAGCATCTGGTACTCGACCGGCAGCCCCGTTTCCTTGCAGGTCGGGATGTCGCTCCAGGCTTCCTTGTCGGTGACCTTGTTGGTGTAGGTCGAGCGCTTCGCGTCGAAGATGCAGAGCGGGCGCAGCTGCCCGGCCCGCCACTGGCCGACGGCCTCGATCGGGTTGTTCACCGTCGAGTCGACGTGATTGCCGACGAGCTGGACCGCCACCTGTCCGCCGCCGGCATAGGGCACGTAGGTGAACTTCTTGCCGCCGGTCTGCTCCTCGATCGCCGCGGTGACGATCTGGTCTTCCTGCTTCGAGCCGGTGCCGCCCATCTTGAAGGAGCGGTCTTCGCCGGCCTTGACCGCGTCGACATAGTCTTTCGTGGTCTTGTAGGGCTTCTCGCTGTTCGTCCAGAGGATGAACTGGTCGAGCGCCAGCATCGCGACGGGCTTCATGTCCTTCCAGTTGAAGGGCGAGCCGGTGCCGAGCGGCGTCGTGAACAGGTTCGACAGGGTGATGGTGATCTTATGCGGATCGTTCGCGCTGGACTTCATCTCCAGGAAGCCTTCGGCGCCCGCGCCGCCGGCCTTGTTGATCACGATCAGCGGCTGCTTCATCAGGTTATGCTTCTGGACGACGCCCTGGATGAACCGCGCCATCTGGTCGGCACCGCCACCGGTGCCCGCCGGGATCACCAGCGTCACGGGCTTGGTCGGCTCCCAACTTAGCGCCCAGGTCGGCCAGGCCAGGCAGGCGCTTGCCGCCAGCGCTGCCGCAATCGTCCTAGGTTTCGACACTCCCCTCCGGATCATCACGCTTCCTCCCTTTATTGGCGGCTTTGGCGCCGCGTTGGTAAAGTCATGAAGGCGAACATGTTTGTAGGAGCCGCGCCGAACGGCGTCAGGCCGTGCGGGCGACGGCTCCGCTACCCGAGAGTTTGGCGCGAAGCGCCTGCAGCGCCGGCCAGAAGGCCATCAGCAGGCCGAGCGTCATGATGCCGCCGCAGAGCCAGTTCGACCAGAACACGCTGATATTGCCCTGCGAGACCAGCATGGCCTGGCGGAACGAGCTCTCCGCCTGGTCGCCGAGCACCAGCGCCAGGACGAGCGGCGGCAGCGGGTAGCGCAGCTTGTTGAACAGGTAGCCCAGCACGCCGAAGACCAGCATCATCCAGACGTCGAACATCGCGTTGTTCACGGTGTAGGCACCGATGGCGCAGATGAAGACGATGGCCGGCGCGATGATCGAGAAGGGCACGCGCAGGATCGCGGCGAACAGCGGCACGCAGGTCAGCACCATCACGAGGCCGACGACGTTGCCGAGATACATCGAGGCGATCAGGCCCCAGACGAACTCCTTCTGCTCGACGAAGAGCAGCGGGCCGGGCTGCAGGCCCCAGATCAGCAGGCCGCCCAGCAACACGGCCGCGGTCGGCGAGCCAGGGATGCCCAGCGTCAGCATCGGCAGCAGCGCACTGGTGCCAGCGGCATGGGCCGCGGTCTCCGGCGCCACCACGCCCTCGAGCTCGCCCTTGCCGAAATTGTCGCCCCGCTTCGACAGGCGCTTGGCAATGCCGTAGCCCATGAAGGAGGCCGGCGTCGCGCCGCCCGGCGTGATGCCCATCCAGCAGCCGACGATGCAGCTGCGGAGGAAGGTCATCGTCATCTTCGGAAGCTGCTTCCAGGTACGGATCACCGCATCCATGCGCAGCTTGGCCGTGGCGCCGTTGAACTTCAGCCCATCCTCCATCGAGCAGAGAATCTCGCCGATGCCGAAAAGGCCGATGACGGCGACCAGGAATTTGAAGCCGTTCAGCAGCTCGTCCTGTCCGAATGTCATCCGCAGCGTGCCGGTCACGCCGTCGAGCCCGACGGAGGCCAGCGCGAAGCCGAGGCACATCGAGGCGACGGTCTTGAACGGAGAGCCCCTGCCCATGCCGATGAAGCTGGCAAAGGTCAGGAATTGCACGGCGAAGAACTCCGCCGGGCCGAATTTCAAGGCGAATTTCGCGACCACCGGCGCAAGGAATGTGATCAGGCAGACGGCGAAGATCGCGCCGACGAAGGAGGCGGTGAAGGCGCCGACCAGCGCCTCGTCGGCCTTGCCGTTCTGCGCCATCGGGTGACCGTCGAAGGTCGTCGCCACCGACCATGGCTCGCCTGGAATGTTGAAGAGGATGGAGGTGATGGCGCCGCCGAAGAGCGCGCCCCAGTAGATGCTTGTCAGCAGAATGATCGCCGCGGTCGGCGGCATCGTGAAGGTCAATGGCAGAAGAATGGCGACACCGTTGGCCCCACCCAGCCCTGGCAGAACGCCGATGACGACACCGAGCGTGATGCCGATCACCATGAGCATGAGGTGGTAGGCGGAGAGGGCAACGGCGAATCCGCCGAACAAGGCGTTCAGTTCATCCATAGCGCTTCGTCCCCACAGATTGGCCGTGTTCTGGGACCGCGCAAATGACCAACGCAGAACCGACTGGCCTTGTTTGAGTTAGCCTAGGATGAAACTTCGTGGCATGCAATATGCCATATTTGGATGCGCTGCAGCATAATAGTTGCGGGATTTGTGCCGTTGCGCGACCATTTCTTTCATTATATGGTATGCCAGAAACCACCGCTCCGAAGTGTGCGTTCAGCGCCGAGGGCGTGCGGGCAAGGCAGCACGGAAATCGACTTCGTCATGGTCAAGGCACAGCTTGAAATTCAGCCCATCGAAGAGGTGCAGAGCCTCAAGAGCCGCACCTATGATGCGCTGAAGGCCGCGATCGGCGCGATGAAGATCTATGACGCCGGCGCCGAGCTTCGGCTCGACGAGCGCGCGCTCTCGCTGCAATTCGGCGTCAGCCGGACGCCGCTGCGCGAGGCGCTCGCCCAGCTCGAGCAGGAGGGCCTGGTCAGGATCGCCCCGCGCCGCGGCATCTTCATCGTGCGCAAGACCAAGGCCGAGATCCTCGAGATGATCACGGTCTGGGCTGCGCTCGAAAGCATGGCGGCCCGGCTCGCCACCGAGGTCGCCTCCGATGAGGAGATCGCCCGGCTGCATGGCCTCGTCGACACCTTCGACAGCGACGCGATCGAAGAGCACATGGGCGAGTATTCCGACGCCAATATCCGCTTTCACGCGGCGATCATCGCGCTCTCGGGCTGCAAGCTCATCGCCGAGATCACCCACGGGCTGTTCACCCATGTGCGCGCCATCCGCCAGCGCACGATCTTTGAGAGGGACCGGGCCCGCCGTTCCATCGTCGATCACAAGGAGATCATCGAGGCGCTGGAAGCGCGCAACGGGGAACGCGCCGAGCGGCTCGTCCGCGAGCACACGCTCAAGCTGAGACAGCATGTCGAGCAATTCGTCCTGCTCGACTGAGCAGGGCCGAAGAAACCACCGATAGCCAATAAAAAACAATAGACTAGGGAGAAAGCGGGATGTCCGCAGTCGTACAAAGCATCTCTTCTGCCGCGCCCGAAGCAGAGCGCGAGCTGACCGACGGCTTCAACCTCATCATCGATGCACTGAAGCTCAACGGCCTCGACACGATCTATGGCGTGCCGGGCATCCCGATCACCGATTTCGGCCGCATGGCGCAGGCGGCGGGCATCCGCGTGCTCTCGTTCCGCCATGAGCAGAACGCCGGCTACGCGGCCTCGATCGCCGGCTTCCTGACCAAGAAGCCCGGCATCTGCCTCACCGTCTCGGCACCCGGCTTCCTCAACGGCCTGACCGCGCTCGCGCATGCGACGACGAACTGCTTCCCGATGATCCTGATCTCCGGCTCCTCCGAGCGCGAGATCGTCGACCTGCAGCAGGGCGACTATGAGGAGATGGACCAGCTCGCCGTCGCCAAGCCGCTGTGCAAGGCGGCCTTCCGCGTCCTGCACGCGCAGGACATCGGCATCGCCCTCGCGCGGGCGATCCGCGCCGCGGTCTCGGGCCGTCCGGGCGGTGTCTATCTCGATCTGCCGGCCAAGCTGTTCGGTCAGGTCATGGATGCCGAAGAGGGCCGCAAGTCTCTGGTCAAGGTGATCGACGCCGCCCCGGCGCAGCTGCCGGCACCGGACTCGATCCAGCGCGCGCTTGCCGTGCTGAAGGGCGCCAAGCGGCCGCTGATCATCCTCGGCAAGGGCGCGGCCTACGCCCAGGCCGATGACGAGATCCGCCAGCTCGTGGAAAAGAGCGGCATTCCCTTCCTGCCGATGAGCATGGCCAAGGGGCTGCTGCCGGATCTCCACCCGCAATGCGCGGGCGCGGCGCGCTCGACCGTGCTGAAGGATTCCGACGTCGTCCTGCTGATCGGGGCGCGGCTCAACTGGCTCCTCTCGCACGGCAAGGGCAAGAGCTGGGGCGACCAGCCCAAGAAGTTCATCCAGATCGACATCGAGCCCAAGGAAATGGACTCCAATGTCGAGATCGTCGCGCCGGTTGTCGGCGATATCGGCTCCTGCGTCTCGGCCCTGCTCGCAGGTATGGGCAGCGCCTGGCAGGCGCCCCCTGCCGAATGGACGCAGGCCGTCGCCAAGAAGCGCGACGAGAACGTTGCCAAGATGGCGCCGCGCCTGATGAACAACAACGTGCCGATGGACTATCACGGCGCGCTCGGCGTACTGCGCACCATCATCGCGGAGCGGCCGGACGCGATCCTGATCAACGAAGGCGCCAACACGCTCGATCTCGCGCGCGGTGTCATCGACATGCACCAGCCGCGCAAGCGCCTCGACGTCGGTACCTGGGGCGTGATGGGCATCGGCATGGGCTACGCCGTTGCCGCCGCCGTCGAGACCGGCAAGCCCGTACTTGCCGTCGAAGGTGATTCGGCCTTCGGCTTCTCGGGCATGGAGGTGGAGACGATCTGCCGGTACAACTTGCCGGTCTGCATCGTCATCTTCAACAATAACGGCATCTACCGCGGCACCGACGTCAACGTTGCCGGCGACGATCCCGCCACGACCGTGTTCGTCAAGGACGCGCGCTACGACCGCATGATGGAGGCGTTCGGCGGCGTCGGCGTCAACGCGATCTCGCCAGACGAGCTGAAGCGCGCCGTCAACGCCGCGATGGACAGCGGCAAGCCCACCTTGATCAACGCGGTGATCGACCCGACCGCCGGCAGCGAGAGCGGCCGCATCGGCAATCTCAATCCGCAAAGCGCACTCAAGAAGAAATAAGGGAGGAGGCAGACATGAAAGCGCTAGAAGGCGTCAAGGTTCTCGATTTCACCCATGTGCAGTCGGGCCCGACCTGCACGCAGCTCCTCGGCTGGTTCGGCGCCGACGTGATCAAGGTCGAGCGTCCCGGCACCGGCGACATCACGCGCGGCCAGCTCTGCGACGTGCCGGATGCGGACAGCCTCTATTTCACGATGCTGAACCACAACAAGCGCTCGATCACGCTCGACACCAAGAATCCCAGAGGCATGGAAGTGCTCTGGGAGATGGTGAAGGTCTGCGACGTGATGGTCGAGAACTTCGCCCCCGGCGTGCTCGACCGCATGGGCCTGACCTGGGCGAAGGTCCATGAGGTCAACCCGCGCATGATCGTCGCCTCGATCAAGGGCTTCGGCGCGGGCCCCTATGAGGACTGCAAGGTCTATGAGAACGTCGCGCAATGCGCCGGCGGCGCGGCCTCGACCACCGGCTTCCGCGATGGCGTGCCGCTCGTCACCGGCGCCCAGATCGGCGATTCGGGGACCGGCCTGCATCTGGCGCTCGGGATCGTCACGGCGCTCTACCATCGCACCCATTCCGGCCTCGGCCAGAAGGTCGATTGTGCGATGCAGGATGGCGTGCTCAATCTCTGCCGCGTCAAGCTGCGCGACCAGCAGCGCCTCGATCACGGTCCGCTCAAGGAATACAGCCAGTTCGGCGAGGGCGTGCCCTTCGGTGACGCCGTGCCGCGCGCCGGCAACGATTCCGGTGGTGGCCAGCCCGGCCGCATCCTGAAGTGCAAGGGCTGGGAGACCGACCCCAACGCCTACATCTATTTCATCACCCAGGCCCCGGTCTGGGAGAAGATCTGCGATGTCATCGGCGAGCCGACCTGGAAGACCGATCCGAACTACGCCAAGCCGCCGGCGCGTCTGCCCAGGCTGAACGAGATATTCGGGCGGATCGAAGAGTGGACCATGACCAAGACCAAGTTCGAGGCCATGGACATCCTCAACGAATACGACATCCCCTGCGGGCCGATCCTCTCGATGAAGGAAATCGCCGAGGAGAAGTCGCTGCGTGAGACCGGCACGGTGGTCGAGGTCGACCATCCCAAGCGCGGCAAGTACCTCTCGGTCGGCAACCCGATCAAGCTCTCCAACAGCCCGTCCGAGGTCAAGCGCTCGCCGCTGCTCGGCGAGCACACCGACGAGGTGCTGCGCGACGTGCTGAAGCTCGACGAGGCCCGCATTGCGGCGATCGTCGAATCCGGCGCCACCGGCGCGGTGACGCGGGCGGCGGCGGAATAGTCCAGGCCGGACTGCGATTACGATAGAAGGACGGCGCTTCGGCAAAGAGGCGCCGTTTTTTCGTTCAGGTGAGCATGTGGGGGAAGGCTCTGACCGCCCTCAACTCAGAGGAACCGTGAGGCCGACCTTCACGCGGTCCATCGCGACGAAGGTGCGGAATTTGCGGACGTTGTTGTTCTCGAAGAACAGGCGCCGGGTCAGCGCTTCATAGTCGGTCATGCTGGGCACGACCACGATCAGGATGAAATCCGCCTCTCCGGTGACATAATAGCATTGCTGCACCTGCTCGGCGGCGGTGAACTCGCGCTTGGCAGCATCGATATCCTTGGCCGTCTCGCTGACCAGCTCGACCTCGACGAAAAGCGTTATCGCCTGGCCGACTGCCGCAGGATCGACCACCGCGACATTCGCCCGGATCACGCCGGCCTGCTCGAGGCGCTTGATCCGGCGTTGGACCGCCGGAGCGGAGAGATTCACCGCCTGCCCGATCACCCGCTGCGGCGTCGTGTTATCGCGCTGCAATATGCCGAGGATCGCGATGTCGAAGCTGTCGAGGGGCAGCGCGTTCGGGGAGGCGGGCTTGGCCAATCGGCGCTCCGATGAAACAAATTTGCATTTGAAGCGCGCGATTGCAGCGCTCTTTTCGCGTCCGGTCTAATATCTTTGCGCCGTTACCTAGCGCAAGGACGGCGATGTTTCTCCTCAACCAACACCCCGATCACCGCACTCTGCTCGACCCCGTCGACGCTGAAACGCTTGGTGTCGCTGCGGCGGGCACGGTGGAGCGCTTCCTGTCCCATCGCCGCAAACACGCCGCGACGCCGCTCCATCTCCTCCCCGGCCTCGCTGCCGAGCTCGGCATCGGCGAGCTCGCGGTGAAGGACGAGGGGCAGCGGCTCGGCCTCGGCAGCTTCAAGGCGCTGGGCGGCGCCTATGCCGTGATGCTGCTCGTGCTCGAAGAGGCGTCGAGGCGTCTCGGCCGCCCCGTCGATGTCGCGGATCTGCATGCGCCCGAGGTCAAGGCGGTCGCGGGCGGCATGACCTTCGCCTGCGCGACTGACGGCAACCATGGGCGCTCGGTCGCGCAGGGCGCCGAACTCGTCGGTGCGAGGGCGGTGATCTTCGTGCATGGTGGTGTCAGCGACGAGCGCGTCGCGGCGATCGCCCGTTTTGGCGCCGAGATGCGCCGGGTGGCCGGTACCTATGACGACTCGGTCTTGGACGCCTCGCGCGTGGCAAACGACGAGAGCTGGACGGTCGTCTCGGACACCTCCTGGCCCGGCTATGAGCGGATTCCCGGGCTGGTGATGCAGGGCTACACGGTGATCGTGCGCGAGGCCCTGCAACAGCTCGACCGCCCCCCGACGCATGTCTTCGTCCAGGCGGGGGTCGGCGGGATCGCAGCGGCGCTCTCGGCCCATCTTGCCCTCGCCTTGGGCGAGCAGCGGCCGATCTTCGTCGTCGTCGACCCCGCCCGCGCCGCCTGCATCGTCGAGACCGCCAAGGCGGGCCATCCGGTCAAGGTCGCGCACGCCGAGCCAACGGTGATGGCGATGCTCGAATGCTATGAGCCGTCTCCTATCGCTTGGCGCGTGCTGTCGCGCGTCGCCGACGCGTTCATGACCGTCGAGGACGCCGACGCGGTCGCCGCGATGAACCGGCTGGCCCGCCCCTCGGCCGACGACCCTGCGATCGTCGCAGGTGAGAGCGGCGGGGCCGGCCTCGCCGGGCTTCGGCGCGCCGCGGCCGATCCGGCGATGCGCGCCGCGTTGCGGCTCGACGCCTCCTCGCGTGTCCTCGTCGTCAACACCGAAGGCGCGACCGATCCCGGCCGCTACGAGGCGCTCGTCGGCCTTGCGCCGGACGCCGTACATTCATCCAATCCGACGTCAACGCGACAAGGCAGCTTCTGATGGCCAAGCTCGATCACGACGCCCTGCAGGACGAGATGACCGGCTGGCGGCGCCAACTGCACGCCAATCCCGAATTCGGCTTCGAGGAGAAGCAGACCGCGGCCTTCGTCGCCGCCAGGTTGCGCGAATTCGGACTGGACGATGTCGCCGAGGGCGTCGGCGGCACCGGCGTGGTTGGGACGCTGAAACGCGGCAGCGGCAACCGGTCCATCGCACTCCGGGCCGATATGGACGCGCTGCGCATCGCCGAACAGGGCGACCACGCCCACCGTTCGCGCTCGCCCGGTGTCATGCATGCCTGCGGCCATGACGGCCACACGACGATGCTGCTGGGGGCGGCCAAGCTGCTCGCCGCGGAAGGCGGCTTCGACGGCACGGTGCGCTTCCTGTTTCAGCCGGCCGAAGAATGGGGCAAGGGCGCCCTCGCCATGCTGGCTGACGGGCTGCTCGAACGCTTCCCCTTCGAGGAGATCTACGGGCTGCACAATGCGCCCGGCCTCGCGGTTGGTCGCTTCAAGACGCGAGCCGGGCCGTTCATGTCGGCCGAGGACAATTTCGAGATCGTGCTCAGGGGCGTCGGTGGACATGCCGCGCGCCCGCATTCTGGCAATGAGGTCCTGGTCGCGGCCTGCGCGCTCGTCACCAATCTCCAGACCATCGTCTCGCGCCGCCTGAGCCCGACGGATATCGGCGTCGTCTCGGTCACCGAGCTGCTGACGGACGGCACGCGCAACGCCTTGCCGGGTCTGGCGCGCATTCTCGGCGACGCCCGCAGCTTCCGCCCGGAGATCAGCGCCGAGATCGAGAAGCAGATGGGCATCATCGTCGAGGGTACGGCGCTGGCCTACAACGTCACCGCCGAGCTGACCTATACGCGCGAATTCGTGCCGCTCGTGAACGACGAGGCCCTGGTTCAGGAGGCCGCGACCGCCGCGCGCACGGTCTTCGGGGAGGGCGGCGTCGCCATCGCGCGCGAGCCGATGACCGGCTCGGAGGATTTCGCGCGCTTCCTCGAGCACGTGCCGGGCTGCTTTGCCTATGTCGGCAATGGCGAGGGCTCAGCGCCGCTGCACAATCCCACCTATGATTTCAACGACGAGGGCCTGATCCACGGTGCGCGGTTCCACGCCGCGATCACGCGGCAGCGCCTTCGTCCCGCATAGACCGTCTCCCGCCTGCTGAAGGCTCACCCTGCCGCTTCGCCAGAGGCGCTGGTGCGGTGCCGTGCGGGCGGCAGCGCCGCGGACTGCACAGATAGTCCCTAGCAAAAACAAGCAACGATAACCGGAGGATGGAACGATGAGAACAATCACGGCCGCGGCAATTCTTGTGGCGGCGATGGCCGGTGCCGCGAATGCCAATACGCTCGAGAACGTAACCAAGCGCGGCACGATCAAGTGCAGTTCTACCGTCGGCACGCCCGGTTTCGCCACACCGGACAAGAGCGGCAAGTATACGGGCCTCGATATCGATTTCTGCCGGGCGATCGCCGCGGCAATCTTCGGCGACCCTGAGAAGATCTCGATCATTCCGCTGAGCGCGGCGGCGCGCTTCACGGCGCTTCAGACCGGCGAGGTCGACGTGCTGTTCAACACGACGACCTGGACGCTGGGCCGGGAAGCGACCAACGGCATCCTGTTCGCCGGCGTGAACTACTATGACGGCCAGGGCATCATGGTGCGTTCCGGGGAGATCCAGAGCGCCAAGGAGCTGAACGGCGCGACGATCTGCACCAATCAGGGCTCGACCACCGAACTGAACCTGACCGATTTCTTCCGCATCAATAAGCTCAAGAACGAGATCGTCGCCTATTCCTCGCAGGAGGAGGCCGCCCAAGCCTATCAGGCCGGCCGTTGCGATGCGTTCAGCTCCGACCGCTCGGTGCTCTACGCCTTCCGGACCAAGCTGACGGAGCCCGAGAAGCACACCATTCTGAACGAGACGCTGTCCAAGGAGCCGCTCGGCCTCTCCGTCCGCCAGGGCGACGACCAATGGTACAACGTCGTCAAATGGGCGGCCCATGTCCTGCATGCCGCGGAGGAGTTCGGCCTGACATCGGCCAACATCGCCGAGACCGCGAGCACCACGGCCAATCCGAACATCCTCCGCCTTGTCGGCAAGGAAGGAAAGCTCGGCGCTGCGCTCGGGCTGCCGAATGAGTGGGCCTACAACATCGTCCTGAAGGTCGGCTCCTATGCCGAAGTCTTCGAGCGCAACATCGGCAAGGACAGCCCGCTGAAGATCAAGCGCGGCATCAACGCCTCATGGAAGGATGGCGGCCTGCACTACGCGCCGCCGATCCGCTGACAGCCCGCGCGACACAGCGGTCAAAGGACGGCTTCAGTCCCAGGAATGCCGCCAGCGGGCTGCTGGCGGCATCCAATCTCCCTCGAAGAGGAAGTGCCGGCCCGCTTCACCTCTGCGGCAGCATGAAGCGGGCGAAGAAGGCGCCGAGTTCGTCATGCGCCTCCAGCGGCAGCACCTGCGCGACATATTGGTCAGGCCGAACGACGACCAGGCAGCCGGCTTGCCGGTCGATGCCGCGCAGCGCGAAGATATCCTTGCTGCCGGAAAGGTCGGGACAGAAGACCTTCTCATAATCGCGCAGGCCGTGGCGACCCTTTCGGGGCAGCAGCAGCGGGTGCACCCGTCCGATGTCGAGTTCGCCGTGGCCTTGCTGGAGCACCGCGCGCAGGTCGAACACTGCGTCGATGTCCTCTTCGTCGCGCGTGTAGCGGCGGACCGGCGAGCGCTCCGAGTGCGCGAGGAACTCGCAGAGTGCGCCGATCGGGCCTTCATGCGTCGCCCGGTCTTCGGTTCCTCCGAAGGCGAAAAGTCGCCAGCGGCCATCGGCCTTGCCGGCATGGCCGAGATGGACCGGCTTGGCGTCGGCAAGGCGAATGACCGGCGCCGAGTGGAAGCGCGTGCCGACCAAGAAGCCCTTGGCGAGATGCTGGAACGAGGCCTCGCCGGTCAGCAGCGATGGCGCATAGCGCGTCGCCGTCCCGGCGGTGTAGCGCCCGTGCCGGACGAAGTAGTCCTGCACTTCGGCGGGGTCGACGCCCGCGCCCTGCGGATCGCCAGCGGCCTTCAGCGGCGCGCTGAGCAGGGCCGCCCACTCCCGGTCGAAGGCGATCAGCTCGCCGGCGATGGCCTGGCGCTCGGCGGAGTAGCTGTGCAGCAGTTCCGGAGCGCAGCGGCCCAGCAAGACCGCCGCCAGCTTCCAGCCCAGGTTGAAGCTGTCCTGCATCGAGACGTTCATGCCTTGCCCCGCCTTGGGACTGTGCGTGTGGCAGGCATCCCCGGCGATGAAGATCCGGGGCAACCGCTCGCCGGCTTCCGCATCCGGCAAATCGTCGAACCTGTCGCAGAGCCGCTGGCCGATCTCGTAGACCGACCACCAGGCGACCTCCTTCACCGTGATCGTGTAGGGGCTCAGGATGCGCTGCACCGCCGCGATCAGGTAGTCGACGGTGATGTTGCGGCTGCCGACACGCTCGTCCGCCCTCAGCTTGTCGAGCTCGACATAGATGCGCACGAGGTAGCCACCCTCGCGCGGGATGAGCACGATAGTGCCTTCGCCTGCCGACTGGATGAGGGCTTTAAGACGGATGTCCGGAAAATCGGTCACCGCCAGCACGTCCATCACGCCCCAGGCCTGATTGGCCGCGTCGCCATGCAGCGCGCGCCCGATCGATTTCCGCACGATGCTGCGGGCGCCGTCACAGCCGACGACATAGCGCGCTCTGATCGTCTCGACCTTGCCGGCATGGGCTGGGTCCAGCCGCTCCAGCCGAGCCGTGACCGGATGGGACAAGCGGGCATCCGAGTCGGTGGTGAGGTCGAGCAGGCGTCGGGAATAATGCGGCTCGAGCCGGCCTGGCGCATTGCGGATGGTTTCCAGGTAGAAATCATGCACCCGCGCCTGGCTCAGGATGACATGGGGGAACTCCGACAGCCCGTCCTCGACGTCCTGGACCCGGCCGTGCCGGGCGATGTTCTCCCGCTTGGCCCCGTCCGGCTTCCAGAACACCGTTTCGTTGACCCAGTAGGCTTCCTTCAGCACGCGCTCGGCAAAGCCGAAGGCGTGGAACATCTCGATCGTGCGGCAGGCAATGCCGTCGGCCTGGCCCATCAGCAGCGGGCCGTCCTTCTGGTCGACGATGCAGGTCCGGATCTCGGGGAAGGCGGCGAGCTGAGCGGCGAGGGTCAGGCCGGCCGGGCCGCAGCCGACGATCAGGATGTCGACTTCAGCAGGGAGGGCGTCCGTAGGCGGCAACGCCTGTGCGGAGGCCGGCGCGACTGCCGGGTCTCCGGGGCGGAATCCGTCGAGATGGAACTGCATGCTGCTCCCGCTGGATCGAGACGAAGGTCTGGAAGGCGGCCGGCTGCCGCCGCTGGAGGGGCGCGACGGCTCTCGCTCAGCGCCGGTTGAGCAGGATCATCTTCTCCTGCGTCATGTCGCGCATGGTGTAGGGGATGCCGCCGGTGCCGTAGCCGGACTCGCGCCGCCCGGCGAAAGGCATCCAGTCGGTGCGGAAAGTGGTGGGGTCGTTGACCATCACCGCCGAGGCGTCGAGCCGCTCGGCGGCGCGCAGCGCGACGTCGATGTCCTGAGCGAAGATGCTGGCCTGAAAGGCGACGGGCAACGCGTTCGCCTGTGCGACGGCGTCGTCGAGCTTCACATAGGGATAGATGCCGACCACCGGCCCGAAGATCTCGAGCTGCGAGACCTTGGCATCGACGGCGGGGTCGAGCAGCACGGTCGGCTCCAGCGTCGTCTCGGAGAACCGCTTGCCGCCGGTTGCGAGCTTCGCGCCGCCCTTGACGGCCTCGTCGATCCAGGTGGCGACGCGGTCCGCTTCGCGCGGCTGGATCAATGGTCCGACTTCGGTGTCTTTCAGCACGGGGTCGCCGGTACGCAGCGCCTGGACGCGTGCGACCAGCCGCTCGGTGAAAGCATCGATGATCTCGCGATGGACGAAGATGCGCTGCGTCGACACGCAGACCTGGCCGGCATGGTAGTAGCCGCCCTTCACCAGCGGCTCGATGATCCTGTCGAGATCGGCGCTGCGGTCGACGATCGCCGGCGCGGCCCCGCCATGCTCCAGCGCCGAGCGGGCACCGTGCGCGAGCTTCGAATGCAGGTACCAGCCGACCTTGGCCGAGCCGATAAAGCTGAGGAAGGCGACGCGCCTGTCGGTGGCGAGCTTTTCTGCCAGCTCCGTGCTTTCGGGGATGAAGCTCTGGCACCAGGCTTCCGGGAGTCCCGCCTCATGCACCAGGGCGACGAAATCCCGGCAGGACAGCGGCGTCGTACCCGCCGGCTTGACGATCACCGGGCAGCCGGTGGCGATCGCCGGGACGACCTGGTGCACGATCAGGTTGAGCGGGTGGTTGAAGGCCGAGATCGCCGCGACGATGCCGATCGGCTCCTTGGTGGTGAAGGCCCAGCGATTGGCCGCGGCCGGCGACAGCCCCATCGGGATTTCACGGCCGGCGAAGTTGCGCAGCTCCTCGACGGCGTTGTGGATGCCGTCGATGGCACGTGTCGTCTCGACGATGGCGTCGGTGAGCGGCTTGCCACCCTCGCGTGCGATCTGGCGGGCGAAATGATCGCGCTTGCCGTCCAGCAGGCCGGCCAGCCGACGCAGGATCGCCATGCGCTCATGCGGCTTCAGCCAGCCATCGCGATCCCGGAACACCTTCTCGGCGGCCTGGAGCTTGGCCTCGAGCGCCGCCGCGTCGTCGGTCGCGATCTCCTCGATGGGCGCGCGATCATAAGCCTGAACCACCTGCAGCATGGCATGTCCCTTCCTTCCAGCCACAGCTCTCATCCTGAGGAGCCGCGATAGCGGCGTCTCGAAGGTTGGTTCCAGTGAGCACTGGAGCATCCTTCGAGACGCCATTTCAGATGAAATGGCTCCTCAGGATGAGGGCTGGAGATACGGATCTTCTCCGGCTCAAGCCAGCTCGACATCCGGCGAACGGTTGCGCAGTTCCTCGACCAGGACGCGGGTGTTCTCCGAATAGTCGATCGGGACCTCGACGAGATGGACGCCGCCGCCTGCGAAGGCCGCTTCCAGTGCCGGTACGAGGTCTTCGACCGCGCCGACGCGCGAGCCCTTGGCGCCATAGGCCTGCGCATAGCGGACGAAATCGGGGTTGCCGAAGCTCATCCCGTAATCCGGGAAGCCGTCGACCGCCTGCTTCCAGCGGATCATGCCATAGGCGCTGTCGTTCAGGATCACCACCACGAGATTGAGGCCGAGCCGGACGGCGGTCTCCATCTCCTGCGAGTTCATCATGAAGCCGCCATCGCCGCAGACCGCCATCACCCGGCGGCCGGGGTGGAGCATCGCCGCCATCATCGCCGAGGGCAGGCCCGCCCCCATCGTCGCCAGCGCATTGTCGAGCAGCAGCGTGTTCGCGACATGGGTGCGGTAGTTCCGCGCGAACCAGATCTTGTACATGCCGTTGTCGAGGCAGACGATGCCGTCCTCCGGCATCACCTTGCGGATGTCGTGCACGATGCGCTGCGGCGTCGGCGGGAAGCGGTCTTCCTCGGCGCGGTCGTTGATCCGCGCCAGGATCTTCTGGCGCAGCTCCAGCAGGTGCGGATCGGCGTCGAGCTTGCCGCCGAGCCTGTCGGCGAGCGCGGTGACGCTCGCGCCGATATCGCCGATGACCTCCGCGTCGGGATGGTAGACCTGCTCGACCGTGGCCGACTGGTAGCCGATATGGATCACCTTCGAGCCGCCGGCGCTCTTCATCAGGAAGGGCGGCTTCTCGACCGTGTCATGGCCAATCGAGATGATCAGATCGGCTTGCTCTACGGCGCGGTGGACATAGTCGCCCTCGGAGAGGGCGGCGGTGCCCATATAGAGATTGGAGCCGCCGGTGACGGCGCCCTTGCCCATCTGGGTATTGAAGAAGGGCAGGCGCGCGCGGCGCACGAAGTCCGAGAGCGCCTCGACCAGCCGCGGGCGATTGCCGGCGGCGCCGATCATCACGAGCGGGCGCTTGGCGGCGAGGATCATCCCGGCGGCGCGGTCGAGCGCCGCGGGATCGGCAACCGGCCGCTCCAGCGGATGCACCGGAATCAGCGGGACATCGTCGATCTCCTCCGCCGCGATATCCTCGGGCAGCTCGAGATGCACCGGCCCCGGCCGCTCCTCCATAGCGACGCGGAAGGCATCTCGCACCACGGAGGGAATGCTGGCAGCGCTGACGATCTGCCGGGTCATCTTGGTCAGCGGCTTCATCGAGGCGACGACGTCGACGATCTGGAAGCGCGCCTGCTTGGCGGTCATGATCGCCTTCTGGCCGGTGATCAGGATCATCGGCATGGCGCCGAGATGGGCATAGGCCGCACCGGTCGAGAAGTTCAGCGCGCCGGGGCCGAGCGTCGCGATGCAGACCCCGGGCTTGCCTGTCAGCCTGCCATGCGTCGCCGCCATGAAGGCTGCGGCCTGCTCATGGCGCGTCAGCACCAGTTCGATCTTCGATGTCCGCAAGGATTCGACGACGTCGAGATTCTCTTCGCCCGGCACGCCGAATATGCGGTCGACGCCTTCGTTCTCGAGCGCCGCAACCAGAAGATCCGATCCCTTCTTCATCGTCCGTCGCCTTTCCGCCTAGCCTCGTCATCGCGAGGCTAGGCGCTTGCGCGGCGCAGGGAAAGCGCAATGCGTTCAGGGTTGCGCCCGGCGCGATTCAGCTCTTCCGGTGCCGGGGGAGCTTCGGTGCCGGGAGCCCCGCCGTGCAGGGCGTGCCGGAAAAGCGGACCGGGTGGCGCGGACTGATGATCGCGCCCTCGCTCGGATGGTGCGTTTCCTCGAAGAAGCCGACGGCACGCAGATGCGGGTCGTCGAGCAAATCTTCGATGCTGTTGACCGGCGCGCACGGCACGTCGAGCGGCTGCAGCAGGGCGAGCCATTCCGCCGTCGGCAATGTCGCCAAGCACGAGGCCAGCCGGGCATAGAGCTCGTCGATCATCCCGGCCCGGGCCCTATCCGAACCGAGCGCTTCCTCGGCCGCCCAGTCGTCGCGGCCGGCAGCGCGGAAGAAGGCGCGCCAGTGAGCAGCGGTATAGGGCATGGCGGCGATGTAACCGTCCTGCGTCCGGTAGGGCCGCCGGTTCGGCGAGAGCGTGCGACCATACCCGCTTTCGCCAAGAGGGGGGCGGTAAGTCAGGCCGGAGAGATGCTCCACCGAAAGGAAGGAGACCATCGCCTCGAACATCGGCACCTCGATCGCCTGGCCACGGCCCGAGCCCGCGCGATGGTAGAGCGCGGCATTGATCGCGCCGACGGCGAAGAGCGCCGTGGTCTTGTCCGCGACGATCGTCGGCGCATAGCGCGGCTCGCCGCCGACCCGCGCCTGCAGCCCGGCCCAGCCGGCGGCGGCCTGGACGATGTCGTCATAGGCTGGTCGATCCCGATAGGGGCCGTCCTGGCCGAAGCCGACGATGGCGCAGTAGATCAGGCGCGGATTGCGAGCGAGCAGCGCTTCCTGGCCAAGGCCGAGACGCAAGGCTGCGGCCATGCGCATATTGTGGACGAAGACGTCGGCGCCCGCGATCAGCCCGAGCAGTTCCGCCAGCTCCGCAGGGTCCTTCAGGTCGAGGGTCAGGCTGCGCTTGTTGCGGTTGCAGTTGAGGAAGGTGGCGCCCATTCCCGGTGACCGGCCCGGCCCTGGCGCACGCATGATGTCGCCCGCCGGCGGCTCGATCTTGATGATCTCGGCCCCCATCTCGCCCAGCATCTGGGTAGCATAGGGGCCGGCAATCACCGTGCTCAGGTCGACGACCCTGACACCGTCCAGTGGTCCGGCCATGCGGAGCGCTCCTTCGTCTCGGCGGGCGGTCAAGCCGCCATCTCGCGGCAGCGCGACACCGGTCATGAAAGAGGCAACGTCCGAGGCCAGCCAAAGGACAGCATGCGCCGCATTCTTGGCCTTGCACAACTGTCCAACCGCCACGGAGCGGCACGCGACGATGGCCGGGATCTCCGGCGAACTCGGCTGGCCGCATCCGGGTGCCTTCAATCCGGCCCGTACCGCCACCGCTGCCGGGCTGTCGACCTACGAAGCTTAGGGCAGGTCGCGCCAAGTGGGAGTTCATCCGCGCCGCGGCGGGATAGCCCTCATTGCGCCAGGAAGCCGCCATCGACCGGCAGGACATGGCCGGTGATCATCGCGGCTGCCGGACTGGCGAGGAAGAGGATCGCGTTCGCCACCTCCTCGGGCTGGGCCAGCCGCCCGATCGGCGTCAGGCGCTCGACCGCCGAAACGAATTCCGGGTTGTCCTTGAGCGCCGCGATGAAGTCGGTCTCGACCCAGGTCGGCGCGACGGCGTTGACGCGCACGCCGTTGCGCGCCCATTCGACCGCGAGCGCGCGGGTCATGTTCACCACCGCGCCCTTGGTCGTCTGATAGGAGATGTTGGGATAGAGCCCGCCGCCCGACAGGCCCATGATCGAAGCGACGTTGACGATCGCACCCGCGCCCTGTGCCGTCATCACGCGGCCGGCAGCCCGCGCGCACAGGAATACGCCGGTCATGTTGACGTCGACGACACGCTGCCAGTCGGCGAGCGAAAGCTCTGTCGTCGGCCGCCTGATCGCGACACCGGCATTGTTGACGAGGATGTCGATGCGGCCGTGCTCGCGGGCGATCGCCTCGAAGACCGCATCGACCTCCGCTTCCTGGGTGACGTCGAGCTGGCGTGCCGACGCGCCAGCTCCGAGCGCCTCTGCCGCCTGGTTTGCGGCATTGCCGTCGCGGTCGAGCAGGATCGGACGCGCCCCAGCACCGGCGAGCGCCTTAGCCGTGGCCAGGCCGATTCCGCGCGCGCCGCCGGTGATCACGGCGACGGCATCGTCGATGCGAAAAGAACCCATGGATCTGCTCATGCGATCTACTAACCTTCATTACTAAGATACTTGGTTAATGGTCGCGCTTCTTGTGCGGCCAATGCAATACGATGCGTTGGAATTTCAGGGGATTGCGCTGCGGGGTCGCGGTGCTCCGGAGCGTCCAGGTCGTGATGCCCATAAGCTTCTCCGAGGCTGGATTTGCCGGCACCACTGTCAATTCGGCCCGTTTGACGGCAAATTCCGATCATATCGGGCTCGAAATGGCCGCGAAATCGCCGACGCGCCCGCCGAGGCGATCTTCAAGCTCCGGCTCGGTCAGGGGTATTCCGGCGCGCCGGAGCCGAGCAGCTGTTGATGATCTGGATGGGCGGTGCGGCAACGGCAACGCAAAGGCTCGCGGGGCAGCCGATTGGAGCGTCGACAGGGCGTGCAACTACCCCGAAAGTCCCTGTGAATGGGAAGGGTAGCGAATGTAGCGCATTTTTTTTCTGTGCCGTGAGCTCAGAAGGTATTGATATCGCGGCGATTTTCCGATTTCGGCGATGCTGGGCTCCCGGGTGGTGCTCAGGCTCCTAAGAGGTACCCCGTTCGAGGTGGGTCAAGGGGCACTGATGAAATTCCTCGGTAACACATGTCGATTGCTCGGAATCTGAAATATATGTCAAATTCCCTTTGACGAATGTCAGATTCTTACCATTTCATTCCAGCATGCAAACGAAGACACGGATTTTTAATTAGAATTAAATTGGTATTTATTTTTAGTTCGATTTGGGACTTTGGTCGCGCCTGCTCGCAGCTGTAGTTTGTATTTGCCTGCAGTTCCAATGTTGTTCCTTCGAGATGGTTTAATCAATGCAAATTAAACGTTAATGTTTTAATCAAATTTTCGTGTGCAGACTGTCGATAGCTTGTCATGCCGCATCGGAATGGGTATTCTATTATAGTTATACAATAGGATAACTGCCTATGAATACCTTCGAAGAACAAGATGCGGTAGACAAAGGGGCCTTCTATGAGTGGGGTAAGTACTGCATTTATCGATCGGTGCGCTCTCTTTTCTGAAGGTGTACGCGAGATACTTGGCAATCGTGGCTTCGACATCGTTGCTTCGGCAAGCGATTTCGATGATTTTTCTGAAAGGTGGAAGGGTTCTGGCAGTATTTCTTTGATCATAGTTTGTATCAATGATGATTATGAATTGATGGAAAGGAATATTGTAAGCTTCAAGAAATTATTCCCGGAAGCAAAAATGGTCATGCTTTCGGATAATTATAACATAAGACAGGTTCAGCTTGCCTTCAGACTTTCCGTGTCTGGCTATCTCCTCAAGCGGATCAATTTCGTGACGCTTGTGAAGTCGCTTGAGCTTGTCATGCTCGGAGAGAGCCTGTTCCCGGCTGATGTCCTGACCGAGATCGGCAAGGAACACGGTGTCGATATTCAGGTCGAAAAGGAGGTGATCGCGTATTCGCCGCCGCCTTCGAACTCTGGTCGAGGTCTGTCTGCTCGCGAAATGCAGATCCTGAAATGCCTGATCCAGGGCGATTCCAACAAGGTGATAGCGCGGCGCCTGGCGATCGGCGAGGCGACGGTCAAGGTCCATATCAAGGCGATCCTGCGCAAGATCAGGGTCCAGAACCGGACGCAGGCCGCGATCTGGGCAGTCAATCATCTCGAGGCGCCGCCGCCCGCGGAGTTGAACGGGATCGTGCATGGCGGTGATGCGATCATCGGCGCTGCCACCTAGGCTGCTGGTCTGACGGGCCGTCTGCGGCTCATTTCGCGAGATAGAGCTTTCGAAGCTGTGCGGAGATCGGCGTCCAGTCGCCGATCTGCGTGGCCATTGCATGGGCCCCGAGCATCATGCTCCGCCAGCTTTCTTCGGACAGCAGCGCGGCCTTGTGGCAGGCTTCCGCGACGGCGTTCGCCGTGAGATCGCGCATGACGAGCCCGGCATTCGCACTGGCGACCTGCTCTGCCAGCCCGGTCTCTTGAGAGACCACCAATGGCAGGCCGGCCAATGCGGCTTCCAGAGCTGCGATCGGGACACCATCGAAGCGCGAAGGCTGCACGAAGAAGTGCCAGCCGGCCATCTTCCTGTGTTTCTCCTCTCCGAAGCATGGCCCCTGGATCTCGATCGCATCGTTGATGTCGAGTGTCGCGGCCATCGCGGCAAGCACGTCCCGCGACGGTCCGGTGCCGATCAGGACGAGCCGTCCGCGGCCGCCTTGCCTGCGGTAGAGGGCGAAGCCTTCGACCAGGAGGTCGAGTCCCTTGTGCTGGATCTCGTAACGGCCGCAGAAGCCGAACACCGGGAAGTCGGCGAAGTCGACATCGCGGGCGGGCCGTCGCGGAATGCCGTCGAACACGCTGGAATAGGCGGCGTTCGGCACGACATGAACGCGCGCGGCCGGGGCGAGCCTGGCGATGATCCGCGCTTCCGCCGCGGAGACCGCCTGGACGAAGCGCGCCTGCTCGAGTGCCCGTCGCTCGAACAGGCGCAGATAGGCGGCCGTTCGCCAGTTGGCGATCGAGCCGTTCGGCGCGAAGACATGCGAATAGCGGCCGTGCACGGTGACGCCGAAGCGCAGCCCTCGTCGGGATAGTGCCGAGGCCAGCGAGGGCAGCAGCACTTGTCGGGCTGTATGGATATGGAAGACCGTGCCTGGGCCGGCTCCCGCCGCCATCGCTTCGATGATCGGCTCCGCCAGCCCGTAGACATGTCCCGCCAGCCGCCTTCCGTCGAGCGGAAGGATCAGCGTCGGCAGGTCGACCGCCTCTCCACCGCCATCCTGGTCGGGGCTGCGCAGGAAGAGGATCTTGGCAAGATCGCCGGCGGCGAGCTGCTCGCGCACCATCCTGCGCACGACATGGTGGACGCCGTTGGCGGCGGATGGATGCGGACCGGCGTCGTCGATCACGACATGCCTGATGTCGAGGCTTTCGCGCGGCATGGCGAGCGGTACCGGACTCGTGGCCTCAGGCAGCAGAAGGTCGGCCATGGGCGATCATCCTCATCAGGAACCAGTGCGCGGTCAAAAGGCGGACCAGATTCGAACCGCCAAGCGCAAAGCAGGCGCCGGCCAGCCCGTATTGCTGGGTCAGTGGCAGGAACAGGGCAGCGGCGGCGAGCGTGCCGGCGGCGCTGACGAGCAGCGCCAGCCGGGCGGCATCGACGCCATGCATGAAGGAGCAGACCATGTCGGCCGAGTAGCCGAGCAGCCAGCTGATCGCGAGGATGCGGATCGGCAAAGCAAGGCCGAGATAGCTTGAATCCGCGCCATAGAGTAGCAGCAGCACGAGGTCCGGAGCCGCCAGCAGCACCGCATAGCAAGGCAGCAGTGGCAGCGTGCCGATCAGCGCATAGTCCCGTGCGGCCTTCCAGGCGGCCCGGTAGCCTTCGCGGGACTTTCGGGCGGCCGCCTGCGGGATGACGTTGCACAGGCCGAGCAGGATCGGGTTGGCGAGGTTCACCACGTTCAGCGCGGCCTGGAAGGCTGCGGTCGAGGCCGCGCCGAACATCGCGGTCAGCCCCCAGAGGAAGAGCTGGATCCGCAGCGCGCCGACGAAGTTGTTGGCGAGCGACCAGCGCCCGAGCGACCAGAATTCGCTGAAGGTCGGTCGCAGCGTCCCGGCCGCCGGTCGCTCGGCGCGTACGAGGCGGGACGAGACCAGGAGCGCCACGCCCGATGCCGCGGCCATGCAGAAAAAGACGCTCGGCAGTGTCAGCGTGCCCTGCTGCAGCAGGAACAGCACGGCCAGCGGCGCGCCGAGATAGGCGATGCTGTCGCCGGCGAGGGCGTCGCGATGCCGGAACTCGGCGAACAGGATGCGGCGCAGCGCTTCCTGCCCCTGCCAGATTACGAGGTGGAGCGAGACCGGCAGGGCAAGGTCGGCACGCCCCATGATGGCGAGGCCGAGGGCGAGCAGCAAAGCTGCCGGCAGCAGCAGCATGGGCAGCAAGGCGAGACTGCGCCCGGCCAGCGCCGCGCGTTCCTCCTCGGGCAATCGCGCGATCCGGATCGACATCGGATAGAAGATCACCGAGCTGATCGAGAGCTGGATCATCAGCAGGATGCCGAAGATCAGCGCGAAGACACCGTATTCGACCGGCGCGATATGGCGCGCCAGCACGATGTTGAGCAGGAAGGCGCCGAGGCTGACGACGCCCTGATCGATCAACGTCCAGGAAGCATGGCGTAGCAAGGGCTCAGCTCGCTTTGGCCAGGGCTGCGGGAGGCTCGGGCGCTGCAGGAGCCGAGGCCCGGGCGGCTTCGCCCGCACGGCAGAGATCGCCATAGGCCCAGCGCAGATAGGCGCCGGTGACCGCCATCCCTTCGACGAAGCCATGCCGCGGCCGGTAGCCGAGCAGGCGCGCCGCCTTGTCGTTGCTCGCATAGGCCTGGGATTCATAGAGGGCGAGCGCGCGCGGATCGGGCAGGTGACGCAGGCCGAAGCGCCGGCCGCCGCCGCCACCGAAATAGGCCTTGGTCACCAGCTTGTGGAGGCCTGGCGGCAAGGCGTCATAGCCGGCCTGCAGCGCCTGTCGGGCCGGCGGCCAGCGGACGATGATCTGGACCAGGCGCTTTGGATTGGCGAGCACCGCCTTGATGTCGCGCACCACGCCGCTGTTCTCGCCCCGGATACGCGCGCTCGGCCAGTAGACCGGCGGCGGAACCTGGATCGCCTGCGCGATGGCGCCGAAGAACTTGCCCCAGCTTACCGGCTCCGGACCGGAGATGATGAAGCGTTCACCGACCGCTTCCGGGCGTTGCGCGGCGAGCAACATCGCGTCGATCAGGTCCTCGATGTAGACCGCGTTGCAGATGCCCTCTCCGGCATCGGGCAGGATGACGTCGCCGGTGATCAGCATCTGGGCCGGCGCGTCCGCCCAGGGCTTGGAGAACGGGCCATAGACCACGGCGGGCTGGATGATCGAGGCCGGCACGCCCTCCTCGCGGGCTGCCTTCAGCGTGCGCGCCTCGAGGTCGAGCTTGTTGCGGGCATAGGGCCAGGAGACATCGCCGTCGCGGGTTTCCTCGGTCAGCTTGCCGTCCGGAAACGGCTCATAGACCGAGAAGCTGCTGAGATAGACGAAGCCCTTCACCTTCTGCTTCACGGCACCGGCGAGCAACTGCTCGAGCCCGTCGAGATTGGCCTTGCGGGAGCGGTGATCATAGGCGCAGTGGAAGACGTAATCGACGCCGTCGAAGGCCTGGGCCGCAGGCCCGGCTTCGCCGAGCTTTCCGTTGACGATCTCGACCGGCAGCCGGGCGAGGCGCGTCGCCTGCCCGTAGCTGCGCACGAGGCAACGCACCTTGACGCCCTGCTCGACCAGCCGCTCGGCGAGCCTGCCGCCGATGAAGCCCGCTGCGCCGGTAAGCAGCGCCGTGCTGCCGGCCGGCAGGCGGGGCAGCTCGTCCTTGTCCGCGGCTTTGGACTCGGCGCGCCAGCCGAGCGTCAGCGGTTCACGATTGGCATAGCAGCGCTCGATCAGTGCCACGGAACGCGCGCCCTCGCTGCCGGGAATGCCGGCGGAGGCCTCGCCGGAGACGCTCCGGGCGAAATCGCGAAGCTCGGAGTCGAACAGTTCCGGGAAGAGCTGCAGCGGCAGGTCCGCCGCGGCCCGCCCCTCATGGCGGAAGGCGAGGGCGTTGGGGGAGCCGTCGAGGACGATGTTCTTGGAGAGGTGGACCTCGACGAAGCCGGCACTGCCCTGGATCTGGATCGTGTCGCGCAGATCGCGCGTGCGGCTGAGCTCGACCGTTCCGGTCGCACCCGAAGCCATCTTGCACTCGATCAGGCAATCCGCCTCGACGCCCTGGTCGGCATCGTCCCGGTAAGTCAGCGAGGCGACCTCGCCCAGCCACCAGAGCAGCAGATCGAGCGTGTGCGCGCCGGTGTCCATCAGCACGCCGCCGGCAGCGAGCTCGCGCCGCAGCAGCGCGTCGGAGCTGGTCGCCCAGTTGAAGACGAAGCCTTCGCGGATGCTGAAGCTGCGGATCGTGCCGAGCGTGCCGGATTCGATCAGTGCCTTGAGCCAGCGCGCGCCGAGCAGGTAGCGCCGCAGCAGCCCGACCCTGAGGGTGAGCCGGCGGGCATCGGCCTCGCGGATCATCGTCTCGCACTGCTCTGAGGTCACGGCGAGCGGCTTCTCCATGAAGAGATGCTTGCCGGCCTTGAGCAGCTCGATCCCCATCGGGCCGTGGAAGACATGCGGCACTGCGACGATGGCCGCATCGAACTTGTCGGCGGCCTCGCGCCAGTCGGCGACGCGGACGACGTCGCGGCCGTGCCGGCCGAGCTTGCCGGCGAGCAAGGCGAGGCGCTCCGGCGAACGGTCGACCAGCACCGAAGGCTGCCAGCCGGCGCGGCGCAGCGCCGGCAGGATGTGATGGTCGACGACCGCGCCGCAGCCGATGATGGCCAGACGCTGGGGGATGCCAGAGCTCATGCTCGCGTTCCTCGCTGAAGCGGATGGAGTGTGGAGACGTTGGACCAGTCGGCGGCGCGCGCCTGCGCGGGTGCCTCGAGTGCCTTTTCGTATTCGGCGAAGGCCCGCTTGGCCGCGTTCTCCCAGGTGAAATGCCGGGCGACCCGCGCCCTGGCGTGTTGTCCCATTTTCGGGAGCATGTCGGATCGGGCGGCCAGCGCGGCGACCGCGTCGCGCAGCTGGCGGGCATCGCCGGGCTCGACCAGCTGGCCGCTGGCCTGATCGAGCTGGTGCGGAATGCCGCCGACCCGCGAGGCCAGCACCGGCACGCCATGCGACATCGCTTCCAGGACGACCAACGGGAAGGTGTCGGCGAGCGTCGGGAAGACGAAAAGGTCGGAGCGGCGGAACAAGGCCTGGACCTCGGCGTCCGACAGGCGCCCGGTCACGACGATCCGCTGGTCGGGCCGGCGTGTCGCCGAAGCGATTCCGTAGTCAAGCTCGGGGCGCTTCTCGCCGCCGACGATCAGCGTATACGGGCAGTTCAGGCCGTCGAATGCTTCCAGCAGGACCGGCAGGCCCTTGTTCGGCGTATGGTTCGCTAGGAACATGCAGGTCAGCTCACCATTTCGCCGCGCCGGCACGCCGAGCCGGGTGCAGATGGCGGCGTCCTCGCCCGCATCGGACGTGCCGGGCATCGGCACGCCGTTCGGGACCACGGCGAAGCTCCCGGAAAAGCCCATCGCCTCGACGATCTCGCGATCCGCCGGCGACAGTCCGAGGATGGCGGCCGCCCCGCGCACGGCTTGATGGACCGGGCGCGTCACCAGCATCTGCCAGGCGAGGCGGCGAAGCGGACCGAAACCGTAGATCCGGTTGCCGTTGGCGATCTCGTTGAAACCATGGGTGGAGACGACATAGGGAACGCCGACCTCGCGGCAGGCCCGGGCGATCCTGGCCATTTCCAGCGCCGGCATCGGATTGTGCAGGTGCACGAGGTCGAACTGTCCGGAGCGGACCATCGCCGGAATGTCGGAGCCGTAGAACAGGGTGCGATAGCGGTTCGGGACCCGGCTCCAGGGCAGCACCGGCGGCAAGCCCACCTTGACCGGCACGCGGCGGAGACCCGGAGCCTCCGCCTCGTACGTCTGCGCGCCCATCATGCTGGCGATGGTGATCTCGCAATGCCCGGCGAGCGCGGCGCTCAGCTGCTCGGCGGCTCGGCCGGCACCGCTGACGCTGAGATGCGGCGGGGCGACGATGGCCGCCAGGACCTTGATCATTGGTACTTCTCCACCAGCGCGCTGGCGAGATCCGGGGCGCGCCAGAGGTCGCGCACGGCATCGTCGATGGTGAGAGCGGGGACCCAGCCGAAGCGCTGACGAATCTGTGTGGTGTCGGCGGCCAGGAACGGTCGGTCGACCGGCCGGACCCGGCTGCCATCCTGCTCCAGCTCGAACTCGACATCGGCGACGGCACGCAGCTTCTGCAGCACTTCCTCGACCGAATAGGGCTGCGACGTGCCGAGATTGACCGTGATCGTGCTTTCCGACTGCTGGCGCCGGGCGGTCGCTATGGTGGCGAAGCCCCGTGCCGCATCCTCGACATGGATGTAGTCGCGCTTCGGCCAGAGATTGCCGAGCCGGACCACCCTTCTGCCGGCCTTCAGCTGCGCGACGATTTCGGGCAGGAGATGCGGATTGGTCTCGCCGGGGCCGACCACATTGAACAGCCGGACGATGACCGCCGAGAGCGAGCGCTGCTGCGCGAGATAGCGCACATATTGCTCGCCATGCAGCTTGTTCATTCCGTAGATGTCGTTCGGCTCCAGTGCCGCCGAGCCCTCGCAATGCGGGGCGAGGTCGGGCTTGTAGACGGCGCCGCTGCTCGCGAAGACGAAGCGCGTGCCCGGCTGGGCGGCGAGCAGGACGCTGACCAGTCCGAGCAGATTGGCCCGCAGCGCCAGCGCCGGGTCGTTCTCGCATTCCGGGATGTAGTGGATCGCCGCCAGATGGACGATGACGTCCGGGCGGAATTCCCGGACGAGCCGCGCCATCGCCAGCTCGTCGGTGATGTCCAGCCGCTCGAAGCGGATGCGTTCGAGATCGGTCGGCGTGAAGCGGAGCTCGCCATAGCGGAGGTTGTCGACGACACAGACATCGTGCTTGTCGTAGAGCTGGCGGGTCAGCTGGCGGCCGACATAGCCGTTGCCGCCAGTAATGATGATGCGATCGCGCAGGCCCAAGGTTGCCTCCCGGTATTCAGTCGAAGTCGGCGTAGTATTTGCGGATCTTGCGAGCCGATGGCGGCGCACGGAAACTTCGGAAACTCTCGTAGCGCTCCATGTCGACCTGGGTCAGGATGACGCCGTGCACTCTGACCGCTCCGTCGTAGAGCCGCTTCATGGCTGCGGCGACGGTAGCCTTCGGCGTATCGTGCCAGCGCGCCGCATGTAGGACGATGTCGGCGAACTGGGCGAGGATCAGCGCGTCCGCAGCGAGCAGCACCGGCGGCGCCTCGACCAGCACCACGTCGAAGGAAGAGCGCGCCTCGGTCACCAGGTCCGCGAGCGTCGCCGGCGAGAAGGCCGGACCGCTATCCGACAGGCCACCGCGCCGCTGCAGGATCGACAGGTGGCGCGACTCTCCGACGGCAGGGGGCGCGCGTCGGCGCAGCAGCGGGTTGCGTGCTGTCACCTCGGCCGGCGTCCATTGCCGGCCGCCCTCGAGCACACGCTTTCGGGCCGCGCTGCCGGCGATGACGTCTTCCAGCGCCACCTTGCCGGTGCTGTCGATTTCGCTGCGCGGCGAGGCATCGACGATCAGCACGCGCCGCCCCATCTCGACCAGACAGTGGGCCATGTCGTGGAGCACTTGCGACTTGCCCTGCTCGGGAAGGGCCGAGGTCATCAGCACGACCTTGGCGCTGCCGGATTCGGCGAGGTGCTGGGAAGCGATGATCGCCCGCAGGGTTTCGCGCTGCGTTGCGGCGTTGACCCGGGCATCGCCCGGCTGCAGCGCCGGCAACATGCCGATACAGGGGCTGCCGGTCGTCGGCAGCACTTCCTCTTCCTTGCGGAAGCCGAGGTCCCGGCGCTCGAGCAGGAAGGTCAGCAGCCCGCCGAGCGCAGCCGCTCCGATCCCTGCGAGAGCGAGCGTCAGCCCTTTCTTCGGCCCGGTCGGCACCTGGTTCGGCTCGGCGGCGGCCATGATCTGGGCGACCACCGGCTTCAGCTCCGCCAGGGCCCGCGCCTGCATATGGCCCTCGTTCAGGGTCTTGAGACGTTCGCGGAGTGCGTCGGCCCGGCCCTGCAGGGTCCGCAGCTCGGCCTCTCTCCCCCGCGTGTCGATCAGCGTCGACTTGGCCTTGCTGGCCCCGGCCTCGATTTCCTCCTCGACCCGCTTTGCGCTCTTCACGTCTTCGGCGATCGTCGCCAGGGCGTTCGTGACCTCGCTCTGAAGGCGCGCTTCCGCCTCCTGCTGCAGGGTGCGCGCCTGAATCACCGACGGGTGGCGTTCGCCGGTAGCGGCGGCCAGCGTGCTCACCTGGCGGCGGGCCGCCTCGCGGCTTTCGATGAGCCGCTGGATCTGGGGCAGCGCGGCGATGTCCGCCGGGATGTTGCCCTCGGCGACGGCCTGCTTGGCGCGCTGCAGCCGCGACTCTTCGTTCACCCGGGCGAGCGTCGCCGCGCTCGCCTGGCTGGAGATTTCGCGCATCCTCTGCTGGAGCAGTGCCGCGCCCTCGGTGCCGGTCTCGACGATGCCCGAGCTGCGCCGATATTCGGCGGCGGACCATTCGGCCTGTTCGAGGCTCTTCCTGGTGACCTCGATCTGATCCGAATACCACTCGGCGGCCCGGCGCGACGAGGCCGAGCTCGTCTCGCCGCGGTTGGCGAGGTAGGTGTCGGCGAAACGGTTCGCGATCTCCGCCGCCTTGTCCGGGGAGCCGGCGGTGTAGCCGATCTCGATCAGATAGGAGCGGCTGTCGTTCCTGACCGTGAGATTGCGCATCAGCTCTTGGATCTGGGCCTCCCGCTGGGCCGGGCTGGGAGCGATATCGCTGGGCCGGGCGTCGGGCTTCGCGGCTTCCTCGGCCGCCAGCTGCTCGGCGACCTGGCGCGTGATCGTGCGTGAGCGCACGAACCGCGCCTCCGTCTCGACGAGCGCGCTTGCATCGAGCGGCAGGCCCGCGCTGCGTCGCCCGCCGGCCGGATCGTCCCGGCTGAAATCGATCTGGACGAGGGCCGTGGCGGTGTAGCGCTTCGCGCTCAGCAGGACGAAGACTGCCGCGCCGAGCAATGCCAGCACGACCAGGCCCGCGATCATCCGCCGACGGCGCCACAGGGCGAGGCCGGCCTCGTATCCGACATGTTCGAAATGTCGGGGCGCACCGTCTTCCAGCCTGATCGGATTCTGGAATGCCCAGTTCATGACCTTGACGCGGCCTTCTGAGGGGGAAGCGGTGCGCTTGCCTGGGTTGATCGGAGTGGGTTGCATCGCCTTCGTCTTGTTTCGTCGCGGGGCGGGCGGATCGAGCTGGGCTTCGCCGTTCGCTTCGCTGAGGCAGGTCGGCCGCGGGCGGCGGCGCGCCCGTGTTCAGGCGCGCTGATAGATGTCCTCAAGGCGGACGATGTCGTCCTCGCCGAGATAATCGCCGCACTGAACCTCGACGAGCTCGACCGGCGTGTTGCCGGGGTTCTCGAGGCGGTGGACGGCGCCGAGCGGGATGTGTGCGTGCTCGTTCGGGGTCAGCAGGCTGACCTTGTCGCCGACGGTGACCTGCGCCGTGCCGCGGACCACGACCCAGTGCTCGGCCCGGTGCCCGTGCTTCTGCAGGGAGAGGCGCCCCTTCGGATTGACGACGATACGCTTGACCTGGAAGTCGTCGCCAAAATCGGTCACCTGGTACCAGCCCCAGGGGCGGTAGACCTTGCAATGGGTGTCGGCCTCCTGCCGACCGGTGCGGCGCAGGCCCTCGACGATCTGCTTGACCTCGCCGCTGCGGTGGCGGTCGGTCACGAGGATCGCATCCTTGTTGACGATGACGATCAGATCCTCGACGCCGTGCACCGAGGTCAGCGGCCCGTCGCTGGAGACATAGCAACGCTGGGCGTCCGAGAGGACGACCTCGCCTCGGCTGACATTGCCGGCCCCGTCCTGGTCGCTGACCGACCAGAGCAGGTCCCAGTTGCCGACATCCGACCAGCCGCAGGCGAGCGGGACTACCGCCGCCCGCACCGTCCGCTCCATGATGGCGTAGTCGATCGAGAGCTGCTCGGCTTCGGCATAGGCGGCGGCGTCGAGCGCGACGACGCCCGGCGACGCCTTGGCCCGCTCCGCGGCGAGCGTGACCGCCGCCGAGCTCGTCGGCTGGTGCAGCGCATACTCCTCGAGCAAGGTCCGGGCGCTGGCCATGAAGTTGCCGGAGTTCCACAGCAACCCGTCCATCACATAGTGCCGGGCCCGCTCGGCATCCGGCTTTTCGACGAAGCGGCGGACGGCGCGGGCGCCATTCGCCAGCACCTCGCCGGCCTCGATATAGCCGTAGCCGGTGGCGGGATCGGTCGGCCGGATGCCGAAGGTCACCAGCCAGCCGGCCTTGGCGGCGGGAAGCCCGGCCAGCACGGCGGTACGGAACGCCTCGCCGTCGCGGACCTGGTGGTCCGAGGCCAGGACCAGCAGGGGCACGTCGGGGTCGAGCTGGCCTGCGACGGCTGCGGCGGCGACGATCGCCGGTGCGGTGTCCCGCCGGGCGGGTTCGAGGACGAAATCGGCCAGAACGTCGATCTCGGCGAGCTGTTGCTCGGCGATGAAGCGATAGGCCTGGTTGGTGATGATGAGTGGCCTGCCGAATTCCGGCCCGGAGACCCGCAGCAGCGTCTGCTGGAAGATCGAGTAGCCTCCGACCCGCAAGGCGAACTGCTTCGGGTAGGATTCGCGCGACATCGGCCAGAGGCGCGTCCCCGCGCCGCCACACAGGATCAAGGGCCGGATTGGGCAGCTCATGTTTTGCTCCAGGTTCGGTGGCGGCGGAGAAGGGGGCGTCAACGCATTGCGGCGGCGGTCGGCGGCAACGCTGCATCGGTCTCGCGCTGGCGCTCGACCCGCAGGATGTCGCCCGGCGCGAGCAGGGCGCCTTCTGCGATCGGGAAGGTCTCGCTGCCCTGATCGGTCTGGCGCGTCACGAACAGGGAGCGCCGTGGCGGTCCGCTGGCCTCTTCGGCGAAGCCGATCTGGCGCAGCCGGAGCTCGCGGGTGAGACGTGCCGCCGGTAGTGCGGCCTCCACCTCGGCGAGGCGCTGCACGCCGTCCTGCATCTCGGTCCAGACGCGGCGCTGAAAGGCTTCGCGCACTTCCCGGATCCGCAGGCCGAGCTCACCCTGTGCGATTGCGATGTTCGACATGTCGGCGTTGAAGCGCGCGATATTGCCGCGGTTGCGCGCTTCCTCGCGCTGCAGCTCGATTCCGGTATAGCGCCGCGCGAGGCCCGAGCTGAGCAGGGCGTTGTAGTCGACGAGATGCTGCTGGATCAGCTCGAGCTGGCGCTTCTCGGCATTGAGCTGCTCCTGCACATAGCGCTTGTTCTCCAGAAGCTTCGGCTCCTGCTGTTGCAGCATCTCGACCTGTTGCTGCAGGGCGGAGGTCTGGAAGGCATGGAGCTGCGCCTCGCTGGTCTTCAGCTGCGCGGTGAATTCCTCCATGCCCCGGCCGCTCTCCAGGCCGCCGAAATCCGGCTCGCGGCCGTCGCGCTGGGCTTCGAGGCGAATACGGCGCGCGGTCAGGGTAAGCCGGCTCGCCTCCAGGCTTTTGACGCGCTCGTCGGCCTGGACGAAATCGGTCCGCAGCGCGGCCCGGGCCTGTTCCTCGGGCACGGTGAAGCCGCCGGCCAGCGCGACGGCGCCGAGCACCGAAACACCGTGGCGATAGGGGTAGACGCCGGCGGTACGGACATCGCCGACGACGTAGATCGGGCGCGGCTCGGTGAGCTTAACGGAGACGACCGGGTTCTGCAGATAGCCGTCGGCCAGGCTCTTCGCGACGCGCTGCTCAATCTCCTTCAGCGTCAGGCCGCGCACCGATATCGATCCGACCAGCGGTACGGCGATGCTGTGCGTGCCATCGATCATCGTCTCGCCGGACATGTCGGCCTGGCCGAAGACGGTGATGCCGATCCGGTCCCCCGGCGCGACGCGGTAGGCGGTGGCTTCGGTCGCTCTCACGGGAGATGCCTGGAGCGCGATCGCGCAGAACGCCGCCAGCCAGGTCAATTGCCGCGTCCCATTACGCCTCTGCGGACCGTGCCCGGGCGCTCTCGGCATGGTTGCCGGTGCGATCTTCTGGGAGACGGACATCGCTCCACCCTTCCTGGCTCGGCCTCTTCCTCGATGCCTTCGCACCCGGCCGGCGAGGTCGTCGTTCCCGGCCGGAAGAAGCAGGCATGGCAGACAGGCTAGAGCACCGCGCCGCTTTCGATCGGGCGCATTCGGGCGAAGAGGAGGGCGCGAAAGGGCTACCCCGCGGCCGTCAATATTTAAATTGCTGAATATGTTCGATTATTTTTGGAATTTGCTGATGAAAAAGCGCCTCGTGGCCAGCACAGGCAGCCGTCGCAAACGAGGATTTCGCCGGCAGTTAATCGCCACGCCTCCCCCCAATGGGCCGCCACTTTCCAAGCGGTGCGATGAGGTACCTCCCAAGATGAGAGCGGCCTGTCGAGGGTGCTCCAAAATAGCAATTGTGGCGGGGCGCAATTATAAATACTTAGCAATCTGATAATATAAGTAAAAATTCAAAATCGATGCGGGGCGACAAGAAGTCATTCTCGGCGCACAAAAATACAAGATCAGGAATGACTGTTCTCTTAAGTGCGGCTGATCTAATCAGAGTATGCAATCCGGAGAGTAGAATGAAACGGGTTATGGTTTCCGGCGGCGCCGGCTTTCTCGGATCTCATCTTTGCAGGAAATTGCTGGCTCAGGGGAATGAGGTCGTATGCGTCGATAATTATTTCACTGGGACGCGTGCAAACATATCAGAGTTGCTTGAAAACAAGAACTTCGACGTTCTTAGGCATGACGTAACTTTCCCGCTCTATGTCGAAGTCGATGAGATTTATAATCTCGCCTGTCCGGCCTCGCCGATCCACTATCAGCATGATCCGGTCCAGACGACCAAGACGAGCGTCATGGGCGCGATCAACATGCTCGGCCTCGCCAAGCGTCTGCGCAGTCGTATCCTTCAGGCTTCGACCAGCGAAGTCTATGGCGATCCGGAGGTGCATCCCCAGCGCGAAGACTATCGCGGGCTGGTGAACATCAATGGGCCGCGGGCCTGCTACGACGAAGGCAAGCGCTGCGCCGAAACCCTGTTCTACGATTATCAACGCCAGCACGGCATCGGCATCAGGGTCGCCCGCATCTTCAACACCTACGGCCCCCGCATGCACCCGCAGGACGGCCGCGTGGTCTCCAACTTCATTATCCAGGCGCTGCGCAACGAGCCGATCACGCTCTATGGCGACGGCAGCCAGACCCGCTCCTTCTGCTATGTCGACGATCTCGTCGACGGGCTCGTCCGCCTGATGAACGTCGATGGCGACGTGATCGGGCCGGTCAACCTCGGCAACCCGCACGAGATCAGCGTGCGCGAACTCGCCGAGACGGTGACCGAGCTGACCGGCTCGCGCTCGGTGCTCGATTTCCGCCCGCTTCCTGCCGATGACCCGCGCCAGCGCTGCCCCGATATCGGACGCGCTTCCGAGTTGCTGCATTGGAAGCCGCGGGTCGAACTGCGGGACGGCCTCTCGCGCACGATCGCCTATTTCGACGAGCTCCTGGCCAGGGAGCCGGCTCCCCCGCAATCGCTGGAGCTGAAGGTGGTGGCATGAACGCGCCGATCTCCCGCCCCCAGCTGTCGCGTGTCGACATCCTCGGTGTCCGCGTCGCCGCCATCGACCTGCCCAAGGCGCTCGACACGATCGAGTCGTGGATCGCTGCCGGCAAGCACCATTATGTCTGCATCACCGGCGCCCATGGCGTGATGGAGAGCCGGCGCGACCCCGTCCTGCGGGCGATCCACAACAAGGCCGGCATGGCGACGCCGGACGGCATGCCGCTGGTCTGGGTCTCGCGCCTGCTCGGCCACGCCGACACCAAGCGGGTCTACGGCCCGGATCTGATGCGGGCGCTCAGCGCGCTTTCGGCCAAGCGCGGCTACCGGCAGTTCTATTACGGTGGCGACAAGGGCGTCGCCGACCAGCTGGCAGCGGTGTTGAAGCGTGATTGTCCCGGCCTGGTGGTCGCCGGGACGCTCTGCCCACCGTTCCGCCCGCTGACCAGCGAGGAGGACGACGACGTCGTCGCGCAGATCAATGCGGCCAAGCCCGACATCGTCTGGGTCGGGCTGAGCACCCCGAAACAGGAGTACTGGATGGCGAGCCATAGCGCGCGCCTCGATGCTCCCGTGCTGATCGGTGTCGGCGCCGCCTTCGATTTCCTCGCCGGCCGCAAGGCCCAGGCCCCGCTCTGGATGCAGCGCAACGGCCTGGAATGGTTCTTCCGGCTCTGCCAGGAACCGCGCCGCCTCGGCCGCCGCTATCTGCGCATCGTTCCGGGCTTCCTCACGGCCGTCGCCGGCGATCTCGTCCGGCGCTCGGCGACCACCGTCTGGCTCGGCACGAGACGGCGTCTGCGCCGTCTCATCGCCGGCTGAACCTCACATCCCGTTTCATCCAGAGCTGGAGATCGACATGCCTGACAAGATCGCACTGGTCACCGGCGCCGGCGGCTTCATCGGCCACCATCTCGTCTCGTACCTGGTCGCTCAGGGCCACAAGGTTCGCGGGGTCGACATCAAGGCGCCGGAGTACGAGGCGAGCAAGGCGCATGAGTTCGAGCTGCTCGATCTGCGCGTCCCCGGCAATTGCGAGAGGGCGGTCGCAGGGGTCGACGAGGTCTATCACCTCGCTGCCGATATGGGCGGGATCGGCTACATCACCTCGTCCCATGCCGCGATCACGCTGCACAACACGCTGATCAACGTGAACATGATCAAGTCGGCGCGGGAGGCCGACGTAAAGCGCTTCCTGTTCTCCTCCTCGGCCTGCATCTATCCGCAGTATCTGCAGCACAAGCCCGATGTGACGCCGCTGCGTGAGGACGATGCCTTCCCGGCCGATCCGGAGGAAGGCTACGGGCTCGAGAAGCTCTATATGGAGAAGATGTGCCAGTACTTCTCGGAGGACTGGGGCTTCCCGACCCGCACCGTGCGTTTCCACAATGTCTACGGACCGCTCGGCACCTATGATGGCGGCCGCGAGAAGGCGCCGGCGGCGATCTGCCGGAAGGTCGCCCTGGCGGCCGACGGCTCCTCCATCGAGATCTGGGGCGATGGACAGCAGACGCGCTCCTTCATGCATGTCGATGACTGCGTCGAGGGCATTTTCCGCATCATGCGGTCCGACTACGACCGGCCGCTGAATCTCGGCACGGACGAGCTCGTTTCCGTCGACCAGCTCGTCGACATGGTCTCCGAGATCGCTGGCAAGCGGCTCGTAAAGCGGCATGACCGCTCACGTCCGCAAGGTGTCCGCGGGCGCAACAGCGACAATTCACGGCTGCGCGAAGTGCTCGGCTGGGAGCCCAGCATCCTGCTGAAGGATGGGCTGAAGCCGACCTATCGCTGGATCGCTGAGATGCTGGCGCGGAAGGCCGACGCGCCGCATGTGCAGGCGGCTGAATAGCGCTGCGGCAGACAAAGGGGAAGCGGGAGGGCGTGCATCATGCCTGTGGCCGTATCGCCGGCGGCTTCGCCGGAGCTGAGCGCGGCGCGCCTTCCGCCGGCTGCGCGCACGGAATGGCGCCGCGGCGCCTGGTCGCGACGCCGTAGCGTCGTGGTCGCGGCGCTGGTGACCGGCGACCTGATTGCCGTCGGCCTCGCCGCTGCGCTGGCCGCGCAGGTCGCGCCAGCGACGGGATGGGACGCCTGGGAATTTGGATGGGCCGCGGCCGTTCTGGCCGTGCCGCTGCACGCCTTGTTCGGCATATACGCTTGCTGGGGCCCTTGCCCGATCGATCGGCTGCGGCTGCGGGCGCAGGCGGCACTGATGCTCGCCGTGATGGCGGCTCTGGCGCTGAGCATCTGGCATGCGCCAGAGAACCTCCTCGCTATCCTCTGCCTGGGCGCGGGGTTGTTCGTCATCGGCTACTATACGGAGGGGCTGGTCCGCCTGATGCTGATGCGGGCCGGCCTGTGGGGGGCGCCAACGGTTCTGGTCGGCTCCCCGGAGATCTGCGGCCCGATGGCCCGGCGCCTGCTGCGCGATCCGAAGCTGGGGCTGCGCCCGGTCGGGCTGATCAGCAACCGGTCGGATGGAGACGGTGTCGAGAGCTTGCCGGTTCCGATCCTGGGCGGCCTTGCCGATCTGCCGCGGCTGTCCCAGATGGCTGAAGTCGCCATCGTGACGGCGGCCGATCTCGCGCCCGGTGAGGGCAGGGCTGCGATCTCCCTTTCCGACGTGCGCGCGCCGCACGTCGTCGTCTCCGAGAATGTCGGCGGGCTGCCGAATATCGGCCTGAACACCCGCAATCTCGGCGGGGCGCTCGGTCTCGAAGTGCGCTTTGACCTGTTCAGGCCGGGGCATCTCGCGGTCAAGCGCTGGATCGACCTGGCGGTGACCGTGCCCGTGCTGACGCTGGCCGCTCCTCTGATCCTGCTTCTGGCTCTCGCGGTGAAGATCGCCGATCCCGGCTCCGCATTCTATCGGCAGCGCCGGGTCGGGCGCGACGGCCGCGAACTGCACGTCCTGAAGCTGCGCACCATGTATGCCGATGCAGAAACCCGCCTCCAGGAGCATCTGGAGCGGAATCCGGCGGCGCGGGCCGAATGGGAGCGCTTCTTCAAGCTCAAGGACGATCCGCGGATTCTGCCGGTGATCGGGCACTTCCTGCGCCGCTCCAGCCTCGACGAACTGCCGCAGCTCTGGAACATCGTTCGCGGCGGCATGAGCCTGGTCGGGCCGCGGCCTTTCCCCGACTATCACATGGCGAGCTTCGATCCGGGCTTCCAGTCGGTCCGCGTCAGCGTCCCGCCCGGCCTGACCGGCCTGTGGCAGGTCAGCTCGCGCAGTGGCGGCGACCTCGAAGTGCAGCAGGAGGAGGACCTGTTCTATATCCGGAACTGGTCGCTCTGGCTCGACATCTACATCCTGCTCGAGACCTTCCCGGCGGTGCTGACCTCGCGAGGCGCGCGCTAGCGCGGGAGCTAGAAGAAGACGATGGCCCTCCGCGATGGCTGGAGCCCGGCAAAGTCGCCGGGAGCGGAGGAAAGCAACGATGCGGAGAACCGGCCGACATGGCCGCCTGGACGGCAGCGTTCCGAAGTTTTCGCTCCGGAGCGCCGCTTGCCGGAAGGCGGCGATGGAAGCCAGGGCGCCCGGCCCCGACGGGCTGGCCCGGCGGGGGACAAAGCTGTGCAACCGTCGAGACGTCTGGAACTGCAATGGCTGCGCGCCTTCGCCGCGAGCGAGGTCGTGCTTTGTCATTCCGACCTGCTGACCAAGCACTTCTCTGGCTTGGCCATCGCCCGGTCCTGGTATCAGCCGTTCTCGGCGCTGGGCGTCGAGCTCTTCTTCATCGTCTCCGGCTATGTCATCGCCATGCGGGTCGGCGCCAAGGATACGGGCGGCGCCTTCTTCGCCGCGCGCGTGCTGCGGCTGCTGCCGATGTACTGGTTCTTCACCAGCATCGTGGTTGTAGTCTACCTCGTTAAGCCGGCCTGGCACCTGATGGGGTTCAGTCCCGATCCGATCAGCATGGCGAAAACCTATCTGATCTTGCCGCAGCAGGGATTCCCGATCCTCGGCGTGGGGTGGACGCTCGAGCACGAGGTCCTGTTCTACCTCGGCGTGGCGCTGATGCTGGCGACCGTCGGCTCCGGCCGCGGCGCGCGGCTCGGCCTCGCCTGGCTGCTGACGGGGCTCGGTGCGATCGGGCTGGCGCTCGGCTCGCCGGCCGGGCCGATCGCCGGCGGCGGCACGCTGGGCGCCGCCTTCCTGACCCATGTCTTCAACCCGTTCATGCTGGCCTTTGCCCTGGGCTGGCTGGTGCGCGAGCTCGAAGGGCGCAAGCCTGCCGAATTGGCCTTGCAGCTGTTGCCGCTGACCCTGCTCCTGCTCTGGGCCGCCTGGGAGGCACCTGCCGGCAAGCTGATGCCGCTTTGGCGTATCGCCGCCGCCGGCCTCGTCTTCGCCGGCTTCCTCCTGTGCCGGCATGCGCTGGAGAAGGATAATCGGCTCGGACGCACCATGGTGCTGCTCGGCGAGGCATCCTTCAGCATCTATCTCTCGCACTGGTTCGTGCTTTCCGCCGGCGGCAAGCTGCTCGGCCATTTCGGCATGCCGGCGAGCTATGATTTGCCGGTGCGCCTGGTCGGGGTGGCGCTGGCGCTCGCGGTCGGCGTGGCGTTCTATGTCGCTCTGGAGAAGCCGGTCGATCGCTGGCTCCGGCCGGGCGGGCGCTTGCGCAGCTTCGGTCTCCTGCCACCCGCTGTGACCCCCGCACCGGCGCCGATCCGGAAGAAGCCGGGCTGAAGAGACGGGCTCAGCGGGGAACGCTCACCCCCGCCGTCAGGCTGCCCTGCTTTTCCTGGCCGCGGCCACGGAAGTTCGTAAAGTCCATTTCCACGGTCCCCCAGACGAAGCGCGGTGCCGGCGCGCCGGTGACGGTCCGATAGCGGTTGCGGTCGAACAGGTTGCCGCCGCGCTCGATGATTCCGAAGTTCTCCGCGTTCGGGGCGGCGTCCGAGACGCCGCCGGCCGAGCCCCGGCCGAGGAAGGTGATCTCGTTGTCGGTGACGCGGTTGTCGCGCGTCTTGTAGAAGCCGCCACCCACCTTCCAGCGGTTCTGGTCGATCAGCATGATCGCGCGGCCGGACTCGCGCACGACCAGGACATTGTCGTGCACCATCGCCCCTTCCGAGGCCGCGATCTGGATTTCGGCGCCCCAGTACCAGGGCGCGCCTTCCTGATTGTTCTGCACGAGCACGTTGTTGCGGATCACTGCCTTCGAGGAGAGCTCGAAGAAGATCCCGGCCGAGCTGTTGTATGAGACGCGGTTGCCCTCGAAGGTGGTGTTCTCGCAGCTTTCGTCGCACCACAGGCCGGGCCCGTCATTATGGTGCACGTCGTTGTTCCGGAAGACGACGTTCTGGCTGACGGTGACCTTGATGCCGCCGGCATCCCAGCTCGGATCGAAACCGGAGCGGTTGTTGCCGAAGATCTCGTTGCCTTCGAACAGGATGTCGGCGCCGTCCGCGGTCGCGCCGATCTGGCCGTTGTCGTGGATCCTGCTGCGCAGGACCTGTCCGTTCGGCCCGACCGAGACACCAGCGCCGCTGTTGAGCCTGAAATCGCAATCCTCGATCCGCCAGTTCGGACCGTCGCCCCGGACCGCGCCTTCCTGGGGCGGGTTGGCGTATTTCTCGAAGGTCAGCCCCTGCACGGTGACATCGGCAGCGGCGCCGAACAGGGCGTAGCGGGCGCGCGCGACCTCGACCAGCCGCCCCTCCGGCGCCTCAGCAAGTAGGAATTCGTTGCGCAGGCGGTCATGGAAGAAGCGGCCGGGCCGCAGCTGCGCGCGGTCGACGACCGCTTGCAGCGGCTTGCCGTCGAGGAAGACCGCTTCCGGCCACTGGCATGCTTCGTATCCGGCCTTGCAGACACCGCGCGCCGGCGCGGGCGTCGCGATCCCGGCGGCGACCCAGACGCCGTCGACGGCGCGAAAGCCCCCGAGGATTGCAGCACCGCTGAGAATGGCTCCCGGCTCGCCGAAGAAGCGCTGGCCGCGCTTCGGCTGCGCCGATTGCAGCCGGTGCAGGCCGGCCTCGATGCAGAAGGCGGTGCCGTTCGGCGCCGTCGCGACGGCCTGGGAGAGGGAGTGCTCGGTCGTGATGCGAAGCGCCTCGGCCGGGCAAACGGAGGCGGGCTTCGGTTCGAGGGCTGCCGGAACCGTCGCGGGGGCCGGTGCGGCGGCGAGCAGCAATGTGCCCGCAGCCGCCGCCCTCAGGAGATCGGGGGCCATGCCTGCCTCCGCCGGTGGGCGAAATCCTGCAGCATCGAGCTGCCGATGCCGAGGCCGATGAGCGACCAGAACCAGATGCCCAGCATCGGCCCTTCCAGCGCGACATCGAAGGAGGCGTTGATCAGCATCGACAGGCCATAGCAGCCGATCCAGATGAACAGTTTGGCCGCTCGCTCGTCGCCATGGCGCAGCGCGACGACGTAGCTGCGCGCGAGCATGCCGAACCAGCACAGCAGCAAGCCGATCCAGAGGGCGAGGCCAGGCACCCCGGCCCGCGCCAGGATGCCGAGATGGACATTGTGTGGTGCCCGGACCGGCGCGCCGCCGCCCTCCGCCCCGACGACATAGCCGTCATCCTCGGCGAGGTTCACGCCGAAGCCCTTGCCTGTCCAGAAATAGGGACCGCGGAGCGTGTAATCCTGGATCGCCTGCCACCAGCGCAGGCGCCAGGTCTTGGTGCCGTCGAGATTCGACGCCTCGCTGCGCCCGACAATGCTCTCGACATTGTTGATCAGTTGGGCCGGCCCGATCACGCGCCCGCCCTCGATCTCGACCTGGATGTCGAACATCAGCACGACCGCCAGCACGGCTGCGCCTCCGGCTGCGATCGGCATGAGCCGCCGCACCTGCCCGCCGACGACGGCGGCGAGCAGTACCGGGAGCAGGAACGCCAGCATCGCGCCGCGGCTGACCGCGATCATCAGGAAGCCGACGAGGACCGCGACGAGCCAGGGCCAGGGCACGCGGCGCAGCCCGAGCAGCACGAAGACGGTCGCGCCGCACAGATGCACCGCCGCCTCGCCCATGCGGACATAGACCACGGGCACGCCGGAGAACGGCCAGGCCAGCAGATGGGAGAGCGAACTGGTTGTATAGGCAAGGACGGCGCCGGAAAGCCCGTACAGCAGGGCGAACCGGCTATAGGTGCCGAGCAGCCGGCCAAGTCGCGCCGGCTTCTGCAGCAAGAGCGCGACGATGATGAAGGCGAAGGCGCCGTAGAGCGCGATGACGCTGTCGCGCAGCGCATCGAAGCCATGGACCGGAATCCCTGGTACGGTCCGCACGGCGACCCAGCCCATGAAGGCAAGGAGTGCAAGGCTCGGCACCGTCATCAGCATGGCGATCCAGCTGCGCGATGCCATCAAGGCGAGTATCCCGAGCACCAGCGTGATCTCGCCGATGAACAGCGGGGGCACGCCGACATAGGCGAAGCCTTTGCCGAATATGGCATAGCCCGCCAGCACGAAGCATAGCAGCCCGAGATAGCGGTCGCCCCAGTCCGCCCGCGCCCGCGGCGCAGCGGCGAAGCTCGCCGGCGTCTCGACCGAGAGGTGTAGCGGCATTCTCGGCGCCTCTCATCTGCTCATCGCAAGCTCATAGAAGACGCCTCTCCGGCCGTCGTCGAGCGGGCGAGGGGGGTACCCCGCCTGGCTTGGTCCAGGCGATCGGCCTAGGCCTCAGTTCAACCTGCGCAGCAGGCCGTTGGCATGTTGGCGCAGTCCCGAGGGAAGGCGGCGGTAGCATTCGCGCAGCATCGGCCTGATCCGCGCCAGATAGGAGGTGGCCAAGTAGCCGCGAGTCGAGACCGGCACGAGGTAGTCGGCGATCGGAACCTCGGTGTTCGACCATTCCAGCTTGTGCCGCGTGGCCGGAGCAAGGAAGTCGAAGATGTCGATCGACAATTCCGGACAGCGCTCCAGCAGGTGCCAGAACAGCAGCCGGCCGGGTGCATGTTTCGAGAAGCGCAGATCGTAGCTCTGGACCAGTGACCAGTAGCGCCCCTGGTCCAGGGCGCCGATCTCGACGGCGGCGATCTCGTCGCCAGTGCGCAGATAGGCAGCCAGCAGGTTGCCTTCGCGCGCAAGGTGCTGGAGGCAGCCGAGGCTCGCGCCGTGGGCGTAGCCGGCGCTGACCGCCGCTTTTTCCTGTTGCCAGGCTCGCTTCAGCGCGAAGGCGTGCTCGAGCAGCAGGCACTGCTCCTCCGGCCGCCGCACCAGCTCGAAGGTCACCGGCCCGTGCTCGCCGAGCTGGCGCTGGTGCCGTCGCAGGGCCTGGCGCGTCCGGCTCGTGCGCTGGCCGTCGGCGCTGGCGGCATCGAGCCTGCGAAAGTCGAGCATCGGCGCGCTCGCCTCCGAGCCTTCCACCCTGTGCCGGGCAAGCAGACTGGCGAGAACGGTACCGTCGCGGACGCGGCGAAGCTCGATCGCATCGATATCGTGCCAGGAGCGGATCATCTCCCAGGCCATGCCGAGCAGGGCGCGGCGGTCTTCACGCTTGTCGATCAGGACGTCGCCGTATTGCGTCGCGGGTTCGCCAAGATGGTGCAGGATCTTGAAGACCGAAAGCCGCCGGACGGTGAGCGGCCAGACCAGCACCAGTTTCCCGCCTCGCCAGATGGTCGCAATCCGCGGCGCCTCCGGCATTCCGCAGGCGCTCGAAGCTTCGATCCAGGCTTCGCACCAGGCAGCACTCTGAAAGAAGCTGGCGTTGGCGCTGCGCTTTTCGAGATCGCGCCAGGGGCCGAGCAACTCCTGGTCCCAGCCGGCTTCTTCGCAGCGAAGCGTGGTGTCCGGCCAGTCGGCCGCTGACAGGAAGTGAATTGAAGGCGCGGTCTCGTTCATATTGTTGGCTCCCCCGAGCAGAAACGCCTTCATCGCTCAGCCCGTGCCGGTCTGCGCCGCCAGGAAAGGCGGCTTGCCTGCTGCGACAGCGCAGCCAGGCGCCTGAGCCAGCGGCGCGCCGTGCCCTTGGCGAGGCGGCCGAGATAGCGCGAATAGCCGCCCGCATAGCCAAGCGGCCCGTCGGCGAGGGAGCGCGCCTTCAGAGCGAAGGCAGCTCGGCTCGAATACAGGTCGGTGGCACGCTTCTCCGGGTCGGCGTAGAAGGAAGCGAGCTTGCCCGCGCTCATGCCGGGCGTCTCCATCCAGCGCGGCACATGCACCGCACAAAGCCGCTCGACATCGCTCAGCACCTTGTTTGTGCCGGTGCCGGCGGCCGGGCAGGAGGTTGCGAAGGCGTCGCCGACGAGCACCAGGCCGGGCTGCTCGAAATTGGCCGCGACATAGAGATCGGCGGGCCGTACGCGCACCGGGCCCTGGATCGCGTAGGGGCCGATCAGCCTGCCCAGCCGCGGCATGAGGCTCGCGAGCGCGGCTTCCGGCTCCTCGCGGATCGCCTTCAGCCAGGGATCGTCCATATCGCGATAGGTCATCAGGTTGGCACGCATCACCGTGCCGAGCCTGAACAGGGTGAGATAGGCGGTGCGGTCCTGCGGACGCTCGCCATAATAGGTCAGGGAATCGAAGGGGAAGCGCGCGCTGGAGCGCGGTACGACGTCGAAGCCGATGGTGATCGAATGGTTCGCGCTGATCGTCCGGCACTCGATTCCGAGCGAGCTTCGCAAGGCACGGTTCAGCCCGTTGGCGAGTACGACCAGACGGGCGGTGACGACCTCGCCGTCGACGAGTGAAACCGTCTGTTCGTCCTCGCTCAGCGCGATCGCGGCCACTGTGCCGCGCAGGCAGCGCACGCGCGGCGGGATGCCCTGCCGGACGGCGCGGACGAGGGGCTGGTAGAGAATGCCGTACTGGTCGATGGCCATCTTGTCGGCCAGCCGTCCGAGGCGCGCGACCCAGAGCTCTCGGTTATGCGTCGCGGCCGGCAGGACCAACCCGGCGAGCCCCATGCGGCGCAGCAGGCGCACCTGCGACGGGTCGAGTTTCTCGCACCGGAAATCAGGACGGGGCGGATCGTAGGGATCGATCAGCATGACGTCGAGATCGGCCCGCCCGAGCATTACCGCGGCGCTGGCGCCGGCAAGCCCGCCCCCGACGATGACGATGTCCGCCGATTGTGCCATCGCCTGTCACCCTTGTGCTTGGGGGGGCCGTGCGCCGCGCAGACGTTCCCGGATGCGCTCGATCTCCGGGCGCAGGCGGTGATAGAGCTGCCGCGCAGCTTCCCTGGCGCTTCGGAATGCCTTCTCGCGAGCTGAGAGCAGCAGCAGGCGCAAGCGGCGCTCGGGGCCGGCATCGATCAGCAGGTCGCCCACTTCATGCCGCTCCGGCCAGCGCTCTGCCTGATGTCCGACGTCGCGGTGGTTGCAGGAATCCGTGAAGGCTACGGCGGGGTCGGCGAGCAATCGCGTCGTGGTGTGTTCGAGAAGGAGAGCGCCGGGCGAGAAGCGGCTATAGGCTTCGTCATAGGCGGTCCGCCAAGTGTAGGCGGCATCGCCCGAGAACAAGATCACCCACATCGCGACCGGAACACCGTTCAGTCGCAGCGCCTCGATCGACACCAGCCGGCGCTCGGCGAGCGCCGCGATCATCTCGCGCGTGAACCGTTCCGTCGCCGGGGCAGAGGCGAGCGCGCTGTGCCGCGCCGCCTTCCAGCCTGAGGCCTCGAGCCGGAGAAACTCGTCCAGCGCCGCGGCGACGGCCCCCGGCTCGTCGACGACCGTCATCGCCAGCTCGCCTTCCTTGCCGAGCTGGCGCCGCTTGCGGGCAAAGCCCTGCAGTCGCTTCGCCGACATCGAACTCGCCCAAAAGGCTTTCGGGTCGTCGCAGGATGTCAGCTTCGCGCGCTTGCGCGTTTCGAGCAGCTGCCAGTGTCCGGCGCCGCGAGCCTGTATCGCCTCGAGTGCCGCCATCACCGCCGAGCCGCCCGACATGTCGCCGGCCTGGATGAGCTTGGGCAGTTCCGGTGTCTTGCGAACCGCTTCCAGCATCGCCGCCAGCACCGCGGAAACATGGGCGCGGTCGATCACCGGCGTGCCGAGATAGGCGACCGGACCCGGTGGGCTGACCAGCGCCTTCCAGGGCCAGCTGAGCCGGGTTCTGCGCTCGACAAGAAGCCAGACGCCGACGAGACGGGATTGCGTATCGACCTCGGGCTCGTCGGCCCAGGCCAGCAGGACCCGGACCTTGTCCGGCCAGGCGGCAGCGAAAGCTTGCGCGACGGCGGGGTCCATGAAGACATTCGGAACCGCCGCACGGCTGCTGAGGTCGCTCCATTCAGCGCCCAAGGCTGCGAAGTCGCGAGCGCTCGCCAGCTGGATCCGCGGGGAGCCGGCCAGTCGCGGCGCGTTCGCGGCGTGATTGTCCAGAAGACTGCGTTTCGATCCGGGAGGCGCGGGCATGCGGCTGAATCGCGGCAGGGCTGCACTGTCGCTCACGGCTGTCCTCCGCCGGCCTTGCCGGTCTCCGGCACCGAATGGGCGCCATGGTGCCGCAAGGCCAGCAGCATGCTCCGGCCGCGACGCGCCGCCTCGCGCAGCCGCCGGTGCCCGAGCTCTAGCGTGCTGACCAGTCCGAACAGTGCCGTCCGACGCTGCCGGGCATCGACGATCAGGTCCGAAACCTCGCGCCGGCCGGCCCAGAACTCCGCCATATGGCCGGTGTCGTGATGATTGCAGGAATCGACCGCTCGCAGGGCAGGGTCGGCGAGAAAGCGACCGGTCACTTCCTGATGCAGCAGCAGCCCGGGTGCACAGGCGCGATGGGCCTCGTCATAGGCTGATTTCCAGGTGAAGGCGGTCTCGCCGGATTGGACGGTGACCTGCATGGCGATTGCCCGGCCGTCCAGACGCAGGGCGATGATCTGGGCCTGGTGGCGGTTCGCCAGCGCTGCGATCGCTCGTCTGAAGAAGCTCGTCAGCACCGGCGTGCGCAGGATCGCCTGCCCGCGGCTGCTCCGCCGTCCCTTCCAGCCCGAAGCCTCGAGCGTGAGGAACTCTTCGATCGCCGGACCGACCTCGCTGCCGCCGGCATGCCGCGTGCAGCTGACGACGCCTTGCCGCGAGAGCCGTTGCTGCTTCTTTCGCAGCGCCTTGGCGCGGCTGGGCGAGACGGGACTGGTCCCGCCGCCCGAGGCCGATTTCAGCAGCGAGGGACGCAGCCGGGTTTCCAGCCGGGTGCAGGGTGAGCCGCGCCGCGCCAGAACCTCCGCGAAGACCGCGGCGACGGGCCCGCTCGCATCGAGGCTTCCAATGCTCAGAAGGTCTGGCAGGGAACGCTCGGCAGCGATCGCGTCCAGCATGCCCGAAAGGGCCTGCGCAGCATCGTCACGGTCGAGCACGGGCGTGCCGAGAAAAGCATGGTCGATCACCGGCGTCTTGAGCATCGGCACCGGCAGCAAGGGAAAGGCAGGCCGACGTGCCAGCGCCCAGAGGCCGATGAGTCGGCTGGGCGTATCGGGTTGGGGCGCGCTCCAGGCGAGCAGGACCGCGATCTCGGCCGCTCCGACCTCGGCTGCCGCTGCGATCAGCGACGGCTCCAGGAAGGCGTTGTCTGCCAGGGCCCGGCCGCAGAGGTCGCGCCATTCCCGCTCGATCGTGGCGAGCCGCTGTGGCGTCGTGATCTCGACGCCGATGGTCGCCGCGGCGGCGCCTTCCGCCGCAAGGCGGCCGGAACGGTGACGCGGTTCATCCAAAAGCTCGACCGGATCGTGTTGCACCAGCTCTCTCCGAAGCTTGGGGCCATTATACGGTTCCGCCTTCGGAGGGCGCTTCTGGCAAACGGATTAACCCCATATTGACGCGGTACTCCCACCGGCAGGGTTTGTCCGCTTGAGCAGCGCTGCTGCTCGTCAGTCCTAAATAAAGCCGGCTAACTACATTGTTCTGAAATGGAACAGGGGTCGCGACGGGAGTGGTTCGATCAAGACTGGATCGGCGCCGAGGCATTCGACGACCGCGACTGCCGTGGCAAGTAGGTCGGAGATGAACAGCGCGCTGCCGTCGCCTTGCGGCTTGCGCGCGCTATCACGGCTGGCGGCGAAGGCGTGGTAGCGCCGGCGCGTTGCCGCGGACGGCCCAGCTCACGATCGTCGCGATCTCTCAGAGGCTGCGCAGGCCGAGAGCCGTGCTGGCCTCTTCGGCCATCCAGCCGAGTCGCTCATAGTCGCCGCGCCAGTACAGGAGCGCGGCGTCATCGCCGCCGAGCCTGATCTCGCGGACGCGGCCGATGACGATGGCGTGCGAATGGCGCTCGATCAACTCCTCGACCTCGCAGTCGAGCGCCGCGAGCGCGCCATCGAGCAGCGGTGCGCCGCTCGGCCCGGTCGACCAGCTGGCGCCGGCATAGCGCGCCGCGCCCTTCTCGCCTCCGCGACCGGCGAAGCGGTCGGCGATCTGCTTCTGCGCCGCATTGAGGAAGTTGACTGCGAAGCTGCGATGGCGGGTCAGAACCGGAAAGCTCGACGAGGCCAGGTTCAGGCCGAACATCAGCGTCGGCGGCTCCGCGGAGAGCGAGGCCACCGAGGTCGCGGTGAGGCCGGTCCGGTCCTCGCCGCGGCCGGTGGTGATGACGCTGACTCCGCCCGCGAGATGGCGCAGGGCGGCCCGAAACGCCGCGACATCCTCGCGGGCCGGGACCGGCCCGGAGGCGAGCCGGGCAATGCGGGGGCCGCCTCGGCTGCGCAGCGCTGGCTCGGTCGGGTACGCCTTGGTGACAAGCGGAACGATCGTCATCGGCAACCTCACAGGATCAGGCCGGAAGGCGGGCGGCGGGGCGACGACGCGTCGCGCGCTCCCCGATGGCGGCGCGGTAGGCGTCGGCAATCGAGCCGAAATGCCGGCCGTCGAGGGCGTCGAAGGCCGGCCGGGACGAGAAGAAGCGGAAATCGGTGCCGGAGCCGACGACGAGGCCGGCAGCGACACCGCGAACCTCGATCAGGATGGTCTGGGACATGGTGCCTCCTTCGCCGGAGAGCCGGCGTTGCAGCGTTCTTGAAATTCGCGTGAAGTATCCGATGATTCAGTTGCGCGAGGCGGTGCTCAGCGGCATCGGGTTGTGCCGATTGGCGGCGCTTCAAGAAGAATAAGAGCTCGTATCATAAACGTGACTCCGTCATTCGGAGCCCACGATTCTCTCGTGGTGCTTTTAGCGTTGATGACGCGGTGCAAGCTGCTCCAGCAAATCCCGCGATCCAGCGAAACGATGATTATCGCTCGATACTGTCATTCTTTCCGGCCGATGCCGTCCGGTCAATGAAAGGGGATTTCAAAGATCTGGCGCTCAGGAGGCGGAAGCGCCTCCCGAGCGCCGTGCCGGTGGCAGAATTCCGTTGCGCCCTTGCGGCGCCGGTCCGCACGGGGCGAAAGGCTCTGGCGAGCGAGCGGGATGGATTGTCGCCCGCGATGCCATGCCGGCCGGGCGAGGGGGCTTTTAAGCAGAATGCGGCAAACGAGCCCTTTTTTCTCGCTTCCTTGGGGCGGGCGAAAACGTTTTTCGGCCTCGTTGTGTTAATTAAAAAGAACATTCGTTTGACTTGAAGAACGTTCCTTTCCCAGAATTTAGCGAGATCGGCGGTTTGTCCCGGCCGATATCCAGAATTCGTGAAAGGCGCGAGCGATGACCCATACGAACGAGCTTTCAAATTGCTTCAGGCCTGGCCGGCGTGCGTCGTTGAAGGCTTTGCTTGTTCTGCCGCTGCTCGTTTCTTCTTTCGGTTTCGTCCGCGCTCAGGGCGCTCTGCCGACGCAGGTTCCGGGGGGTACGAAGCTCGTCGTCGCCGACCAGAACGAGGCGCTGCAGACGCTGATGCAGGCATCCGGCGCCCAGGCGAAACTGTCGAGCGCGGTCAGCTATGCCAACTTCCTCGGCGGGCCCGCCATTCTGGAAGCCTTCCGGGCCGGAGCGCTTGATCTCGCCACGGTCGGCAACACGCCGCCGATCCAGGCGCATGCCGCCGGCGAGCAGATCCCGATCGTCGCCGCACGCGTCTCCTCCGAGACCGATTACTTCCTCGCCTTGCGCCCGGGGCTCAAGCTGAGCAGCCTCGAGGAGCTGAAGGGCCGCAGCATCGCCTATGGCGAGGGCACCGGGCGCCAGCCCTTCGTGCTGAATGCGCTGAAACTCGCCGGGCTGACCCGCAAGGACGTCAAGCTCGTACCGCTCCGCGCCGCAGACTTTCCGGACGCGGTACGGACCGGCCAGGTCGACGTCGCAGCGCTGAACGAGCCGCATTTCTCCCGTTACCTCGCCGACTTCGCCGACCGCGGCGCGAGCGCGCTCCCGAAGGAGCAGAACGACAGGTTGCCGAAGAGCCTGACCTATCTCTACGCCAGCAAGAGGGCCCTAGACGACCCCGCGAAGGCGGCGGCGATCCGCGAGTTCGTCGCGGCCTGGATCGATGCCAACCGCTGGTCGCATCGCAATGTCGATGCCTGGGTCGATGCCTATTACGTCAAGCGCCAGAACCTGAAGCATGCCGATGGCCGCAAGATCGTCGAGTCCGAAGGCGCCTTCGAGTTTCCTCTCCTCGCCAGCCTGATCGGCAAGCAGCAGTCGCTGATCGACGTGATCCACGAGGCCGGCGACCTGCCGAAGCGCCTCGATGCCCCCCAGGAATTCGATCTGCGCTTCGACGACGTCATCGCCGGCAAGACCAACTGAATGCGCTCGGGAGATTTCGCATGACGCTCTTCGATCACGCGCTCGATGCGCAGGCCCTGATCGGCAGCCCGGCAAGGGAAGCCCCTGCCAGGGCTGCCGTGAGGCCCCCGCGCCTTGCTCCCGGAAAACTGCCGCCGGGTGCCATCCTCTTCGGCCCGTTCGCGCTGGTCGCGATATGGGAGCTGGCGTCAGCTACAGGCTGGCTCTCTCCGAGATTTCTCGCGGCTCCTTCGACCGCCATCGTCACCGGCTACGACCTGCTGGTGGGCGGCACGCTCGCCGATCACTTCCTCGCTTCGGCGTTCCGCGCCTATCTCGGGCTCGGCATCGGCGTCGCGCTGGGGCTGGCACTGGCGCTCGCCGCCGGGCTCTCCCGCATCGGGGAGGCCTCGATCGACGGCCTCGTGCAGATCAAGCGCGCCATCCCGACGCTGGCGCTGATCCCGCTCGCCATTCTCTGGCTCGGCATCGGCGAGGCCATGAAGATCGCGCTGATCGCGACCAGCGTGCTGGTGCCGGTCTACATCAACACCCATGCCGCGCTGCGCGGCATCGACATCAGGCATGTCGAGCTCGCCCGCAGCGTCGGCCTGAGCCGCGCCGACTTCCTGCGCGAGGTGGCGTTGCCCGGCGCGCTGCCGGGCTTCTTCACCGGCTTGCGCCTCGCCGTGACGACCTGCTGGACCGCGCTCGTCGTGCTCGAGCAGATCAACACCAGCGAGGGCATCGGCTATCTGATGAACCGCGCCCGCGACTATGGCCAGACCGACATTATCGTCGTCGGACTGGCGATCTACGCGATCCTCGGCCTTGCCTCCGACTTCGCGGTCAGGTCCTGGGAGCGGCGCGCCCTGTCCTATCGCCGGGCGCTGGCGTTATGAACGCCGCGATCCACCCCTTCCGGCAAAGCACGGGTGCGGATGCAGCGGTCAGGCTGCGCAGCGTCTCCCGGCGCTTCTCCGGCCGCACCGTGCTGGGCGAGGTCTCGCTCGATTTTGCGCCCGGCGAGTTCGTCGCGCTGATCGGCAAGAGCGGTTCGGGAAAGAGCACGCTGCTGCGGGCGCTCGCCGGCCTCGACGACGGCGTCGAAGGCGAGGGCACGATCGAGGTGCCGGCCGATCGCTCGGTGCTCTTCCAGGACTCCCGCCTGCTGCCCTGGAAGACCGTGCTGCAGAATGCCGTCTTCGGCCTGCGGCTGCCGGACGCGGATCGGCGCGGACGTGCCGCGCTCGCCGATGTCGGTCTGTCGGGGCGCGAGGATGCCTGGCCGAACGCGCTGTCCGGCGGCGAGCAGCAGCGCGTCGCCCTGGCGCGCTCGCTGGTCAGGCAACCCCGGCTCCTGCTCGCCGACGAACCCTTCGGCGCGCTCGATGCCCTGACCCGCATCCGCATGCACGAGCTGGTCTTTCGCCTGATCGGCCAGCACGGACCCACGGTCCTGCTCGTCACCCATGACGTCGACGAGGCGATCAAGCTGGCCGACCGGGTGCTCGTCATGGAGGACGGCCGCATCGTCCTCGACCGGCAGGTCGGGCTGCCGCATCCGCGCCCCAGGGACGGCCGCGTCGATGCGCTGCGTGCCGATCTTCTCGCTGCGCTCGGCGTCGTCGACGCCGTCTGATCCTCATCTCAGGAGACTTTGCCCATGACGCGCGAACTGCATCTGAACCTCTTCATCAATGGCCGTGGCCATCACGAAGCCGCCTGGCGGCACGATGCCTCGGCATACCGGGCGCTGACGGATGTCAGCTATTACCGCGACCTTGCGCTCGCGGCCGAAGCGGCCAAGCTCGACTCGATCTTCTTCGCCGATCATGTGACCCTCGGCGAGGACATCGAGCATGCGACGCGCGGCGAGCTCGAGCCGCTGACGCTGCTCGGCTCGCTCGCGGCGCTGACCGAGCGCATCGGCCTGATCGCCACCGCATCGACGACCTATAGCGAGCCCTACAATCTCGCCCGGCAATTCGCTTCGCTCGACCATCTCAGCGGTGGGCGGATCGGCTGGAACATCGTGACCTCCTGGGCGCCATCCGCCGCCGCCAATTTCGGCCTGGAGCAGCAGGCCGGCATCGACCAGCGCTATGCCCGCGCCAACGAGTTCGTCGAGGTCGTCTCCAAGCTCTGGGACAGCTGGGCCCGCGACGCGATCCTCGACGATCGGGCGAGCGGCTCCTATGCGCGCTCACAGGGCATCCGGCCGGCGGCGCATAACGGCGCCTTCTTCAAGGTGGCCGGTGCGCTCAACATTCCGCGCTCGCCGCAAGGCAGGCCGGTCTTCGTCCAGGCCGGTTCCTCCACCGATGGGCGTGCCTTCGCTGCCCGCTATGCCGAGGCGATCTTCACCGCCCATCTCAACAAGGGAAGCGCGATCGCCTTCTACAACGACATCAAGACGCAAGGACGGGCGCTCGGGCGCAGCCCTGACCAGATCGTCATCCTGCCCGGCATCAGTGCCGCGATCGGCTCGACCGAGGCCGAGGCGAAGCGCGTCTGGGCCGAGCTGAACGAGCTCTCGCATCCCAGCGTCGGGCTGGCGCGCCTGTCCAACCGCTTCGGCGGGTACGACTTCTCGCATCTGAAGCTCGATCAGGTGCTTTCGGTCGAGGATTTCCCGGACCCGGCCCTTGTCCAGGCCTCGCGCAGCCGGGCCCAGTCGATCACCGCCCTCGTCGCCCGCGAGCGGCCGACCCTGCGTGGCCTGCTGCACAGCCTCGCCGGCGCACGTGGCCACTTCACCGCGACCGGAACGCCCGAGCAGATCGCCGACATCATCGCCGACTGGTTCACCTCGGGCGCGTCCGACGGCTTCAACGTGATGCCGCCGATCCTGCCGCAGCAGTTCGAGATCTTCGCCGGCGAGGTCGTGCCCTTGCTGCGCAAGCGCGGGCTGTTCCGCAGCGAGTATCGCGACGGCACCTTGCGCGACCGTCTCGGTCTCGACCCGGTACCCAGCCAGTACGATCCGGCCGAGCCGGTTCGGCGCTCGGCCTAGAGCTGGCTCCGGCAATGCGCCCGGCTCATGCAGCCGGGCCTCAAGCTGCAGTCCCGTTTCCTGATCGAGCTGCTAGTCTGGGGTTCGAGAACGGTCGAAATCCCGGAGGATACGCATGCTGGAGAAGAAGCAGTTCTACATCGACGGCGCCTGGGTGGCGCCTTCGGCGCAGCGAGAGCTGGAGGTCGTCGACCCCTCGACCGGCCAGGCCTATGCGGCGATCTCGATCGGTGACGCGAGCGATGCCGACCGGGCGGTCGCGGCCGCCAAGCGCGCCTTCGAGAGCTGGTCGCGGACCGAGCCGTCCGAGCGCCTGAAGCTGGTCGAGCGCCTGCTCGAGATCTACAAGCGCCGCGCGCCGGAGATGGCGCAGACGATCAGCCAGGAGATGGGCGCGCCGATCGACATGGCGCTCGCGAGCCAGGTCGGCGCCGGCGCCTATCACATCACCAATTTCATCAATGCCTTCAAGGATTTCCAGTTTCTGCGCCCGCTCGGCCCGCACGCCCCCAATGACCGTATCCAGATGGATGCGATCGGCGTTGTCGGCCTGATCACGCCCTGGAATTGGCCGATGAACCAGGTCACGCTCAAGGTGGTTCCGGCCCTGCTCGCCGGCTGCACCATGGTCCTCAAGCCGTCCGAGATCGCGCCGCTCTCCTCGATGCTGTTCGCCGAGTATGTCGACGAGGCAGGCTTCCCGAAGGGCGTGTTCAACCTGGTCAATGGCGACGGCGCCGGCGTTGGCACGCATCTGTCGTCGCATCCGGACATCGAGATGATCAGCTTCACCGGCTCGACCCGGGCCGGTGTCGCAATCTCGAAGGTCGCGGCCGAAAGCCTCAAGCGCGTCGTGCTCGAGCTCGGCGGCAAGGGCGCCAACATCGTCTTCGCCGATGCCGAGCCGGGCACGGTGAAGCGCGGCGTGCTGCACTGCTTCAACAACACCGGGCAGAGCTGCAACGCCCCGACCCGCATGCTGGTCGAGCGCTCGATCTACGACCGTGCCGTCGAGGAGGCCAAGACGGTCGCCGAGCAGGTCGTGGTCGACACCGCGCACAAGCCCGGCAAGCATATCGGCCCGCTGGCCTCGGAAGCGCAGTTCCGCAAGGTCCAGGACCTGATCCAGAAGGGCATCGACGAGGGCGCGCGGCTGGTCACCGGCGGCGTCGGACGGCCCAACGGGCAGAACCAGGGCTATTTCGTTCGTCCGACCGTGTTCGCCGACGTCAACAACCAGATGACCATCGCGCGCGAAGAGATCTTCGGCCCCGTGCTGTCGATCATCCCCTTCGACAGCGAGGAGCAGGCGATCGCGATCGCGAACGACACGCCCTACGGCCTGACGAACTATGTCCAGTCGGCCGATGGCGAGAAGCGCAACCGCGTCGCCTCGCGCCTGAAGTCCGGCATGGTCGAGATGAACGGCAATTCGCGCGGGCCGGGCGCGCCCTTCGGCGGGGTCAAGGCCTCCGGCCGCGCCCGCGAGGGCGGCGTCTGGGGCATCGAGGAGTTCCTCGAGCCCAAGGCGATCTCCGGCTGGGCGCCGCAGGGCTAGAACGTCCATTGGCCAAATGGCATCCCCCGTCATGCGGGGGATGCCTGCAAAAATTGGCTGCCGGCCTCGCTCCAAGCGCGGCCATGACAGGCGGTCGTGAGTTGCGCAAAGTTCGGCGGCATTAGAGCGCGCCGCTGGTGGCAGGTCGCCGCGACCTCCGTCCCGCTTCAAGAGACGAAGCATGTCGTTGCACGAAGGCAACAGGCGCGGCTGAATCTCCGTGCGACGAGAGCTGCTTCATCAAGCGGCCGCAATTCGGCGGTCAGTCTCGCAATCGATCAAGCAGTTTGAAGGTTAGATCCCTGCCGCGGGGATAGTAATCGGATTTCTGGCCCGCCGTGCGGGATTTGCTTTCACCATATGCTGCTTTCCCGTCTGCGGGAGGTAGAATCTGTCAAGAATTCCGGTACTGAATTGTTTCGCTATCTAACTTATGTTCGCAATGCGGTTGCCGGTCTTCTGATTGCGATCGCCTCTTCGGCGCAAGCGACGCCATCCCTCCTCGTCGATACCGGCAGTCTGCAGGTCCTTCGGTCGAAGGATGCCGGACGTGCCTGGTATCCGGCCTCAACCACCAAGCTGATGACGGCCTTCGTCACCTTCGAGCAATTGCGCACCGGGCGCATTGCGCTCGGTCAGGACGTTGTCTTCTCACGAAAGGCTCTCGCCCGGGAGTCCGTGCAGTCGGGGCTGGTGCCCGGCAGCGTGATGTCGCTCGAGGATGCGCTTTACGCGATGCTGGCAGTGTCGGCGAACGAGGCGGCCGCCGCGATCGCGGAGACGGTTGCCGGCAACGAAACCGACTTTGTCGCCCTGATGAACGATGCCGCCCGGCGCCTGGGCATGACCGGCACGCACTTCGTCAATCCGGACGGTCTTTTCGACCGAGGGCAGGTCACCACCGCCAGAGACCTGGCCCTGCTCGGGGTCGCCATAGACCGGAACTTCCGGGAGTACTTGCGTTTCTTCGATCGCTCCGAAGTCAGCATCGATGGGCGTGTCCTGAAATCGAGCGACGAGGTCATCAGACGTTTTTCCGGTGCGATCGGGCTGAAGACCGGATTCGTCTGCGCATCCGGGCGAAATCTCGTCTCCCTTGCCGTCCGCGGCGAAAGGCGCCTGGTTGCGGTCGTGCTGGGCGCGACGACCGAGAAGGAGCGCAGCGAGCGCATCGCCCAGCTCTTGCAGTCCGGATTTGATAGATCGGATGGTGGCAGTCGGCCGGCGCTGCTCGCTTTGCAGAATCAGAAGGCCTCCAAGCCTGAAGATTTGCGCACCAGGCTCTGCGGCCCGCAGGCGACGGCATACGAGCGGCGGCAAAGAAAGCTCTATCCGATGGGGCATGCCGGGCACCCAAGCTTCCTGGGCGCGCCGGCTGCTCCCAGGACTTGGAAAATCCGCACGCGGAGCTCGTACGTGGCGGCCTCCCCATCATCTCCCACGCCGGCGCCACGTCCACACGCGCTCCGGCAGCACTGAAAGCAGGCCGGCTGGAGGGCTTGGATCGCGCCCTGGTCGGGGGCGCCTCATCGCAGCCGTGGGCGAGCGAACTGAGGAACGGAATGACGGAGCGGAGGCGGGGAATGCAGGTCCGCGCTCCAAGTCCGGAGCACGGCTGCGCGACCGACATCCGATGGGGCCGCGAGCGAAGCGAACCAGCTTGAGATAAAAGGAATGGCGGACAGGGCGGGATTCGAACCCGCGATACGGTTTCCCGTATACACACTTTCCAGGCGTGCGCCTTCAACCACTCGGCCACCTGTCCGGCGCGCTGCTTATGACCTCCGGGCCAGCTTCTTTCAAGTGCCGAAGCCGACGATTATGCAGGTTGCGGCAAATTCTCGTTTATCGTTGCAATGGCGGAGGCGCGGGCGCACATCGGAAAGGCCTGCAGGCCTCTGTCGGGGCGAGGGCATGGAGGGACCGTAAACCGGTCCGCGCCGCGGCCCGGGCGGAATTGGGGGATGGTTTGCGCTTTCTGATCAGGATTCTCGGCTATCTTCTGGTCGCGGGCGGCTTCGTCGTCCTTCTGACCGACGGTGCGCGCTCGATCGCCAACTCCGCGCTGCGCTTCACCCCTCTTGGCGAGACCCTGCTTGCCGTGTTCGGTGACCGTTTCCGACAGCTCCAGCCGGCCGTCGAGCGCAATCTGCATCCCTTGCTCTGGGACCCCGTCCTGCTCCATCTCATGCTGCTGCCGACCGCGCTCGCCGGCCTGCTGCTCGGCTTCCTCTTGCTATGGCTCGGTGCCGAGCCGAAGCCCCTGATCGGCATCGTCACACGGCGGTGAGGCGCCGAGGCGAATCTCCGCTGCGTCGGCTAGCGTCTGCCGCGGCCATGCCCACCTGAATCCGAAGGGGCGCCAGGCAAGCGGTTCACCAGAGACGGTGCCGCATTTTAGACACAATCTTGCGTGGACAAGCCTGCAAACGCACGGGCCTTGCCCGTCCGCCCCTTGATCCCGCTCGCAAAGCTTCCGACACTCTCCGGCTTCAACCGGAGGTTTTCCATGAATTCGAAGCTCAAGAAGCGCCTTGGCGGGTTCGGCCTTGGTCTCGGCGTTCTCGCGCTGGCGGGTGTTGCGCTTGCCCAGGCTCCCGCCTTCTTCCGCATCGGCACGGGCGGCACCGCCGGCACCTATTATCCGATCGGCGGCCTGATCGCGAACGCCATCTCGGCGCCGCCGCAGCTGGTCTCGACCGCGGTCGCGAGCAATGGCTCCGTCGCCAATGTCAACGCGATCGTCGGTGGTGCGGCCGAATCCGGCTTCGTCCAGGCTGACGTGGCCTATTGGGCCTTTTCCGGCACCGGCGTCTACGAGGGCAAGCCGAAGGTCGCCGAGCTGCGCTCCATCGCCAATCTCTACCCTGAGAGCGTCCACCTCGTCGTCCGCAAGGCCTCGAACGTGAAGAGCGTGGCCGATCTCAAGGGCAAGAAGGTTTCGCTCGACGAGCCGGGTTCCGGCACGTTGCTCAACGCCAAGGCGATCCTCGCCGCCTTCGGCGTCACCGAGAAGGACATCACAGCCGAGTATCTCAAGCCCAACCAGGCGGCCGAGAAGATGAAGGACGGCTCGGTCGATGCCTTCTTCTTCACCGGCGGCTATCCGGCCGCGGCGATCTCGGAGCTGGCCTCGACCGGCTCGGGCATCGACATCCTGCCGATCACCGGCGCTCCGGCCGAGAAGCTCGCCAAGGAATCGCCCTTCTTCGCCGCCGACGAGATCCCGGCCGGCACCTACAAGGATGTCGGCGCGGTCAAGACGGTCGCGGTCGGCGCCCATTGGGTGACCTCCTCGAAGGTCTCGGCTGACACGGTCTATGCCGCGACCAAGGGGCTGTGGAGCGACAAGGCCCGCGCCGCGCTCGATTCCGGCCACGCCAAGGGCAAGGCCATCCAGAAGGCGACCGCGCTGTCCGGCCTGCAGGGCGTGCCGCTGCATCCCGGCGCCGAGAAGTTCTACAAGGAAGCCGGCCTGCTGAAGTGACGCCCTAGCGTCGTGCTCGGGTCGGTCCCGAGCATCCCTGCGTGAGATTCTCGGGACGGCGCCGTGCGCCGCCCGAGAATGACAGCTTCGACCGCGTCTGACGCCGCGATCCGACGAAAGCCCGACATGACCAACCAGCCCTCCGCCGCCGAACTCGCCAAGCTCGAGGAAGAACTCGATCCCGAGATGCAGTTCCGCAAGGTGCCGCAGGCCACGGCGCTGCTGATCGGCGCCCTGCTGCTCGCGCTCTCGGCCTTCCATTACTACACCGCCGGCTTCGGGCTGCTGCGCGAGACGACGCATCGCGGCATCCATCTCGCCTTCGTGCTGGGGCTGATCTTCCTCGTCTTTTCCGGCCGCAAGAGCGACGCCGGAACCGTCTATGCCTCGACTGCGTTCCGCCCCGGCGGCGTGCCGCTCCATGACTGGGTCTTCGCCGTCGCGGTCGCGGTCTCCAGCCTCTACGTGCCCTATATCTTCGAGGACCTGGTCTTCCGCGTCGGCAATCCCTCGACGCTCGACGTGATCATGGGCTCGATCACCATCGTCCTGATGATCGAGGCGACGCGCCGCGCCATCGGCTGGGGCCTGCCGCTGATCGCGCTCTTCGCCATGGTCTATGCGATCTTCGGCCCCTGGTTCCCCGGCATTTTCCTGCATCCGGGCGCGACCTGGTCGGTGCTGGTCAACCATCTCTACCTGACCAGCCAGGGCGTCTACGGCGTCGCGCTCGGCGTGGTCGCGACCTATGTCTTCCATTTCGTCCTGTTCGGCGTGCTCGCCACGCGCATCGGCCTCGGCCGGCTCTTCCTCGGGGTCGCCGCCGCGGTCGCCGGGCGCTTTGCCGGCGGGCCGGCCAAGGTCTCGATCTTCGGCTCGGCCCTGTTCGGCATGATCTCGGGCTCGTCCGTCGCCAACACCGTCACCGTCGGCTCGCTCACCATCCCGATGATGATCCGGCTCGGCTATCAGCGCCATTTCGCGGCGGCGGTCGAGTCGACCGCTGCGACCGGCGGCCAGATCACGCCGCCGATCATGGGCGCGGCCGCCTTCCTGATGGTCGAGTTCCTCAACCTGCCTTACGCGACCATCGTCATTGCCGCGATCATCCCCGCCTTCATGCACTTCTTCGGCGTGCTGATGCAGGTGCATTTCGAGGCCAAGCGCAACGGCATGCGCGGCATGACCGACGCCGAGGCGCCGCAACTGCGCGAGGTCTTCGCGCGCGACTGGCCGACGATCGCGCCGCTCTTCGGCCTGATCGTCGTACTCTTCACCGGCTACACACCCTATCTCGCCGCCTTCTGGGGCATTACCGGCTGCATGCTGGTCGGCCTCGCGCATTACCGGGCGGCCTCGGCCCTCGTCTTCGCTCTGGCGATCGGCCTTGCCGCCCCGACAGAGCTCCTGCGCGTGCCCGGCGTCAATGCCGTGCTGGTCCTGGCCGCCTTCGCGGTCATGGCCCATGGCGCCCTTCTGCGCTGGGACGAGGGCCGCAAGCGCGTCAACGATCTCGTCGACGCCTTCATCCTCGGCGCGAAATACGCCATCGGCGTCGGCGCCGCGGCAGCGACGGTCGGCATCATCGTCGGCGTGGTCACGCTCACCGGCGTCGGCTTCAAGATCTCCTGGATCGTCACCTCGCTCGCCGATCAATGGGCCAATGCCGTGCTCGGCTTCGTGCCGTTCCTGCCCTTCGATCTCAAGAGCGCGACGCTGTTCTTCACCCTCGTCCTGACCGGCATCGTCTGCATCCTGCTCGGCTGCGGCGTGCCGACCACGGCGAACTACATCATCATGGTGACAGTGGCGGCGCCGGCGCTCGGCATGCTCGGCGTCAACCCGCTCGTCGCGCATTTCTTCGTGTTCTATTACGGGGTGCTCGCCGATGTGACGCCGCCAGTCGCGATCGCCGCCTATGCCGGGGCGAGCATGGCTGGGGCCGACCCGTTCAAGACCGGCAACACCGCCTTCCGGCTGGCGCTCGGCAAGGTGCTGGTGCCGTTCGTCTTCGTCTTCTCGCCCTCGATGCTGATCATGGCGCCGGGCTTCACCTGGACCGAGCTGATCGGCTCGACCGCCTCCTGCCTCGCCAGCATCACCTTCCTGTCGGCGGCCTTCGCCGGCTGGTTCCTGGCACCGCTGGCGATGTGGGAGCGCTTCGTGATTGCACTTGCCGCCTTGCCTATGATCCTGGCGACGCCGTTCAGCGTCGCGGCCGGGCTGGTAATCGCCGCGCCGGTGCTTGCAAGGCAGGTGCTGGCGCGGCGCGCAGCCGTTGCGCCAGCATAGTTCCCGATATGTTCTTGCAACCATAGCGCGCTTTCGCTAACGTCACGCCGCGGCAACGGAGCAATGCGGGCGGGGTGGCGCTGGGATGGTGACGCGGGTCGCAACGGTGGCGTTCGAGGGCATCGAGGCGCGCGCCGTCGACGTCCAGGTCCAGGTCACGCCCGGCGGCGTCGCGTTCATCCTCGTCGGCCTGCCCGACAAGGCGGTGGGCGAGAGCAAGGAGCGCGTTCGCGCCGCCCTGATCGCCTCGGGGCTGGCGCTGCCGGCCAAGCGGATCACCGTCAACCTCGCCCCGGCCGACCTTCCAAAGGAGGGCAGTCATTACGACCTGCCGATCGCGCTCGGCGTGATGGCCGCGATCGGCGCGATCCCGGCCGATGCACTCGCCGGTTACACGGTGCTCGGCGAGCTCGCACTCGACGGTTCGATCAGCCCGGTCGCCGGCGTGTTGCCGGCCGCAATCGCCGCCCATGCCCGCGGCCAGGGTCTGATCTGTCCGGCAGCCTCGGGCCCGGAAGCCGCCTGGGCGGCGCAGGATCTCGACATCCTCGCGCCCCGCTCGCTGATCCAGCTCGCCAATCACTTCAAGGGCACGCAGGTGATGGCGCGGCCGCAGCCTTCGGTCGCGCGCCAGGCCGGCGCGCTGCCCGATCTAGCCGACATCAAGGGCCAGGAGAGCGCCAAGCGTGTGCTCGAGATCGCCGCCGCCGGTGGCCACAACCTCCTGATGAACGGGCCGCCCGGCGCCGGGAAGTCGATGCTGGCGAGCCGGCTGCCTTCGATCCTGCCACCGCTCGCCCCGCGCGAACTGCTCGAGCTCTCGATGGTGCTCTCCATCGCCGGCCATCTCGCCGACGGGGCCTTGACCGACCGGCGGCCGTTCCGGGCACCGCATCATTCGGCATCAATGGCCGCGCTGGTCGGCGGCGGCATCAAGGCGACGCCGGGCGAGGTCTCGCTCGCCCATCATGGCGTGCTCTTCCTCGACGAGTTGCCGGAGTTCCAGCCGCAGGCGCTCGACGCGCTGCGCCAGCCCATGGAGACCGGCGAGGTCTTGATCTCGCGCGCCAACCACCGTGCCGTCTATCCGGCGCGGTTCCAATTGGTCGCGGCGATGAACCCCTGCCGCTGTGGCAAGGCGACCGAGCCCGGCTTCGCCTGCCGCCGCCAGCCCAATGAGCGCTGCATGGCCCAGTACCAGGCCGGCATCTCCGGCCCGATGCTCGACCGCATCGACATCACCATCGACGTGCCGGCCGTGACTGCCTCCGATCTGATCCTGCCTGCCGCGGCCGAAGGCTCGGCCGAGGTCGCGGTGCGGGTGGCGCAGGCCCGGGCACGTCAAGTCGCGCGCTTCGAACGGCTCGGGCTCGAAGGTGTAACCAGTAATGCCGGCTGCCCATCCTCGGCGCTCGACGAGGTCGCGCGGCCCGACGCCGCCGGGCTCGCCCTGCTGCGCAGCGCCGCCGAGGCGATGCGGCTGACGGCGCGCGGCTACCACCGCGTGCTCAAGGTCGCCCGCACGCTCGCGGATCTCGACGGCGAGGAAAAGGTCGGGCGCATCCATCTTGCCGAGGCGCTGTCCTATCGCTCGCGGATCGATCAGGCGGCGCAGGCGGCCTGATCGCCGTTCCATGCCAAAAGGTTAACGAAATCGTTCGAACCCGCCGCAATCCGGGGCTTTGGCGCGAACCTTTCTTCAACATGGCCCTGCTATATCGGCGTCCATGGAGTCCTGGCCTGCCTTGCCTGTCGTCGTCGCAGTCGCAACCTCGCTGCTCGCCGTGCTCAGCGGCGTCGCGGCTCTCTGGCTGCTGCGCGAGCGGGGACGCGTCGTGCGCCAGGCCGCGGCGATCGCCGGCGATGTCGAGCGCCTGAACGACCGGCTCTGGGAACTGGCCGATAGCGAGGAGCGCTATCGCAGCCTGATCGAGGCGCAGGGCGATCTGATCGTCCGGCGCAGCGAAGGCCGGATCGTCTATGCCAATGCCGCCTATGCGGCGCTGCTCGGCCTCGACGAGAGTGCGGCCATCGGCAGCTTGCATCGGCCACAGGTCCGCATCACCCGGCCGGCCCAGGCCTTGGCGGACGGTGTCCGCATCTTCGACGAGTGCATCGAAACCGAGGCTGGCGAACGCTGGATCTCCTGGGTCGAGACCGTCGTTCCGGTCGCGGCGGGGCAGGCCGTGCTGCAGCGCGTCGGTCGCGACATCAGCGCCCGCATCGCCGGCGAGCGCGCGCTTGAGGAGGCGCGCAGCCGGGCGGAGGAGGCGAGTGCCGCCAAGTCACGCTTCCTCGCTACGGTCAGCCACGAATTCCGAACCCCGCTCAACGGCATTCTCGGCATGGCCGACCTGCTCGGCGACACCAGGCTCGAGCCGGAGCAGGCGACCTATGTCCGGGCGCTGCGCACTTCGGGCGAGGCGCTGCTCGGCCTGGTCGACGGTATTCTCGACTTCGCCAAGGTCGAGGCCGGAAAGCTCGAACTGGCGGACGATCCTTTCGATCTTGCTCTGCTGATCGAGGACGTGACCGAACTGATGGCGCCGCGCGCCCAGGCCAAGGGCATCGAGGTCTCGGCCCTGCTCGCCGCCGACCTGCCGCAGTTCATCCGCGGCGACGCCGAGCGCCTGCGCCAGATCCTGCTCAATCTCGTCGGCAATGCCGTGAAGTTCACCGAACGCGGCGGAGTCGGCATCCGGGCGGAGCGCAATGGCGAGGCGATCCTCGTCGCGGTCGCCGATACCGGCCCCGGCATTCCCGCCGAGCGTCTCGAGAGCATTTTCGAGGAATTTGAACAGGTCGAATCCGCGGGCGTGCCGACGACGGGCGGGACAGGGCTCGGGCTCGCCATTGCGCGCCGGCTGGCAGCGGCGATGGGCGGCACGATTCAGGTTGAAAGCACGTTGGGGCAGGGCGCGACCTTCAGGCTGAGCCTGCCGCTTCGTGCGGTTGCAGGGGCAGCCCCTGCAGCCGAAGGGCCGGACTGGCGCGGCAAGCGTCTGCTGGTCGCCTCCGGAGCCCCCTTCAGCGCCGGCCATCTCGCCGAGCTGGCCCGGCGTCACGGCGCCACCGTCATCCTCGCTGCCGATCGGCAGGCCGCGCTCGCCCGACTGAAAGAGGACGCCGCGCTGACGGCGGTACTGGTCGACCGGGCATTGCCCGGCGGCGATGTCGAGGTACTGGCCGAGGTGGCAAGGCAAGCAGGCGTCGCCGAGATCGTCATCATGCTGTCGCCGGCCGAGCGCCGCGGCTACGGCTCGCCCTTCACGGCAGGGTTCACCGGCTTCCTGGTCAAGCCGGTCCGTGCCCGCTCGCTGCAGGAGCGCCTCGGGGCGACACGGCGCCCGCCGGAGACCGCGGCCACGGCCAACCGTGTGGCGACGCCGGAGGTCGCAAACGGGCTACAGGTGCTGGTTGCCGAGGACAATGAGATCAACGCGCTGCTGGTGACGCGGACGCTGGAGCATTTCGGCTGCGTGCCGACCTGGGCGCGTGATGGTAGTGAGGCGATTCGCCTGGCCGAGGCAGCCCTTGCCGGGCAGCGGCCGGCCTTCGATCTCGCCTTGCTCGACATCCGGATGCCGGTCCTCGACGGCATCGCCGTGGCCCGTCGCATCCGCGCGGCGGAACGTGCGCGGGGGGCTGCCCGCCTGCCGATCCTGGCGGTGACCGCGAATACCTCCGACGAGGATCGGCGCGCGGCACTCGCGGGCGGCATGGATGATTGTCTGGCTAAGCCGCTTTCGCGCGACGCTCTGCGCGCCTGGGTGGAAAAGCTTGCCGGGGCCGCAAAGACGTCCGCGCGTTCCGCCTGAGGCCATCGACCGCGCCGGGCGATGTCGCAAAGGGGGTCGCCATCGCGTTGCCGATCGGCTATCTCTTGGTCATATCTCTGTCGTAGTTCTGTCGCGATCCCGTTAGACGTTCGGCGCAGTGGTGTCATGCGCCTAGCCGAGGCCTCACAGGGATAAGACCGCAAATGGCGTTCGACGTTCTCCTAGGTCTCCGCCAGCCGGCAAAGCAGAAGCCGGGAGCCTTGCCGCAGCGTGGCAGATTCTCGCCTTTCGGGCTGATGGCAGGTGCCAGGCAGCGCAGTGTCTTTTCCTATCCAGGCCCCGATGCGCTGTCGGGGACTCTCGGCCGTTCGGGCTCGCTTGAGGTCCGTCTGGCGCGCGGCCCGCGCGAGATCTGGCGGGCGCAGCGCCTGCGCTACCGCGTCTTCTACCAGGAGATGTCGGCGAAGCCCGATGTCGTCTCGCGCATGTTCCGGCGCGATGCCGACCGGTTCGATGCCTCCTGCGACCATCTCTTGGTCATAGATCACGCCGCGCGGGGCCGCTTCGGCGGCATAAAGCCCAAGGTCGTCGGCACCTACCGGTTGATGCGCGAGCAGGCGGCCTGGCGGCTCGGCGGCTTCTACAGCCAGTCGGAATTCGACATCGAGCCGATGATCGCGCGCCATCCCGAGTTGCGCTTCCTCGAGCTCGGCCGTTCCTGCGTGCTCAAGCCCTACCGCACCAAGAAGACGGTGGAGTTGCTCTGGCACGGCATCTGGGCCTATGTCCGCCACCATCGCATCGACGCCATGTTCGGCTGCGCCAGCTTTGACGGCGTCGACCCCGATACGCTGGCGCTGCCGCTCTCCTTCCTGCACCATCACGCCACCGCTCAGGGCGAATGGCGCGTCGTCGCCAAGCCGGAGCGTTATGTGGCGATGGACCGCCTGCCTGCCGGCATGGTCGACGCCAAGGCTGCGCTGAAGAGCCTGCCGCCGCTGGTGAAGGGCTATCTGCGCCTCGGCGCCCGCTTCGGCGCCGGCGCCGTGATCGACCGCCAGTTCGGCACGACCGACGTGCTGGTGATCGTGCCGGTTGCCTCGATCGACCAGCGCTATCTCGATTATCTCGACGGCGAGGCCGGGCGCTACGCCGCCTGAGGCGATTCTATTCACCGTTCGCCGCGAGGTCGCGCAGCGCCTGGCGGTACTCCGGATAACGGAAGCTGTAGCCGAGTTCGCGTTTCACCAGCGCGTTCGAGACCCGCTTGTTCTCGCCATAGAAGCTTGCCGCCATTGGCGAGAGCTTGGCCGGATCGAAGGGCGTTTCCGGCGGTGGCGCCAGCCCGGCGAGTTCGGCAGCGAAGCTGATCACGTCCTGCGGCGGCGCCGGCTCGTCGTCGGTGACGTTGTAGATCGCGCCGGGCTGCGGCTTGCCGAGCGAGGCCAGCAGCACCCCGGCGATGTCGTCGACATGGATGCGGTTGAAGACCTGGCCGGGCTTGATCAGCCGGTTTGCGGTGCCGGCGCGCAATTTGGTGATGGCGTTGCGGCTCGGCCCATAGATGCCGGAGAGCCGGAAGATCTGCACCGGCTTGCCGCTGCGCTCGCCCAGAGAGAGCCAATCGCGCTCGATGTCGAGGCGCTGGCGCGAGCGCCGGCTGGTCGGCCGCGCTTCGGCAGTCTCGTCGATCCAGGCGCCACCATGGTCGCCATAGACGCCGATCGTCGAGAGATAGCCGATCCAGCGCAGATTGGGGGCCGCCGCGAGCCTGTCGGCCAACGTCCGCAGTACGGGGTCGCCCTCCTCGTCGGGCTGGACCGAGACGAGCACGGCATCGGCTTCCGCGAGCGCGGCGGCCAGCGGCGAGGACACCGCGAAGCCACCGAAGACGAGCGTGCGCAGGCCGTCGCGGCTGAGGCTCGCTGCCTTCTCGGCCGACCGCACCGTGCCGGTGACCTCCCAGCCTTGCGCCAGCGCGGCGCGCGCGAAGAAGCCGGCGGAATAGCCGAGGCCGAGGATGACGAGCTTCATGCAGGTTCCAGCTTTCTGAGATCGGGACTTGCCCATTCGGCCCGGACATCGGCATCGGGCTCGCAGGCGAGCCTGCCCGGCGCGAGTGCCGCTGCCCGCTCCGGGGCGAGGCGCAGCAGCGCCCAGGCCGCCATCGCCCGCACCAGCGGCGAGGGGTCGTCGATGAGCGCCTCGGCGCTCGCCGCCAGCGCCGGCTCGCCGCTGTTGCCGATCGCGATCAGCACGTTGCGGATGAAGCGGTCGCGGCCGGTCCGCTTCACCGGCGTGCCGGCAAAGCGCTTCCGGAAGGTGGCATCGTCCAGCATGGCGAGTTCGGCGAGCGGCAGAGCGTCGAGCTCATCCCTGAGCGCGAGGCGGGTTTCCTGTGCCGCCTGAGCGAACTTGTTCCATGGGCAGACTGCGAGGCAATCGTCGCAGCCGAAGATGCGGTTGCCGATGCCTTCGCGGAATTCGGTCGCGATATGCCCCTGATGCTCGATCGTCAGATAGGCGATGCAACGCCGCGCATCGAGCTGGTAGGGGGCGGGGAAGGCCGCGGTCGGGCAGATGTCGAGGCAGCGTGTGCAGGAGCCACAATGGTCGCGCTCGGGCGCGTCGGGCGGCAGTTCGGCGGTGGTGTAGATCGCTCCCAGGAAGAGCCAGGAGCCGTGTGTGCGCGAGACCAGCACGGTGTGTTTGCCCTGCCAGCCGAGCCCCGCGGCTTCCGCCAGCGGCTTCTCCATCACCGGCGCGGTGTCGACGAAGACCTTGACGTCGACCTCGCCGCGCGCCGCGAGCACGCCGGCAACGCTCTTCAGCTTGCCCTTGATGACGTCGTGATAGTCGCGCCGACGGGCATAGAGCGAGATCGCGCCGCGGTCGCGCTGTCCCAGCACTGCGAGCGGATCGCCTTCACCGGCATAGCTCATGCCGAGCATCACGACGGAGCGGGCCTCGGGCCAGAGCACGCCCGGCGCGGCCCGCTCGGCGGTGCGTTCGGTCATCCAGGCCATGTCGCCATGGTTGCCGGCGTCGAGCCAGCCGGCGAGGCGCGCCGGCGCCTGCGGGATCGAATCGACGGAGGCGACGCGCACCGCCGAAAAGCCCTCGCTTTCCGCCCGGGCCAGCACGATGGCCTTGAGCTTCTCGCCGCTCAGAAGTCCAGGTCGTCGTAATGGGCTGCCGGCGCCATGCCCGGAATCCGGTCGCTGAGCAGCGGCCGGAAGCTCGGTCTGGACTTGATCATGGCGTACCATGCGCGGGCGGCCTCATCCTCTTCCCAGGGCACGTCGCCGAGATAGTCGACGCAGGAGAGATGCGCCGCGGCGGCGAGATCGGCATAGCTCAGAACCGAGCCTGCGAGCCAGTTCCGCTTTGCCGTCAGCCAGGCGATATAGCGCAGATGATAGCGGACATTTCCGCGGGCGGCACGGATCGCGCTCATTTCCGGCGGGCCGCCGCCCTCGTCGCGGCTCATGAAGCGCTTCATCACCTTCTCCAGCACGAGCGGAGCGGTGATTTCCTCGTTGAACTTGATGTTGAACCAGTCGAGCAGCCGGCGCACCTCGATGCGCTCGCCGGGTCCCTCCGGCAGCAGGCGGCGCTCGCCGAGGGCTAGTCCGCGCGTTTCGTCGAGATATTCGGCGATCGGCCCGGCACCGGGGATGACGAGCCCGCTATCCTCGCGCAGTACCGGCGTCGTGCCGGCCGGATTGAGCTCGAGGAACTCGCGACGGCGCTCCCATATCCGCTCCTCGACCATTGCGGCATCAAGGCCGAACTCGCCCAGCACCAGCCGGACGAAGCGCGAATGGGGACAGAGCGGATAATGATGAAGCGTGGCCATCGGTTGCTTGAAACGGAGAATTGGGCTGGAAATGCGACCTGAAGCGCGGTCGCGGGCCTTGCGGAGGCAAAATCCGTATAGGCTCGGCTGCGGTGGCTAACAACCCGGCTATCGGCTATGCGGCGGAATCGGCGCTTTTCCTTCGCCAATTGGTAACCAATTCGCAAAGAGCCTGCGCCATAGCTTTAACGCCCGCGGCGCCGCATGGTTGCGCCGCGCCTGCCGGCTGAGAAGGACCTTCCGATGAGTGACCTGTTGGTGGCCGCCATCCTCGGCGTCGTCGAGGGGCTGACCGAATTTCTGCCGGTCTCCTCGACCGGGCACCTGCTCCTGCTCGGCCATTTCCTCGGCTTCGAATCCAAGGGCAAATCCTTCGAGATCCTGGTCCAGCTCGGCGCGATCCTGGCGATCCTCTTGGTCTATTTCCGCCGCCTGCTCGACATCGCCCTGCGCCTGCGCACCGACCCGGCGGCGCGCCGCTTCGTGCTCGGCGTGCTCGTCGCGTTCCTGCCGGCGGCGGTGATCGGCGCGCTCGCCCATGGCTTCATCAAGGGCGTGCTGTTCAACCCCTTCCTGGTCTGCACCACCTTGATCGCCGGCGGGCTGGTCCTGCTCGTCGTCGACGAGCTGGAGCTCGAGGTGAAGCATCATGACGCCACCGCCTTCCCGCTGGCGATGTATTTCAAGATCGGCCTGATCCAGTGCCTCGCCATGATCCCGGGCGTCTCGCGCTCGGGCTCGACCATTGTCGGGGCGATGCTGCTCGGGGCGGACAAGCGCGCCGCGGCGGAATTCTCCTTCTTCCTGGCCATGCCGACCATGGCCGGCGCCTTCACCTACGATCTGATGAAGAACTACAAGGAGCTCACCGCCAGCGACACGCTGCTGATCGGCATCGGCTTCGTCACTGCCTTCATCTCGGCGCTGATCGTTGTCCGCTCCTTCCTCGATTTCGTCTCGAAGCGCGGCTTCACGCCCTTCGCCTGGTGGCGGATCGTCGTCGGCTCGGCCGGGCTCGCCGGGCTCTGGGTCTTCGGCTGAGGCAGGTCACGCTGGGGCCGGCACGGGGCCGCGCCAGGTCCCGAGCAGCATTTCCAGGAAACGCTCGGCCGCCGGTGCCAGCCTGACGCCGCGCCGCCTGACCACACCGATTGTGCGCGAGATCTCGGGATCGCGGATCGCCCGCGTCGCGATGGTCGGGTGATCCTGGCCGGGTGTCGCCAGCCGCGGCAGCACCGAGATGCCGAGCCCGGCCTCGACCAGGCCAAGCGAGGTCGAGAGGTGCGTGACCTCGAACGACCAGTCGAGCCTGACCCCGACCTTCACCAGGGCTGAATCCAGGATGGCGCGATTGCCGCTCGCCCGGCTGACCGTGACCAGCGGATGGCCCTCGAGATCGGCCCAGGCCAGCGCAGGCCGGTCGGCGAGTGCATGGTCGCGTCGGCAGGCCAGCACGAACGGGTCCTCCAGCAACGGCTCGAAGGTGAGTTCGGCATCGGAGCCGCCGAGCAGATTGATACCGAATTCGACCTCGCCGCGCGCCACCGCCTCGAGCCCGTCATTCGCCGAGAGATCGAGGATCCGGAAGCGGATGTTGGGGTATTGCTCGCTGAAGCGCGCGATCACCGAGGGCAGGAAGTAGAAGGCCGCGGTGGGGATGCAGGCCAGCGCGATCTGCCCGGCGCGTCGGCTGCCGAGATCGCGCATCGCGAAGATCGAGCTGTCGAATTCGTCGAGCATGCGACGGACCAGCGGCAGCATCTCGCGCCCCACCATGGTCAGCGCCACGCGTCGCGTCGTCCGCTCGAGCAGGGCGGCGCCGACCGCCGCTTCGAGCCGCTGGATCCGCCGGCTCAGCGCCGGTTGCGACATGTTCAGGGCTTCGGCCGCCCGGTGGAAGCCGCCGAGCTCGACCACGGCGACGAAGGCGCGCAGGTCCAGTGCTTCGAAATTGATGCTCATAACGTATCAATAGCGCCGATCTCTGCATTTCACAGCGGTTATCGGATTTGGGATGACAGAGGCATCGCAATTGCCGGGGCTCGCCCTTGTCCGCTCCCTTCCAGCTTCAGCACGCCAAGCCCCTGCGCATCCCCTGCGTGCTGATGCGCGGCGGCACCTCGCGCGGCCCGTTCTTCCTCGCAGCGGATCTGCCGGCGGAGCCGGCGGCTCGCGCTGGCGTCCTGCTCGCGGTGATGGGCTCGCCGCATATGCTGCAGCTCGACGGGCTCGGCGGCGGCAATTCGCTGACCAGCAAGGTTGCGATCGTCAGTCGCTCGGCCCGGGCCGATGCCGATGTCGATTATCTCTTCGCTCAGGTCGCGGTCGACCGCGCACTGGTGGATCTCGGTCCGAACTGCGGCAACATGCTGGCCGCCGTCGGCCCCTTCGCGATCGAGGCCGGGCTCGTCCCTGCCCGGGAAGGCGAGACGCCGGTACGCGTCTACAACAGCAATACCGGAGCGCTGGTCGAGGCTCTGGTCAGCACCCCCGGTGGCATCGTCGAATATGACGGTACGACCGCCATCGACGGCGTCGCCGGCACGGCGGCCGCGGTGAAGCTCAACTTCCTGCGCGCCGTCGGTTCCAAGACCGGCGCGCTCCTGCCGAGCGGCAAGGTCCGTGAGACCATCGACGGCGTCCCGGTCACCCTGGTCGACTACGCTACGCCGATGCTGTTGCTGCGGGCCATCGACTTCGGTCTTGCGGGCGACGAGACGCCGGCCGAACTCGATGCCGATGACTATCTGCTGGCGCGTCTCGAAACGATCCGCCGCGAGGCCGGCCGGCGCATGGGCCTCGGCGATGTCGCCGGCCATGTCCTGCCCAAGATCGGGCTGCTTTCGCCCGCCCGCGACAGCGGCAGCCTGACATCGCGCTATTTCACGCCGGACCGCTGCCATCGCAGCCACGCTGTGACCGGAGCGCTCTGCATCGCCGCGGCGAGCAGGCTCGCCGGCAGCGTCGCCCAGGAGGTGCTTTCGCCGCATCCGGGTTCGCTCGTCACGATCGAGCATCCGAGCGGCACCATCCAGGTCGATCTCGCGCTGGACGAAGCCGGCGAGATCGTGCGTGCGAGCCTCATTCGGACCGCGCGCCGCATCTTCGAAGGAAACGTAATCGTCCCCGCCAACGCGATGTTCGCGCTTGCAGAGAGGGCGGAAACGGGAGGAAATCGCAGCCATGACCACGACGCGCCGTCAATTCTGTACCTTAATGGCGAGCCTCGCGGCCGGCACCTGCCTGTCTGAGGCCGCGGCCGCGCAGGCGGTCTTCCCCGAGCGGCCGATGCGGCTGCTCGTGCCCTATGCCGCCGGCGGAGGCACCGATGCGATCGCGCGGCTCGTCGCCCAGGGCGTCGGCGAGCGGCTCGGCCAGTCGCTGGTCGTCGAGAACAACGGCTCGGCGGGCGGCAATCTCGCGACGGCGCAGGCGGCCTCGTCCCCGGCCGATGGCTACACGGTGCTGATGGCCAATCAGGGGCCGATGGTGGTCAACCCGCATCTGTTCAAGAACGTCCGGGTCGATCCCTTGTCCGCCTTCGACCCGCTGACCCTGATCTCGGCCGCGCCGCTGGTGGTCGTGGTCGCGGCTGGCTCGCCGCACAAGTCGCTGGCCGAGCTCGTCGGCCAGGCGCAGAAGAACCCGGGCAAGCTGACCTATGGCTCTGCCGGCAACGGCTCGGCCAGTCATCTTGCCACCGTGCTCTTGGCCCAGACGGCGCAGTTCAACGCGGTGCATGTGCCTTATCGCGGCGCAGGTCCTGCCTTGACCGATCTGCTCGCCGGCAATTCCGATTTCATGGTCACCACCGTCCCTTCGGTGCTCGGCCTGATCGAGGGCGGCAAGGTCAGGGCGCTGGCGGTGACCGGCAGGGCCCGGGCCAAGCTCTTCCCCGAAGTGCCTTCGGTGGCCGAGAGCGGGTGGCCGAACTACGAGGCGACCGCCTGGTATGGCTTCGTCGTGCCGAAGGGGACGCCGAAGGAGGTCGCTGCCAGGCTGCGGAACGCGACCGTCGAGACGATCAACAGCGCGCTGATCCGCGAGCGCCTGCAGAACGAAGGCGCCGAGCCGATCGGCAATGCGCCCGAGGAGTTCGCGACGATGATGGAGGCGGAATCGCGTCGCTGGGCCGGGATCATCCGCGAGGCCCGTCTCGCGATCAATTGAGGCTTCAGGCGATCCGCTTGTCCGCGGAGTCGCAGAGATCGGAGACGATGCAGCTTTCGCAGGCCGGGCGCAGGGCCTTGCAGGTATAGCGCCCGTGCAGGATCAGCCAGTGATGGGCATGCCGGCCAAACTCGGGCGGAATCGCCTTCTCCAGGCCGAGCTCGACCTGCAGCACGTTCTTGCCCGGCGCGATGCGCAGGCGGTTGGCGACGCGGAAGACATGGGTGTCGACCGCGTGGGTGATCTCGCCGAAGGCGATGTTGAGCACGACGTTGGCGGTCTTGCGGCCGACGCCCGGCAGGCTCTCCAGCGCCTCGCGCGTGGTCGGCACGGCGCTGCCGAATTCGGCGATCAGCTTCTCGCAGAGCGCGATGACGTTCTTCGCCTTGGTGCGGTAGAGCCCGATCGTCTTGACCAGCTCGCGCACCTGGTCCTCGCCGAGCGCCAGCATTTTCTCGGGCGTGTCCGCGAGTTCGAACAGCCGCTTCGTCGCCTTGTTGACCCCGGCATCGGTCGCCTGCGCCGAGAGCAGGACCGCGACCAGCAACGTGAAGGCGTTGACATAATCGAGCTCGCCTTTCGGCTCCGGCCTTGCCGTGCGGAAGCGCGTGAAGATCTCGCGGATTTCGGCGGCGCTGCGGGGCTTCGGATTCGTGATCCGCTTGCGCGCCGGCGTGCGCTGCTGGCCCCTGTTCGCTTCGCTCATGGCGGCGTTATAATCGCAGGATGAGCTTGAGCAAGCCCGATCCCGAGAGCGCGGCTGCGGCCTTCGGCGCCGTGGCGGAGCGGCCTGTCTTCGACGCGACGATCACGCCGCATCGCTCGCTCGGCCAAAGCGGGTTCCGGCTCGTGATGACCCTGGTCTGCCTGACCAGCATCGTCGCGTCGGTGCCTTTCGTCCTGCTGGGCGCCTGGCCCGTCGCCGGCTTCTTCGGCCTCGATATCCTGGCACTGTTCATCGCCTTCAAGGTCAATTTCAACACCGCGCGCGCCTTCGAGCGCATCGTGGTGACGCCCCTCGAAATCGTGCTGCGCCAGGTCTCCCATCGCGGCAAGGAAGCAGTCTGGCGCTCCAATCCGGCCTGGACGAAGCTGGAGCGCGAACATGACGAGGATTACGGGCTGATGCGCCTGGCGCTCGTCTCGCGCGGCCGCAAGGTTGCGCTCGCCGCGGCCCTGTCGCCGCAGGAGCGCGAAGGCTTCGCTTCGGCACTCTCGGCCGCCCTGACGAAAGCCCGGCGCGGGCCCGATTACGAACCCGTCTGACGCGCATGGCGGCGACGATCATCCCGTTGATCGCGCTCGGGGTGATCGTCTTCGTGCTGGTGGCAGCCATTCGCGCCAATCGTGGTCCCCGCGGAAAGCTGCCGCCGCAGGACGGCGGGGAGGCCTCGCGCCGTGCCTATGCGCTCAAATTGCGCGATCGGCTCGATCATTCCCTGTTCGGGCCGGTGCTGGCCGGGGAGGTCTGGGACAGGGTGATGCAGCACCCGGTCGAACGCGGCCTGATCCATGAGTTCCATCGCGATTTCTGCGGCCATGGCCTGATTCGAACGCAGGCCGGGATCAAGCTTTGCGATATCCTCGACGGTCATCATGCCGGAAATGCGATCGCCGAGTGGACCGCTAAGGAGGATTTCGCCGCCTTCTTCGCCGAGCAGTCGGATTATAGCTGCAGCGGCTGGGACGAGACCTCGCCGGTTTTCGCCACCAATGACGAATGGCAGCGCAACAACCAGCGCCTGACCCGCGAGAAGCTGCGGCGTTTCGTTTCTGGCCCGATCCTCGCCTGAGGCGTCAGCGCCGCTGCGCCAGCCAGACCGTATGGCCGCCGCAGGCCGCATCCTCGACGACATGGTCGACGACGGCAAAGCCGTTCTCGTCGAGCAGGCGCCGGTATTCCTCCGGGGCGAGGCTGGCATGGTAGAGCGGCTCGCCCTCGAAAGTACCAACCGCCTCGCCATGGCCGGGCCCGCTGGTGAAGAGCAGGGCGGCGCCCTCGGCCGCATGCTCACGGAAGCGCGGGAACATCAGGCGCTGGTCGGCCTGGCGAAGATGGAAGAAGCTGTCCCAGGCGATCAGCCCGTCGAAGCGCCTGCCGAGCGCGAGACTGCGCATGTCGGCGACCTGCCAGGAGTGCTGCGGAAAGCGTTCGCGACAGAGCCCGATCAGCGGTTCGGAGGAATCGACGCCGGTCACCGCGCAGCCGCGCTCGATAAGGTGCCGCGCAATCGGCTCGCCCATGCCGCAGCCGATGTCGAGAACGGAAGGCGCCGCCGGCAGCAGCGACAGGAAACGGTCGAGCCAGCGTGCCTCCATCAGCTTGCGGCCGCGCTGCCGGTCATAGGCGGTGGCATGACGCTGATAGAGCGCGATGATGGCGTCGGCGGAATCGGTCATCCCTGGAATTCTAAGCGCGCCGCGCAGAGAAGACGAGCTTGTCAGCTTTCGGGTGGGAGACGCATGCTGACAGGACTAGCTTCGCGACCATGAGATCAGATCGCGAGGACAGAACGATGAACGCTCACCCCGGCTTCCGAACTGCGATGAAACCGATCAACCTTTCCAATGCCGTGCTCGCCCGCGCAGCCGAGGCGATCCCCTCGGAGGCTGATTTCCCGGCGGCCGCGCCCGGCTCCGACTACGACACGGTGCGCCGCATCCTCGCCTACATCACCAACAACTGGCGTCAGCAGCCGACGATCGAGGCGATCGCGGAAGCCGCCGGCGCGACCCCGACCGACGTCCATCACCTGTTCCGGCGCTGGTGCGGGCTGACGCCGAAGGCTTTCCTGCAGGCGATCACGCTCGACAACGCCAAGGGGCTGCTGGCCTCCTCCGCCAGCATCCTCGACACCAGCTACGAGGTCGGCCTCTCCGGCCCCGGCCGGCTGCACGACCTCTTCGTCAGTCATGAGGCGATGTCGCCGGGCGAATGGAAGACCGGCGGCGAGGGGCTTCGGCTCTCCTACGGCTTCCATGCCTCGCCCTTCGGCGAGGCGCTGATCGTGGTCACCGAGCGCGGCCTTGCCGGGCTTGGCTGGGTCTCGAACGGCCAGGATGGCGGCAAGGTCGTGGGCGGCCGGGCCGAGGCGCTGGCCGACATGATGCGGCGCTGGCCGCATGCCGATTACCGCTTCGATCCGCAGGCGACCAAGCCCTATGCCGGGCGCATCTTCGAGCCGGAGCGCTGGTCGCCGCAGACGCCGCTGCGCGTCGTCCTGATCGGCACCGACTTCGAGGTCCGTGTCTGGGAGACGCTGCTGAAGATCCCGGTCGGCTGCGCCACCACCTATGGCGATGTCGCAGGCCATATCGGCAAGCCCTCGGCGGCCCGAGCCGTCGGTGCAGCGGTCGGCAAGAACCCGATCTCCTTCGTCGTGCCCTGCCATCGCGTGATCGGCAAGTCCGGCGCACTTACCGGCTACCATTGGGGGCTGACGCGCAAGCGCGCCATCCTCGGCTGGGAAGCGGGGCAGCTCTCGGGCGGCCAAGCCGCCTGAGGGCGGAGGCGCTACTGCGAGACCGGGGCGGGCGGCGTGGCGGCCGGTGCGCGCCTCGCCGTCGCCGGGCGAGCAGGCTTGGCCGCTTCCGGCTTGGGCTCGGGCAGGCCGAGCCGCGCGCGGATCGAGGCGGCGCGCGCCTCGGTGATGCGGGCGCCACAGAAGCTGTGGCTGCCCTCGCTCTGGAAGTCGCGGCAGATCTGGGCGCGCTCGGAGGAGAAGGCGGCCTGCTCGCGGGCGATGCTGCGCTGCTCCGGCAGTTCGGCTTTGGCCGACAGCGCCCTGTAGCCTTCGCGCACGGCGTTCTCGGCCTTGCCGCGCTCGGCCTCGATCTCCTTGGCCCGCGCCACGAGCGTGCGCGCATCGGGACCCCAGACGCCGCGCGGGTCGATCCGGCACTGAGCCGCCTCGATCACGCAGGGCTCGGCCGGCTCGACCACGAGGAAGCCGCCTTCCAGCACATCGAACACGATCGGGCAGGCCGAGGCCTCGAGCTTGTAGCGCGGCAGGCCGGCGGGCTTGCCGAGCGACGTCAGCGGCACCGGGGTCTCGCCGAAGGAGATGGCGCAGGGCTCGACCAGGTTCTGGGCCTGGAAGCCTTCCGCACGCAGTTTCAGCCCGAAGCCGGTCGCGGTCTTCTCCAGCGTCGCCTCGCCGGCACCGCCATTGCGCCGCACCGTCTTGCCGAGCAGCGAATCCTCGCCGGGAATCCTGATCGCCGGCATGGTGCGCGGCCGGGGGGCTGAAGGAGCGGCCGAGGCCGGCGCCGATTGTTGCGTGCCGGGCGCATTGAAGGGTTGCGCGCCGGGCAGTTGCAGCGGCTGCGCCATTGCCGTGCAGCCGAGCCAGGCCAGCGCGGCGCCGGTGGCGACGAGGCGGCTTGCAGCGGGGCGGCAGGTCGGCGTCACGGCTGTTCCTTCTCCGGCGAAAGGTGGTCTTTCTGCATGGAATGGTGAGGCTCTGCGCGCAAGGGCGCGGGAGCAACACCATGCGTTAATCATGCGGAGCCCCGAATACTGTGCGGGCTACGCTGGGACTTGCTTCTTAATCCGGCTTCGCGCCTTGCAAGGGGGGCGGCACCCTCCCTATATACGCCGCGAAGCGGTGGTTTTCGCCACTGCCGGAACCGGAATGCCATGGCTCCCAAGCTCTTGGCGGATTCCCGGTTCGCTTTGTTGAACCGGCGGACGGTGGCCGGGCCGGGGCATCAGCCCTCGGATCCGGAAACGCCTGCCAGACGTGGATATCCCGCATTCGTTCGCCGCAGAAGGTGGGGACGGGGCGGGACCATGGGCCGGAGGGCCGCGTCACGGCGCGGCGTTCCGGCGATCTGCTAAATCGAAAGGGATCCCTTCCATGGGTAAAGTTATCGGTATCGACCTCGGCACGACCAATTCCTGCGTTGCAGTGATGGAAGGCTCGACGCCCAAGGTCATCGAGAATTCGGAGGGCGCGCGCACCACGCCTTCCATCGTCGCCATCACGGATGACGGCGAGCGTCTTGTCGGCCAGCCGGCCAAGCGCCAGGCCGTCACCAATCCGGAGCGCACCTTCTTCGCCATCAAGCGCCTGATCGGGCGCACCTTCGACGATCCGATGACCAAGAAGGACATCGATCTCGTCCCCTACAAGATCAAGAAGGCCCCCTCGGGCGACGCCTGGGTCGAGGCTGACGGCAAGGACTACTCGCCCTCGCAGATCTCCGCCTTCACGCTGACGAAGATGAAGGAGACCGCGGAGGCCTATCTCGGCCAGCCGGTCACGCAGGCGGTCATCACCGTTCCCGCCTACTTCAACGACGCCCAGCGTCAGGCCACCAAGGATGCCGGCCGCATCGCCGGCCTCGAGGTGCTGCGCATCATCAACGAGCCGACCGCGGCCGCGCTCGCCTACGGCCTCGACAAGAAGTCCTCGGGCACCATCGCGGTCTATGACCTCGGCGGCGGCACCTTCGACGTCTCGATCCTCGAGATCGGCGACGGCGTCTTCGAGGTGAAGTCGACCAATGGCGACACCTTCCTCGGCGGCGAGGACTTCGACATGCGCCTGGTCGAGTACCTGGCGGACGAGTTCAAGCGCGAGCAGGGCATCGACCTGAAGAAGGACAAGCTCGCCCTGCAGCGCCTGAAGGAGGCTGCGGAGAAGGCCAAGATCGAGCTCTCGACCACGGCCCAGACCGAGATCAACCTGCCCTACATCACGGCCGATGCCTCGGGTCCGAAGCACCTCGCCATCAAGCTCTCGCGCGCCAAGTTCGAGAGCCTGGTCGACGATCTCGTGCAGCGCACCATCGAGCCCTGCCGCAAGGCCCTCAAGGATGCCGGCCTCACCGCCGGTGACATCGACGAGGTCGTCCTGGTCGGCGGCATGACCCGCATGCCGAAGGTCCAGGAAGTCGTGAAGCAGTTCTTCGGCAAGGAGCCCCACAAGGGCGTCAACCCGGACGAGGTCGTCGCCATCGGCGCCGCGGTCCAGGCCGGCGTGCTGCAGGGCGACGTCAAGGACGTGCTGCTGCTCGACGTGACCCCGCTTTCGCTCGGCATCGAGACGCTGGGCGGCGTGTTCACGCGCCTGATTGACCGCAACACCACGATCCCGACCAAGAAGAGCCAGGTCTTCTCCACTGCCGAGGACAATCAGCAGGCGGTGACGATCCGGGTCTTCCAGGGCGAGCGCGAAATGGCGGCCGACAACAAGATGCTCGGCCAGTTCGACCTGATGGGCATTCCGCCGTCCCCGCGCGGCATGCCGCAGATCGAGGTGACCTTCGACATCGACGCCAACGGCATCGTCTCGGTCACCGCCAAGGACAAGGCGACAAGCAAGGAGCAGCAGATCCGCATCCAGGCTTCCGGCGGTCTGTCCGAGGCCGAGATCCAGAAGATGGTGAAGGATGCCGAGTCCAACGCCGCCGAGGACAAGAAGCGCCGCGAGCTGGTTGAGGCCAAGAACCAGGCCGAGAGCCTCGTGCACTCGACCGAGAAGTCGCTGAAGGATTATGGCGACAAGGTTTCGGCGGCCGACAAGACCGCGATCGAGACCGCGCTCGACGCGCTGAAGACGGCGCTGGCCGGTGAGGACGCCGAGGCGATCGCCTCGCGCACCACCGACCTGATGCAGGCTTCGATGAAGCTTGGCGAGGCGATGTACGCCGCCAGCCAGGCCGAGGCCGGTGCCGCCGAAGGCGCTGCCGACGACGCCGACGCCAAGAAGGACGACGTCATCGACGCCGACTTCAAGGACGTCAGCGACGACAAGGGCGACAAGAAGAAGAGCGCCTGAGCGCGTTCGCCATCCTGAGGAATGTGATGGCCGGGCTTGACCCGGCCATTGCATTCGCGGAATGGCCCCTGAAGGAAAAGCTCGCCCTCCTGTGCGGTGACGCGCAGGAGGGCGAAAGGGCGGCTGTTTGATGTCCAAGCGCGACTATTACGAAATTCTCGGCGTGCAGAAGACCGCGAGCGATGCGGAGCTGAAAAGCGCCTTTCGCAAGCTCGCCATGCAGTGCCACCCCGACCGGCACCCCGGCGACAAGGCGGCTGAGACCAAGTTCAAGGAATTGAACGAGGCCTATCAGGTTCTTTCCGACGGGCAGAAGCGCGGCGCCTATGACCGCTATGGCCATCAGGCCTTCGAGCAGGGCGGCGGTGGCGGCCCGGCCGACATGTCCGATTTCATGTCGGACATCTTCGAATCCTTCTTCGGCGAAGGGCGCGGCCGCGGCGGCCCGCGCGGCGCCAACGCCCGCGAACGCGGCGCCGACCTACGCTACAATCTCGAGATCGGCCTTGAAGAGGCCTATGCCGGCAAGAACGCGACCATTCGCGTGCCGACTTCCGTGGTCTGCGAGGTCTGCTCCGGTACCGGCGCCAAGACCGGCTCGAAGTCGCGGCAATGCCCGACCTGCGGTGGTCATGGCCGGGTCCGCGCCAATCAGGGCTTCTTCTCGGTCGAACGCACCTGCCCGACCTGCGGCGGTCGCGGCGAGGTCATCGACGATCCCTGCAATGGCTGCCATGGCTCCGGCCGTGTCACCCGCGAGCGCACGCTTTCGGTCAACATCCCGGCCGGTGTCGAGGACGGCACGCGCATCCGCCTCGCCGGCGAAGGGGAGGCCGGCCTGCGCGGCGGTCCTGCGGGCGACCTCTACATCTTCCTCTCGATCAAGCCGCACGCGATCTTCCAGCGCGACGGCGCCGATCTGTTCTGCCGCGTGCCGATCGGCCTGACCTCGGCGGCGCTTGGCGGCGAGATCGAGGTGCCGACGCTGAACGGCGAGAAAGCCAGGGTAAAGATTCCCGAGGGAACGCAGACCGGCAAACAGTTCCGCCTGAAGGGCAAGGGCATGAGCGTGCTGCGCTCGCGTGATTCCGGCGACCTCTACATCCAGGTCCTGGTCGAGACGCCGCAGAAGCTCACCGCCCGCCAGCGCGAGCTTCTGCTCGAATTCGAGCGCGAGAGCTCCGGCGCGACCCATCCGGAAAGCGCCGGCTTCTTCGGCCGGGTCAAGGACTTCCTCGGCGGGCTCGGCGGCGCCGCCTGATCTCCGGAGAATTTGGTTCCGGAACGGAAAAGGGCGGGCCACCTTTCGGTGCCCGCCCTGTCGATCGGGACCGGACCTACGGTCAGGCCTTGTCGATCACTTTCTTGACCGCATCCTTGGCCTTGCCGACGGCCTGCTGGGCTTCGCCCTTGCGCTCCTGCGCAATGCCTTCGGCCTGCAGCCCGGGCTTGTTCAGCGCCTTGCCGGCGGCCTGCTTGACGTTGCCGGCGGCCTCGTTGGCCATGCCCTTGATCTTGTCGGCGGTGCTGCCCATGGGTCGTTTCCTCACTTGAACACGTGCCGCCGCAGCGGCGATGCCCAATGAACGGCCGGACGCGAGGAAGGTTCCCGGGACGCAACGACGCTTGCGCGCGCCGATGCGTCGGTTAAGAACCGGCGATCGCCCTCAGCGCTTCCGCCGTCGCCTGATCCGCCGGGAAGAAGGTCTCCAGCGCCAGTTCCGACAAGGTGACGTCGACCGGCGTGCCGAACACGGTCGTCGCCGAGATTAGCGACAGGACGCTGTCGCCGAAGCGCATCTGCAGCGGCACGACCACCGGCGGCTCGTTCTCCTCGCTGGCCTTCCCCCTGCGCGCGGGTGCTTCCGGCGTCGGATAGCTCAGCAGTTCCGTCAGCAGTTCGGCGAGTGTCGGGTCGGCCGTAGCGCGGATCTGCTGGCGCAGCCGGGCGATCAAATGGCCGCGCCATTCGGCGAAGTTGACGATCGCCGGTGCGAGGCCGCCGGGATGCAGGCTGAGCCTGAGCACATTGACCGGCGGCCGTAGCAACTCCGCTTCGATCACGCCTGCGAGCAGCGGCGCCACGGCGGCATTGGCGGCGAGCAGCGTCCAGTGCCGGTCGACCGCCAGCGCCGGATAGGGCTCGTGCCCCTTCAGCAGGAGATCGATCGCGCTGCGGGCCGCCTGCAGGCTGGGATCTTCGAGCGAGCGTTCGAGATAGACCGGCGCATAGCCGGCGGCGAGCAGGAGGGCATTGCGCTCGCGCAGGGGCACGCCGAGATTCTCGGCGAGATGCAGGACCATGTCCCGGCTCGGCGCCGAGCGGCCGCTTTCGATGAAGCTGAGATGCTTCTGGGAGATCTCGGCCTCGAGGGCGAGATCGAGCTGGCTGAGCCGGCGAAGCTGACGCCAGTCGCGGATGAGATGCCCGACCGTGGGCTGCTGGTGCTTGTTCATGTGAGGCAAGCTAGCGCCGGCCGGGCCGGCTTCCAATTACCTCCGGCTTAATCGACCGCCGCCCGGCTCGTCGGCAGCATGGCCTCCATCAGCAACGGCCCCGTTCGATACGGGCCCCAAAACCGGAGAACAGCCATGGCCTTCATCCAGCCCTCCAGCTTCCTGCGCAACGTCCTTGCCCTCGATGCCGCCGCCTGTGCCGCCACCGGCCTGCTGCTCAGCTTCGGTGCCGGAGCGCTTGCCGGCCTGCTCGGCTTCCCGGCTGAGTTCCTGCGTGGCGCCGGCCTCGTACTGCTGCCCTGCGCCGCGGCGCTCGCCTTCCTCGCCAGCCGGGTGCGCCTGCCGCGCCTTGCCGTCTACGCAGTGATCGGCATCAACATCCTCTGGGTCGCCGACAGTATCCTCATCCTGGTCGCGGGCTGGTTCCAGCCGACGGCGCTCGGTATCGCGTTCGTCCTGGCTCAGGCAGCGGTCGTCGCCGTCGTCACGGAGCTCGAGGTGATCGGGCTGAAGAAGTCGCTGGCCGAAGAGGTCCAGCCCGGTGCCGCCCGGCTCTGATGCCTGTGCTGCAGGGGCCCCGCCGTCGGCTTGACGCCGCGGCGGGGCGCCGTCGTTTCCGCTGTCACGAAACTGTCGTCTGCGCTGACTAGCCGGAAGGTCCGTTGCCTTTCCAGCCTTCGCGGAACAGGATCCGTGCCTTCCTCCGGCGAGACCCAGTTCTTCGCCTTCGGCAAGCTCGGAAAGTAGGCCTGCAAGACAGGGCCGGCGGGCTCCATCTCCAGCTGCACCAAGCGGCCTCGTCATCCCGGCGCTACGCGGGTTCGCTGCGGCGGGAATGACGGCTCGCCTTGCTGGAAGGAGCATCAGCCGACAGGCATCTTGCTGTCGCGACCGGCGCATGCGCTACTCCCACAAAAGCGGGAGAGTGGCGCATGACCCAAGGGGTTCTGTCACAGAGCAGCTCGCCGTCTCATGGTGAGCAGCATGGCTCCGTCCCTGCCCTGACGCTCGGCGCCCTCGGCGTCGTCTACGGCGATATCGGCACCAGCCCGCTCTATGCGCTCAAGGAGGCCGCCCGTGCCGCGAGCGCCGGCGGGACCTTGCAGCCGGCCGCGGTCGTAGGTTGCGTCTCGATGATCCTGTGGGCGTTGATCCTCGTCATCTCGCTCAAATATTCGCTGCTGATCATGCGCGCCGACAATCGCGGCGAAGGCGGCATCATGGCGATGCTGGCCCTGCTCAAGGCACGCCACGCCAAGCCGGGCTCGGCACGGGCCTATGTGCTGGTGGTGGGTCTCGTCGGCGCCGCGCTGCTCTATGGCGACGGCGCCATCACGCCGGCGATTTCCGTGCTGAGCGCGATCGAAGGCCTCAAGGTCGATGCACCGTTCCTGGCGCCGGCCATCGTTCCGCTGACCGCGATGATCCTGATCGGCGTCTTCCTCGTGCAGAGCAAGGGCACCGGCTTCATCGGCAAGCTGTTCGGGCCGATCATGCTGCTCTGGTTCATCGCTCTCGCGCTGCTTGGCATCCGGGGCATCCTGATGGCGCCGGACATCCTGGCTGCGATCAACCCGTTCAACGCGCTCTACTTCATCACCCACACCGCCCCGATCATCGGCTTCGCCGTGCTGGGCGCCACCTTCCTGGCCGTGACCGGCGGCGAGGCGATGTATGCGGATATGGGCCATTTCGGCCCGATGCCGATCCGCATCGCCTGGTTTGTCGTCGTGCTACCGGCGCTGATGCTCAATTATTTCGGTCAGGGCGGCCTGCTGCTGAGCCATCCCGAGGCGATCGCCAACCCGTTCTATCAGCTCGCCCCGGACTGGGCGCACTATCCCATGGTGTTCTTCGCGACGGCGGCCGCCGTCATCGCCTCGCAAGCGGTGATCACCGGCGCCTTCTCGCTGACCCGGCAGGCCGTGCAGCTCGGCCTCTTCCCCGCCATCCACATCCAGCATACGGCGGATGACCAGAAGGGGCAGATCTACATCCCGATCGTCAACTGGATGATCTGCCTGGCGACCCTCACCTCGGTCTTCATGTTTCGCTCCTCCGACGCGCTGGCCGGCGCCTATGGCATCGCCGTCTCGCTGCTGATGGCCATCACCACTGGGCTGGCGGCGCTGATCGCGCTGAAATGGGGCTACAACCCGATCCTCGTCGTGGCGGTCAACGGCTTCTTCCTGCTGATCGACCTCGCCTTCTTCTCGGCGAACCTGCCGAAACTGCACGAGGGCGGCTGGTACCCGCTGCTGTTGGCCCTGGTGCTGACGATGATCATGCTGACCTGGCGGCGTGGCCTCGCTTTGGTGGAGGCGGCGCGCGCGCGCCAGCGCGAGCCGGAGAAGGGGTTCCTGGACATGCTGGCGACGAATCCGCCGCTGCGACTGCCGGGGACGGCCGCCTTCCTGGCCTCGGCCGCGCGTGGGCTGCCGATCTCGTTGACGCATTTCGTCCGCCACAACCACGCTTTGCACGAACGCATTCTGCTGGTGACCGGCAAGCTCGAGGAGATTCCGCGCGTCTCCGATGAGAACCGGATCGAGCTGGTCGAGCTCGCGCCCAGCGTCACGCGCGTGATCATCCATTTCGGCTTCATGGAGACGCCACGCATCCCGGACGGTTTGCGCTGCGGCGTCGAGCGCGGCCTGCTGCCTGGCGTCGATCTCGCTGGGATGTCGTATTATATCGGCCGCGAGACGGTCATTCCGCGCGAGGAGATCGCGGGCATGGCGATGTGGCGCGAGGCGCTCTTCGCCTTCATGCAGCGCAACGCCGAGCGTTCCGCCGCGCATTTCCATATTCCGGCCAAGCAGGTCGTCGAGGTCGGGGTCGAGATCGAGATCTGATCGCCCTGCCGCGGCCTCTCCGGCCATAAAAGCGCCGGTCATCCCGGGCGACCGAAGGGAGACCCGGGATGACCAGCGTTTTTTAGTTGGGTGATATCAGAGGCCGAGCTTCTTCTTGCGCTGGCCGAGCGTGCGCAGGCGCAGCGCATTGAGCTTGATGAAGCCCGCGGCGTCGCGGTGGTCGTAGGCGACGGCGCCTTCCTCGAAGGTGACGAGGTCCTGGTCGTAGAGCGAATACGGGCTCGAACGGCCGATGACGTGGACCCCCCCCTTGTAGAGCTTCAGGCGCACCTGGCCGGTGACGAACTCCTGGCTCTTGTCGATCAGCACCTGCAGCATCTCGCGCTCCGGCGAGAACCAGAAGCCGTTATAGATCAGCTCGGCATATTGCGGCATGAGCTGGTCCTTGAGATGGGCGGCGCCGCGGTCGAGCGTGATCGACTCGATGGCGCGGTGCGCCGAGAGCAGGATCGTGCCGCCGGGCGTCTCGTACATGCCGCGGCTCTTCATGCCGACGAAGCGGTTCTCGACCAGATCGAGCCGGCCGATGCCGTTGTCGCGGCCGAGCTCGTTGAGCTTGGCCAGCAGCGTCGCCGGCGAGAGCTTCTGGCCGTCGATCGCGACCGCATCGCCCTGCTCGAAGTCGATGGTGATCACGGTTGGCTTGTCCGGCGCGTCCTCCGGCGAGATCGTGCGCGAGTAGACATAGTCCGGCACTTCGACGGCCGGATCCTCCAGCACCTTACCCTCGGAGGAGGCGTGCAGCAGGTTGGCATCGACCGAGAACGGCGCCTCGCCGCGCTTGTCCTTGGCGATCGGGATCTGGTGCTGCTCGGCGAAGGCGATCAGCTGCTCGCGCGAGCGCAGGTCCCATTCGCGCCAGGGCGCGATCACATGCACGTCGGGCTTCAGCGCATAGGCGGTCAGCTCGAAACGGACCTGGTCGTTGCCCTTGCCGGTGGCGCCGTGCGAGACGGCGTCGGCGCCGACCTTTTCGGCGATCTCGATCAGCTTCTTGCCGATCAGCGGCCGCGCGATCGAGGTTCCCAGCAGATAGACGCCCTCATAGGCGGCATTGGCGCGGAACATCGGGAAGACGTAGTCGCGCACGAATTCCTCGCGCAGGTCCTCGATGAAGATGTTCTCGGGCTTGATGCCGAGCAGCAGCGCCTTGTCGCGCGCCGGGCCGAGCTCTTCGCCCTGGCCGAGATCGGCGGTGAAGGTGACGACCTCGCAGTTGTAGGTGGTCTGCAGCCATTTCAGGATGATCGAGGTGTCGAGGCCCCCGGAATAGGCGAGCACGACCTTGTTCACGCGCTTGTCGGCCATAGGCTGATCTTCCTGCTGCGGCTGCATGAGCCCCGCTCATGCCTGAGAGACGGATGCGGTTCTGACGGCCGCATTTCGGACGTAAGGGCGCACTATCGCAGGGCTAAGGGCGACGCAATCGGAACCTTCTGATCGATGCGGCGTCTTCCGGTGATGGATCGTCGCAAGGGCGCCTGAACCGGGCAGCGTACAGCCGGCCTGGGGGCCAGGCCGGCGGATCATGTTATGGATGTGGCGGGACCCGACTTCGTTCCGCCGGGGGGGCTGATGACGAAACGTCCTGTTCTGGATTTCTGGTATGAGTTCGCCTCGACCTATTCCTGCCTGACTGCCCTGCGAATCGAGGCTGCCGCCGAGGCGGCGGGGGTCGATCTGCGCTGGCGCCCCTTTCTTCTCGCTCCGATCTTCGCCGCGCAGGGCTGGACCAGCTCGCCCTTCAATCTCTACCCCAACAAGGGACGCTATATGTGGCGCGACGTGGCGCGCCGCGCCGGCCGCTCCGGGCTGGCCATCGTACGTCCCGAAATCTTCCCGCAGAACTCGCTGATCGCCGCGCGCCTCGCGCTCGCCGGCCGCGAGGCCGGCTGGATGCCTGGCTTCACCAAGGCACTGTTCCGGGCCCAGTTTTGCGAAGGCCGCAACATTGCGGAGGAGGCGGTGTTGACCACGGCCCTGCGCGAGGCCGGCGCCGATGCCTCGGCCGCTTTCCCGCTTTCGCGCAGCGAGGAGGTCAAGGGCCGGCTCAAGGCCGAGACCGAGCTCGCAAAATCGCTCGGCATCTTCGGCGCGCCGACCTTCGTCACCGGCGATGGCGAATTGTTCTGGGGCGACGACCGGCTCGAGGAAGCGCTCGACTGGGCCCGCGACGGGCGCTGAGCGCGCCCGTGCGCTATCCTTCGCTCAGGGATAGGTCTGCCAGGGCAACTGGAAATGCGGCCCGTCCTTGAAGCTGCGCCAATCGCCGCCCCATTCCAGCGGAACGCCGACGGCTTGAGCCGCCATCTTCATCGCCACGGCGAGGCGCTCGTATAGCGGCCAGTCCCATCGCACCTGTCCGCCGACGACAGCGGCAAGATCCACCGCGCAGCTCATTCGAGATTGATTATTCTCAGGTATGTGGCGGGATCTCAGGGTCTGGGCCGCGCCCTTGGCGACGAGCTGCCGCTGCCGTTCCAGGGTGCGTACGCCTTCGGTGACGATGAAGGAGACGGCGGTCAGCTCCGCCGCTTTCCGAACCACCTTCTCCAGGTCGGGATGAACGCCGACCAGATTTTTCTCGGACCTCTCATTGAGTTTCATGGGCGCCTCGTGGGTTAGCGAGCGCCCTTATCAATGCGTGTAATTTTTACTGTACGCAACTTAAGATTGTATAAAGCAATCCGAGCTACCCGCGGTCGAAGCTGCGCCGTCAGAGCGGGGTGGCGACTTGAGGATTGCAGTGTCAGCCCGGGGGCTTGCGGCCCCACGGCCCATGCGAGGCCGAGGTCTCGGCGATCTCGGGCAGAGGCTGGCGCTCGGCGACCTTGGGCGGGCCGAGCGGCGCTTCGAGCGGCATCCGCCCGCCGGCCGTCTGCACCAGCGCCTGCACCCGCTTGGTCACCGAGGGATGGGTCGAGAACAGATCGGCGAAATCGTCCGGGTCGTTCTCGAAGCACATGTCCATCACGCCCGAGGGCACGCCCTCGATATCGGCGCGGCCGGAGATCTTGAGCAGGGCCGAGATCATCGCGTCGGGGTTCTTGGTGAGCTCGACCGCGCCGGCATCGGCGAGATATTCGCGCGCCCGCGACAGCGACAGCCGGACCACGATGGCCAGGAACCAGGAGATCGCGATCACGGCGATGCCGATCAGGATCGCGATGCCGTTGCCCTTCTTGTCGTCTGAGGACGAGGAATAGCGGATGCTGCGCCGTGTGAGGCCACGGAACATCACCTCGCCGACGAAGGAGATCACGCCGGCGATGACGATCGCGATCACCATCAGCCGGACGTCGCCATTGCGGATATGGGTGAGCTCATGCGCGATCACCGCTTCGAGCTCGGCGTCGTTGAGCTGCTCGATCAGCCCGGTGGTCAGCGTCACCGTGAACTGCTTGTCGTTGACGCCGCTGGCGAAGGCGTTGAGGGCGTCGCTCTGGATGATCGCGAGCTTCGGCGTCACCATGCCGCGCGAGATGCAGAGATTCTCCAGCATCCGGTAGAGCTTGGGGTTCTCCTCGCGGCTGATCCCCTTGGCGCCGGAGACTGCGCCGATGAGCGCGACATTGATCCTGAAGCCGATGAAGATCCAGGCGACCGTGGCGAGCGTGATCACCGGCAGCCAGGACAGGAAGGTTCGTCCGGCCTCGCTGAAGGCGCTGCGGCCACGGGGCACGCCGCCATAGCCGTAGGCGACCAGCAACAGGCCCCAGACGGTCAGGTAGACCAGCAGGAACAGCCCGACGAGCAGGAAATTCGACCTGATCCGGTTGTTGCGCTGGTGGGTATAGAGCCCGAAAGCTTCCCCCGGCATCGCAGCGGCTCCGCGCTCGCGCGGCGTGTCAGAACTTTACGGTTGGCGCGACTTCGATCTGCGCCCGCGTCTCTTCGCCGACATCGAAGAACTCGCGCGGGGTGAAGCCCATCTGCGGCGCGAAGAACACCGCCGGGAAGGCCTGGATCGCGGCATTGAACTCGCCGACCGCATTGTTGAAGAAGCGCCGCGCCGCCGCCAGCTTGTCCTCGACATTGCCGAGGTCCTGCTGGAGCTGCTGGAAATTGGCGCTCGCCTTGAGGTCGGGATAGGCCTCGCCGAGCGCGAGCAGCCGGCCGACGGCGCCGGTCAGCTGCTGTTCGGCGACGGCCTGATCGTGCGGGCCGGTCGCGGCCTGGGCCTGGTTGCGCGCCTTGATCACCGCGTCGAAGGTTTCCTTCTCGTGGCTGGCATAGCCCTTCACCGTCTCGACCAGATTGGGGATCAGGTCGTGCCGCTGCTTCAGCTGCACGTCGATGTCGGCGAAGGCCTGGTTGACGCGCTGCCGCATCGCCACGAGGCCGTTATAGGTCATGATCAGATAGACCACGACGACGACGATCAGTCCCAGGACGGCCCAACCCATGGCGTTCTCCTCTGGCGCAGGCACAGTTGCCGCAACCTCGCATGAAGGCCGACGCAGGGGAAGCTGTCGCCCGGCTCTGCGGGCGACCTATTGATCGTATCTGAGGCCAATTCGCCGTGCCGGCGCCGTGTCCCGGCCTGCTAGGCCGGGACAGCCGCCAGCCCGAGCTGCGGCTGGATTTCGGCGAGCATCTCGTAGGAGCGCTTGCGGGCGGCATGGTCGAAGATCGCCGAGGCGACGATCAATTCGTCCGCCTTGGTCTTCTCGATGAAGGCCTGCAATTGCGACCGCACGCTGTCGCGCGAGCCGACGAAGGAGCAGGCCAGCATGCGCTGCGCCTGCGCCTTCTCCGGGCCTGACCAGTAGGTCTCGATGTCGTCGATCGGCCGCGGCAGCAGGCCGCGCCGGTTGCGCAGCATGTCGGTGAAGCGCTGCTGCACCGAGGTGAACAGGCGCTGCGCCTCGGCCTCGGTTTCGGCGACGACGACGTTGCAGCCGACCATGGCATGGGGCTTGTCGAGCTGGGCCGAGGGCTGGAAGCGTTCGCGATAGACGGCGAGCGCATCCATCAGCGCGTCCGGCGAGAAATGCGAGGCGAAGGCATAAGGCAGACCGAGTACCGCCGCGAGCTGCGAGCCGAACAGGCTGGAGCCCAGGATCCAGAGCGGGACGTTGCTGTTGGTGCCGGGTACCGCCTGGATCACCTGGTCCGGCTGGAGCGGGCCGAGCAGGGCCTGGAGTTCGAGCACATCCTGCGGGAAGCGCTCCGCCGAGTCGGCCTCGCGCCGCAGCGCCCGCCAGGTGCGCTGGTCGGTGCCGGGTGCGCGTCCGAGGCCAAGATCGATGCGGCCGGGATAGAGCGCCTCGAGCGTGCCGAACTGTTCGGCGATCACCAGCGGCGAGTGGTTCGGCAGCATGATGCCGCCGGCGCCGACGCGGATCGTCGAAGTGCCTTCGGCGACATAGCCGATCGCGACCGAGGTCGCGGCGCTGGCGATGCCGGTCATGTTGTGGTGCTCGGCCAGCCAGAACCGGGTGTAGCCGAGCCTTTCGGCGTGGCGCGCGAGATCGCGGCTATTGTGCAGCGCGTCGGCCGCCGTCGCGCCCTCGGTGATGAAGGCAAGATCGAGAATGGAGAGGGGAAGCATGCGGCTGATCCCTTGGAAAGGCGCCGGCGCAGCCGGCATTCGCCCTCCAGATTGGCCCCATGGCGGCGCGGTACAAGTCCGGCGCGGCGCATGCTCGCCCGGCGCCCCGCGAGGGGCTCGCGCTCAGGTCGGTGTTCCGTTCAGGGCGCCACGACCGTCAAAAAGGGGCCTTTCGGCGTTTCGGTCGGACCCGAGAGCACGGGCGGGGCATGGCGGACCGGTGGCAGGCTCTTGAAGTAGCTCGCCAGCGCCAGGGCGTCGGCATCGTTCAGCTTGCCATAGCTGCCATAGGGCATGGCCGGGGCCAGCATGCGCCCATCGGGCCTGACGCCCGTGCGTACCGCCTTGATGATGTCCTGCTCGCTCCAGGCGCCGAGCCCGGTCTCGCGATCGGGCGTCAGGTTCGGCGGAAAGAAGGTTCCGAGCCCGGGGATCTTGAAGCCGACCTCAGATCCCGCGAATTTGCGCGCCATGTCGGGCTTGCCAAGGAAGACGCCCGGCGTGTGGCAGCCTCCGCAATCCATGATCGCGGCGAGATATTCGCCGCGCTTGACGCGTTCGCGCGGCGCGGTCGTCTGGGCCTCGGCGAGCGAAGTCGAAAGCAGGGCGGCGCCGGCCAGGGCCAGGAGGGGCAGCGGGCTTTGCATCGCGGATGGTTCCTTTCCGGCATCGGACAGGTGCAGCCGATCTCGAAGCGCGACTGTCCCTGGACGGGCTACGCGGCAGCGGGAGGCAGGGCAGGGGCGCGGGGGCGGCTCGGCGCGGCCACGGCGTCGCGGCTTTTCTGGCACGGTGGTGACGTTGCGGCAATCTGGCCGGCCGGTCCGGAAGAGGTACCCCTTCTGCGGTAAGGCGGCTCCGGCGGCCGGATTCCAGCCATCCGGCGGGTAGAGCTGCCCTTTTGCCCTTGTCGCAGGGGCGGGGATCGATTACATCCGCCTCGTCCGAAGGGCCGTGATCGATCACAGCCGGGGGCGGCCACCGGCCGGCTCCCGTTTTGTGTTTGGCGCGCGTCTCTCGGATGCGGATCGGCCCCTGTGGCCTGGCGCCGCCGTCCTGCGGGACGGCAAGCTCCGGCAACGGAGCGCCATTTGGCCCGATCCGGCGTGCAGCACCAACCCAAACGGCGCCCAGCCGGACATCCGCGGGATACGCGGCCGGCGTTCAGGAGCATACATGTCAGCTGTCGAAAGCTATCACGCGGGCCGCGAGGATTTCGCCGCTCTGCTCGAGGAATCGTTCACCCGGAACGAGGCCCTCGAAGGTACCGTCATCAAGGGCAAGGTCGTTGCCATTGAGAAGGACATGGCGATCATCGACGTCGGTCTGAAGACCGAAGGTCGCGTCGCCCTGAAGGAATTCACCGGCCCTGGTCGCGACCAGGAGCTGAAGGTCGGCGACGAGGTCGAGGTCTATCTCGATCGGATCGAGAACGCGCTCGGCGAAGCCGTCATCTCGCGCGACAAGGCCCGCCGTGAAGAGAGCTGGGTCAAGCTCGAGAAGGCGTTCGAGGCCCGTGAGAAGGTCATGGGCAACATCTTCAACACGGTCAAGGGTGGCTACACCGTCGATCTCGACGGCGCCGTCGCCTTCCTGCCGCGTTCGCAGGTCGACATCCGCCCGATCCGCGACGTCGGCCCGCTGATGGGCCAGCCGCAGCCCTTCGAGATCCTCAAGATGGATCGTCGCCGCGGCAACATTGTCGTCTCGCGCCGCACCGTTCTCGAAGAGACCCGCGCCGAGGCTCGCTCCGAGCTCGTCGCCTCGCTCGAAGAAGGCCAGGTCATCGACGGCGTCGTCAAGAACATCACCGAATACGGTGCGTTCGTCGATCTCGGCGGCATTGACGGCCTGCTCCATGTCACCGACATGGCCTGGCGTCGCGTCAACCATCCGTCCGAGGTCGTGACCATCGGCCAGTCGGTCAAGGTCAAGATCATCAAGATCAACCAGGAGACGCACCGCATCTCGCTCGGCATCAAGCAGCTGCTTGCCGATCCGTGGGATGGCATCGCGGCGCGCTACCCGGTCGGTGCGCGCCTCAAGGGCCGCGTCACCAACATCACGGACTACGGCGCGTTCGTCGAAGTGGAGCCGGGCATCGAAGGCCTCATCCACGTCTCCGAGATGTCCTGGACCAAGAAGAACGTCCACCCCGGCAAGATCGTCTCGACCTCCCAGGAAGTCGACGTCGCGATCCTCGAGGTCGACCAGGTCAAGCGCCGCATTTCGCTCGGCCTCAAGCAGACCCTCCGCAATCCGTGGGAGGTCTTCGCCGAGCAGCATCCGTCCGGTTCGGTGGTCGAGGGCGAGGTCAAGAACAAGACCGAGTTCGGCCTGTTCCTGGGCCTGGAAGGCGACATCGACGGCATGATCCATCTGTCGGACCTGGACTGGAACCGTCCGGGCGAGCAGGTGATCGAGGAGTACAAGAAGGGCGACATGCTCCAGGCTGTCGTTCTCGATGTCGACGTCGAGAAGGAGCGCATCTCGCTCGGCCTGAAGCAGCTTGGCGGCGATCCCTTCGTGGATGCCGGCGAGTTCAAGAAGGGCCAGGTCGTGACCTGCGAGATCATCGACGTCAAGGAAGGCGGTCTCGACGTCAAGATCGCCGGCACGGACATGACCACCTTCATCAAGCGCGCCGAAATCGCGCGTGATCGTGCCGAGCAGCGCCCCGAGCGCTTCGCGGCCGGCGAGAAGGTCGACGCCCGCGTCATCCTCTTCGACAAGAAGGCCCGCAAGATCCAGGTCTCGATCAAGGCGCTGGAAATGGCCGAGGAGAAGGAGGCGATGGCCCAGTACGGCTCCGCCGATTCCGGCGCCTCGCTCGGCGACATCCTCGGCGCGGCCCTCAAGAAGGCCAGCACCGACAAGAAGTGATCTTCAGGCCGCGTCTCGCGGCCTGACCAGACCACCGGCCCGCGCGGAGAAATCCGCGCGGGCTTTTGTTTCGGCCGCGCTCGTCATTCTCGGGCGAAGCGTCGATCCGAGAATCTCGGGACCAGAGAACACAGGTTTCCGAGACGGCCGGGGCAAGCCCGACCATGACGAGATGAGCAGGAGACGGGCATGGACCACGCGGCGATCGGCATCGATTTCGGCACCACCAACAGCGTGGTCGCGCTCGCGCGCGCCGATGGCAGCGTCTCGACCCGCAGCTTCGCGACGAAGCAGGGCGCGGTCGATGCCTATCGCTCGGCCCTGATGTTCTGGCGGGAGGGTCGGCCGCCCAAGACCCATGTCGCCCATGTCAGCGGCCCGGACGCCCTCGACATGGCGCTCGGCATGACCACCGAGCATCGCTTCCTGCAGTCGCTGAAGACCCATCTCTCCAGCCGCGCCTTCCAGGAGACCAGGCTCTTCGGCAAGCTCTTCAAGCTCGAGGACCTGATCGCGGTCTTTCTGTCCGACCTCTCGGCCGGGCTCGACGGGCTCGCCGAACGCCCGCTGATCTCCGGCCGCCCGGTCGTCTTCGCCGGCGAGCGCCCGGACGAGGAGCTGGCGCTCGGCCGCCTCTCGGCCGCCTATGCCAAGGCCGGCATGCCGCGCGTCGACTTCGCCTACGAGCCGCTCGGCGCCGCCTACTGGTATGCCCGCGAGCTGAAGCAGGCGCAGACCATGCTGGTCGCCGATTTCGGCGGCGGCACCAGCGACTTCTCGGTGATGCGCTTCGAGCCGGGCGGAACCGGGCGCCTCGAGGCGATCCCGCTCTCCCATTCCGGCGTCGGCGTCGCCGGAGACACTTTCGACTACCGCATCATCGAGCACGCCGTCTCGCCGCGGCTCGGCAAGGGCACGGACTACCTGTCCTTCGGCAAGCGCCTGCCGATCCCCGCGCACTACCACGCCGCCTTCGCGCAATGGCACCGGCTCTCGCTGATGAAGAGCCGCGAGACCATGGCCGAGCTCAAGGCGCTGATCCGCGACGCGGTCGAGCCGGGCCGGCTCGAGGACCTGATGACCGTGATCGAATACGATCTCGGCTACGAGCTCTATCGCGCCGTCTCCGCCACCAAGATCGCTCTGTCGAGCCAGGACGAGACGAGGCTGAGCTTCAGCCAGATGGGCGTCGAGATCGATCGCACCGTCACCCGCGCCGCCTTCGAGGGCTGGATCGCCGACGATGTCGCGGCCATCGAACAGGCGCTCGACGAGGCCCTCGCCAAGGCGGGGATCGAGGCCGGCAGCATCGAGGCCGTATTCATGACCGGCGGCACCTCGCACGTGCCGGCGGTGAGGGCTCTGTTCGACCGTCGCTTCGGGGCGCAGCGCATCCATATCGGCGATGCCTTCCGTTCGGTCGCGAGCGGGCTCGCCCTTCTGGCGCTCGACCGAGAGCGTGCCGAGATCGCCGCCTGAACCGATCCCCGGCGGCTTGTGCGGCATTTGCTGCCTTGCCCGCTTGCCATGGCGCGGCTACACCACTGGCCTTGCCTACCGGAGCCGCCGACATGTCGACTGATGCCGATCTGCTCGCCGACCGCCGCAGCCTGAGGCGCAAGCTTTCGCTCTGGCGCCTGCTGGCGCTGGCGGGTGTCGTCGTCATGCTCGTCGGCGCCGCGCTCGCCTGGAGCGGACGCCTGCCCGGCAGCACTGCCCAGGCTCATATCGCCCGCGTCACCATTTCCGGCTTCATCTCCGGCGACAGGCGCACCCTCGACCTGATCAAGTCGCTCGAGGACAGCCGCGCCAGCGCGGTGATGCTCAGGATCGACAGCCCCGGCGGTACCACCACCGGCTCGGAAGCCGTGCATGAGGCGGTGCGCAAGCTCGCCGCCAAGAAGCCGGTTGTCGCCGTGGTCGATGGGCTCGCCGCCTCGGGCGGCTACATCGTCGCGCTCGGCAGCGACCGCATCGTCGCCCGCCAGACTTCGCTCGTCGGCTCGATCGGCGTGCTCTTCCAGTTTCCCAACCTCTCCAAGCTGATGGATACGATCGGCGTCAAGGTCGAGGAGGTGAAGTCGAGCCCGCTCAAGGCGGCGCCCAACGCTTTCGAGCCGGCTTCGCCGGAGGCGATCGCCGCGCTCCGCCGCGTGGTCGAAGACAATTACGACTGGTTCAAGCGGCTGGTGCGCGACCGCCGCCACCTGAACGATCCCGAGCTCGCCGCGGTCTCCGATGGCCGCGTCCATTCCGGCCGCCAGGCAGTCGGTCTGAAGCTGGTCGACGAGATCGGCGGTGAAAGCGAGGCCATTGCCTGGCTCGAGCGCGAGAAGGGCGTCGGCAAGTCCCTGCCGGTGCGCGACTGGCGCCGCCGCAGCGAAAGTTCCTCCTTCGGAATCTGGAGTGCGGGCGAAGCGCTGGCGCGCGCGGCGGGGCTGGAAAGCCTGGCCGTGCTGATCGCCCGCGCCGCCGAGCAACCTGTCGGCCTGCGGCTTGACGCGCCTTTGGCGCTCTGGCAGCCTGCCGGCGAAAAGTGACGATCTTACAAGCGGTTATATTGGCGCCATGATAAAATCTGAACTCGTCCAGCGCATTGCCGAGCGCAACACCCATTTGTATCAGCGCGACATCGAGAATATCGTCGGCTCGATCCTCGACGAGATCGTCAAGGCACTGGCACGCGGCGACCGGGTCGAGCTGCGCGGCTTCGGCGCCTTCTCGACCAAGCAGCGCGAGGCCAGGGTCGGCCGCAACCCGCGCACCGGCGATTCCGTCGAGGTCGACGAGAAGCTCGTGCCGGTGTTCAAGACCGGCAAGGAACTGCGCCTGCGGCTGAACGGCAAGGCCTGAGCAGCGGATTCCGGAGGTACCGAATGAAGGCTTTCTTCAAGGCGCTCGTGCTTGTCCCGGTGGCGCTGCTGATCGTCCTGTTCTCGGTCGCGAACCGTGCGCCGGTGCGCGTTTCCTTCGATCCGATCAGCCGTGACGCGCCCGTCCTCGCTTTCGATCTGCCGCTTTTCGCCGTCATCCTGGCTGCTATCGCTCTCGGCGTGCTGATCGGCGGCTGCGCCTCCTGGCTCGCCCAGGGCAAGCACCGCAAGGCCGCCCGCATCAATAGGCGCGAGGCCGAGAAGCTGCGCGGCGAGGCACAGTCCCTGCGTGCGGCCGTCCCCGATTCCGCGCTGCCCGCGCTGACCAGCCGAGTCTGAATCTCCTCATGCGTTTCTTCTCCGCCGCCGAGATCGACGGCCTGCTCACCTTTCCTGCGCTCGTCGATGCCCTGGGTGCCGCCTTTCGCGGCGATGTCGTAACTCCGACCCGCCACCACCACGAGATCGCGCGTCCCGATACCGACGGGACCTTGCTGTTGATGCCGGCCTGGACCGGGCCGGAGGTCGTTCCGGCTTATGTCGGCACCAAGGTCGCGACGGTCTATCCGGGCAACGCGGCCAAGGGCGTGCCCAGCGTGATGGGCACTTATCTCCTGATGGACGGCGCCACCGGGCAGCCGCTGGCAGCGCTCGACGGCACGCGTCTGACCTTGTGGCGTACGGCGGCGGCTTCGGCGCTCGCCTCGCGCATGCTGGAGCGGCCGGACAGCAAGCGGATGCTGATGGTCGGAGCCGGTGCGCTCTCGCCCTTCCTGATCAAGGCGCATCGCAGCGTCCGGCATTTCGAGGATGTCGCGATCTGGGCCCGCCGCCCGGAGGCGGCCGCCGAGGTCGTCGCCGAGCTGGCGGCGGACGGCATCGAGGCGCGGGTCGCCGAGGACCTCGAAGCGGAAGCACGCCAGGCCGACCTGATCTCCTGCGCCACGCTCTCGCGCGAGCCGATCGTCCAGGGACGCTGGCTGAAGCGCACCGCCCATCTCGATCTGGTCGGCGCCTTCAACATGTCAATGCGCGAGGCCGATGACGAGGCGCTGCAGCGCGCCCATGTCTTCGTCGATACCGAAGCGGCCCTGCATGAGGGCGGCGATGTCGCCGTCGCGATCAAGTCCGGAACCTATGAGGCGAGCAAGGTGGCCGGCACGCTGGCCGGGCTCTGCCGCAGTGAGTACGATACCGCCGCCGAGCGCGACGACGTCACGCTGTTCAAGTCGGTCGGGACGGCGCTCGAGGATCTCGCTGCTGCGATTCTGGTCTGGCAGCTCGCCAACTGAGCGCTACGCCGGCATCACGGCGGAAGGCGAGCTGCGCCTTCCGCGAACCTTAGCTTCGCTGACGCCTAGACGCGCACCGGCGCGCCGCCGAGCGCCCCGAGCAGCCAGAGCACGAGAACGATCGCCAGTACCAGCCCGACGACGCCGCCAACTCCGGCGCCACCATAGCTGTGATGGCCGTAATAGCCGCCGCCGCCGAGCAGGATGATCAGCAGCACGATGATCAGGACGGTGGACATGATGCGCCTCCTTCGGGTCAGCGCGGCACCGTCGCCGATCGACGGGAGCGCATCCGAAGAACGTCAGGCGGCCGGCGGAAGTTCCGTCTTCGGCTGCCGGGGCAGGGCGCCGGGTCGTTCCTGTCTCGCTGCCCTCGTTCGCTCGTAGCGCGCTTGACCTTTCCTGGCGGAGCTTGCGAGTCTGCTTCGATGTCACGCTTCTGTCGTCTCGCCCTCCTGATTCTGCTGCCGGTCGCTCTCATGGCTGGCGCCGCGCACGCCCAGTCCACTGCCGAGGACGAGGCCAGGCGCCGTGCCGCCAATATCGCCGCCTTCCCGGATGCGGCGCGCGCCCATTTCGGCCAGGTCACGACGCCTGCCGCGGCGATGAGGGCGCGCGCCATCGGCTCCTATGCCCGCGGCTGCCTCGCCGGCGGCAAGGCTCTGGTCCCCGAGGGCGAGAACTGGCAGGTGATGCGCCGGGCCCGCAATCGCAATTGGGGCCACCCGGAGCTAATCAACTATCTCGAAAAATTCGCTCGTGACGTGCCCAAGATCACCGGCTGGGCCGGGCTTCTGGTCGGCGACATCTCCCAGGCCCGGGGCGGACCGATGCTGACCGGCCATGCCTCGCACCAGATCGGCCTCGATGCGGATATCTGGCTGACGCCGATGCCGAGGAAGCGCCTCGATGCCGACGATCTGGAGAACATGCCGGCGGTCAACATGGCCCGTGCGGACTGGCGCGACGTCGACCCGAAGAACTGGACGCCGGCGCATACCCGGCTGATCAAGGCCGCCGCCAGCGAGCCGCGGGTCGAGCGCATCTTCGTCAACTCGGCGCTGAAGGTCGCGCTCTGCCGCGAAGCCGGTTCGGATCGGAGCTGGCTGAACAAGGTCAGGCCGATCTGGGGGCACAACTACCACTTCCACATCAGGATGAGCTGCCCGCCGGGTGTCGAAGGCTGCTCGGGCCAGGAGCCGCCGAATTTCGGGGATGGCTGCGGCGAGGAGCTCTCCGGCTGGATCGAGCGCCAACATCAGGCGATCTTCAATCCGCCCAAGCCGAAGCCCGGCCCGAAGCCGAAACCCAAGCCGCCCATGTCGCTCGACGCGCTGCCGCAGGAATGCCGGCAGGTGCTGGTCTCGCGCTGAGGCGCACGGAAGGCTCCAATTTCAAGCTCGTCCCTGAGCTGGCGGGAGCAGGGAGGCTATTGCGCGCCTTGCTGCGTCCCATGGCCAGTGCCCGCATTTGCGCCTAGCCTGAGCCGTCAGCCAGCGAGAGGGAGGAAGCAATGAGCGTCAAGCCGACGATCGTCCTCGTCCATGGATTCTGGGGCGGAGCGGCCCATTGGGGCAAGGTGATCCTGGAGCTGTCCCGCAAGGGCTATACTGATCTGCGGGCGGTCGAGATGCCGCTGACCTCGCTCGCCGAGGATGCCGAGCGGACCCGCAAGATGGTGAAGCAGCAGCCCGGGCAGGTGCTGCTCGTCGGCCACTCCTATGGCGGTGCGGTCATCACCGAAGCGGGCGACCTGCCCAATGTCGTCGGTCTGGTCTACATCGCGGCCTTCGCGCCCGATGCCGGCGAGAGCCCCGGCGGGATCAGCCAGGCGCTCCCGCCCGCGGCCTTCCCCAATCTGGCGCCGGACAGCGACGGCTATCTCTGGATCAAGTTCGACAAATACCGTGAGAGCTTCTGCCCGGACCTCTCGGCCGACGAGGCACTGGTCATGGCCGTCGGCCAGAAGGCGCCGCTGGCCAGCACCTTCGGCGATGCCGTCACCGCACCGGCCTGGAAGAAGAAGCCGAGCTGGTACCAGCTTTCCAGCCAGGACCGGATGATCCATCCCGACAATCAGAAGCGCATGGCCGAGCGGATGAAGCCGCGCCGGATCCTCACGCTCGACGCCAGCCACGCTTCGCTCGCCTCGCGGCCGGTCGAGGTCGCGGCGCTGATCGACGAGGCGGCGAAGGAGGTCGCGCAGGGCTGACGCCCCGCATGACCGGCCCTGGGTGCGCTAGCGCCTGATCGAGCCTGTCTGTTGGCCGGGGCGGTAGGCGAACGGGTCGTTCTGCGGGGTGATCCCCGCCTCGCCTTCGCCCTGCTGCATCTCGTCGAGGATGCCATTGCCCTCCTCGTCGCCGAGGATCAGCTCTTCGGTCGGCGGCACGGAGCCCGGCAGCATCAGCGGCCCGCGCTGCTCGCTCGGCGTCGGCTCCGGGCGATAGGTCTGCGGCTGGGGCGTATTGTAGCGGGGCGCGCTGAGGCCCGGACCGGCCATCGCATAGGTGCCGTGGCCGATGCCGCCTGGCGGGCGCAATCCGCCTGGCGCCGGAGCCGGCCGGGTCGCCAGCTGTGCCGGCAGGCCCTCATAGCGTGGCTGCGGGGCAGCCGGCGCGAGCGCGACGCTGCGCGCCGGGTCGGGCGGCGGGAGGTTGTAGTTCGGCTCGTACTTGATCGCCGGCTTGCAGATCTGCCGGCCCTTGGAGTGGCGCGCCAGGTCGATATGGAAATGGTCGTAGTGGAAGGCGTCGGCGCCGGGGCCGAGCACGGTCGAGTACATCTGGCAGGCGCCGACGAAGACCTCGCGCAGGAAGGCCTGCTCCTCGGGCGAGCCGCGCCAGCCATCCTTGACGGTGATGTTGCGGCCGTCGTTCAGCCGGAAGGAGAACACGTCGACGGCGTTGCCGAAGGCGTGTTCGGAGGTCCGCCGCGTGCCGGAGCCGTTGTTCATCGCGCGGCAGGAATAGGAGCCGGCCCGAAGCTCGATCACCTGCGCGCCGAGCACGTTCTGGGCCGCCGGCTGCACCACCTCGGCCAGCCATTTGTCGGTGGTCGCGACGATCGGGCAGGCGAGCGTCGCATTGCTGGTCAGGCCGATGCCGCCATTGCTGAAGGCCGAGACCTTGAGCGGCCTTTCCATGCCGCAGGTGCCGGGCCCGTCGATCGGCTTCTCGCGCAGGCTGACATAGGAGGAGAACTGCACCTGGCGGGAGGCCAGGCACTGGGCTTCCGCCTGGTCCCGCCAGGCGGCGCGCTGGGGCTTCTGGAACTTGCCGCAGCCGGCAAGTCCGACACCGATGGCGCCAAGCGCGAGGAGGGCGAGATGAACGCGACGCATATCGATCAAATGCGAGGCGTTGGATGAACGGTTTATTGACCGGCTGCGGCCGGGAAGCCACGGGCGGATTAAGTTTGGCACTGGCGTTAAGCGCCAGTTAATCGGCGGTTTGCGGCCTTTACCAAGCTCTCAGGCGCCACGAGGGTGCGGCGCTCTCGTTCATGCCGGCAGGCGCTGGCATTTCTGCACGGTGATGACGGTTGCGCCGCTGTTGCGGCCGAACCAAGCTGGTAACAACGTCGCGACACCTCCCTGCGGCGTCCTCCCCGAGCGTGGTCGCCTGTCGACCCTTTTGCCATCCGAGGTTCCCGCTGATGTTCGATCTCTCCGCCTTCCCGATCGTGCTGCGCTGGCCGGCGCAGCACCCCGACCGCTTGCAGCTTTACTCCCTGCCGACGCCGAACGGCGTCAAGGTCTCGATCATGCTCGAGGAAATCGGCCTGCCCTATGAGCCGCATACGATCAATATCGGCCAGAACGAGACCTGGACGCCGGAGTTCCTCTCGCTCAATCCCAATGGCAAGATCCCGGCGATCCTCGATCCCGACGGTCCGGGCGGCAAGCCGCTGGCGCTCTTCGAATCCGGCGCGATCCTGGTCTATCTCGCCGAGAAGACCGGCAAGCTGCTGCCGAAGGACCCGGCCGAGCGCTACGAGACGCTGCAATGGGTCTTCTTCCAGATGGCCGCGATCGGCCCAATCTTCGGCCAGCTCGGCTTCTTCCATAAGTTCGCCGGGCGCGAATACGAGGATAAGCGCCCGCGCGACCGCTACGCCAATGAGAGCAAGCGCCTGCTCGGCGTGCTCGAGACCAGGCTGGCCGGCCGCGACTGGCTGATGGGCAGCGAATACACCATCGCCGATATCGCGACGCTGGGCTGGGTCCGCAATCTCGTCGGCTTCTACGGCGCCGGCGAACTCGTCGAATATGACAAGCTCAAGCGCGTTCCGGCCTGGCTCGAGCGCGGCCTGGCGCGGCCGGCTGTCCAGCGTGGTCTGGAGATCCCCAAGCGACCCTGATTGCTGCCGAAGCCGGGCCGGCGCGAAAGCGCAGGCCCGGTCTCGCGAGCGTTCAGCCGCCGAGCTGACCGATCCGCTCGAGCGCCGGGCCGAAGCCGTTAAGCTGGATGTTGAAGCTGATAACCTCGCCGCTGGAGAGGTTGAGCGCGGCGGCGGTCAGCGTCTTGCCGGCCTTCATCGCGTCGGTCGCGACCGTCGGGAAGGAGATCGGCAGGAGGCAGCCGGACGGGACGCAGGTGGAAAAGCGCAGGCCCTGGCCGAGATCCTTCTCGTCGAGCTTGAGTACGGCGCCGTTCTCGAGCTTGACGCCGAACGGCATCAGGATCGTGCCTTCGGCCTTGCCGTCCTTCGGCGCGCGTAGCTCGATCGCGAAGACGCGCTGATTGGTCCGGCTGTCGCCCTGGGTCTGGGTCAGCAGGCACAGCTTCTGCCCGTCGGTGATCCGGCAATCGACCGTCCAGTCGCCATAGACCTCGTTGATCGCCGAGGCGCCGTTCGGCAGCGTCGCCGCGGCCGGCTTCGGCTGGTTCACCGCAGGGGCGGCCTGGGCGGTCGCAGGCCGCGCGGCAGGCTGCCGGGTCGGCTCGCGCTGCTGGGCAAGCGTCGGGCCGGCCAGCAAGGCGAAGGCAGCGGCGAGAATGGCGGTCGAGCAGGTGGTGCTGGCGTTGCGCATGATGTCGGACTTGTTTTCGGGGATCGGCAAGGAAGGTCGCGTGAAGCGGCCGCGCTCTTCTAGCGCAATGGACGTGGCTGTCTACCGCGAACACTGATTTGAGGTTAGGTTGTCGGCCCGTTGGATTGGATGTTTACTGTATTAATTCTAATCTGAGGCTGCCCATTTGCGATTCTGCAGCCGTTTCGAATGGCTGTGACTGAGCCGGCAGCCTGCGACATTCGCCCTGCGGACAACTCCCCGTGGCGACTTGTTTCCGCGACGGCGCGGGGCAACATGTGACGGCGTTTCCCTCCCAGGCCGAGTCTCCCATGCTCTTGCGTTTCGTCGTTCTGTCGCTCGCCGCGATGCTGCTGGCGGGCGGCGGGGCCTTGGCCCAGCGTGCCGAGGTCCCGGCAGAGGTGACCGCCGTCCGGGAGGAGCTTCGGCAGCAATGCGACGGCAAGGCCAGCTTCAAGCCGCGCTTCCAGAGTGTCGCGGACCTGAATGGCGACGGACTGCCCGACTATCTCCTGGACTACGGCGCGGTGGTCTGTGGCGAAGGCAACAAGGTCAACCGGTTCTGCGGCTCCGGCGGCTGCACACTCGATATCTTCATGTCGGGCGCGGGCGGCTATCGCCAGGTCTACGGCGACAATGTCCGCGCCTGGTCGATCAAGCAGGCGAGAGGCAAGCCCGTGCTCGAGCTCAGCCTGCATGGCGGCTATTGCGATCTTGCCGGTTACCAGCCCTGCCATAAGCGGCTGAGCTGGGATGGCGACGATTTCGTCGAGGTCGCCGCCCGCTGAACGGCGGGCCGGCTTGCCGGGTGGACTTCAGCCCGCCGTGCCGAGGCCGCGCCTGCCCGCGATGCCGAAATGGCAGATCGCCTCGCCAAGCTTCGGGGCCTTGTTCGGGAAGATGACGAAGCCGTCGCGCGGCGCGGTGACCGGCGTGCCGTCGGCGCGGCGGGCGATGATCGCGCCGCCCGGCACGGCATCGCCGGTCCGCCAGGGGCCTTCGGCCGCGTCGCCTTGAGTCTCGCAAACCAGGACGTCGACCATTTCGATCACATCCCTGAGGGCGGCGGCCGGACTTTCGGCATCGACCAGTTGTAATTGCGCCAGCGTGTTGCGGATCGCGGCATAACCGATCTCGCCAGCCGTGGGGTCGTCATGCGAGCCGCATTCGAGCGTCACCGCATAGCCGCCGCAGAAGCGCATGAACTCGGTCGTGCCATAGCCCTCGGTCACGGCGAGCCGGGGCACGTCGAGGCGGGCGCGGATCGCGAGCAGCCGGGCATAGTTGTCGAGCCAGCCATGGATGCCGATGGCGACGCCGAGGCAGCCGGCGAGCGCCGCTTCCTCCTCCGCCCGGGCGAAAGGTTCGAGCTCGCCGCGATTGTTCTGCGGCCCGAAGAAGACGAAGGGCTCGCCCTCGCCGCGGAAGGAATGGATGTCGAGCAGAGCATCGTGCTGGCGCAGCAGCGCGCAGAGAGGATTGCCGATCCGATCCTCGTAATCATTGGCGAGCGGCTTCTCGCGCAGGTCGCGGTTGAGGTTGCGGTCGCCCTCGCGCGTCTTCTGGCGCCAGGCCTTGGGGTTGGCGACCGGCACGAAGGTGACCTCGCCGCGCAGTATCTTGAACCGCCCGGCGCGGCAATCCTCGATCGCGCGCAGGATCGCGGTGGGGCCACAGGGTTCATTGCCGTGAACGGCTCCGAGCACGATCAGCTTTGGGCCGGGTTTCAGCCCGGTGAAGCGCACGCTTTCGAGCGGCCCGTCGTCGAGGTCGATGGCAGTCAAGGTCGGTCTCTCATTCGATGCTGATAGCCTATCACGCAAGCTCCGCGGCGCGCAGGCAGCGCACCTCGTGTTCCCTTGCGACCTCGCCGAGGGGGGGCGTCGGAGGCTTGCGGCAGATGTCGCGCACTTCCGGGCAGCGCGGATGGAAGCGGCAGCCGGAAGGCGGCTCCAGCGGGTTCGGCAGTTCGCCGGAGATCTTGACGCCCGGCCGCTCGCCGAACGGGTCGGGAATCGCCGCGATCAGTGCGCGCGTATAGGGGTGCCGCGGGGCGGTGAAGATCGCGTGCCAGCCGCCGGTCTCGACGATGCGGCCGAGATACATCACCGCCACCCGGTCGCTCATATGCTCGACCACGCCGAGATCATGGCTGATCATGATGTAGGAGAGCTCCATCGTCTCCTTCAGCTCGAGCAGCAGGTTGATGATCTGCGCCCGGATCGAGACGTCGAGCGCCGAGACAGGCTCGTCGAGCACTACGATCTTCGGCTTCAGGATCAGCGCCCGGGCGATGCCGATGCGCTGGCGCTGGCCGCCGGAGAATTCATGCGGATAGCGCGCCGCCTGCTCGGGCCGCAGGCCGACATGGCGCAGCATCTCCTCGATCCGGCCGTCGACCTCGGCCTTGTCCGTGATCCCGTGCAGGCGCAGCGGGTCCTCCAGCGTCCGGCGCACGGTCTGGCGCGGATTGAGTGAGGAGTAGGGGTCCTGGAAGACCATCTGGACGATGCGGGCTCGCGCCTTGCGATCGACGCCGGGCGCGGCGATGTCGACCCCGTCGAGCAGGACGCGCCCGCGCGTCGGCGCTTGCAGCCCGAGGATCGAGAGCGCGAGCGTCGACTTCCCGCAGCCGGATTCGCCGACCAAGCCGAGGCATTCGCCCTTCTTGAGGTGCAGGTCGACGCCGTCGACGGCATGGACGGTGCGCCGCTTGCCGCCGAGCAGACCGCCGCCGAGCGGGAAATGCACGGCGAGGTCCTCGACCTTCAGGATCATCTGGTCGGTCTCAGGCATGGTGGTGGCACCTCACCCTGCCGCCGCGCGGCAGCGCGGTCTCTTCGGGGTCTTCCGCGATGCAGATCTCGGTCCTTGCCTGGCAGCGCGGGTTGAAGCGGCAGCCCTCGGGGAAGGCGGTGACCGCCGGCACGACGCCGGAGATTTCCTTTAGCCGGCTGCGGCCATGGCTCGCTCTGGCGCCGAGCAAAGGCAGCGAGGCGACGAGCCCGCCGGTGTAGGGATGGCTCGGCGCGCGGAAGACTTCCTGCGCCGCCCGTTCCTCGACCAGGCGGCCGGCATACATCACGCCAACGCGGGCGCACATATTGGCGATCAGGCCGAGGTCGTGGCTGATCATCAGCACGGCCGTGCCCTGCGCGGCCGAGAGGTCGCGGATCAGCTCCAGGATTTCGGCCTGTACGGTGACGTCGAGCGCAGTCGTCGGCTCGTCGGCGAGCAGGAGGTCCGGCCGGCAGGCGAGGGCGATCGCGATCATCACGCGCTGGCGCATGCCGCCGGAGAGCTGGTGCGGGTAGTCCTTCACCCGCCGGTCCGGGGCGGGCACGCGGACATTGGCGAGCGCCTCGACGGCCTTGCGCTCGGCCTCGTGCCAGGTCGCGCCCTTGTGCAGCACGAACATCTCGGCGATCTGGCGGCCGACCGGCGAGAGCGGGTTCAGCGCCGTCATCGGCTCCTGGAAGATCATCGAGATCGCATTGCCGCGCAGCTTGCGCATCTCGCTGCCCGGCAGGTTCTGGATCTCTCGGCCCTTGAACAGGATACGCCCGCCGCCGAAGGCGAGCGGCGCGCGCAAGAGGCCGATCAGGGCGAGCGCCGTGATGCTCTTGCCGCAGCCGGACTCGCCGACCAGGCCGAAGGTTTCGCCGCGGCCGATGCTGAAGCTGACGTCCTTGACCGCGCCGAAGCGGCGGTCGCCGACGACGAGGTCGAGCCTGAGATTCTCGACCTTGAGGAGCGCTTCGCCGCTCATGCCGTGCGCGCCCGCGATTGCGGATCGAGCACGTCGCGCAGGCCGTCGCCGAGCAGGTTGAGGCCGAGCACGGTCATGAAGATGGCGAGCCCGGGGAAGATCGAGATCCAGGGCGCGGTGGTGATCTGGTCGCGGGCATCGGACAGCATGGAGCCCCAGCTCGGGAAGGGCGGGCGGATGCCGAGGCCGAGGAAGGAGAGCGAGGCTTCGGCCAGCACGGCGCCGCCCATGCCGAGCGTGCCGATGACGATGATCGGTCCGAGGATATTGGGCAGGATCTGGGTCAGCATGATCCGAATGTCGCCATAGCCCAGCACCTTGGCTGCCTGGACATAACCCTGGCTCTTGAGTGACAGCGCCGAGGCCCGCGACAGCCGGCAGGTATAGGACCAGTTGGTCAGCCCGAGCGCGATCAGCAGGCTGGTCAGACCCGGCGTCAGGATCGCCATGATCGCCAGCGCGAAGATCAGCGAGGGGATCGCCAGCATCAGATTGGTCAGCCCGTTGACGAAATCGTCCCACCAGCCGCCCCAATAGGCGGCGGAGAGGCCGAGGCAGACCCCGATCACCGTGTTGATCAATTGCGAGACGATGCCGACGGTCAGCGAGATGCGCGCGCCGTAGAGCACGCGGCTATAGATGTCGCGCCCCTGCGCGTCGGTTCCGAACCAGAATTCGCTGCCGGGCGCGACCTCGGCATTCATCAGATTGGCGTCCATCACCGGGTCGGTATGGGCGAGGAAGGGGGCGAGCGCGCCGGCGACGACCACGGTCGCGAACAGCGCTCCCCCGATCACGAGATTGGCTCTGAGCTTCATCGCAGGCCTCAGCTGTAGCGGATGCGGGGGTCGATGATCGCGGCGAGCACGTCGACCAGCATGTTCACGACCAGGAAGAACAGCACGATCACCAGGATGCAGCCCTGGACCACCGGGATGTCGCGCAGCGAGACGCTGTCGACCAGGAGCGAGCCGAGACCCGGCCAGGCGAACAGCTTCTCGATCACCACCGCCTGGCCGATCACCGAGCCGAATTGCAGGCCGACCGTGGTCAGGACGATGACGAGCGCATTGCGGGCGAGATGCCATTGCACGACGCGGCGCTCGCTCATGCCCTTGGCCCGGGCGGTGCGCACGAAATCGGCGTTCATGATCTCGAGCACCGCGGCGCGCGTGGTACGGGCGAGCAGCGCCAGCGGTGCGACCCCGAGTGCGGTCGAGGGCAGGATCAGGTTGCGAAGCGCCCCGTCGCCATAGCCGAAGCTCGGCAGCCAGCCGAGCTGCAGCGCGAAGAGATACATCAGCATCAGGCCGAGCCAGAATTTCGGCAGTGACAGGCCGGAGACGGCCGTCACCATCGAGACGGTATCGACGATGCCGCCGGGCCGTAACGCCGCGAGGAAGCCCAGCGGTACGCCGATCAGGATCGCGAACATCATCGAGGCGAAGGCGAGCTGCATGGTCGGCCAGAGCCGCTCGCCGATCAGCGTCCAGACCGGTTGGCGGGTCCGGAACGAGGTACCGAGATCGAGCATGGCGAGCTTGCCGACATAGTTCGCGAAGCGCGTCGCCAGCGGCTGGTCGAGGCCGAACTGCCGGTTCATCCGCTCGACCGCTTCGGCGTCCATGACGGCGCGGCCATCGGAGATCTGGGTCGAGGCGAAATTGCCGGGAATGACGCTGAACAGCAGGAAGATCAGGCCCGCGACGGCGAGCAGGATCGGGATCGCCTGCAGCAGGCGCCGGAAGACGAATTGCAGCATGCCGGGTTCCTGGGCCGGGATCCGCTCGGATCAAGGGTGATCCGGGCGGCAAGGCGCTTGCTGGCGGGTGTCCGGCGGCATTGGCGCCGCCGGACATGCGCGCAGGTTCGGTCTACTTCGCCGCCGGCGAGGAGGCGTCGACCCAGAGCTCGTCATATTGCTGCAGGGCGAGCTCGGTCGCGTTGGGCTGCAGGCCCTTCAGCCAGGGCTGATAGGCCATCACGGCCTTGTTGTAGTTGAAGAACCACACCGGTGCGTCGTCATAGATGATCGCATTGGCCTTCTTCAGCAGATCGTTGCGCTTGGCCGGATCGTCGGTGTTGCTGGCCTCGTCGATCAGCTTGTCGACCTCCGGATTCTTGTAGGTCGTGTAGTTGCAGGCGCTCTGCGGCGTCGCGGAGTGGTAGCACTTCAGGATGGTCAGCGGGTCCGGCCCGGAGGTGTTCGACCAGATATAGGCCTGGAAGTCACCCTTCTGGACCGTGCCGCCGAGCGCCGAGCCCTCGATCGGCTTGATCTTCACCTTGACGCCGACCTTGGCCAGCATCGGGATGACCGCCTCGACGATCGGCACGCCCCAGCTCTCGTTCGGCGTTGCCGTCCATTCGAACTCGAAGCCGTCGGGATAGCCGGCCTCGGTCAGGAGCTTCTTCGCCTTGTCGGGGTCGAAGGCATAGGGCTTCATCTCCTTGTCATAGGCCGGCGAGGAGAGCGGCAGCCAGCCGGTGGCGCGGTAGGCCTTGTCGCGAACCAAGCGCTTGATGATCAGCTCGGAATCGATCGCGTGGTTGATCGCCTGCCGCACGCGCTTGTCGGAGAAGGGCTTGAAGGTGGGGTTCATGCCCATATTGCGGGTGAAGACCTCGGCGACCTCGAAGATGCCCTTCGACAGGTTGGGGTCGGCCCGGTAGGCGACATACTGCGTCGGCCCGAGGATCGAGACGTCGATCTCCTTGTTGCGGAAGGCGATGTCGCGCGAGGCGGCCTCGCCCATCGGCGAGATCACCACCTTGTCGGCATAGGGCTTGCCGGGCTTGAAGTACTTCTCCCACCGGTCGAGCACCATGCGCGAGCCCGGCACGTGCTCGACGAACTTGAACGGGCCGAGGCCGATCGGTTTGTTGAAGAAATCGGGCTCCTGCGCTTCCTTCGCCGGATAGATCGCGGTCTGGCCGTAATAGAGGAAGAAGCCCGGATCGGCCTTCTCGACGAGCGTCATCTCGATGGTCTGGTCGTCGACCTTCTTCAGGCCGGAGATCTCCTTGGCCTGGCCCTTCTCTACCTCGACCGCGCCCTTGATGCGTCGGATATGGCGGGCACCGGGATAGCTCTTCGAGCCGTCCATGATGCGCGTATAGCTCCAGATGATGTCGTCGGCCGTCATCTTGCGGCCATTGTGGAAGATCGCGTCGTCGCGCAGCTTGTAGGTCCAGGTCAGCCCGTCCGCCGACTTGCTGACGGCGGTCGCGAGCTCCAGCTCCGGCTTGTTCTCCGCCGCGTTCCAGCGATAGAGCGAACGGTGCAGCGCATAGGTGTAGATCTCGTCCTGGATCTGCGGCGAGACATGGCTGTCATTGCTGGTGAAGGACGTCGCATAGGGTGCCGTGAAGCGGATCGTGCCGCCCCGGCGCGGCTGTTCCTGCGCCTGCACGGTGAAGGCCGCCAGCGTCAGCGCGGTCGTCAGAAACCATTTGTTCAACACGTAGAATCCTCCCAAATTCGGTTGAAATCGCGTCGGGCTTGCCGGTTTTCCGGCTTGGTGCCCGCTTCTTGCACGAACCATTTGTATACGAACCATAGCTGGCTTTCGGCCGCTGTCTCCCCCTTCTCTTTGCGGAGCGCCGTCAGCCGGCGCTTGCGCGGTCGTAGACGATCTCGCCGCCGCGGATGGTGAGGTCGCAGCGCGTATCCTTGAGGATATCCTCTGGCGAGGCGGCGAGAAGATCGCGCGAGAACACCGCGACATCGGCAAGGAAGCCCGGTGCCAGCTTGCCCTTCACCGTCTCCTGCTTCTGCGAGAAGGCGCCATATTCTGTGTAGGCCTGCAGCGCTTCCTCGATCGAGACGCGCTGTCCGGCATCCATCACCGTGCCGCGCCAGGTCTGCCGGGTCAGCATGGTGTGGAAATTCGGGAACGGGTTCGGGTCGCAGACCGGCGCGTCGCTGCCGGTCGCCGGCTTCAGGCCAAGGTCGAACCAGGTCCGGAATGGATAGCTCGGCAGCGCCCGCTCCTCGCCGAGCACCTTGACGTAGGCGTCGCCGAAATCATGGATGAAGACCTGCTGCGGGCAGGGATAGATCCCGGCCTTGACCATCCGCTCATGCTGCTGCGGCGTCGAGAAGCCGCAATGCTCGACGCGGTGGCGCCGGTCGGGATCGGGATAGGCCGCCAGAGCCTTCTCATAGGCGGTGATCAATTGCTCGATCGCCGCATCGCCGATCGCATGGCAGGCGAGCTGGTAGCCCTTGGCATGGGCATCCAGCACCTGGCGTTCGAGATCCTCGTTCGAGAGCATCTGCACGCCGGTGGTCTTGTCCTCGCCGAGATAGGGCTCGCTCATCCAGGCGGTGCGCCCGCCGGCGGAGCCGTCGAGGAAGATCTTGACGGCGCCGACCATCAGCATCTCGTCGCCGGTGCCGGAGATCAGCCCCGCGGCATGGCATTGCGGCACAATCGAGCGGCCCTCGTCGCCGAGCAAGGCGAGCCAGGTCCTGACCGGCAGGCGCCCGTCGCGCTTGGCCCGGTGATAGGCCGCAATCTCGCCGAAGCCGCCCTTCTGGCCGACGGCGGCGTCCATGCAGGAGGTGATGCCAAGCGAGAGCAGGTAATTGCCGCCGCGCTCGATGCCGGAGACCAGGTCTTCCTCCGTCGGCGGCGGGATCACCGCCGTGACGGGCGCGCGGGCATTCTCTGCGAGCAGGCCGGTGAGCTTGCCGTTCTGCTGCTCGATCAGCCCGCCCGGCGGGGTCGGCGAGCCCTCGTCGATGCCGGCGAGCTTGAGCGCCAGCGAGTTGCAGATCGAGATATGGCCGCAGGTCCTGACCAGCATCACCGGATTGTCCGGCGAGGCTCGGTCGAGCTCCTCGCGATAGGGGTGCCGGCCGGTGTCGAGCTTGGTCTGGTCATAGCCGCGCGCCAGCACCCATTCGCCGGGCTTCAGCCGCGCGGCGCGGGCGGCGATCTCTCCGAGCAGGGCTGCCAGCGTCGGCGCATTGGCCGGGCGCGCATCGACCCAGTCCATGGTCATGCCGAGCGAGATCAGATGCAGATGGGAATCGTTCAGCCCCGGCGTCGCCAGCCGGCCGGCGAGGTCGATGATCTTGGTCTGCGCTCCGGTGAGACCGGCGATCTCGGCTTCGCTGCCGGCGGCGAGCACCTTGTCGCCCCAGATCGCCAGCGCCTCGACGACGCCTTCCTCTCGGCCGCACCAGATTGGCCCGCCACGCAGCACGATGTCCGCCTTGACGCTCATGCGTCGGCTCCCGCCGCCAGCCTGCTCCCGATCGCCTTCATGCCTTCCTCCGTCTTGTCGCCGCCGGCGCTTCACGGCCGGTCGGCATGAAACCTTGCAGCCTGCTCAGATGTCGTCCAGCGGGAAGATCGGCCGGCGCACCTTGCGATAAGGCCGATCCTTGAAGTTGCGGGTCGAGAGCGCGCCGCTGTCGACCTCCAGCACCTCGCGTGCGATCGGCTCGAAGGCGGCGCGAAAATGCTGCATCGACTTGACGATCAGAGTCGACTTCCGCGTCGGCTCGACACCGAGGGAGGTGAACTGCGCCGTATCGGTCGCCTGGCCGTTATGGGTGATGACGATGATCTCGACATCGTCGACGCGCAGCAGGGCCGAGAGCCCGTAATTGCGCCAGACGCCGCCGCCCATCGGCCCGTAGCAGATGAAGTGCCCGTCGGTGAGCGCCACGACATGAGCGTCGAGATCGAGCGGGCCGCCGCCCGTCGTCGGATCGACCTTGCCGCCGAGCTTCAGCTTCACCCGGTTGCCGACGCCGGCGGCCTGCGCCGCGAGCGCCGCTTCCGGATCGCGGATCGCATGGAAGCCGACATTCTTGAGGCCCGCGTCGAGCACGGCCCGCAGCAGGTTGGTCGCGTCGCCATAGGCGCCCGAGCCGGGATTGTCCGAATAGTCGGAGATCACCAGCGGCTTGCCGCCGGCCTCCGGCCCGAGCGTGCCTTCGCCCGCCTTGGCCCTGGCCATCGCTTCTTTCAGCGGCGTGAAATGGATCGAGGAGAAGCGCCGCTGCTCCCAGGCATAGTCCATCAGCTCCTCGGCGATGGCCTGCGCCTTGCCGCGATCGTCATGGGTGACGGCGATGGAGGGGCCGATATCGTGGACGTCCGCCGAGGAGAATCCGGCCTGGACGCTGACCACGAGTGCGTCCCCGGCGGCTTCGAGCGCATCGCCGCGACGCAGCAGCTCCTTGAACGGCGGCGAGGTCGTGCGCCCGCCATCGAGCGCATAGAGAATCGGCCGGCGCGCCACCGCGACACGCGGCCGGATTTCGCCCTGCATCGCCCGTTCCAGCAGCTCGGCCGCCTGCCAGGTCCGCTCGTACTGGTCGATATGTGGATAGGTCCGGTAGGAGATCAGCGCGTTGGCGTTGTCGGCCATGAGTTGCGTCAGCGTCGCGTGCAGATCGAGCACCGAGATGATCGGAACGTCCGGGCCGACCTTGGCGCGGATGCGCTTCAGCAATTCGCCTTCGCCATCGTCCGAGCTTTCGGTCGCCATCGCGCCGTGGAGATGCAGCAGCACGCCGTCCAGCCGCTCGCAGGCGGAAAGGATCATGCCGGCAAAGACGTCGAAGGCCGCGTCGGTGACGCGGCCTGAGGGGTTGGCTCCGGTGACGAGCGGATGGACGAGGCTCCAGCCGAATTTTTCGGCGGCTTCGAAAGCGGCGCCCATCGAGGTTCGCGTGCCCTGGAAGGCTTGGGGCACCTCATTGTCGCGGAAGACGCCGTGATGGCGGAACACGGCTTCGTCGGTGAGCTGAACACTGAAGGTGTTCGTCTCGTGCATGAATTCCGCGATCAGAACGCGCTTGGCCATTCCGGTTTCGTCCCCCCTGGAACTATTTTTCTTTTTGTAGCGTGGGCCCGGGCCGTTGCCAGCCCGAACCCGTCATATTTCCCCAGCGTTCCCCACGCTTGCGAGCTTGCGTCGATTGTGCTTCGCGCGCCTCAGGCGGCGCAGGCCGCGTCCAGCTGGTGGCCGACATCCTCGGCGCGGGCATAGGCGCGGCCGAAGCGGTTGGCGAGGAAGGCCTCAAAGCCGATATCTTCCTGTTTGACGAAGCCCTTCTGCGGCAGCTTGCCCTGGGCCAGCAGGTCGAGCACGGCGCAGATGCCGGAGGCGGTGGTGATCTGGATGGCGGAGCGCATTTTGCCGCCGACCACGGCGCTGTAGACCTTGTTGGCGTAGGTCTGCTGGGTCAGCCGGCCGTTCATCCTGCCGCTGACGGTGACGAAGATCACGACCACGTCCTGCAGCGTGCTCGGCAGGGCGTTCTCGAAAATGTCCTTCAGCACGTCGCGGCGGTCGGCGAGGCGCAGATCCTGCAGCAGCGCCTTCATGATCGCGCAATGGCCGGGATAGCGGATGGTGCGGTAGTTCAGCGTGCGGACCTTGCCGGCCAGCGTGTCGCAGAGCGTGCCGAGCCCGCCCGAGGTGTTGAAGGCCTCGTAGGTGACGCCGTCGAGCGAGAACTCCTCGCGCTCTTCCATCGCCGGAACCAGGATGCGCTCGCCGTTGACGATGGCCTCGCAGGGCTCGCAATACTCGTTGATGACCCCGTCCGTGCTCCAGGTCAGATTGTAGTTCAGCGCGTTGGACGGGTATTGCGGCAGGGCGCCGACGCGCAGACGCAGGCTGTCGAGCTGCTCGAAATCGCGCGCGAGATCTGCGGCGACGATCGAGATGAAGCCGGGTGCCAGGCCGCATTGCGGGATCAGCGCCGCCTTGGCATCGACCGCGAGCTCCTTGACCCGGCGGGTCGAGGCGACGTCCTCGGTCAGGTCGAGATAGTGCACGCCGAGCTCGGCCGCCGCTTCGGCGATCCGCGTCGTCAGATCGTAGGGCGCGGCGCTGAGCACGGCGAACTGGCCAGCGAGCGCCTGCCGCAGCGCGGCGGGATCGGTGATGTCGAGCTTGCGGGTCGCGAGCGCGGCGCCGGCCGGGATCGCCGCGAGCTGTTCCTCGGAACGGTCCGCCACGGTGACCCGGTAATCTCCGGTGGCGACCAGCAGGTCGGCGATGGTCGCGCCGATCTTGCCGGCGCCGATGACGACGACGTTCTTCATGAGACTTCTCCTAACGAATTTCGGTACCAAGCGTGGCCGGTGCCTTCGTCAGATAGAAGTAGGCTTCGCGACGATTCATATGGGAATTTTCGGCGATACGCCGTAAGCTATGCGCATTATGCCGATAGACCAGACCGACCGACAGCTCCTGATCCTGCTGACCGAGAACGCCCGCGCGCCGGTGGCCGAGCTCGGCCGCAAGCTCGGACTCTCCCGCACGACGGTGCAAAGCCGGATCGAGCGGCTGGAGCGCCGCGGCGTGATCGGCGGCTACACGGCGCGGCTGTCGGAGGATTACAAGAAGGGTCAGGTCAAGGCCCATATCCTGATCACGGCGGTGACCAAGCTCGCCGCCAAGGTCGAGGCCGAGCTGCGCCGGATTCCGGAAGTGCGCACGCTGCATTCGGTCAGCGGGCATTTCGACATGATCGCCGTGGTGGTCGCGCCGTCGATCGGCGAGCTCGACGCGCTGATCGACCGGATCGGTGCGCTCGACGGCGTCGAGCGCACCATGTCCTCGATCATTCTCTCGACCAGGATCGAGCGCTAGCCCGGCCCGGCCGACCTGCTGCCTCAGCGCTCGATCATCTTGTTCCAGCGGCTGTTCCACTCGGGCCGCTTCGCATTGATCGCGTCCCAGTCGAGCGTCACCGCGGTCTTCATATTGGCGTGGAAGGTCTCGAGCTTCTTCTCGGCTTCCGGCGTCGAGGCCTTGGCCTTGGTGTTGGACGGCACGATGTTGCCGGCGGCCAGGGCCTTGGACTGCGCCTCGGCCGAGAGCAGGTAGGCGGCGAGCTTCTGGGCGAGCTCCGGCTCGGAATTGTTGGCGATCACGCACTGGGCGACCATCAGCACGACCGAACCCTCCTTGGGCTGGGCGTATTCGACGCCGATGCCCTTCTCCTTCAGCGTCGAGATCGCGGTCGGCGTCAGCGGGAAGATCGCGGCCTCGCCGGTCTGCGCCATTTCGGCGATCTTGGCCGAGCTCGGGATGAATTCGAGCACGTTCTTGCCGATCGTGTCGCGGAACTTGCTGAAGCCCGGCTCGACATTGGCCTCGGTGCCGCCCTGGATGCGGTTGAACATCAGGAAGGCGTGCAGGCCGAAGGAGGAGGCCGATGCCGACTGGAACACCACCTTGCCCTTGTACTTCGGGTCGGCGAGATCCATCCACGAGGTCGGCGCGGCCCAGCCCTTCTCGTCGAACAGCTTCTTGTTGTAGCCGAGCCCGGTCATGCCGAGGTCGATGCCGACGGCCATGTCGTCCTTCATGCGGGTGCCGGGCGCGAGCTCGGCCATTTCCGGGCCGCTCTTCAGCTTCTCGCAGAGACCGCCGCCGATGGCGCGGACCATGACGCCGTCATCGAGGAAGATGACGTGCATCTGCGGCTTGTCCTTTGCCGCGGTCGCCTTGGCGAGGATGTCCGAGGAGGTGCCGGGCACGACCACGACCTTGACGTTGTTGGCCTTCTCGAACTCCGGGAAGACCGACTGGGTGAAGGTCTTCTCGAAATTGCCGCCGTTCATGCCGACATAGAGCGTCTTGGTCTGGGCGCTGGCGGCTCCGGCCGCGGCAAGCGCGAAGGCGCCGACGCCGGCCGCCAGGATGCTGCGATAGCTCGTCATGATCTGATCTCCCCTGCTTGGTTTGGCTCTTGGTTTTGCCCCGCACCCGAGCCAGCGTCGGTGCGGGCGGAAGTTGCTGCGAAGCGGCCGATCGAGAAGGCCGCGATCGGGGTCTGGGTCTGCCCATCGCGGACGAGCTCGGCGAGCACCTCGCCGACCCCCGGAGCGATCTGGAAGCCGGCACCGGTGAAGCCGAAGGCGTGGATCAGGCCCGGCGTCGTCAGGCTCGGGCCGATCACCGGGTTCCGGTCCGGCATCGCGCCTTCCGTGCCGCTCCAGAACCGGATCGCCTGGACATGGCGCAGCCCCGGGAACAGGGCGGCGGCATTGTTCATGATCGCCAGCGCGCCTTCGCCGCGCGGCCGCGAGAAGTCGGCATTCGCCAGCGGCAGGGCGCGCTCGCCGCCGACCACGAGATTGCCGCGCTCGACCTGGCGGGCATAGATGCCGCCGCCTTCCATGCCGATGTTCACGGACATCACCTTTTCCGTCGGCTCGGTGACGACCATGGACGGGTAGATGCGTGTGAGCGGCACAGGCTCGCCGAAACTCTCGGCGAAAGGCCCGGCCCAGGCGCCGGCGCAGTTGAGGACGAAGCGCGAAACGAGCGAAAGACCCTCGCCCGCTTCGAGCGCGAAACCCTCGCCGCGGCGCGCGACGCCTCGGACCGGGGTGTTCTCCAGCACATGCACGCCGGCGCGCCGGGCGGCGGCGGCAAAGCCGGTCGAGACGAGCCGCGGATTGGCATGGCCGTCGCCGGCGCAGAACGAGCCGCCGACGACGCCGTCGCCGATCCAGCCGAAGCGTTCGCGCAGGCCGTTATGGCCGATCAGTTCGAGATCGAGGCCCTGCTCGGCGGTTTCGCCGGCATAGGCTTCGAGCGTCGCCATGTCGGCCTCGTTGCGGGCGAGCTTGAGATGGCCGGAGCGCAGGAATTCGCCATCGATCCCGATCAGCGCCTGGAGCTTGGGCCAAACCGCATGCGCGCGCTGCGACAGCGGCAATTGCTCGATCGGACGGCCCTGACGGCGCACCCCGCCATAGTTCACGCCCGAGGCCTGCGCGCCGCAATAGCCCTTGTCGAGCAGGGCGACGGAAAAGCCCATCTGGCGCAGCGCCAGCGCGGCCGAAGAGCCGACCAGCCCGCCGCCGATGATCGCGACATCGATCGAGAGATGCCTGCTCATTCCGCCGCCTCGCGATGGGCATCGAGCGCCAGCGTCAGCGGGATCGGCTTGATCGGCGCCTGGCTGCGCAGGCGCCCGACCGCCGCAAGCTCGCGCCCGGTCTCATGTGCCAGCAATTCGGCGGCGGCGGCGCCGCAGATGCGGCCCTGGCAGCGGCCCATGCCGATGCGGCTGACTGCCTTCAGCCGGTTAAGCTCGTGCACGCCGAAGCCGGCGATGGCGCGGCGGACCTCGCCGGCGTGGATTTCCTCGCAGCGGCAGAGGGTGGTGTCGTCGGCGATCGCCGTCGCCCAATGCGCGGGGAAGGGGAAGGCGGCTTCGAGCACCGCGCGGAAGCGGCCGATGCGCGCCAGTTCAGCTTCCAGAGCCTGCGACCGGGCTGCGTCATGCGGCAGGCCACGATCCTCCAGCAAGGCCAGCGCCGCCCGCTCGCCCGCTCGCTCGGCTGCGTCGGCGCCGGCGATGCCGGCACCGTCTCCGGCGAGATAGACGCCGGGCATGCTGGTGCGCCCTGCCGCGTCGCGCTCAGGCAGGAAGGCGCGGTCGCGCTCATTGAAGGCGAAGCGGCAGCCGGCGAGATCGGCGAGCTGGGTTTCCGAGCGTAGCGCGAGGCCGTAGCCGATACCGTCGCAGGCGAGGCGGCGTTCGCTGCCCGCAGCGCCCCAGGCGATGCCTTCCACCCGGTCCTGGCCGAGGATCCGGACACCGCCGACGCCGTAATGCAGAGCGACTCCGGCCAGCCTGAGCTCTGCCGTCATCCGCAGGCCGCGCAGTACGATCTCCGGAAAGAGCGGCAAGCCGCGCAGAAGGTTGAGCTTGGCGGAGAACGGGGCGGTGTCGAGCACGGCCGCGACCGCGACGCCGGCCTTCATGTACTGCCATGCGACGAGATAAAGCAGTGGTCCCGAGCCGAGGAAGACGATCCTGCTGCCGATCGCGCAGCCCTGGCTCTTCAGCGCGATCTGCGCGCCGCCGAGGGTGAAGACACCCGGAAGCGTCCAGCCGGGGATCGGCAGGATGCGGTCGGTCGCGCCGGTGGCGAGCACGAGGCCGTCATAGGCGACCTGCTTGCTCGCGCCTTCGACCATGATGTCGGCGCGGCCGTCGCGCAGGTTCCAGAGCAGGGATTGCGGCCAGTAGTCGAGCCGTCCCGCCAGCGCCGCGAAATCGCGATGCAAAGCCTCCGCCTTCACCGCCTCCGAGCCGTAGAGATCACGACTGCTGCGGCCATCCGGCACCAGCCGCTGGCGATAGATCTGGCCGCCGCAGGCGGGCGCTTCGTCGACGACGAGCGGGCGCAGGCCGGCCTCGACCAGTGCCTGCGCGGCGCGGATGCCGGCCGGGCCGGCGCCGACGATCAGCGGCTGCGGGCGCTCGCTCATGCTGCCCTCCGATGGCCGGTGACGATGCGCATGCCGGCGACGAGCGCCGTCGAGCAGGCGCGCAGGCGCTCGCCGCTCTCGAGCGCGACCCAGCAATCCTGGCAGGCGCCCATCTGGCAGAAGCCGGCGCGCGGCTCGCCGGAGAAGTCGCTGGCGCGCAGACGCTCGCGCTGCGCCAGGATCGCGGTCAGCAGCGTGTCGCCCTCGCGGCCTTCGCAGGGCGCGCCGTCGAGGACGAAGCCGATCGGCCGGTGGTCCTTGCGGGCGATGCGGTGCAGCAGCGGCATGGCGCGCCTCACTTCTGCCCGACGAGGATCTTGTCGAGCCCGAAGGCCCGGTCGAGCACCAGCATGGCGCCGGCAGTGAGCGCGATCATCAGCGCCGAGACGGCGGCCATCATCGGGTCGATCGATTCCGTCGCGTACATGTACATCCGCACCGGCAGCGTCACGGTCTGCGGCGAGGTCACGAAGATCGACATGGTCAGCTCGTCGAAGCTGTTGATGAAGGCGAGCAGCCAGCCGCCGGTGATGCCGGGCAGGATCATCGGCGCGGTGACGCGCCGGAACACCGTCAAGTGCGAGGCGCCGAGCGTCATCGCCGCCTGCTCGGCCGAGCGGTCGAGCCCGGTGAAGGAGGCCATCACCAGCCGCAGCACATAGGGCGTGACGATGATGACATGGGTCGCGACCAGCCAGGTGAAGCTGCCGGTCGCGCCGATCAGTGCGAAGAGCCGCAGGAAGGCGACACCGAGCACGAGATGCGGGATGATCAGCGGCGAGAGGAAGAGCGCGTTCAGCGCATCGCGGCCGGGGAACTGGTAGCGATCGATGGCAAGCGCCGCCGGCACCGAGATCGCGACCGAGAGCGTCGCGGCGAGCGTCGCCAGCCAGAGGCTGTTGACGAAGGAGGCGACGAAATCGGGATGCGCGAAGATCTCGCGGAACCAGCGCAGCGAGAAGCTGGTGGTCGGGATCGAGAGCGTGTTCTCCGGAGTGAAGGCGACGAGGCAGATGACGACGAGCGGCGCCAGCACGAAGGCGACGACGAGGCCGTGGAAGAGGAGCGCGACGGGGCCGTTCCTGTGCATGGCGCTCACCCCAGGGTCCGGCGGGCGCGGCCTTCGACCACGCGGTTATAGGCCAGCATGATCAAGAGGTTGGCGGCGAGTACGATGATCGCGATGGTGGCGCCGAGCGGCCAGTTCAGCTCGTGCATGTATTCGTCGTAGACCAGCGTCGCGGCCATCTTCAGCCGGCGGCCGCCGAGCAGGCCGGGGATGGCGAAGGCCGAGGCCGAGAGTCCGAAGACGATCAGGCTGCCCGAGAGCATGCCCAGCGAAACCTGCGGCAGCACGACCCGGCGCAGCGCCGTAAAATGCGAGGCGCCCAGGCTCCAGGCTGCTGCCTCGACGGCCGGATCGAGCTTCTGCAACGCCGTCCAGACCGGGATGACCATGAAGGGCAGCATCACATGGACGAGGGCGATGACGATCGCCGTCTCCGTGTAGAGCAGTCGTGCCGGCCCGAAGCCCAGCGCCTGGAGCGCCTGGTTCACCAGCCCGGTCGAGCCGAGAAGCATGCTCCAGCCGAAGGCCCGGACGACCACCGAGACCAAGAGCGGCCCGATGATCACCAAGAGGAAGACCGAGCGCCATGGATCGCGCATCCGCGAGAGGATGTAGGCCTCCGGCGCGCCGATCAGCGCGCAAATCAGGGTCGTCAGCGCGGCGAGGCGCAACGTTCGCCAGAAGATGCCGAGATAGTAGTCGTCCGACAGCACCGCCGCGTAATGGGCGAGGGTGAACTCGTTCTTGATGCCAGTGCTGTGGTCGAAGGCATGGAAGCTGAGGATCACCGTCAGCACCAGCGGCAGGATCACCAGTGCCAGGAAGAACAGGGCGCCGGGGCCGACCAGGAGCCAGGGCGTGCTCGTGGCGCGCGCGCTGCTCATGCCGCCGCTCCCCGGGCCGCCAGCGCCTCGACGCGCAGGCTGGCCGGCGCCCAGTCGAGGGAGACCGCCGCGCCCTGCCGTGCCGGCTCGTCGCCATCGTTCGGTACCGAGACCGAGAACGGGCCGGCCGGGGTTTCGACGGTGAACAGCCAGTAGCTGCCGAGGAAGAAGCGATGCAGGATCGTGCCGTCGAGCCGGCCCTGGCCCTGCGGCCGCAAGGCAATCTTCTCCGGCCGGATCGAGAGCGCGATCGCCTGTCCCTCCGTGAAGCCGCCGGCTTCCGTCGGGAGCGTCACGCCTGCGACCTCCGCGGCGCCCTTGCGCCAGACGCCTTCCAGCCGGTTCATCTTGCCGACGAAGGAGGAAATGAACGGAGTCGCCGGGCGCTCATAGAGCCGGTAGGGCGCATCGATCTGCGTCATCCGGCCCTGTTCCATCACCACGACGCGGTCGCTGATCGAAAGCGCCTCGGCCTGGTCATGGGTGACCATGATCGTGGTGGTACCGACGCTCTGCTGGATGCGGCGCAGCTCGAACTGCATCTCCTCGCGCAGTTTGGCGTCGAGATTGGAGAGCGGCTCGTCGAGCAGCAGCACCGGCGGCTGGATGACGAGGGCGCGGGCGATGGCGACGCGCTGGCGCTGGCCTCCGGAGAGCTGGCGCGGATAGCGCTCGGCGAACCGGGCGAGATGGACGAGGCCGAGCATGGTCTTCACCCGCTCGTCGCGCTCGGCCTTGCCGACCTTGCGCATCTCCAGACCGAAGGAGACGTTCTGCGCCACCGTCATGTGCGGGAATAGCGCATAGCTCTGGAAGACGATGCCGAGCCCGCGATGATTGGGCTTCTGCCGGGTGATGTCGCGGCCATCGAGCCGGATCGTGCCGGCGCTCGGCTCGACCAGCCCAGCGATCATCTGCAGCGTCGTCGTCTTGCCGCAGCCGGAAGGGCCCAGCAGCGAGACGAATTCCCCCTTGTCGACGGCAAGGTCGACATCCTGCACTGCAGCGAGATCACCGTAGATCTTGCTCAGCTTCTCCAGCGTCAGGAAGCCCATCACCACTCCCGCATGGTGTGCCCCGTTATCGGCCGGGGCTTGTGAACGCGATGGCGAAAAAAGGCGGCAGGGTGCCGATTTCGTCAATCTGGAATTTCATTGAAGAGAATTTTTGTTTTCATAATTCCGTTATATGAAATTAATTGGCTTGGGGGTGCTCGCAAATTAACGTGGCGCCATGAGCGATTCGCCCGAGACCTTCTCAAGCCTGCGCCGCGCGCTCTGCCTTTTGCGCCTGCTGGCCGGCGGAGACCCGGCCGGGATCCGGCTGAAGGATCTCGCCGACATGGCCGGCAGCAGCCAGCCGACCGTCCATCGTGCCCTGCGCGACCTGATCGCCGAGGGCTTCGTCGAGCAGGTGGCTGGCGGCAAGCGCTACCGCATGGCGCTGGACTTCTTCGTGCTGGCGGCGCGGGCCGGGCAGGCCGGCGGCCTGCGCGAGCTCGCCCGGCCGGTGTTGCTGCGCCTCTCTGCGACGCTCAGCGACACGATCTTCCTCTTGGTCCGCAATGGCTACGACGCCGTCTGCCTCGACCGGATCGAGGGACCTTTCCCGATCCGCTCCTTCACCGGCGATATCGGCGGCAAGGTTCCGCTCGGCCTGGGGCAGGGGAGTCTCGCCATCCTCGCCCATCTGCCCGAGGCTGAGCGCGAGGCGGTGATCCGCTTCAACATCCCGCGCCTGCTCGACCGTGGTTTTCTCGACGAGGCCGGCCTGCGGATGGCGCTGGCGAAGGCGCGCGAGCAGGGCTGGGTCAATCTCAATACGGGCCTGATCCGGGGCATGGCCGGTGTCGGCGTGCCTGTCTTCGATGCCGAAGGGCGAGCGGTCGCGGCGCTCAGCGTCGGCACCCTGGCCGAGCGCCTCGGCGAGGAGCGCCTGCCGGGCGTCGTCGGCATCCTGAAGGCCGAGGCGGCATCGCTCGGCGCCGGGCTGAACCCGTTCGACATCGCCCTGCGCTATCCCTCGCGCAGCCTGAGCGTCGTCGCCGATCAGATCGGCGCGGAGATCGCGGCGCCGCCTGAGCGCTCGGGACGGAGCCAGCCATGATCCTGGTCTGCGGCGAGGCGCTGGTCGACCTCTTCGTCGGTGCCGCCGAAGGCGGCGAGGTCCCGGCCCGCGCCGTCGCGGGCGGTTCGCCCTTCAACGTCGCGATCGGTCTTGCCCGCCTCGGTGTGGCGGCCGGCTTTCTCGGCGGGGTCTCGCGTGATCATTTCGGGCAGATGCTGGCCGAGCGCCTCGCGACGGAAGGGGTCGATACGGGCCTTCTCGTTCGCAGTGAGCGGCTCTCGACCATTTCGGTCGTTGCCACCGGCGCCGAGGGCCAGCCGAGCTACGCTTTCCATGGCGAGGGCGCGGCGGACCGCTCGCTCACGCCGGCCGAGATGCCGCAAACCCTGCCTGCGGAAGTCGAGGCGCTGACCTTCGGTTCCTACTCAACGGTTGCCGAGCCGGCAGCCTCGGCGCTGGCGGCCCTCGCCGAGCGCGAGGCCGGAAGGCGGGTGATCAGCGTCGATCCCAATCTGCGCCCAGGCGTCGAGCCCGACATGGCGCGCTGGCGTGCCATGGGCGAGCGCTTCTGCCGCTGCGCGACCATCGTCAAGGCAAGCGACGAGGATGTCCGCCTCGCCTGGGAGGGCGGCTTCTCACTCGACGATGCCGCCCGGTACTGGCTCGATTGCGGTGCGGCGCTGGTCGTGATCACGCGCGGTGCCGCAGGTGCGGTTGGGTTTTCGCGCGCCGGCATGGTCGCCGTCGCGGCCCGCCCCGCAGAAGTTCGCGACACGGTCGGCGCCGGCGACAGTTTTCATGCCGCGCTGCTGGCGCAGCTTTCGCAGACCGGAAGGCTGCGGCGTGATGCCATCGCGGCGCTGGCACTGCCCGAGATCGAGGAATTGCTGCGCTACGCCGCCGCGGCGGCCGCGATCACCGTCTCCCGCCGCGGTGCCGATCTTCCGGTCGCCGCCGAAATCGAAACCGCGCTTGCGGCCGGGCGGAGCTGAACAATCTTCAGGCCGCGGCCGTCGCGAAATCCGCGGCCTCGTTGAAGGCGTCGAGCGTCCGCTCCGGCTTCAGCGCCTCGCAGGTTGCGGCATTGCCGAAGCCGTAGCGGGCCCAGAAGGCGGGCACGCCGATATTGCGGGCGAAGCGGATATCGGTCTCGGTATCGCCGAGCATGAAGGTCTGCTCAGGGCGAATATCGGGAAAGCGCGGCGCGATCAGACTGTGATAGCTGTCGGGGCGGGGCTTGCGGACGAAACCGGGGGCATCGCCGATCACCATCTCGAAATGCCCGTCTATGCCGAAATGCTCCAGAGCGGGTGCCAGTGACGCCTCGCCCTTGTTCGAGAGCACGATGCTGCGGCAGCCCGCCGCCGAGAGGCTTTCCAGCCCCTCGCGCACGCCCGGGAAAAGCTCTGTGAGGGCGAGGCCCTCGCCGCCATTATAGATCTCGCGATAGCGACCGGCCCAGGCCGCACGCTGCGGATCCTCCGGCTCCAGCCCGAGCAGCCCGCCGAAGAGGTCGCTTGCGACCGCGCCGCTGCCGATCGCGACGTCGACCACGGCCGCGTCGGGCGCCGGCCGGTCGAAGGAGGCGAAAGTCAGGTCGATGACATGGCGGACCGCGCCATGCGTGCTGCAGATGGTGCCGTCGAAGTCGATGATCGCGAGCTTGAACACGGTTCGGCTGGCCCTTTCCTGACTGGTCGGTCCCCGGCGGTGTCGGGCCTGGCTCTATGGCTCGTCATTCGCGACGATGAGTTCACAGCCGGCTTCGCGGATCATCCGCGTCGTTCCCGCCGGTGGCTGGCGGTCGGTCACCAGGGTGTTGATCTCGCTGAGATGTCCGAGGCGGGACATGGCGGCGCGGCTGAACTTGGTGTGGTCGGCCAGCAGCACGGCGCGCCTGGCATTGCGCAGCATGGCGCGGCCGACCACCGCCTCGTCGTCGCGGTACTCGAGCAGATTGCCCTCGGAATCGATGCCGCCAATGCTCGTCATGTGCAGGTCGCAGCGATAATTCTCGATGAAGGCGGCAGCGTGCATGCCGCCCATGGCGCGGTTCTGGCCGAGCCACATGCCGCCGGTGATCAGGATCGAGATCTCCGGGCATTTGTCGAGGATCGAGGCTGCGGCGGTCGAGTTGGTGACGACGCGCAGGCCGCGTGGCCGCTTTTCGGCGATGGCCTTTGCGAGCGCGTCGACCGTGGTGCCGGGCGTCAGGAACAGCGAGCTGCCCGGCGTCACCAAGGCCGCCGCGGCGCGGGCGATCGCCGCCTTTTCGCTGGCGGTCTCGACATGCCGGAAATCGTAATCGGCGTTGACCGTGCTGAGATTGGCGCTGGCCCCGCCATGGTGGCGGCGCAGGTAGCCGCGGTCCGACAGGTCCTGCAGGTCGCGTCGCAGGGTTTGCGGGGTGACGTTGAACGCCGCCGCCAACTCCTCGATCGCGGCGTATCCGCGCCGGGAGAGGATGTCGAGAATCTCGCTATGGCGTTTGCTCAGCTGGGCCATGACAAGCGGTAAGGAGCACATTTCGTCCCGCGTCAAGCGGAATGCGCGTTTTCGAATATCGAGGTTGCGAAAAGGAAAGATTGCTGCATCATCCCGCTTCGTCGCCATCCTGGCCGACCTGTCCGTCGAGCATCCGGGATTTGCCGGCGCCGGCCCGGCGGTCGCCGCAAGCGGGAATCCCGGTTCGATGAAACGCAAGATCGTCTGCGTCGGAAACCTCGTCCTCGACGAGGTCTTCCAGGTTGCCTCCTTGCCGGCTTCCGGCATCAAGACCGGCGTTCTCGCCTATGAAAAGCGCTATGGCGGGCCGGCTGCGACGGCGGCGGTGGCGATCTGCCGCCTCGGCGGCACAGCATCCTATTGGGGGCGTGTGGCGGACGACCCTGCCGGCGAGGCCGGCATCGCCGCGCTGCGCCAGCATGGCGTGGATTGCGGCGGCGTCGCCGTTCTCCCCGAAGGCCGGACCCTGCGCGCCATCGTGATGGTCGACGCAAGGGGCGAGCGCAGCATCGTCTCGGACCGGCACGGCCTCTCCCTTGATGGCTCGGTGCTGCCGGAAGATCGGCTGGACGAGGCTGGAGCCGTGCTCGTCGACAGCCGCTGGCCGGCCGGGGCGCTGATCGCGCTCGATCGCGCCCGCGCCGCCGGCGTCGTCACCGTGCTCGACGCCGATGGCGGTACAACCGCCGACAATCAGGCCCTGATCGACCGGGCCGATCATGTCGTCTTCTCCAGCGAAGGCCTGCGCGACCATGCCGGCGAGGGCAGCCCGGAAGAGTTGCTGCGCCAATGTGCCGGCGACGCCTCAAGGGTCGTCGCGGTCACCCGCGGTTCCAGCGGCAGCCTCTGGCTGATCGACGGCGAAATCGTCGCGGTTCCCGCCTTCCGGGTCGATGTCGCTGACACCACTGGCTGTGGCGACACCTTCCATGGCGCCTATGCGCTCGGGCTCAGCGAGGGGCGCGATCCGATCGCCGCCGCGCGTTTCGCCTCGGCTGCGGCGGCCGTGAAGGCGCAGCGTGGCCGCGGCTGGGACGGCATGGGCGATCGCGCCGCGATCGAGGCGATGCTGGCATCCGGCGCTGTCCATCCGGTCTGATCCGACCTTGCTAGCCGCGTTTGCGTAGCCCGCGGCGTCCCGCAGCCGCTTTCCGCAGTGGCGGGGGAGGCCCGGCGCTCTCGCCGCCTGCGCTGCGACATGTAAGAAAACGAAAATAGCGCTTGCGATATCGAAACGCGCATGCATCACTAGGCGCAGAAAAGAAGAATTTCGGGAGGCCGGATCTTTCGACCTTCATCATCGGCCGGGTGCGGCAAGGCTTGCGAAAAGTGCGCGGGCCTTGCGGACGCTGCCCTGGCGGCGATCGCTGCGTGTCGCCTGTTCTGGGCGGCGGAGCGGCGACGCATCGGTCGATCGATCGGACGCTGCAGGCGCCTGTCTGCGACGGCGCGAACCTGTGATTATAGCCGGCTAAGGAAACAGCATTCATGGCGTGCTCCTCAATCACCGAACTCCTCGCGGATCTGAAGGCGATCAAGGTCGACCTCTCGGGCCCCAACCCTGATTTCTCGAAGAGCCAACGGCCGCCGGACGAGATGATCGACCGTTGGGCCGAAGCCGCGGCGATCGCCGAGCCGGAGACGCGCGCCGTTGCGATCTGGGCGATCCGTGAGGCGGCGCTCGCCGCCGGCATCGTGCCCTCCTCGGTGCAGGAGCTCTATCTCGCCTGCGCCGCCGGAAAATGGTCGGGCAAGACCGTGCCGGCGATGAACCTGCGCGGCTGGACCTATCATACCTGCCGGGCCGTGTTCCGGGCCGCCAAGGAGCTCGACTCCAAGCTGTTCATCTTCGAGCAGGCCGTTGGCGAGGCGCTCTATGCCCAGCAGCCGCCGATCGAATACGCCGCCGGCGTGCTCGCCGCGGCACTGCGCGAGGGCCATGTCGGCCCGGTCTTCCTGCAGGCCGACCACGACCAGATCAACGCCAAGGCCTATCTCGCCGACCCGAAGGCGGAGGTGCGCAAGCTCGAGAACATCATGCGCGAGCAGGTCGCGGCCGGGCTCTACAGCATCGATATCGATGCCTCGACGGTCGTCGACCTTTCGCTCGCGACGGTCGAGGACCAGCAGCGCGTCAATGCCGAGCTGACCGCCCACTTCACCGAGTTCGTCCGCGGCATCGAGCCGGAGGGCATCACCATCTCGCTCGGCGCTGAGATCGGCGAGGTCGGCCACGAGAATACGACGCCGGAGGAGCTGCGCTCCTTCATGAAGGTCTATCTCGAGGAGATGGCCAAGCGCGGCAGCAAGCTGCCGATCGTCAGCAAGATCTCGATCAATTCCGGCACCTATCACGGCGGCAAGGTCCTGCCGGACGGCACGCTGGCCGCGGTCAATGTCGACTACGAGCTGCTGAAGACGATCTCGACCATCTGCCGCCAGGACTACAACATGGCCGGCGCGGTCCAGCACGGCGCCTCGACCCTGCCGGGCGAGCAGCTCGCCATGCTGCCGAAAGCGGAAACCGTCGAGGTCCACCTCGCGCTCGGCTTCAACAACCTGATCTTCGACCATCCGAGCCTGCCGCAGGCGCTGCGCGACCAGATCCGCGAATACACCTTCGCCAACCACGCCAATGAGCGGGCCGAGGGCGAGACCGACGCGCAGTTCTTCTACAACACCCGCAAGAAGTCCTGGAAGGTGATGAAGAAGCCGTTCTGGGAGATGCCGGCCCAGGCCCAGGCCGACATCATGAAGTCGCTCCAGGACATGTTCCGCAACATGTTCACCTGGATGAATGTCGGCGCAACGAGCAAGCTCGTCACCGACAACACGACGCTCGTGAAGGTCGCGCCGCCGGTGCCTGAGGCGCTGCGCAAGGCCCGCGCGGCCTGAAGGAGGACGATGGACGACGGCGCGCCCGCAACGACGGGCGCGCCCGCTACCCGAAGGCGCCGAACGGCGCTCGCGGACAATGATAATCAACCCGGGAGGAAACGATCATGGATCTGCAACGTAGGTCTTCCTTGCTGAAGTTCGCGGCGCTGTCGCTCGCCTCGATGATCAGCCTGCCGACGCTGGCGCTTGCCCAGCAGAAGGAAGTGCGCTGGGGCCAGTGGAAGGGCACCGAGGTCGGCGAGAAGTTCATGGGCGAGCTCAAGGCCGCCTTCGAGAAGGACCATCCCGACATCAAGCTGACGCCGGTCGATTCCCCCTTCTCCGGCTTCCATGACCGCGCCATCGTCCTGCACCAGGCCAAGAAGCTGCCCGACGTGCTGCTCGTGCAGGTCGACTGGGTGGCGGAGTTCGCCGATCTCGGCATGATCGAGCCGATCGACGAGCGCATCGCCAAGGAGCCGAAGGAGTTCTTCGGCAACATCCCCGTGACCTTCCACCAGAAGTGGCGCGGCAAGCAGTACTATCTGCCGATCGAGAGCGGCGCGGTGGCATTGTTCTACAACACCGACCTGTTCAAGGCCGCCGGTCTCTCCGGCCCGCCGAAGACCTGGGACGAGTTCGCGGAATACTCCCGCAAGCTGACCAATCCCGACAAGCGCCAGTTCGCGATCACCGGCACGCTGCAGGGCGAGCCGCCGACCAACATGACCTACGAGATCTACCCGCTGTTGCTGCAGGCCGGCGCCAAGATCATCGACGCCGAGACCAACAAGGCGGTGTTCAACAGCCCTGAAGGCGTTGCCGCCATCGAGTGGTATGTCGACCGCATCAACAAGGACAAGGTCTCCGTTCCCGGCGTGCTCAGCAATGGCGAGAAGGAAAAGCGCGCCAACTTCGCCTCCGGCAACGTCGCCATGATGTTCGAGGGGCCCTGGGGCATCGCGATCCAGAAGCAGCTCAATCCCAAGCTGAACTACGACATCGCCCCGCTGCCGGTCGGCAAGACCAGCGGCACCATGGTGCGCGGCTCGCTGAACACCATCTCGTCCCAGGCTCAGGACAAGGACGCGGCCTGGACCTTCATGAAGTGGATGTCTGGTCCGAAGGGCATCGAGATGTGGGCGAAGGGTACGGGCGCTTTCCCGGCCCGCACCGACGTCTCCAGCCAGGACTGGTTCAAGGAGCGCACGCTCTTCCAGGCCTTCGTCACCCAGATGGCGGCGGCCAACGCCAGCTCGCCGTTCCTCGTGATGCCCAACGCCGTGCAGATGAACAAGATCATGAGCACGGAAATCCAGAACGTCGTGCAGGGCAAGAAGACCGCCAAGCAGGCTCTGGATGACGCCGCCGCCGAATGGAACAAGATCTTCGCCGCGGCCGCGAAGTAACGCCCATCCGCCCGGGAGGGGCGCCCGCGCCCCTCTCCCATCGTACAGGGGCCGCCTGCCCGAAAAAGACGGGCGGCGGCCCCGCATGATCGGCGTGCCATGCTGACTTTCAAACAGAAGTATCGCGAAGAGCTCCTCGCATTGTCGTTCCTGTGGCCGGCGCTGCTGATCCTGGTCGCGCTGCTGGTCTATCCGCTCGGCGACGTCGTCCGCCTGAGCTTCTACGACAGCAACCTCCAGCGCGAGGTCTGGGTCGGGCTCGGCAACTATGTCGCGCTGTTCAACGACCCGTTGTTCTGGAAGGCCTTCATCCAGACTGTCGTCTTCACCTTCTTCAGCGTGGTGCTGCATCTGGTGATCGGGCTGGCGCTCGCGCTGCTGCTCAACATGCATCTCAACGCCACCTTCCGCAGCCTGGCGCGCGGCCTCCTGATCGTGCCCTGGCTCCTGGCGCCGACCGTCGCGGGCATGATCTGGGTGCTGATGCTGCAGCCGTTCGGCGTCTTCAACGGCCTGCTTGTCTCGCTCGGTCTGCTCGATCCGAACGGCACGATCTCCTGGCTCGGCGATCCCTCGACCGCGCTCGGCTCGGTCACGGCGATGAACGTCTGGCGCGCCTTCCCCTTCTTCATGGTGATGCTGCTCGCCGGCCTGCAGGCGATCCCGAAGCAGCTCTACGAAGCTGCGGAGATCGACGGTGCGACGCTCTGGGAGCAGTTCTGGCACATCACCCTGCCGCAGCTGCGCGGCGTCATGACGACGATCGTGCTGCTCGACTCGATCTGGACCTTCCGCGCCTTCGATCCGGTCTACGTCATGACTGGCGGCGGCCCGGCCCATTCCTCGGAAGTGCTGGCAACGGCGATCTATTTCGACGGCTTCCAGAAGCTGAAGTTCGGCTACGCCTCGGCACAGGCCGTGGTGATGTTCGTCGTGCTCTTCATCGTCAGCGCCATCTATGTGCGCCGCACGATGCGCAACGTCTAAGCTCTACGGGAAAAAGCGATGCCTATGGTCATTTCGGGCAGGCTGGGCCAGCGGGGGCGCGAGCGCCTGCTCAACACCACGGCCTACGCCCTCCTTATCCTGGCGATCCTGATCGTCTTCTTCCCGCTCGCCTGGATGCTCTCGGTCTCCTTCCGGCCGAACATCGAGGTGATGCAGATGCCGCCGGACTGGCTGCCGCAGATCTTCACGCTCGACGGCTACAAGAAGATCTTCACCACGCCGCGCTATCTCGTCGTCTTCCTCAACACGATGGTGATCTCGCTCGTCGTCACCCTGCTCTCGCTCGTGCTCGGGGCGATGGCGGCCTATGCGCTGGCGCGCTTCAACTTCGCCGGGCAGCGCGCCGTGTTGATGTTCCTCATCACCACGCAGATGTTCCCGCTGGTGCTGCTCTGCATTCCCTATTTCCGGATCTTCATCACCTTCGGGCTCTACGACACGCGGACCTCGCTGGTGATCGTCTACCTGACCTTCACCCTGCCGTTCTGCATCCTCATGCTGCGCAGCTACTTCATCAACATTCCCCGCGACATCGAGGAGGCCGCGATGGTCGATGGCTGCTCGCGCCTCGGCGCGATCTTCCGGACCCTGGTGCCGATCTCCTATCCGGCCTTCGTCGGCGCCGGGCTCTACACCTTCCTGCTCGCCTGGAACGAGTTCCTCTTCGCGGTCGTCCTGATTGAGTCCTGGGAGAACCGCGTGCTGACCATGGCGATCTACAGCCTGATGGCGGAGTTCGTCACCGACTGGAACGCGATGATGGCTTTCTCGGTGCTGGCGAGCCTGCCGCTGGTCGTCGCCTTCATCTTCCTGCAGCGCTACATGGTCCAGGGCATGACGGCGGGGGCGCTGACCTCCTGACCACGCCGGCGCTGGGCCGACCGCCACCTCCCAAACTGCGCGCCGGTCCGGCTTCGGGCCGGCGCGGTTCTTTCTCGGCCCTTCACCAAGCCCCTCCGCAGGGCTAGGGATGAGAGGCGTGGCCGCCGCCGGTGGCAGCGCGACCGCGAACCGCAATCCGCAAGCCCGGGAAACCCGCCGTGAGCCGCCTCGTCTATGTCCTGAACGGTCCGAACCTCAACCTGCTCGGCAAGCGCCAGCCGCACATCTACGGCCATACCACCCTGGCCGATGTCGAGGCGGAGTGCCGGGCGCTGGCGGACGAGCTGAAGCTCGAATTGCGCTTCCACCAGAGCAATCGCGAATACGAGATCATCGACTGGGTGCACGAGGCCCGCGAAACCGCCGGCGGCATCGTCATCAACCCGGCCGCCTTCACCCACACTTCGGTTGCCGTGCTCGACGCGCTTAATGCCTTTGACGGGCCGGTCTTCGAGGTCCACATCTCCAATGTCCACAAGCGCGAGGCCTTCCGGCATCATTCCTATGTCTCGCTGCGGGCGGACGGTGTCATTGCCGGCTTCGGCACCCAGGGCTACTCGCTTGCCCTGCGGCGCCTCGCCACGCTGATCGACGGCAAATAGGGGAAAGCCGATGAAGCCAGTCAGACTAGCAGTCATCGGTGCCGGTCTGATCGGCAACCGGCATGCCCAGCACATCGCGGCCGAGCCGAGCCTCGAGCTCGCTGCGATCGTCGATCCCTCGCCGAGCGCCACGTCGCTCGCTTCGTCGCTCGGGACGAACTGGTTCCCGAGCTTCGCCGAGATGCTGGCGCGTGCCCGGCCGGACGGCGTCGTCATCGCGACGCCGAACAACCTGCATCTCGCCAATGGCCTCGAAGCCGCCGCAGCCGGCCTGCCGGCGATCATCGAGAAGCCGCTCGCCGACAGCGTCGCGGCGGCGCAGCAACTGGTCGCGACGTTCGAGAAGGCCGGGATCCCGCTGCTCGCCGGCCATCACCGGCGCTACAACCCGATGATCCGCAAGGCCAAGGAGATCGTCGAAGCCGGGCGGCTCGGCCGGTTGCTGACGCTGCATGGCAGCTTCTGGCTGATGAAGCCGGACGACTATTTCGACGTCGCCTGGCGGCGCGAGAAGGGCGCCGGCCCGGTGATGATGAACCTCAGCCACGACATCGACCTGTTCCGCTATCTCTGCGGCGAGATCGCCTCGGTGCAGGCGCAGGAATCGAACATCGTCCGCGGTAATGCCGTCGAGGAGACGGCGGTGATCATTCTGCGCTTCGTCAATGGCGCGCTCGGCACGGTCAATGTCTCGGATTCGGTCGTCGCGCCCTGGAGCTGGGAGATGACCACCGGCGAGAACCCGGTCTACCCGCAGCAGCAGGATCAGTCCTGCTACCAGCTCGGCGGCACCCATGGCTCGCTGACCGTGCCGCAGCTCGAGCTCTGGTACAATCCGGGCAAGCGCAGCTGGTGGGAGCCGCTGCGCCGCGAGCGCGTGCCTTTCGTCGCCGAGGATCCGCTGCGCGTCCAGGTGCGCCATTTCGGCGAGGTCATCCGCGGCGAGGCCAGGCCCATCGTCTCCGGTCGCGAGGGGCTGGAGACGCTTAAGGTGATCGAGGCCGTCAAGCAGGCCGCCAGCACCGGCGCCGTCGTCACGATCGGCTGATCATGATCGACGGCAACACCATCCTGATCGCCCATCTCGGTTACCCGACGACGACCTTCAAGGCGCCGCTGATCTACAATCCCTATTTCGAGTCGATCGGCGTCAATGCGGTGGTGATGCCGATGGCGGTCGAGGCCGATGTCTATCCGCAGGTGCTCGCCGCGCTGTTCCGCCTGAAGAATATCCGCGGCGCGCTGGTGACGATGCCGCACAAGGTCACGACGACCGGCCTCGTCGACGAACTCTCGACCGCGGCGAGCATCGCCGGCTCCTGCAATGCAGTTCTGCTGCGGCCGGACGGCACGCTGCGCGGCGACATGTTCGATGGCGAAGGTTTCGTTCGCGGCGTGCTGCGCAAGGGCCGTCAGGTGGCGGGCGCGCGGGCGCTGGTCGTCGGCAGCGGCGGCGTCGGTGCAGCCATCGCCGCCTCGCTGGCGGGAGCGGGCGCGGCGGCGCTCGGTCTCTTCGATCTCAACAGCGCCGCCGTGGAAGGCCTCGCCCGCCGGCTGCGCGCGCACTATCCGGCGCTCGCGCTGGAGCTCGGCACGCGCGATCCCGAGGGCTACGACATCGTCGTCAACGCGACGCCGCTCGGCATGAACGACGGTGATCCCCTGCCGATGGACGTCTCGCGGATTGCGCCCGAGAGTTTCGTCGGCGAGGTCGTGCTGAAGAGCGAGGTCACGCCCTTCCTGGCGGCCGCCCAGGCCAAAGGCTGCCAGACGCAGATCGGCACCGACATGCTGTTCGAGCAGATCCCGGCCTATCTTGAATTCTTCGGCTTTCCGACGACGACGCCGGACAATCTGCGGGCGGTTGCTCGGATCAGCTACTGAGCCCAGCCGCGCATGGAGGGCGGCCCTGCACTGGCCGCAGGGCGAGCCTGATTGTCGCCTGACGCTGCGTTGCCTATAGCCGGATCGTCGTCGCGCCTGGCGCGGCGGCTGTCGGAAGCCTTCCGCCTCGTGCCAGCCGGCGCGCGGCAGGACGGGCCCGACCCCGGGGGAAGGCGATGTTTGGCAGCGACGAAGCAAAGCGCCCGGGGGCAGGCTCGAGATCGCGCCCGGTATGACCATCTCCGATATCGAGCCCCCCCCGCCTGGGCTGCGGGGCGAGCGCGCAAGGTGAGTCCTCCGCTACCTAAAGCCACGCATTCCGATGGTGGCCTTGCCGCGCTGGCGCTGGCTCTGGCCGCCTTCAGCCTGTTTGCTGTCGGCGACGCCGCTTCCAAGCTCGTCGTCGTCGAGACGAATCCCGTGATCGCGATGTGGGGGCGCAGCGTGGTCTTCGCTGCCCTCTTCCTGTTCATCCTCCGGCCCGGAGAATGGCGGGCCGCCCTGACGCGCGGCCCGGTCAAGCTCCTGCTGCTGCGTTCGATCTTTCCCTTCCTCGGCGGGATCTGCGTCATCGTCGCGATGGCCTATGTGCCGCTCGCCCAGGTCACCACCATCCTCTTCATCGCGCCGCTGCTCAGCATGGCGCTCGGCAAGTTCCTGCTCGGGGAGCCGGTCAATCGCTGGGGCTGGCTCGCGGTGCTGCTCGGTTTCCTCGGCGTGCTGACGATCATGCGCCCTTTCGGGAGCGCCTTTTCGTGGGCCCTGCTGATCCCGGCGCTAGGCGGCCTCTTCGCCGCCACCGGCCAGGTCATGACCCGGATCGTCGCGCAAAGGGCGAGTTCGCGCGCCGTACTGCTCTACACCATGCTGGTGGCGCTGACCCTGTCCTCGCTGCCTCTGCCCTTCTTCTGGCAGGCGCCGACCGGCGAGCAATGGCTGCTTTTCGGCCTGTCCGGCATCTGCCAGGCCGCCGGTCAGTTCGCCATGATCGCCGCCTATGCCCGGGCGACCGCCTCGCGCCTCGCGCCCTATTCCTACGCCCAGCTCCTGACCGCTACGCTGCTCGGCTTCGCCATCTTCGGCGAGGTGCCGGATGTCTACACGGTCATCGGCGCCGCGCTGATCGTCGCCGGCGGGCTGATCTCGCTACATCTGGCCGGCAGGCCGCCGAAGCCGCGGCAGAGAGGTTGAACGAGCCGTGGCCAAGGATTGACCGGCGCCGGGCAAAACTCCGACATCACGCGTACTTGCCTTTTCCTTCGCAACAGGCCCGAGAGTCACCATGCAGATCCTCGTCACCGGCGGCACCGGCTTCATCGGCGCCTGGATCGTCCGCAGCCTGCTCGCGGCCGGCCACAAGGTCCGCATCTTCGATATCAAGGATGACAGCCGGCTCGTGCGGGCGCTGGCTGGCGAGGCGGCCGCCGAGATCGACTGGCGCATGGGCGACATCCGGGACGGCGAAGCCGTCCATACCGCCGCCAAGGGCTGCGATACCATCGTCCATCTCGCGGCGATCCTGACGCCGGCCTGTCGCGAGCAGCCGGTCCTCGGTGCCGAGGTTATCGTCATCGGCACGCTCAACGTCTTCGAGGCGGCGCGCCGGCACGGCATCGCCAAGGTCGTCTATGCCAGCTCGGCCGGTGTCTTCGGCCCGGAGGACGGGGCGAGGCCGTTGCCGATCACCCATTACGGCGCCTTCAAGCTCGCCACCGAAGGCAGCGCCCGCGCCTATTGGCATGATCACGGCATCGCCAGCGTCGGCTTCCGCCCCTTCGTGGTCTACGGGCCCGGCCGCGAGCTCGGCCTTACTGCCGGCCCGAGCCTCGCCGCTGAGGCTGCTGCGACCGGCGAAGCCTATGAGTTCATCTACACTGGCCAGTCCGACCTGCTCTATGTCGAGGATCTCGCCACTGCTTTCGAGGTCGCGGTCGCGCGCGACATTGCCGGCGCGCATGCCTTCAATCTGGTCGGCGAGGTCGCGACCGTCGACGAGGTCATCGCCGAGATCCGGCGTCAGGTTCCCGATGCGCGTTTGAGCGCCGCCGGGCCGAGCCTGCCTACCGCCCCGGAACTCGCTCTCGATACGACCCTGCCTTCGGTGCTCGGCGCATTGCCGCGGACCGGGCTGGCGGAGGGGCTGGCGCGCACCATCGCCTTCTATCGGAAAGCAGCGCCTGCCCTTCGGTAGATCGGCAGAACAGACTCAAGGGTGAAATCCGAAAGCAGCAAAGGGCATGGATGCCGAACTGGCGCCAAGGCCGAATGGAGGATGCGATGCTGGATATGCTGAGCGGCGAGACCCGGATCTTCGTGATCATTGGCCACCCGATCGCACAGGTTAAGTCTCCGGCCGGCATTACCAGGGGCTTCGTCGAGCGCGGCATCAACGCGGCCCTGGTCCCGATCCATGTCTTGCCCGACGATGTCGACGGCTTCATCGCGGCGCTCGGCCCGGTGCTGAACGTCGACGGCATCGTCGTGACGATCCCGCATAAATTCGCTGCCCGGCAGCACTGCGCGACGCTGTCCGACCGGGCCCGGCTGCTGGAAACGGCAAATGTCCTGCGCCGCGGCAAGGATCGCGCCTGGCATGGCGACATGCTCGACGGGGTCGGCTTCGTGCGCGCCATGCGGCAGGCCGGCGGTGAGCCGGAGGGCAAGCGTGCCCTGCTGATCGGAGCCGGCGGGGCTGGCAGCGCCATCGGCCTGCAGCTGCTCGATTCCGGCGCGTCCGAGCTTGCAATCCACGACATGGATGCCGACCGGCGCGATGCGCTGGTTGCCCGTCTCGCATCCGCCCATCCCGGGCGGGTGCGGGCGGGATCGACCGACCCGACCGGCTTCGGGATCATCGCCAATGCCACGCCGATGGGGATGCGTCCCGACGATCCCCTGCCGGTCGAGGTGGAAAGGCTCGCACCGGACATGTTCATCGGCGACGTCATCACGGCGCCCGAGGTCTCGCCCCTGCTGGAAGCAGGCCGCCGCCTCCGCTGCAAGACCCAGACCGGGGTCAACATGTTCCTGGCGCAGCGCGAGCTGATCGTCGATTTTCTCGAGGGAAAGCCGGTTTAGCTCGGTAGGCGCAATCGCACCGAAGAATCCGTCTGCGGTGCTCAACAGGAAAACCGTGCACGCCGCTCATCCGAGGCCAGCACGTTCCCTGAGCATCAGGACGGCGTCCTCCAGTGCGTTGAGGCAGCGCCGTTTCAGCGCGGCATCATAGCGCGCGATCGGTAGGGCGATGTTGACGGCCGCCAACGGGAAGCCGGAGCGGCCGAGGATCGGGCGCGCCATGCCGACGATGCCTGGCATGAACTCCTCGACCACGAAGGCGATGCCGGTCCGGGCGATCTCCGCCAGCTCCGCCTCCAGCGCCGGCACGGAGTCGATCGTCCGCGGCGTGATCTTTTCGAAGCTGACGCGCGCGAGATAGTCGCGGCGCATCTCCTCGGGCAGATGGGCGAGCAGCGCCTTGCCTCCTGAGGTGGCGTAAAGCGGTGCTGTGTCGCCTTTTCGCATCGTGTAGTGCAGGCGGTGCGAGCCGCTTGCGGTCGCCACCACCTCCGAGACGTCGCCCTTCAGCAGGTTGAGGGCGCAGGTCTCGCGGGTCGCATGGGCGGTGTCGGCCAGCACGTCTTCGGCGATGCTGACGAGATCGCGCGTCTCGGCGCTGCGCTGGCCGAGCGCGACCACGGCCGGGCCGAGGAAGTAGCCTTTGCTGACCGGGTCGTATTCGAGATAGCCGCGGCAGACCAAGGTCTTGAGCAGCTGGGTCAGGCTGCTTTTCGGTATGCCGAGCTGGGCGGCGATCCGGGCATGGGTCTGGCCGGCATTCCAGCGGCGCAGATACTCGAACAGGTCGAGCACGCGCATCGCGGACTTGACTGATCCCAGCTCGGCCGAGGGCATTGCAGATCCGGTTCTGTTCAGCTGCGGCGGTCGGCCCGTTGAAGTGTTGCGCAATAGTGAAGGCCGGACCCGGCAGGTTCAATATCTCTTACGGGTTAACCTCGGCGGATGTGCTTTACTTCGTATGGAAACGTATTCCCGTAGAAGAACAGGCGGCCTCGATGTTCGGGCGCGCGGGCGATAGGCGAGGCCTGGAAGGAGCCTCTGTCGATCCGTGGCCGCGGCCGTCGCCGATCGCGCCATCTTCGTCAGCGACGGTACGCAGTCCGCGCCGCAGCCTAGACGGTTCTCACCGTCAGGCCGCCTGAGGATGCGAGGGGGCGCCGAGATAGCTCGCCTGGAAGGTCGTCATCACCTGGGCGACCATCTCGCGGGCGACATGGAGCTGGTCGTCCTCGAAGGCCATGGCGCGCGGCGAGTTGAGCACGATCTCGTAGCTCGGGAAGTAGTCGACGAAGTCGAAGCGCCGGTAGAGCTCCTCGGCGACCGCACGCAGCACGGATTTCGAGCCGCTATTGGCGACGATCACGTCGGCCTCCTTGAAGGTCGCGCCGAGCGGCACCGGCGAGACGGTGACGATGAAGCGCATCTCCGGATTGCAGTGCTCGCGGATCAGCCCGATGATCTCCAGCATGTCCGACAGCGTCGCGTCGTAGCCGTAGTCGACGAAGCGGAAGCGCTCCGGCATCTTTGCCAGCCAGCTCGGGCCGGGATGGATGTTCATCGCCAGTCCCGTCTGCGAATCCAGCCAGGTCTCGGTCAGGCCGAGCGTGAAGAAGCAGATGCGGGCGTCCTTGATCGTCGCGGTCGCCGTCGTCAGGCGCTGGCGATTGGCGAAGGCCTCCCCGCGGCTAAGCAGTCTGAGGCCGCTGGCATGCGGATCGAACCATTGCCCCGGCGAAAGCTCGATCAGGCCCTCGTCGGGATAGCTCTCCCCGAGGAGGACGCGCTTCAGCTCGTGCGCCATCGAGCGCACCGAGTATTTGTTGAGTGCGCCGCGGGAGAGCTCGCCGCGGTTCGCTCCGCCGCCGCGTCCGCTCTCCTCGTTCCAGCTCTCGAAATGCTCGGCCGGCACGCCGTGCCCGCGCAGCAGCAGCGGCAGCCCGCGCATCATCAGGATGTTTTCGACCTCGCGCGCGAAGCAGGACCCCATGGTGAAGATCGGCCAGGAGGGGTCGATCTGGAACTTCGGCCGGTGCTCGACCTTGAGGAAGTCGCCTGTGGTCAGGCGTTCCTTGGCCATGCGCTCCGGCTTTCCCGAGGTCCAGCCGCGCGCCGGGTTGGCGCGCATGATCGAGAGGGCGGTACCTGCATCGTATTCGATCTTCATCGTTTACGTCTCCTTCTGCTGGAAAGGCCTTGCGCCTTTCGGGGCGGCGACCGGGGCGCTTGCGCCCATGCGTGGTCGTCGCCGGCTCTCGCTCACATCCGGTGCGGAACGCCGTTCTTCTCGAGGAAGTCCCGCATCCGGTCGTAGGATTGGGCGTAGCTTTTCGAGAGCCCGTTCAGCGCCGCCTCCTGGTAGACGGCGCGCCAGCCGCCCTCGGCGAGCGCCGCTTCCGGCACGACGGGAATCTTCAGCGTCTCGGCCAGTTCCTGGCTGCGCGTGTCATAGGCGACGAGCACACCCGGCACGCCATGCGCGACGGCCGGCAAGACGCCATGGACGCGGTAGCCGACGGCAAGGTCGATCGATTGCGCGAACTGGTCGTAGCGCTCGACATCGAAAAACGAGAAGAGCTGCTTCTCGTAGATCCGCCGCATCGCCTGGTCGTCGGGCCCGTCCCACCATTTCGTGCGGACGAATTCCGTGACGGCCTTCTGCTTCGCCGCTTCATCGCGCAGGAAGAAAGCCTTCTCCTCCTGCTCGCCATGGGAGGACATCACCATTTCGCTCTGGCCGTCGACCTTGAGCAGCGCAGCCTTCTGGTTGCGCAGATAGGTCTCGGGATCGGCGGTGTAGCTGTGGTCGGCCTCGCGTCGCAGGCTGAAGGCGACCTTGCGGATCTCGCGCTGGTCGGGCACGCGGATCTGGAGATCGCGATTGCGGGTGCGGAAGATCGACGGGCAGCCGACCACCTCGACATTCCCGATGCCGTTCTGGCGCAGCGTCTCGGCCGAGAAGGCGCCGCGCACGCCGATCGCGGCGGAGCGCTCGGCGACGATCGACCAGAAGCGCTTCGATCCTTCCGAAAGCTCGATCTTGCGGTTCTGGCTGGCCTGCGCCCCGACGCCGATGGCGTAGACCGGCAGCTTCACCTTCTCCAGCACCTCGACGGCGCGGAACCACTCCATCTTCTCATGGATGAAGTTGGAGCCGCGCACGAAGACATAGTCGAACTCGCTGGCATAGCGCTCGATGTCGGCCTCGGTCGGGCTCATGATCTTCATCGGCTCGAGATGCGCGTAGCGCAGGAGCTTCAGCGTCGAGTCGTAGACGATCATGTCGCCGATGTTGAAATAATCGGCGAGCAGCTTCTCCATCGGGGCGCGATACCAGCGCACCTTGTCGTGCTCGTAGACCTCGCCGGCGGGGTAGATTACCAGCGCCCTGAGCTTGGTCTCGGTCGCGATCGGACGCAGGTTCGAGCCCGGGGCGAGCGCGCCCGTTGCTGCGTCTGCGACCGCGACCGAGTGGGGGCGCCCGCCGGGCAGTCTCGGCAGGGGAATGGTGAGTTCGGCCTGTGTCGCATCGCCGGCGGTCAGCGCGGCGGGATGGATCGTCGCGTAGTCGTGCCCGTCGAGCCTGAGGCTCAGCGCCGGCCAGCCGCCTTCGGGCTTGCGGGCGACGGAAATGGTGACCTCGTTGGTCGTGGCGCGCAGGATCTTCAAGGCGTGCTCCGCTGGGTTTCAGGCACGAACCGAACCTTGACGCGTACCAGGTCGCGCTCAGGCCCGACCTTGCAGTCGGTGACGCGCATCTTGCTCATGAACAGGAAGGCCTCGTCGCCGGTCGTCTCGAAATTGCGCGAGGGCGAGGCGGGGTCGGCGACGGCGCCATAGGCGTAGCGCTGCTTGTCGCCGCAGTTCTTGCTCCACATCGTCGGGTGGATCATCAGCGTCTGCAGGGGCGACCAGCGCTTGAGGTCGCTCGACCAGCTATAGGCGACACGCCCGCCGGCGATGCCCTGGCTCGGATCCGGGCCGAGATGGAAGATCGCCAGCCACTGCCCGCTCGCCTCGTGCCGCGTGACCGAGCCGACCGTGGTCGGCAGCGGCTTCAGCGGCTTGCATGGCTTCGCCTGGCTGACATCCTCGCGATAGGGGTCGAGCGCGCGGATGGTGAAGTCGCTGCCGTCATAGGCGCGCCAGGCCGTGGCGTCCTTGATGTCGGTGGTGCGGAACAGGCAGACGCCGCTCTTCTGGCCCTCGCCGCCGGTCGTCGCGATCAGCGCGTACCAGGCGCCGTCCTTCTCGACGATGTTCGAGGGGTTGAAGAAGCCGCGATGCCGGCCCTGGCCGACATCCTGCTTGAAGGCCGGCGCGGCCACCAGCGGATGGGGCTCGTCGACCTTGAAGCTGCGTCCGCCATCGTTCGACCGCGCCGCGGTCACGACATTGTACCAGCAGCTCATCGCGTCCTTGAAGCGGCAGGCGCCGGCATGCTTGTCGGCGTGGTACTCGGCATGGATCAGCGCCTGCACCCGTCGTCCGTCGCCGGTCCAGGTGGCGGCGATCCAGCTCTTGTCGCTGAACTCGGCGGGATCGGCACTGTTCCTGGCCTGGAAGGAGATCGCGCAGCTCTTCCTGATCGAGGAGAGGTCGCGGCCGATCAGCGGGCGACCACGGTAATGGCTGGCGAAGGCGACGACCTCGCCCTTGTCGTCGCGGAAGGCGCGTAAGGGCGCATCCGGCAGGTCCCATTCCTCGCAGCGCTCGCGCGCCCAGGAGATGACCGTCTCTTCCGCCGCGTCGGGCGCGACCTCGAGGCGATAGGCCGGGGTCTGGGCGAATGCCGCGCAGGGCAGGGCCAGCAGCATGAGCGCTGCCGGCAGCCTTGCAAGGCGGAGGTGGGCCACCCTCATGCCACCTTCCTTTCCGGCTCGCGAGCCGGCGGTGCGGAGGGGGCGGCCGCAGCCGTCTTCGCCATCTTGTGGTCGATCTTGTTCTCGCTGAGGAAGGCGCTCATTGCCCGGTAGGTCTGGGCATAGGCCGCGTTGAAGCGGTCGAAGAGAGTCTGGTCCCAGTATTCCTCAAGCGTGAACGGCTTGTCGCCGAAGACGTCGACGCTGGGGATCCTGAAGGTCTCGGCGAACTCGACGGTCCGGCTGTCATAGGTGAAGTAGATCGAGGGCGTGCCGTTGGCGAGCGCCATCAGATTGCCGTGCAGACGGTAGCCGAGCACGAGGTCGAGCCGGCGCACGAGCCGCTCATATTCGGCGACCACGTCCGAATAGAACATCCGGTCGCGGTAGAGCTCCTCCATCCGCTCGTCGAGATACCAGGCGGTCGCCCAGCCGTTCTCGCGTAGCGCCGCCATGCCCTCCTGCTTCTGCTCGGGCGTGCCGAGCGCGAGCTTCTTCTCCTCGACCTCGCCCTGCGACATTAGCGTGACCTCGAAGCGCTCCGCCATCGCCTTCACCAGGTCGCGGTGGACGTTGAGGTAGCGCTTGATGTCCTTGGCGTAGTGCTTGGAGACCTCGCGACGCAGCGTGACGCCGACCTGTTTCACCGTTTCGAGCGCCGGCAGGCGGATGGCAAGGTCGGGCCGGTTGTTGCGGAAGGCGGTCGGGCAGCCGATGATCTTGACGTTCCGGATGCCGAGCTCGTTCATCACCTCCGCCGAATAGGTGCCGCGGACACCGACCGAGGCGGTGGAATCGGCGATCAGCTTGAGGACGGTCTTGCTGTCCTCGCTGAGCTCGAGCTTGCCGCTGACCGGGGCCTGCGCGCCGATGCCGAAGGCGATCACCGGCAGCTTGAGCCGGCGCAGAACCTCGGCGGTGCGGCTCCAGTTCATCTCGGCGTGGACATAGTTGGAGCCGCGCAGGAATACATAGTCGAACTCGGCGTTGAGCCGGTCGATCTGCTGGGGGTCGACGCGCGTGATCGGCAGTTCCTCCAGCTTCTCGAAGTTGAGCAGCTTCAGCGAGGAATCGAAGACGAAGGCGTCGCCGATATTGTGGTAGTGGTTGATGTGGCTTTGCAGGTCGGCGTGCCTGTACCAGCGAACATTGTCGTGGTCGTAGACCTCGCCCGACGGGCTGATCACGAGGATGCGGGCCATGGTTGCGTTCTCCCTTCTTGTCTTCGCGCAGCTCACGCGATCATCGGCGCGGCGGCGCGATTGGCCGGAGCCGGCATGCCCCGTGCAGCGATCAGGCGCTGGTAGAGCGCGAGATGCTGGTTGGCGCAGTCGACATGGCTGAGCGGCTTCTTGATGCCGGAGCGCAGGCGCTCCCAGAGACCGGGCTCGCTCAGCGCCCGGGTCATGCAGTCGACGAGGTCTTCGGGGCTGCCGGAGCGGAAATGCAGCCCGTCCACCTCGTCGGTGATTTTCTCGGCCATGCCGCCGAGATTGCTGGAAAGGATCGGGCGGCCGTGGAAGAAGGCCTCCTGGATCACGATCGGCGAGTTCTCCCACCAGACCGAGGGCATCACCACCCAGTCGACCGAGCGCATCAGGTTCGGCATTTCGTGGTTCTGGAAGGCGCCGCAGAAGCGCACCCGCCGGCCGGCGGCCTCGACGAGGTCGGCGAACTTCTTCTTGTAGGCCTCCGGCTGCCGGTCGAGATTGCCGCCATAGACTAGGAGCACGCCGTCCTCGCCCCAGACTGAGTCCGGAATACGCGTGACGGCGTCGAGCAGGATGTCGGCGCCCTTATAGGGCGTGAGCTGGCCGAAATAGGCAAAGCGCGAGCGCCGGCCCTCGCTGTCCGGCAAGGGCCGCGGCGGCGCGACCTCGGCGACGTCGATGCCGTTCTCGATCACCGAGAAGCGCTCCGCCGCCAGGCCCCATTGCTGGTAGCGCTCGGCTAGGAAGCGGCTTGGCGAGACGAAATGGTCGGCGAGGTTGAGGATGCCCTTGATGAAGGTCTCGCGGGCGAGGAAACGGGCCGGCGCGATCTCGGGGAAGCAGGCGTTGCAGTCGCTCGGCGAGGACCGGTAGCAGAGCTTGAAGGCGCCGGTCTTCACCATCTGGCCGTGATGGTGGCAGATCGAGAGATACTCGTGGAAGGTCACGACGATCAGCGCGTCCGGCAGCGTGTCGCGCACCGCAAACAGGCATTCCAGCCCGAGCCCGATGAAATGGTGGAAATGCACCACATCGGGTTTCAGATCGCGCAGCACCCGGACGAAATCGCGCTCGATCTCCTCGGTCGCCCGGTTCGAGATCAGGAAGTGGTCGTACTCCTCGGCGTAGTAGAGCAGTTCGCCGCCGCGCTGGCGCAGGCTCATCAGCGCCGTGCCGGCATGGCGCGGCGTCGGCGCGCCGACGCGGGCGAGGTAGTGCGTGTCGACCTCGGCACTGGCCTGGAAGCCCTTGTGCAGGTTGTAGGAAGCGATCTCGGCGCCACCGAGCGAGAAGGAGGGGTGGCCGTGCGAGACGACGAGGATACGCATGCTCATCCTCTCATGTTGGAAATGGCCAGCGCCCAGCGCCGGTCGAAGGAAGTGCGGTCGGCGAGGCCGGCGAGGACACCGGCCGGCGCGCGCGCGGCCTCATTGTCCTCGACGACATAGATCTCGACCTCCGGCACCCAGAGCGAGGGCGCGCCGTTCATCCTGAGCTTCAGGCAGAGGTCGAGGCCCTTTTCGCCGGTGGTGAAGTAGTTGCGCGAGAAGCCGCCGGCCTCGATGAAGGCGGCGCGCGAGAGCACGCAGCATTCCGTCGCGCCGGCCGCGACCTCCATCGGGCCGAGGCTGCCGATCGCCTCCAGCGGATAGCCGACGAAGCGGTTGTAGACCCGCCGCTCCGGCCCTTCGCCTTCGAGCCAGGCGCCGGCCCAGCGGATCGAATTGTCCTCGAACAAGAGGGTCGGGCTGGCGACGCAGTGCCCGCCGCGGCCGCGATAGGCCCGCTCCAGCCGGCCGAGCCAGCCTGGCATGCGGATCTGCGCCGCGCCGGAGAGCAGGGCGGCCGTCTGGAAGCGGCAGGCGTGCAGCCCGGCCTCCAGCGCGTCACAGCTGTCCTCGACGCCTTCGACCAGGACGAGGCGGATCGACAGCCCGTAGAAGCGCGCCAGCCGGCGAGCCTCGGCACCGAGCCGGTCGAAGCTCTCGCCCGGCGCCGCCACGACGATCGGCAGCCTGCGCACTTCGGGATCGATGGCGAGCAGGGCGAACAGGCTGGAAAGCTCGCGCTGCCGGTGGTCCAGCCCGATGACGAGGCCGAGTGCCGCATCGGCATTGAAGCTGCCGACATCATGGCTCTCGATCGCCCGCGGCGGCGCGATCTCGGCCGCCTGCAAGGCCGGGGCGATCTGCCGCTCGACCACGGAGCTCGCGGTGGAAGAGCGCGGGTCGAGCAGGCCGAAGACGCGTTCCAGTGCCCGCCGGGCCGGGGCGCGCCCCGGGGACAGCGGCAGGAAGGCCGGACCCTGGCCCTCGATCTCGAACTCGATATAGAGCGGCTGCCCGGGCTCCGGGAGGAGCTTCGGTGCGAAGACGATGAAGCCATGGCTGTTGCGCCGGCTGGCCATGGCCGGGCCGAAGCGCGGATCTTCGAGGAACGCCGCTGCGACGTCCGGGCGCGCCACGCGCGTCCAGCTCGCATCGAGCGTGCAGGACTGGTTGCCGGAGCGCAGGGTCGCGGCCACGACCTTGTTTTCGGGGTCGAACAGCCAGCCGATGATCAGCACGCCGGTGCCCTCGACAATGGTCGCATCGTCGATCCCGGCGCGCACCGGCTGTGCGAGCAGGCAGACCGTGTCGCGCCCGTCGAAGCGCTGCGAGGCACGCTTCAGCTTCTCGGCGGTGGCGGGCGGCGCGCTGCCGCGTTGCAGGCCGTCGCGCAGATGGCCGGGCACCGTTACCGGTTCCAGCAGGACGTGGCGCTCGTAGACTTCGAGCGCGCGCCAGCCGTCATTGCCGCGGAAGAACAGCCGCTCGATCTCGCTGGGATGGCGGATCTCGCACTCCTCGATCAGGCCGAAGAAGCCGCGCGCGCCCTCGCCGAGATCGTCCCTCTCGAAGGTGCCGGCTTCCAGCATGGCCGAGGAGAGGCCGCCATGGGCGATCAGCAGCTGGGTCCGGCCGGCGGTGAAGTTCGCGGTCCAGCCCTGCACGAAGATGCTGTCGTCCTGCGGTCCCATCACCTCGACGAAACCGCCGGGCTTGGCCACCGATTGCAGGAGCATGCCGACGGCGCGCAGCCGCCGCGGGTTCGACTTGCCGGCGAGCAGCACTTCGAGCAGCCCGTCGACCACGGTCGGGAAAGACTGGCCGGCCTCGTCGGCAAGTGCGGCGAGGAACGCCTGGAGGGGCAGGGGCTTCGGCGCCAGGATCAGCCGCAAGGGCCGGCCGGGCCGGCCGAGCAGGATCGCGCCGCCGCCGGCACGGTCATGCGAGGGGGCGGGCGCCAGGCAGAGGAAGCCGACGGCCTGCGAGGCATCGGCCTGCGGCCGGCGCCAGGTCAGCGCCATGGTCTGCGCCTTGTTGCGCGGATTGCCGTCGACCGCGACCGGTACCTTGCCGGGGATCGCGTCGCAGGCGCTCATCACCAGGATCGCGTTCTCGCCGAGCGGCGTCCAGGCGACGGTCGGCGCCGGGCTGAGCCTCGTCTGCTGGGGGATGATGACCTCGTTCACCGCTCAGCCTCCGACCAGCGTCACGGCGAGCGTGGCGAAAGAGAGCAGTGCAGCGAGGCCGGAGAGGAAGCCGAGGATCACCGTGACCTGCCGGAGCGGCGCCCGCGCCTCCTTGCGGATCGCGACCAGCCGGTCGTCGAAGCTCTTCAGCGTTTGGTCGAAGCGCAGTTGGAAGACGTCGATCTCGGCGAGGCGGGCGGCGATTGCGTCCTGGCCCTCGGCCTCGCCGGACTGCTTCGCCTCCTGTTCGCGCTGGCGGTACTCGGTCAGCCGCAGGCCGAGTTCGCCGACCTTGTCGAGCAGCTCCTTCTGGGTGAGCTGCGAGCGCCTCTGCAGGACGATCAGCGCCTCGACCCGGTCGAAGAAGCGCGCCAGCGGCACGGCGATGGCCGCCTCGGCAGCGAGCTCCGCCGGCGGCGGCAGGCGCAGTTCGAGGGCGACGCCGGTGCTCGGCGAGACGCCGATGATGACGAGATCGGCGCGCGCCGCGACCACGCTGTCGTCGAGCTCCATGGCGAAGGCGTGCCGGCCATCGCCGATGCCGTTGCGGCGCAGATCGACGCGGCTCTGGTCGGCCACCACCTCCTGTACGGCGACACCGTCGCGCATGAGGCGCACGGTGAGCCGTTCTTCCGGCCTCGCCTCGTCCCAGATCCAGCCATGCAGCCGGTTCCCGTCGAGCGCATCGACGCGGCCGTTGAGCCTTGCGGGCGCGATTTCGGTCACGGCCGCGCCTTCGGAATTCTGCGCCATCGTCATGCCGCCTCCGCCAGTTTGAGCCGGTCGAACAGCGCCAGGTGCGTCCGGGCGCAGTCTTCCATGCCGGGTGAGGGTTCGATGTTCTCGACGAGCCGCTGCCAGAGCCCGTTGTCCCCGGCCGCTCGCCGCAGGGCGGCGGCGAGGGCAGCAGGGTCGCCCGGCCGGACATGCAGCCCGTCGACGCCGTCGCGGACCATCTCGGCCATGCCGCCGATGCCGCTGGCGATCACCGGCCTGCGATGCTGGAAGGCTTCCTGGATGACGAGGGGAGCGTTCTCGTACCAGATCGAGGGCATCACCACCCAGTCGACCTCGGCCATCAGCTCCGCCATCTCGTCGCGGCGATAGGGCCCGCAATGGGTGACGTTGGCACCGGCTTCGCCCAGGGCCTTCTCCAGCGCGTCGGTGAAAGCCTCGCTCTGGAACGGCGCGCCGCCATGGATGCGCAGCTCGATGCCGGTCTCGCCGGCGCCGTGCAGCAGCTTCGCCGCCTGCAGCAGGGGAAGGATGCCCTTCCACGGGTTGAGGTTGCCGAAATAGCCGAAGCGCGTGCGAGCGCCATGGGTGTGGCGATGCGGTACTGGTGTCTGCGCCGGGCGCGCATTGGCGATGACCTCGATCTTGCCCGGCGCGATGCCCCAGTCGATGTAGCGCTGGCGCAGGAAGCGGCTCGGCGCGACGAAGCGGTCGACGGCGGCAAGATGCGTCTTCAGGAAGCGCTCGCGCAGCAGGAAGCGGTCGGCGCCGATCTCGGGGAAGCAGGAATGGCAGGCAGTGGGCGTCGCGCCGGTGCAGCGCTGCTTGTCGCTCGGCCGCAGCATCAGCCCGTCATGATGGCAGATCGGGTAGTAGTCGTGCAGCGTCATCACGATCGACGCTTGAGGCAGGAGGCGTCGCGCCAGCGCCAGGAATTCCGCGCCGATCAGGACGAGATGGTGGACATGGATCACGTCCGGCCGGAACTCGGTCAGCAGCGTGCCGAGATCCTGCAAGGTGCCGTAATGGTCGATCTGGCTGAGATGGAAGCGGTCGAAATGGCCGCTCCACAACAGGAGGTCGCCATTCTCCCCGGTCGCCTGGAAGGCCGTGCCGGGATGCGGCTCGCGGTGGATCGCATTGGTCGCGCCGAGGAACATGACCTCGCAACCCTCGTCGCGATAGGCCTGCGTCAGATCATGGGCGAAGATCTCGGTCCCGCCGGGATGCAGCGACGGGTGGTTGTGCGCGACGACCAGGATGCGCCGGCTCATCGTGCTTCTCCCGGCTTCACCGCGATCAGCAGATCCTGGTAATGCGCCGCGCTGACGCCGCGCCAATGGCCCTGGCCGAGCCGTTCGGCCGCAAGTCCAGCTTGGGTGGCATGCTCCAGGAGAAAGCCGGCGTCGATCCCGGCGGCGGCCAGCGGCGCCTCTTCGATCGCGTACCAGCCCGGTCCCTCGCCCCAGCGCCGGAACTTCAATCGCTCCTGGCCGGTGCTCTGGCCGTCGAGCGCGAAGGCGGTCAGGAAAAGCCGTCCGCCCGGCGCGAGCAGACGCGCGGCCTCGTTGAGATAGACCACGAGCTCGTCCGGTGGCAGGTGCGTCGCCACCGAGGTCATGATGATGAAATCGAAGCTCTGGTTCGGGAAGCCGAAGCGCACCTCGATCCCGGGCAGCGAGCCCTGCGGGTTATAAAGCGGATGGGCGATGTCGAGCCGCTGGAAGCGGAAGCGCGGATAAGCCGGCGTGATCGTCTGGGCGCACCAGAGGATGCCGTCCATGACCGGGTCGACGCCGTCATAGCTGCCGCGCTCGGGGTCGAGATATTGCGTCAGCGGCACCGCCATGCGGCCGATGCCGCAGCCGATGTCGAAGACCCGTTCATGCGGCTGCAGCCGGCCGAGCCTGACGAAATGGCCAAGGAATTCGGCGCCGATGGCGCGGTAGTCGCCGTCGCCGACGAAGATAGAATCCGGCGGCGGATGCGGCAGGAAGCGGTTGCTCTGGATCTGGCGCATCAGGAAGTCGAGCTCGCGCTGCGCGAGCTCGCTCACCGGCGCCGGCTCCGGCGCGTTCTGTCTCAGGGCCAATGTCGCCGTCATGCCGCTGTCGCTCTCCGGAGGTTGGCGCGGGAAAAGAACTGGGGCTCGCGCGGCAGGCTCTGCTCTGGCAGCGCCTGTTCCGGCAGCTCTGCGGCAGGGCCGTCGAAGGCCGCCATCAGCGCCTCGATCTGGCGGTCCCAGCGCCGGGTCTGGAGCCAGGCATTGTGCTGGGAGGCGACGCCGCGGGTGTAATCGGTGCTCTTCGAGATCGACTGCCGCTCGAGATGGTAGAGCGCGACGCTGGGCACATAGACGACGCCGAGCCCGGCCCGGCCGATCTTCAGGCAGAGGTCGCTGTCCTCGTAGTCGCCGATGACATAGCCGTCGTCGAAGCCGCCGATCTCCATGAACAGGGCCCGCGGCAGCACCACGCAGGCACCGGTGACGCCGGGCACCGGCCGCTCGGCATTGGCCGGACCGTAATGGCTCGGCATGCCCTTGAAGTAATGATGGTTGAGCCAGGTGCCTTTGCTGTCGCGTTTGAAGAAGAGCCCGGCATGCTGCAGCGAGCCATCGTCATAGAGCAGCTTCGGGCCGACAGCGCCGATGCGGTTGCCGCGGTCGAGCCTGCGCACCAATGCAGGCAGCCAGCCATCCCCGGTCGGGATCACGTCGGAATTGACCAGCGCCAGTGCCTCGCCGCGAGAGGCCGCGGCGCCGGCATTGCAGGCGGCGGAGAAGCCACCATTGCGGCCCATCACCACGAGCTGCATCGGCAGGCCGTAGGCGAGGAAGAGCCCGCCGAGGAGATGCGCGACCTCGGCCTCGTGCTCGGGGGAATCGAGCACGTAGATCAGCTCGGCCTCGCCGGCGAAAATGGGGTCCGCGGCGAAGGCGGCGACCTGCACCCGCAGGAAATCGTAGACGCGGTAGAGCGGGATAACCACCGAGACGGAAGGGTTGGCGGGCGCCTTGCCGAAACGCTTCAGCCGCGGTTCCGGCAGGGCCTCGCGCAATTGCTGCTGGCAGGCGGCGAGCACCGGCGCCAGCGTCCGCTCGAGGATTTCGGACGTGAGATGTTGTGGCGGCATGGCTGAGAGCGCCCGCGCCCTTATGGTGGCGGCATCGGCCGGCTGCAGTGCCGGGCGTAGGAACAGGGAGGTGCCGGATTTCAGGCGCATCTCGGCGCGCGGCTGCAGCACGGGCGAGCCCCCGGCATAGCCCGGCACGAGGGCGGCGAAGCCGGTCGCCGGCTTCCGCTCGCCCGCGGTTGCGCCCGGCAGCAGCGCCGGAAAGCGTTCGAGCCGGTCGAGAATCGGCGTCGGATCGCCTTCGCTGCGATGAAGCAGCATCTCGTCGAGCAGTCCCTCGGGATCGCGATACCAGCCGCCGAGCAGCAGCCCGGCCGGCGTCGAGACGGCAAGGTCGAGCTCCGCCGAGGGTAAATCGTCATTGCGCCTGATGTTCTGCACCGCCAGCGGCAGGCGGCGCTGCATCTCGATGGCCAGAAGCCGGCCCTGCTCGGACGATTCGGAGAGCTGTTCGACCAACCAGCTGCGCAGGCCGTCGCGCGCGCTCGCCTTGCCGTTCCACCAGCGGCCGAGAGACGGGATCGCGGGGCGCGCCGGGACGCTGCGGACGACGAGGCCGGAATCCCCCTGCAGGATCAGGAGGCCGCCAGCCTGTGCCGGAAACTCGTCGACGATAAGGTGCAGGGCGCGCGCGCCGGTACGGTCGGCTGCTCCGAGTCGCGGCCGGCAGGAGAGGCGGGCGAGGCCGGCGCCGTCGAGCCGGTAGGCCGCGCGGATGCCGGAGAGCCGGCCGGGCGCGGAGGATTCGATCAGGATCTTGCCCTCGCCGAGCTTGGCGACCGGGTTGGCGGGGGTGGGCTTGCGGGCGAGCAGAAGCAGGAATTGCCGCAGGAAGGTGAGGTAGCTTGCGGTCTCGCTCAGGCCGAACAGGCTCGGCCAATGGCCGATCAGCGCGTTGGCGAGCATCCGCCGGGCTGCGGGCGTGGTGTCGCGCGCAACCTCGCCGGCTTCGGCCATCGCATGGACCAGGCCGGGATCGAAGCGTGCGGTGATGTCACCTCCCGGGCCGTGATCCGCCAGCGTCGCGACCAGCTCTCCGGGGCCGCCATGGCGGAAGGCGACGACGAGACGGACCCGCCCGTCGTCGAGGCCGAGCGCCAGCGATGCCGCGGCCAGTCTCTTGCCGCTGGCCGACAAGGCGATGGTCGGGCGCGTGACGACGGGGGCGTCGATGGTCCAGCTGAGCAGGAAGACCGAGCCGCTCAGCCGCGAGAGATGCAGCTGCGGGCTCAGGCCCTCCGCGACGGGCGCGGGCGCGAGGGTGAGCATCGTGGATGATCCGGCAAGGGGGAAGGGGCGGCACCGGCCGGAAGGCCGGTGCCGCAGTTCGTCAGGCGACCGTGAAATAGGAGTTCGGGTCGGCCTGGATGTCGTCTGCGGTGACGCCGACCAGGGTCAGCGTGTCGCCATCGCCGAGGTCGATGACGGTGTTGCCGCCGACCGTGGTGGCGCGGGCCGCCACGTCCTCGGCCGAGCCGATATCGGTGCCGTTGATGCCCGAGGCGATCTGCAGCACGTCCTGGCCGGCCTCGAAGTCGAGCACGACATCGTTGCCGCCGCCGCCGGTGAAGACGAAGACGTCGCTGCCGGCGCCGCCGGCAAGAACGTCGTCGCCGGCACCGCCGAAGAGCAGATCGTCACCCGCTCCGCCCTGGAGGACGTCGTTGCCGTCGCCGCCCTGGAGGACGTCGCTGCCATCGCCGCCCTGGAGCAGGTCGTCGCCATTGCCGCCCTGCAGGATGTCGTCACCCGGACCGCCCTGCAGAATGTCGTTGCCTTCACCGCCGCGCAGCACGTCGTCACCGGCATTGCCGCGCAGGATGTCGTTGCCGTCGCCGCCCGAGAGCACGTCGTTGCCCTCGCCGCCGAACAGCGCGTCATTGCCGACGCCGCCGTCCAGGACGTCGTCGCCCAGCCCGCCGAACAGGGCGTCATCGCCTTCGCCGCCGGACAGGAAGTCGTTGCCGCCGTCGCCGTAAAGCAGATCGTCGCCTTCTTCGCCGAACAGGGAATCGACCTGGTCGCCGCCCTTGACGATGTCGTCGCCGGCGCCCGCCATGATCACGTCGCTGAACCGGGTACCAATCAAAAAGTCGTCGAATGCGCTTCCTTCGATCGTGGCCATTCGTCACCTCCTAGGCAGTTTGGGGCACCACCAGCATCGCGGATCAGCGTCGCAATGGATGCTGGATAAAAGGTGCGTTTCCGATGAAGTCGAAAGACGTATCATCGCTCGACGGTCGGAGATTATTCAATATGTGCGACGCAGCAAGGAATTTATTGTGACCATTTTGCGGTGCAAAATCGATTTTATGCTTATATGTATTGTCTAAGCGTAGATTTATATTCGATGTTGTTTCGATTTTTGATCTATTTATACGATTGTTTCGTTTCAGGTTTCGAATCAAATCCGGGCAAGCAGGCGCAAACGCTTGATCGGCGTCGTGAAATCAATCCTCCCGGAAGGCGCGGTTGAAGCTGTCCTTGAAGGGCGACAGCAGATAGTCGGCGGCGAAGCGCCGGCCGTTGACGATCAGCACCTCGGCCGCCATGCCGGCATGGAGGGTGACCTTGTTCTCGGCCAGGCTCTCGGGGGTGATCTCGGCGCGGACGATGAAGTAGGGCACGCCGGTCTTGTCGTCGACGAGCTGGTCCGGCGCGACATAGCTGACCTTCGCCAGCAGCGGCGGCATCAGCCGGGCGTTGAAGGCGGTCAGCCGGATCCGCGTCTCGGCCCCGACCCGCACCGAATCGATGTCGCGCGGATCGACCCGCGCCTCGACGATCAGCGGCTCCTGCTCGGGGACGATGTCGAGGATCGCCTCGCCGGCCGCGATCGCGCTGCCGGCGGTCCGCATCCGGATATTGGCGACGATGCCCTCCTGCGGCGAGGTCACCACGAGCCGGCGCAGCACGTCCTCGGCCTGGACGATGCGCTCGACCACCTCGGAGAGCTGGAGCTGGCTGTCCTGCAGGTCTTTGGCGATCTCGCTCTGGCGCTCGAGGCTGATCGAGAGGATTTCGAGATTGGCGCCGGCGACCTGCTGCTCCGCCTTGGCCTTGCGGGCGGCGATCTCGCCGCCGCGGCCGCTGAGTTCGCTCTGCTTGGTCTGCAGTTCGACGAGCTGCGAGCGCTTGGCATAGCGCTTCTCGTAGAGGTCGGTCATCACCTTGACCTCCTCGTCGATCAGTGAGCGCTGGTAGCGCACCGCCTCGATCTGGGCCTGGAGCGCCTCGGCCTCGGCCTGATGCTGCTCGATGACGCGCTGCTGAATGCCGACCTTGCCGGCATGGACCTTGGCACGGGCCCGAAACAGGGTGCGCTCGGCCGTCACCACCTCGCGGGCGATCGGCGTGTGCCCTTCGCCGATGTCCTTGGGAAAGGTGATCTCCTGGAGGTCGCCCTGTTCCGCCCGCAGGCGCGCGAGACGGGCTTCGAGGCCGACGCGCTTGCCCTGCAGCTGCTGCAGTTCGGCGCGGGCTCTAGCATCCTCCAGCCGCAGCAGGGGTTCGTCCTGCCCGACGCGCTCGCCTTCCGCCTTCAGCAGGGTCTTCAGGATGCCGCCTTCGAGATGGCTGACCGTCTTGCGCTTGCTGTCGACGACGACGGTGCCGGCGGCGACGGCGGCATTGTCGAGCCGGGCCGTGATCGCCCAGGCGCTGAAGCCGCCGAAGCCGATCGCCACCGCCGCGACGCCGGCGAGCACGAGATTGCGCAGCGAGGGCGTACGCTCGGCCGGCTCCGCTTCGGCAGCGAGCGGCACGAGGGCGGTTCCAGGCTTGCGGAGCATCGGCAGCTTGCTCATGCGCTGGCCTCGCGAATGGGGGTGGGCTGCTTCGCAGGCTCGAGCTCGACCACGCCGCCGGGGGTGATCATGCCGGCGATGGCCGAACGCGGACCGAACTGGGCGACGCGGCCCTCGCGTAGCACCAGGATCTTGTCGACCGTCTGCATCACCGAGGGGCGATGGGCGATCAGCACGACGATGGCGCCGCTGTCGCGGGCCGCGTTGATGGCGCGGATCAGGCTCTGCTCGCCTTCTGCGTCGAGATTGGCGTTGGGCTCGTCGAGCACGATCAGCCGGGGCGAGCCGTAGAGCGCGCGCGCCAGGCCGATGCGCTGGCGCTGGCCGCCCGAGAGCTTGAAATCGCCATCGGCGACATTGGTGTCGTAGCCGAGCGGCAAGCGGCCGATCAGCTCGTGTACCCCGGCGATCCGGGCCGCTTCGAGGATGGCGTGCGGATCCGGCTTGCGCATCCGCGCAATGTTCTCGCCGATGGTGCCGTTGAGCAGCGAGACCGATTGCGGGAGATAGCCGACCATCGCGCCGAAGGAGCCGCGCTCCCAGAGATAGGCGTTGTGACCGTCGAGATAGACGCCGCCGGCATTGGGCTTGAGTACGCCGACGAGCAGCCGGGCGAGCGTCGATTTGCCGGCTCCGGACGGGCCGACGACGCCGAGCACCTCGCCGGGCTCGAGGCTGAAGGAGACGCCCTTGATGATCGTCTGCTCAGACCCCTGCGGGGCATAAATCACCCGGTCGATGACGAGGTCGCCCTGAGTCGCCGGGGTCGGCACGGTCTGGCGCTGCGAGGCGCGCGACTGCAGGAGCTCGCGCACCCGCTTCCAGGCCTGAGCGGCGGTGACCCATTGCCGCCAGTCGGTGATCATCGAATCGAACGGCGCGAGCAGGCGTCCGAGCAGGATGCTCGCCGCCATCAGCGTGCCGATGGAGACCTCGTTGCGGATGATCAGCACGGCGCCCGTGGCGTAGATCGCAAGCTGCATCGTCATCCGGCTGGAGCGGGTCAGCGCGGCGATGAACTTGCCGCGGGCCATACCGAGGTCGAGATGCTCCAGCATCGCGATCTGCCCGGTACGCCAGCGCGCCGCCAGGGCCGGCAGCATGCCCATGGCCTCGATCGTCTCGGCATGGCGCAGGCTGGCGCCGACCTCGTTGATCGAGGTGACGCCCTCCTCATTGGCCTCCTTCAGGACGCGCCGCGTCAGCACGTCGGCGAGCACGCCGAGGATCAGCAGGATCAGGAGCGAGACGACGCCAACCAGCCCGTAGACCGGGTGGAAGGCGAAGAGCACGGCAAGGAAGATCGGCGACCAGGCCGCTTCGAGCGGCGTCGCAATCGCCGAACTCGCGATGAAGGTGCGGATGTCGTTGAGATCGCGGATCGCCTGCGTCGCCTGGCCCGAGCCGCTCTCCAGCGCGGCTGACACCGCCGCCTGAAGTGCCGGCAAATTGAGCCGACGTGCAAAAATGCTCGCCATCGTCTGGAAGGTCAGCGAGCGGATGAACTCGATCGCGCCATAGAGCACGAGCGCGCCGACGGCGATCACCAGCAGCATGGTCAGCGTGTCGTAGCTGCGGCTGACGATGACGCGGTCCTGCACCTGCAGCATGAACAGCGGCACGGTCAGCAGCAGGACGTTGACGCACAGGCTCAGGAAGCCGGCATAGGCCAGGCCGCCGGCGAACGAGCGCTGCAGGTCCCGGATCAGGGCATCGGTTTTCGCTGTCGGAATCTTCATGCATCTCTCCGGCGCGGAAGCGGCGGCTGCGCGCCTGTGAACGAAGCAGTAGGTGATTGGATGATGATCAGCGTGCCACGAAAGACGTGTCCATAGTATGACAGAATACGTCTTTGGAAGTGCTAGAAAATATCTCAGAGTATGGCGAAAAAGTGTGCTATTTCAAATTTTGAAACAGTTTATGACTATAGAGCAACTGTTAAAATCTTAATCCGATGCTATTTGAGGTGGCATGTGCTTTGCGTCTAGGCTATTCGACGTGCGGAGTGGTTCGCAGGGGTAGGCTGCCCATCTCGAGATCAGGCGGAGTAGGGAATGCATTTCAAACCGCATGTCGGCGATAGATTCCTCGGCCAGACCTTCAATGGAGAGCATGGAGAGGGGGTGGAGCGAAGCGATCCTGATTCGGCTCCGGGGCGTGCGCTGGTCTCGCAACTCGAACTCGCCCGCATGATCGAGCGGGCCAGCCGGCGCTTCCTCGATTATCTCCGGCTCGAGCTGGGAAGGCTCGGCGTCGATGACATCTCGCCTTCGCAGGTCATGGTGCTGTTCACCATCGGCAGCGGCGAAGTCGCCGTGCGCGACCTGCTCGACCGCGGCCACTATGTCGGCTCGAACGCCTCCTACAATCTCAAGCAGCTGGTCGAGAGCGGCTATCTCGACCGGGGCGCTTCGCCGCGCGATCGGCGGCTTGCCCGGATTTCGCTCTCGCCGAAAGGGCAGCTGCTGGTCGAACGGCTGCGCATGCTCGACGAGAACAGCCAGTTCGGCCAGGGGCTCGACAGCGACCTCGTCGCCGATCTCCAGACCACCCACGATACGCTGCGCCGGCTCGAACAGAGCTGGGGTGACGCGCTGCGCTATGGAGGGATCCTGCTCGCCTCATGCACGTCCTATTCGTTCATCGTTCAGGATCTGGTCAATTCGCTCACCTGATCGCGCGCCTCGCCGCCGAAGGCGCCGAGGTCACGCTGGTCACGGAGAGGCCCGAGCCTGCTCAGCCTGGCGTCCATCAGATCGCCTATGCCGTCGGGGAAACCACGACGGCGCATCCCGCCCTGGCGGCGACCGAGTATCATGTGCGCACCGGCGAGGCGGTGGCGGCCGAACTCTCGCGTCTGCCTCGCCATGACCGGCCGGACGTCATCGTCGGCCATACCGGCTGGGGCGGCCTGCTCTTCGTCAAGGATGTGCTGCCGGCGGTGCCGCTGCTCGGCTATTGCGAGTATTTCTACAACGCCAACGGCTCCGATCTCGATTTCGGATCTGCTTCCGAGGTCACGGAGGCGGAGCGCCGGCGCATCAGGATGCGAAACGCCGCCCAGTTGCTGACGCTGGAGGCGCTCGATTTCGCCTATGCGCCGACGCGCTGGCAGCGCCAGCAATATCCGGCCTCGGTCCGCGAGCGCATCGCGCTCTGCCATGACGGCATCGACATCGCGGCCTGCCGGCCCGATCCGGAGGCGGCCTTCGCCTTGCCCGACGGCCGGGTGCTCCGGGCAGGCGACCCCGTCGTCACCTTCGCCGCCCGCGATCTCGATCCCTATCGCGGCTATCCGCAGTTCATGCGCGCCGCGGCCCGTATCGCGCGCCAGCGGCCTGATACGGTCTTCGTCGCCGTCGGGGGCGACGGGCCGGGCTATGGCCGCCCGCGGCCCGATGGCAGGCTCTGGCGCGAGGTCATGCTGGCCGAGACCGGCCTGGCGGAGCGTGTCGTCCACATCCCCTGGCTCGCCCACAAGGAGCTGGTCCGGCTCTTCCAGGTCTCGGCGGCCCATGTCTATCTGAGCGTGCCCTTCGTCCTGTCCTGGTCGCTGCTCGAAGCGATGGCCTGCGGCTGCCTGATCGTAGGCTCGGCGACGCCGCCGGTTCGCGAGGTGGTCCGGGACGGCATCAACGGTCTGCTCGCGCCCTTTTTCGACGAGGCGGCACTGGCAGACCGCGTCCTCACCGGACTCTCCGGTACAACCGGCCTGGCGGCGCTGCGGCAGGAGGCGCGGCGCACCGTCGCCAGGGGCTATGAGCGCGAGGCCTGCGTCGACCGGCAGCTCGGCTTCGTCATGCAGCTCGCCGCGGAAGCGGAGTTCGCGGCAGCCTGACGGCAGACTGCCGCACTGCGTGACAGCATGCGGCCGGCCTCAGCCCTCAGCTGTCGACGCGAAACTCCCAGCTGCCTTCCGTCTCGATGGCGCTACGCACGGAATTGGCGAGAAAGCAGTTCGCATGCGCTTCGTGGTGCAGCGCTTCGACTGCTGCGTCGTCGGGAGACTGCGCGCCGCCGAACAGGACCTGCGGTCGCAGAACCACGCGCGCGACCCATTCCTTGCCCTCGGCTTTCTTCGCCATCACGCCCTCGGCGGCGTCGCGATAGCTGTCGATCCGGAAGCCAGCCCGCGCGGCGAGGTCGAGAAACCAGAGCATGTGGCAGCTCGAAAGCGCCGCGACATAGGCCTCTTCGGGGTCGACATTGGCCGGGTTCGAGAAGGGCTCGCGCACCACATGCGGCGAGCTCGAGGCCGCGACCTCCGCCCCGCCGTCGAAGCGCCAGCGATGCGCCCGGCTGTAACGCCGGTCGAGGAAATCCTGATCGCCGCGCTGCCATTCGATCGTCGCGCCGTGATTCGCCATCATCTGTCTCCGAGGTCGGCGCAGGCCGTCAGCACGACCATGCGCGTTGCGTCGAGATGTGCCGCCAGTGTCACCAACGCCGCCGGGACATCGCCGGACGCCGCGGCTGCGATCAGTTGCCGGTGCTCCTCGGCCCAGCCCTGCTTGCGGGCTTCCGGGCCGAGTTGCTGCACGCTGAAACGGTCGATCGGCGCGCGCAGCTGCCTATAGAGCGCAAGGCTGCGCGGGCGTTCGGCCGGCCGGTAGAGCGCTTCATGGAAGGCGATGTCGCCGCCGATCCAGCCGAGCCGGTCCTGCGCGTCTTCGAGCTGGTCCTGCAGTCTCGCCAGTTCGCGGCAGGACCGCTCGCCGTGTCGGGGCAGGGCCCGGGCGGTGAGATCGCTCTCGACCAGAAGGCGCAGGTCGAAGATCTCGTCGATCTCGGCCGGCGTCGGCCAGCTCACGCGGGCGCCGCGATAATGCTCGATCCGAAGCAGGCCCTCGCTCTGCAACTGTGCCAGCGCCTCGCGCACCGGGATCCGGCTGACCCCGAACTCGCTCGCGAGTTGCTCCTGGCGGAGCAGCTCGCCGGCTTGCCAGCGTCCCTGGTCGATCTCCTGACGCAGACGCGCGGCGAGGGCGGCGGCGGTGGTCGTGGCGGCTAGGGGAGGAGTGTTCATCGAATAATTGTATCCAATTATTCGATCGATGCAATCCTGCCTCTCCAAGTGCACAGCGATGCAGCCCGTAGTCGAGCGCCGCAGCGGCGCCTTGCCCGTCGGATCGGATCACGCGGCCGCGGGTTCGCAGCCGATCATCCAGAGCGCCCCGTGGCGGTCACCCAGCATGCCGAAGCGCGGCGCCCAGAAGGTCTCTGCCATCGGCATCGTCACCGTTCCGCCTTCGGCCAGTGCGGCGAAGATGCGTTCCGCCTCGGCCGGCTCCTTCACGGTGACGCTGACATAGACGCTCCGCATCGGCCCGCTGCTTTGATCGGGCGGCGCGTCGGAGGCCATCAGCATCTGGCCATCGGCGAGTTCGAGGCAGGCATGCATGATCTTGGAGCGCCATTCCGGCGCGACGTCGACCGGCGAGCCTTCATAGGGCAGCATCGCCTCGATCCGGCCGCCGAGGATCCGCTGGTAGTCGGTGAAGGCGGCTTCGCACTGGCCGTCGAAGAGAAGATAGCTCGCAAGTTTCATCGTCATCCTCCCGGTGTATCTCTGGCCGGCGCGCATCGCCGGCATGGCTGCGAAGCGCGGAGCGTGGCAGGATCGCAAGACAGGCCTCGTCAGCAGGCCGGCCGCCCGTCGCTGCGACGGGCACCTGAACCGGAGACTTTCCCGCGACATGACATTCGAGATCGCCGCCACCCCCGAAGCCGCCGTCGACCGGCTCGAGGCGCTCTACAGCCAGGCGAAGCAGGCTCTGTGCGACGACCTGCAGCGCTTCTTCACCACGCAGGAGCCGCCGACGCCGGAAGAGCGCGCGCTCTACCGCTATCCGATGCTGCGCGTCACCTACGAGCCGTCGAAGCTGCCGGCGGCGACGCGGCGCGGCTATGCCAAATTCGCCATGCCCGGCGTCTACTCGACGACGGTGACGCATCCGGCCGAGTTCCGCGCCTATCTGCTCGATCAGCTCCGGCCGCTGGTCGGGGAATACGGCGCCACCATCGAGACCGGCGTCAGCGCACAGGAGATCCCGTACCCTTACGCCCTCGACGGCGGCGACGAGCTCGGCCGCGGCAAGGTCAGCCCGGCCGAGCTGGCCCGGCATTTCCCGACGCCGCTGCTCTCGCTGGTCGGCGACGAGGTCGCAGACGGCTCGTTCGACATCATCGAGGGTGAGCCGCGCCCGCTCTCGCTCTTCGATGCGGTCAGGGTCGACTATTCGCTCCGCCGCCTTGTCCACTACACCGGTACCGACTGGCGCGCCGTCCAGCCCTGGGTGCTGCTGACCAACTACCACCGCTATGTCGACCAGTTTGTCCGGCTGGCCCTGGCCGAGATCGAGGCCGGCACGGCGCTGGCCTTGGTTGCGCCGGGCGGCGTCCGCATCGAGCGTGAGAGCATCGACGTCAGCGCCGCCGAGCGGGTGATGTCCGCGCCCTGGCACCGTTTCCAGATGCCGGCCTATCACCTGATCCGGGCGAAGGGAGAGGGCGTGACGCTGGTCAATATCGGCGTCGGTCCTTCCAACGCCAAGAACATCACCGACCATCTCGCGGTGCTCAGGCCGAATTGCTGGCTGATGGTCGGCCATTGCGGCGGCCTGCGCCAGACCCAGATCATCGGCGACTACGTCCTCGCCCACGCCTATCTGCGCCAGGACGGCATTCTCGACGAGCTCGTCCCGCCCGACATCCCGATCCCGGCATTGGCCGAGGTCCAGGTCGCGCTGCAGGAGGCCGCCGCCGCCGTTACTGGCGAGAAGGGCGACCGGCTGAAGCAGCGCCTGCGCACCGGCACCGTCGTGACGCAGGACGACCGCAACTGGGAGCTGCGCTGGACCAAGGAGCGCAAGCGCATCAACCTCTCGCGCGCCATCGGCGTCGACATGGAATCGGGCACGATCGCCGCCCAGGGTTACCGTTTGCGCGTGCCCTACGGCACCTTGCTCTGCGTCTCCGACAAGCCGCTCCATGGCGAGATCAAACTGCCCGGCGCCGCCAACGCCTTCTATGAGCGCGCCGTGAGCGAGCATCTGAAGATCGGCCTCGCCGCGCTGGAACGGCTGAAAGAGGCCGGCTCCTCGATCCATTCGCGCAAGCTCAGGAGCTTCGACGAGCCGCCCTTCCGTTGAGAGTGGCGGCCTGCTGGCCGATCGTGTCGGCGCGGGGCGCAGGGGTGCCCCGCATCGCCATCGCTGGGCATTTCCGGCGAGGCGGGCCATAGGCCCCAGAGCATGCTGCGGAGATGTGGCAACGATTGTCGTGTCGGACATGCTCCAAATCAATGCAATCGATCGCATTAACTGCGCGATCTGGCAGCCTCGCCGCTTGCAGGAAGGATTTCAGGGGAATTGGAGTCCGGAGTGACGATGGCCCTGATCGGGCCGGCCGTTCTATGCGTTTTCAGTCTCGCCTTCCTCTGGGCCTGGGTGATCGAGCGACGGCGCGACCATCTCCTGCTGCTGGCCGCAGCTCCGGCGCTGTTCGCGATCGCAGTGACGATCCAGGTCTTCTTCTGGCCGCCATCGGTGCCGGCGAACGCCGTTCTGTCGGGAGTGTTCTACACGCTGGCCGTCCAGATCGCGGCCGAAGGCGTGCTGCGCCGCTCCGGCAAGCGGCTCGGGCGGGCCTGGCATCTGTGCGCCTTCGCAGCGGTGATGGGCGGCCTCTGGTACTTCGCCTATCTCGTGCCGAACCTGCTGGCGCGCGTCTATCTGCAGAATTTCGGCTACGGCTTCGTCCTCCTGGTCGCGAGCCTGCAGCTGGCACCTCTGATGCGTGGCCGACCGGTCGACCGGGTGCTGTTCTGGGTGCTGTTCGTCTTCGGCCTGCACTTCTTTCCGCGCACCATCCTGACGATCGGGCTGGAGGCGCCGGGGGATGTCAGGATCTTCCAGGAATCGCTGTTCTGGCAGGCGATGCACTTGTCGCTGGCCGTGCTCGGCGCCGCCCTCGCGGCGGCGCTGCTGGCGGCGACGCTCTCCGACGTGATCGACGATCTGCGCCGCGAGCGCGACAGCGACGGGCTGACCGGCCTGCTCAACCGACGCGCCTTCGAACAGCGCGCCGGCGCCGTGCTCGCTGCCACGGGAGATGCGCCCTGTGCGCTGCTCGTCTGCGATCTCGACCATTTCAAGCGGATCAACGACAGCCATGGCCATGGCGCCGGCGACGAGGTGCTGAGCGCCTTTGGAAGGCTCCTGCGCCGTGTGAGCCGTGAGAACGATCTGGTCGGGCGGATCGGCGGCGAGGAATTTGCGATCCTGCTGCCGGGAGCGGCGGAAGCCGCCGGCCAGGCCTTGGCGAAGCGGGCGCGTAACGGACTGTCCGGGCTGGTCGTTTCCTTTGCGCCGAGCGGTGGCGCGGTCACGGCGAGCTTCGGGATCGCGGAACGCCAGCCCGGGGACTCGTTTTCCGAACTCTTTACCCGTGCCGACCGCCGCCTCTACCTCGCCAAGGCGGGCGGCCGGGACCGTGCGGTCGCCGATGATGCGGCCCCGAGTCCGGCAGCGGGAGCGGTCAGCGCGGCAGCCCTGGACGCTTCCTCCGCCCCGGCGCCCCGATGACATCCCAGCCCGCCGGATGCTACGACACGGGCCGTCCTGGCCCAGGAGCCCGCCCTTGTCTGCTTCCCGCTCCATCCTGCTGATCATCGGTGGCGGCATCGCCGCCTATAAGTGCCTGGAACTGATCCGGCGGCTGAAGGATCGCGGCATCGCCAGCCGTTGCATCCTGACGCGCGCGGGCGAGCAGTTCGTCACGCCGCTCGCGGTTGGCACACTCGCCGGCGAGCGCTGCTTCACCGACCTGTTCTCGCTGACCGACGAGGCCGATATCGGCCATATCGCCCTGTCGCGCTCGACCGACCTCCTGGTCGTCGCCCCCGCCACCGCCGACCTGATCGCCAAGATGGCGAACGGCCATGCCGACGATCTCGCCTCCACCGCGCTTCTGGCGACCGATAAGCGCATCCTGATCGCCCCGGCGATGAATCCGCGGATGTGGCAGCACCCGGCGACCCGCCGCAACATGGCGCTGCTGCAGAAGGACGGCGTCCTCGTCGTCGGCCCGAATTCCGGCGCGATGGCCGAGCGCGGCGAGAGCGGGCCGGGCCGGATGGCCGAGCCGCAAGAGCTACTGGCGGCGATCGAGCAGGCACTGGCCGGCGAGCAGCGCCAGCCGCCTTCGATCGGCTTTCTCGGCCGCCTGCCGGGCCAGGGCACGGCGCTTGGCCGGGCGCTGGCGGGCAAGCGCGTGCTCGTTACCTCCGGGCCGACCCATGAGCCGATCGACCCGGTGCGCTATATCGCCAACCGCTCCTCCGGCAAGCAGGGCCACGCCATCGCTGCCGCCGCGGCCGCTGCCGGCGCCGAGGTCACGCTGATCTCCGGTCCGGTAGCCATTCCCGATCCTGCGGGCGTCACGACCATCCATGTCGAGAGTGCCCGCGACATGCTGGACGCCACCGAACAGGCGCTGCCGGCCGATATCGCGATCTTCGCGGCCGCCGTCGCCGACTGGCGCGTCGCCGGGGCGGCCGACCAGAAGATGAAGAAGGGCGAGCACGGCACGCCGAGCCTCGCCCTCGTCGAAAATCCGGACATCCTCGCGACCATCGCGGCCCGCGAGATCGACCGGCCGCAGCTGGTCGTCGGCTTCGCAGCCGAGACGCAGAACGTCATCGCCTATGCCCGCGCCAAGCTGGCGAAGAAGGGTTGCGACCTGATCGTCGCCAACGATGTCGGCGGGACCGGCGTCATGGGCGGCGACGCCAACACCGTCCATCTCGTCACCGCCGATGCCGTCGAGACCTGGCCGACTCTGCCCAAGGCCGAGGTCGCGGCGCGGCTGGTCGAGCATCTCGCAGCCCTGCTGGCGGATAAGGGGTGAGTGGCGATGGAGCCCGTCCGTATCAAGCGCCTGCCGCATGCGCAGGACCTGCCGCTGCCGGCCTATGAGACGCAAGGCGCCGCCGGGCTCGACCTGCGGGCCGCAATCCCCGAGAGCGATCTGGAGCTTGCTCCCGGTGCACGGGGCCTGGTTCCGACCGGGCTGGTGCTGGCCTTGCCGCCGGGTAGCGAAGGACAGGTCCGGCCGCGTTCCGGGCTGGCGCTGCGCCATGGCGTGACCGTACTCAACGCGCCCGGCACGATCGACGCCGACTATCGCGGCGAGGTCCAGGTCCTGCTGGTCAATCTCGGGCAGGAGCCCTTCACCATTCGCCATGGCGACCGCATCGCCCAGCTGATCGTCGCGCCGGTGGCGCAGGCCAGGCTCGTCGAGGTGCAGTCGCTCGACGATACCGTCCGCGGCGCCGGCGGCTTCGGCTCGACCGGGATCACGGATCCTGCGGTCTCCTCTGCCCGCGAGGCCCGCTCATGATCCAGCTTTCGCGCCGCAGCCTGCTCGCCATCGCCGCGGTGGTCGACATCGCGCTGCATGCCCGCCCGGCCCCGGTCGCGGCCAAGGCGCTCGCCGCCCGCCACGAATTGCCGCCGCGCCATCTCGAGACGATGCTGCAGGCGCTGGTCAAGGCCGGTATCCTCAAGGGCGTGCGTGGCCCGCGCGGCGGCTACGAGCTTGCCCGAGAGCGTAGGCGCATCACAGCAGGCGCGATCGTCCGTGCCGCAATGCAGGCCAATTCCGAGGAGAACCTGCCGCCGCTGCCGCGCTCGCCCCTGGTCGAGAGCGTCGTCGGGCCGGCTGTCCAGAGTGCGCTCGACGCGTGCCTTGCGGCGCTCGACGCGGTCACCGTGGCCGAGCTCTGCCAGCAGGCGGAAAGCCTCGCAGCGGCGGCAGGCAAGGATATCGGCGCAGATTTTACAATATAGAACGTAAATTTATCTGTTTCTCGACAGATTCTGTAATTTGATGCTAGCCTGTCGTCGAACCTACTGATCTTGACTCAGGGAGGCCGCCATGGCCGACGCCGCGCAGAAGCTCAACCCAGTCCCGACACCCGGCCGTGGCCGGGTCTATGACTCGATCACCGACACGATCGGCGATACGCCGCTGGTGCGGCTGAACCGGCTTCCTGCCGAGCGCGGGGTCAAGGCCACGATCCTCGCCAAGCTCGAATTCTTCAACCCGATCTCGAGCGTCAAGGACCGTATCGGCGTCAGCATGGTCGACGCGCTGGAGGCCTCCGGCGCGCTGAAGCCCGGCGGCACGCTGATCGAGCCGACCTCCGGCAATACCGGCATCGCGCTCGCCTTCGTCGCCGCCGCGCGCGGCTACCGGCTGATCCTGGTCATGCCGGAAACCATGTCGATCGAGCGCCGCAAGATGCTCGCCCTGCTCGGTGCCGAGCTGGTGCTGACGCCCGGCCCCGGCGGCATGCGCGGCGCCATCGCCAAGGCCGAGGAGCTCAAGGCCGAGATTCCCGGCGCGATCATCCCGCAGCAGTTCGAGAATCCGGCGAACCCGGCGATTCATCGCAAGACGACTGCCGAGGAGGTCTGGAACGACACCAATGGCGACGTCGACATCTTCGTCTCCGGCGTCGGCACGGGCGGCACCATCACCGGCGTCGGCCAGGTCCTGAAGGCGCGCAAGCCCGGCGTGAAGATCGTCGCGGTCGAGCCCGAGGATTCGCCGGTGCTCTCCGGCGGCCAGCCCGGCCCGCACAAGATCCAGGGCATCGGCGCCGGCTTCGTGCCCGGCATCCTCGATCGCGGCGTCATCGACGAGGTCGTGACCGTCGGCAACCAGACCGCCTTCGAGACGGCGCGCGCGCTCGCCAAGAGCGAGGGCATCCCGGCCGGCATCTCCTCGGGTGCGGCGATCGCCGCGGCGCTCGAGATCGGCGCCCGGCCGGAGAATGCCGGCAAGAAGATCGTCGTGATCGTCCCGTCCTTCGCCGAGCGCTACATTTCGAGCGCGCTGTTCGAAGGTCTCTGAGACGCTTCCCAACGAAAGCAGGGCGCCTTTCCGGAGAGGGAAGGCGCCCTTTTTCGTCAGCGGCTGAGTTCGACCCGGTTGCCCCAGGGGTCGGCGATCCCCGGCGCGCCGCCGGCCTCGTCGCCGCCGGCCGCCAGCATGCGCTCGCGCAGGCCGGCATAGGCCGCATCGTCACGGGCCACGAGTTCGAAACGCGAAAGCCCGGCCTCGTTCGCCCGGCGCGGCCCGGCGCCGCGGCTGTGCCAGATATTGGCCGCGATATGGTGATGGTAGCCGCCTGTCGCCATGAAGGCCGCGCCGGGATAGTGCACCATCACCTCGAAGCCGAGCTTGTCGCGATAGAAGGCCTCGGCACCCGCGACGTCGCCGACGCGCAGATGGATATGGCCCATCACCGTGCCGTCAGGCATGCCGGCATGGTCGCCAGCGTCGGCCTCGCGCAGCAAGGCGTCGAGATCAAGCCGGTCGGTCGCCATCTTGATCTCGCCCCCCGGTCCGCGCGGCCATTCCGCCCGGCTGCGGTCGCGATAGATCTCGATGCCGTTGCCCTCTGGATCGGAAAGGTAGAGCGCTTCGCTGACGAGGTGATCCGAGGCTCCTTCGAGCGGCAGGCGCCGGCTTGCGGCATGGCCGAGCCAGTTGGCGAGATCGGCGCGGGAGGGCAGCAATAGCGCGAGGTGGAACAGGCCCGCGGCTGAGGAGGGCGCCTGCGCGCCCGCTTCCAGCCTGACCAGCGGCACCCCGCCGGCCCCGAGCACGCTTTCCCGCTCGTTCTCGCTGATCACGGAAAGGCCGATTGCGTCGCGATAGAAGGCGGTCAGGCCGGGCAGATCGCGCACGCGCAGGCTGACCGTGCCGATATGGACGGGGGCGTCGAGGGACTCGTTGGCGCGGGGCTGGGTGGTTGTTGTGACGGCCATGGCGGGCTCCGAAATGACTGCGGCCAATGCCGCGTGCCCCTAAAATGGTCCTTCAGCCCCCTCTTGTCGTCCCCGGGTGCGGCAAATCCGAGATTGCGCAGTTGCAATCGAAGCTTGCGCCAGCTCCGCCTTTCGCTGGCGCAGGGTCCGCTTCGGAGCCCTCAGCGGCCGCGCCCGGCGACCCTCCGCGCCAGCTGCGCGGTCGGCGGAATCGCGGCGCCATGCCGGCTCTGCTGCTCCAGCTCGGCATTGAGTTCGGCGCCCGCAAGCACGATCGTCGCCGAGAGCCAGAGCCAGGTCATGAAGACCACCACCGTCGCCAGCGAGCCATAGGTCGCGGTGTAGTTGCCGAGCGTGCTGACATACCAGGAGAAGGCGCTCGACGTCGCCGCCCAGAGCAGCGAGGCGACTGCCGCACCGGGCAGGACCCAGGCGAAGCGCGGCGGCTTGCGGTCGGGGCCGATCCAGTAGAGGCAGCCGATCGCGATCGTGCCGATCACGAAGAAGGCCGGCCAGCGGGCGAGGCGCACCATGGTCTCCAGCTCGTGGCCGAAGGGGAAGAGGGCCGTCACCACCGGCAGGCTGGCGATCGCGGTCAGCGCCAGGACGAGCAGCAGGAGCCCGCTCAGTGTCGTCGCCAGCGAGATCAGGTTGAGCTTCAGGAAGCCGCGCTGCTCGCGCGCGCCATAGATGATGTTGAGCGCGTCGAAGATCGCCTTCACCGCGGCATTCGCGCTCCAGGTCGCCACCGCAAAGCTGATGAGGAACGTCAGCGACAGGCTTGCCGCATCGCGGCCCGCAAGCCGTACCGCCTGCTCGCGGATCAGTTCGCGCGCTGCTTCCGGGAAGACCAAAGTGAGATCGTCGAGCTGGGCGGCGATGGTCGCGGGATCTGTCATCCCGCCATAGATCGTGACCAGCAGCGACAGCGCCGGGACCAGCGAGAGCAAGGTGAAGAAGGCGACGGCGCCGGCGAGCGAGAGCACGCGCGCCTCCTGGATGCGGACGATGAAGCGGCCGAGCACGTCCTTCCAACCGCGCCAGGGCAGGGCGATCGGGGAGGCGGCGCCGCGGCCGCGGCGCGTCTGGCGCAAGGGATCGCGGACGCGCCGGGTGAAGGTCGCGTGGACATAGCCGAGCGCCAGCGCCGCCAGTCCGGCAGCGCCGGTGATTCGTTTCAGATACGCCATGCCCGTCTCCGCCGATCGATGCGGCCCCGCCTGCCGGGAACGCCGGGCGACCCGGATCGTTCCAACTCCTGACGCTCGAATAATCTGCTTAGAGCTTTGTTAACCTTAACGGTTTCTTATCGTGGCAGGCCAGCGCGTCTTGAGAGGCGCGAAAGGCGGGGCGAGCTGCCCCATCTCCTTCTACGACCAGAGTGCCCGATGAAGACGCTCCTCAAAGCCACCGTCGCGACCTTCCTCCTGCTCGGCAGCGGTGCTGCTCTGTCCGCCGATCTGCCGTCGAGCAAGTATCTGCCGCTCGCTCCGGCCCTGCCGCCGCTCTACAGTTGGACCGGCTTCTATGTCGGCGGCCAGGCTGGCTACTCCTGGGGCTCCGATCGACAGAACCTCTACACCACGGTCGGCCGCGTGCCGGTCGGTGTCTCCTTCGACTACAGCCCGTCCTCCTTCATCGGCGGCGTCCATGCCGGCTTCAACTACCAGATCGGCTCGGTCGTCCTCGGCGTCGAAGGCGATATCGAGGCGATCAATGGCCGCGATCAGCGCAGCGGGCTGTTCAGGGTCGAGCAGGACTGGCAGGGCTCTGTGCGCGGCCGCATCGGCTATTCCTTCGACCGCTTCATGATCTATGGCGCCGCCGGCGCCGCCTTCAGCCGCTTCGAGTACGGCTACTTCAACCCGGCGCTCGGCTTCGGCGAGAATGGCAGGTTCTCCCGGACTGGCTGGACCGTCGGTGGCGGCGTCAACTTCGCCTGGACCGACAATCTCATCTTCGGCCTCGATTATCGCTACACCGATTATGGCAATTTCGATTTCGTCGCGAGAAACGCCTATCTCGGCCTGACTGCCGAGCATGAGCCGACTTCGCACGCCGTCCGCGCCAGCGTCGCCTACAAGTTCTGATCCGCCGCCCACTCCGGGTATCGACGAGGCCGCGCCGCAAGCGCGGCCTTCCTGCTTGCGCGTTGTCGCCTGAATGCGCGCAGGCTTCACGGCTCGTCGCTTCGGCCGCGCTGCGCCAGCAGCCAGGACCTGACCATCGCGGTCGGCTCCGGATGGCGCGGCTTGCGCGCCGAGACGACATGGAAGTCGAGGCTGCCGCGCATCGTCGCGGGGAAGGCCTGGACCAGGCGGCCGGCAGCGAGGTCGGGCTCGACGAGGAAGCGGCTGGCGAGCGCCAGGCCCTGGCCGGCGAGGGCGGCATCGAGGGCCAGCGCCGTCTGGTTGAAGCGCATGCTCCGCATGCCCGGCGGCATCGGCCGTGCCAGAGCGCGCTCGATGAATTCCGGCCAGAGGTCATGTCCGTCATGCAGCAGCACCAGCTGCGCCAGTTCGGCATCGTCGAGCGCGGCCGCGGCGCCGGTACGGAGCTTGGGGCTGCAGATGGCGACGACATCCTGCGGGAACAGCAGATCGGCTACCAACCCGGCTCCAAAGGGCGGCCGGCCTTGCCGCACCGCGATGTCGACCCCGTCGGACTGGAAATTGGCGAGGCTGTCGCTGGCGAGGATGCGCAGGTCGAGCTGCGGATGGGCGGCGGTGAACGCCGGCAGGCGCGGAATCAGCCATTTCGAGGCGAAGCTCGGCGTCACACTGATCGTCAGCCGCAGCGGCTGCGGGCGCAAGGCGGTGGTCGCCTCGGTGATCACAGCGAAGGCGCGGGCAAGCTGCGCTGCATAGCCCCGGCCGGCGCTGGTCAGGGCGAGACCGCCCTGCAGCCGCTCGAACAATTGCATGGCGAGGTCCCGCTCAAGGCCGCGCACCTGCTGTGCGACGGCGCCCTGCGTCACGCCAAGTTCCTCCGCTGCCAGCCGGAAGTTGAGATGGCGGGCGGCGGCCTCGAAGGCGCGCAGGGCATTGAGCGAGGGCAGGCGGCGTGAAGGTTTCATCAGCCAGTAGATTTCCTACAGTCTGAGCGGTGACGAACTCGCTGGCCAAGGCTCGTGCCTGCTGCCAAGAACAGGGTGTGCATGGCGCCGGCTTTGTGCATGGAGCCGCTTGTAGAACGAATGGTGGACGCGATGGCAGCAGAAAAAGTAGCGATCGTCACGGCAGGCGGCAGCGGCATGGGTGCCGCCGCGGCGCGGCGGCTGGCGCAGGACGGCTTCAGGGTCGCGATCCTGTCCTCCTCGGGCAAGGGCGAGGCGCTGGCGGCGGAGCTCGGCGGCCTCGGTGTCACCGGCTCGAACCAGTCGAATGACGACCTCAAGCGCCTCGTCGACGAGACCATGGCGCGCTGGGGCCGGATCGACGCGCTCGTCAACAGCGCCGGCCATGGCCCGCGCGCGCCGATCACCGAGATCACCGACGAGCAATGGCATACCGGGCTCGACGTCTATCTGATGAACGTCATCCGCGCGACACGCCTCGTCGCCCCGGTGATGGCGGCGCAGAAATCCGGCGCGATCGTCAACATCTCGACGGCCTGGGCCTTCGAGCCGGCAGCGACCTTCCCGACGTCGGCGGTGTTCCGCGCCGGGCTCGCCGCCTACACCAAGCTCTTCGCCGACCAGTATGCCGAGCATAATGTCCGGATGAACAATGTCCTGCCCGGCTGGATCGATTCGCTGCCGCAGACCGAGGAACGCCGCGCCGGCGTGCCGATGCAGCGCTACGGCACCAGCGAAGAGATCGCCGCGACGGTCGCCTTCCTCGTTTCCGAGGGCGCCGGCTACATCACCGGCCAGAACCTGCGCGTCGATGGCGGGTTGATGCGCTCGGTCTGAGCGACGGCTCGGTCTGGGCACGCTCCTGGCGTCATGGTCGGCCTTGAGCCGACCATCTCGGTCCGGATGAGGCTCCTGCCGGGGCCCGCTCGTCGCTGCGAGATTCTCGGCTCTGCGCTCCGCTCCGGCCGAGAATGCCTTCCGCGAGGGTCAGAACCCCGTCCGCTGGCGGATCGCCGCCGCCAGCGTGCCGTCGTCGAGATAGTCGAGCTCGCCACCGACCGGCACGCCATGGGCGAGCTTGGTCACCTTGACCTCAAGATGCGCCAGAAGGTCGGTGATGAAATGCGCCGTGGTCTGGCCCTCGACCGTGGCGTTGAGCGCCAGGATGATTTCCTTCACCGCCGGTTCCGAGGCGCGGGCGACGAGCGCGTCGAGCGTCAAATTCTCCGGCCTGATGCCGTCGAGCGCCGAGAGCACGCCGCCGAGCACGTGATAGCGCCCGCCGACCGCGCCGGAGCGCTCAAGCGCCCAGAGATCGGCGATATCCGCGACGACCACGATGACGCTGTCGTCGCGGCGCGGATCGCGGCAGAGCCCGCACGGGTCGCTGGTGTCGACATTGCCGCAGCTCGAGCAGACGACGATTCGTTCGCGCGCCACCGCCATCGCTTCGGCCAGGGGGCCGAGCAACTGCTCGCGCTTCTTGACGAGATGCAGCGCCGCGCGCCGCGCCGAGCGCGGCCCCAAGCCCGGCAATTTCGCCAGGAGCTGGATCAGGCGCTCGATTTCGGGGCCGGCAATGGTGCGGGACATGGCGAGCCTAAATAGGGAATAGCGCCGTCATTCCGGACAAGCCGCGCAAGCGGCGCCGATCCGGAATCCATCGAGGGGCGCGGCGCTCTACGATGGATTCCGGGACGTCGCTGCGCTTGCCCGGAATGACGGTGCGCGAGGCGGACTCAGAACAGCTTCATGCCGGGCGGGATCGGCAGGCCGCGCGTCACCTCGGCCATCCGGTCTGCGACAGCGCGCTCGGCCTTGTTGCGGGCGTCGTTACAGGCGGAGATCACGAGGTCCTCGAGGATCTCCTGCTCGCCGGCGACCATCAGGCTCGGGTCGATCTTCACCGACTTCAGCACGTTCTTGGCGGTCATCACCACCGTGACCAGCCCGCCGCCGGCCGAGCCCTCGAACTCGAGCGTGTCGAGCTGGGCCTGCATGTCGGCCATCTTCTTCTGCATGTCCTGCGCCTGCTTCATCAGGCCCATCATGTCGCGCATCGCGGCGCTCCCTCTTGCTCAGTTGTCCGTCCAGAACTCGAAGCCCTCGAAATCCGGCTCGCTGTCGTCGAACAGCGGCTCGGCCTCGGGCAGATACTCGTCGCCGGCCGTCGCGCTCGCCTGCTGCTCGGCCTCGGCGGCACGCGGGTCGCGGACGTCGACGATGCGGGCGCCGGGGAAGCGTTCCAGCACCGCGCGAACCACCGGGTGGCTGGCGGCATCGCTCTCGCGCTTGTCGCGCGCGGCCTCGGCCTGCTCGCGCAGGGTCGGTGCGCCTTCGGTGTTGGCGAGGGCGACCAGCCAGGTCTGGCCGGTCCAGTCCTTCAGCCGCTTCGACAGGTCGGTGGCGAAATGGCGATTGCTCGAATTGGCCAGCGCGAACTCGATGCGGCCCGGCTCGAACTTGACCAGCCGGACGTCGCGCTCCAGCGCCAGCTTCATGGTGATGTCGCGCTGGCGCGAGGCGAGCGCGACGAGATCCTCCAGGCTTTGGGGCTGCGGCAGGCCACCCGCCATCGCGCGCGGTGCCACCGCGACGGCCGGCGCCGGATTGGCGGCGGCGAGCACCGGCCTTGCCGCCAGCGCGGTCGCGCCTCCGCCCGAAGGTGGGCGCGGGGAGGGGGAGCCGTTGCCGTTGCCGGCGCCGCCATTCCCGTCACGCAGCATCCGCAGCGCCTCGTCCGGCGTCGGCAGGTCGGCGGCATGGGCGAGGCGCACCAGCGCCATCTCGGCCGCCATCACCGGGCGGTCGGCCTGGCGGACTTCGGCGATTGCCTTCAGCAGCATCTGCCAGGCGCGTGCGAGCACGCGAATCGACAGGCGCTGGGCGAAATCGGCGCCGCGGGTACGCTCCGCCTGGCTCAGGCTGTTGTCCTTGGCGGCATCGGGCACGAGCTTCAGGCGCGTCACCAGATGGCTGAATTCGGCGAGGTCGGAGAGCACGACGGCAGGGTCGGCGCCGGCATCGTATTGCGCCCGGAGCTCGCCGAGTGCCGCCGCGATGTCGCCCTTCATCACCTGCTCGAACAGGTCGATAACCCTGGCCCGGTCGGAGAGGCCGAGCATGGTGCGGACTTCTTCCAGTGTGATCTTGCCGCCGGCATGGGCAATCGCCTGGTCGAGGATCGAGAGCGAATCGCGCACCGATCCCTCGGCGGCGCGCGAGATCGCGGCCAGCGCCTCGTCCTCGGCCTCGATGCCCTCGGCCTTGCAGATGCCGCCGAGATGGCCGACCAGCAGGCCGGCATCGACGCGGCGCAGGTCGAAGCGCTGGCAGCGCGACAGCACTGTCACCGGCACCTTGCGGATTTCCGTGGTGGCGAAGATGAACTTGGCGTGCGGCGGCGGTTCCTCCAGCGTCTTCAGGAAGGCGTTGAAGGCGCCTCCCGAGAGCATGTGGACCTCGTCGATGATGTAGACCTTGTAGCGCGCGCTGGTCGGCGCATAGCGCACGGCGTCGTTGATCTGGCGGACATTGTCGACGCCGTTATTGGAGGCGGCGTCGATCTCCATCACGTCGATATGCCGGCCCTCGACGATCGCCTGGCAATGTACGCCGAAGCTCGAAAGGTCGGTGGTCGGCGCGCCCGTGCCGTCGGCATTCTGGTAGTTCAGGGCGCGCGCCAGGATGCGTGCCGTCGTGGTCTTGCCGACACCGCGCACGCCGGTCAGCATCCAGGCCTGAGGGATGCGGCCGGCCGCGAAGGCATTGGTCAGTGTCCTGACCATGGCATCCTGGCCGATCAGGTCGCCGAAATGCGCCGGCCGGTACTTGCGGGCGAGCACGCGATAGCCGGCCGGCTGGCTCGCAGCGGCGGCGGGCGCGGGGGCAAGGCCGGGGAAGCCCGGCTCGTCGGCGGGGACGGTCGCGTCGGTCATGCCATTGCTTTCGCCAATCGCGGCGCGGCGGTCAACGGCGCCTTGCATCCGCCGGGCCTGACCATGTCAGGAACCGCGCCACAGATGCGTCGCCGCGCGAGGCGGCAGGTGGGAGGCTGGACGAAGACCCGTTCGGTCTCGTTACGGCTGCTTCCTTCCGGACCTGACCGGGTTGGCGAGTGAGACGTCCCTCGCCAACCTCCCGCCGGCTATATCGGTGAAGTGAGGCGCGAGCGCAAGTCGGCTTTCGACAAGTCGCCTTCCCAGCAAGTCGACTGGAAAACCATCCCTGCGCTGCTGCGACACAGGTGTTTCGGCATTGACTCGGGTCGCCCCTTCCGCCATAAGCCCGCGACCTGTGCAGCCCAACGGCGGCGCGGAACCTTTTGCATGACAGGCTTGGTTGGCCTTGGCTTTCTCTTCGAGAGCTGTGGTCGCTACGCCGAGACAAGGCCCCGGAGACGGACCGTGAAGAGAACCTATCAACCCAGCAAGCTGGTTCGCAAGCGTCGCCACGGCTACCGTGCCCGCATGGCGACCAAGGGTGGCCGCAAGGTCATCGCTGCCCGTCGCGCCCACGGCCGCAAGCGCCTGTCGGCCTGATGAGGTGAGGCGCGCGCTCCCGGCGCGCCGGTTTCGTGAAGACTGGCCAAACGCCATGCGCATCGCCCGTCTGACGCAACGCAGGGACTTTCTCGCGGCGGCCGAGCACGGCCGCCGTTTTCGTTCGCCTGCCTTCGCCGTGCAGGTCAACGATCAGCGGCGCGACGCCGCCGAAGTCGGGCTGAGGCTCGGCCTCACTGCCTCCCGCAAGGTCGGCGGTGCGGTCGAGCGCAACCGTATCCGCCGGCGCCTGCGCGCCGTAGCCAAGCTCGCTCTGGCCGAGCAGCTCGATCGCTCCTGCGACGTCGTCGTCGTCGCCCGTCCCGAAACGATCGCCGCCGATTTTCGCGCCATGGTCGCCGACCTCTCGGTCGCGCTCGACCGCGCCCGCCCCGGCGGTAACCGTCGCGGCCCGCCTTCCGGCAAACGCCCCCTTCCCGAGAAGCCCGCCAGGGCCGACAGCGAGACCCGTTTTCGACCATGAAGATGAAAGAAGAAAACCGTAATCTGCTCCTGGCGATCACGCTCTCCGTGGTCGTGCTGCTCGGCTGGCAGTTCTTCTACGGCGTGCCGCAGATGGAGAAGCAGAAGCAGGTCGCGCAGCAGAACCAGCAGACGCAGAGCCAGCAGCCGCCGGCTCCGGGAAGCGTGCCGACGCCGGGCGCCGCCCCGGCCCCTGGCGCTGCCCCGGCGCAGCCTGCTGCCGCCGCTGCGCTCGCGACCCGTGAGGCCGCGCTCGCCGCTGGCCCGCGCATCCGCATCGAGACGCCGAAGATCGCCGGCTCGCTCTCGCTGACCGGCGCGCGCATCGACGACGTTTCGCTCAAGGCCTATCACGAGACGGTCGACCCGAAGAGCCCGATCATCGTGCTGCTCTCGCCGGCCGGCGGCCCGAACGCCTATTATTCCGATTTCGGCTGGGTCGCGGGGCCGGGCGTCAACGTTCCCCTGCCGAACGCCTCCACAGTCTGGACCGCCGACAGCCAGGTCCTGACGCCGGCCAAGCCGGTGACGCTGACCTGGGACAACGGCCAAGGCCTCCTGTTCCGTCGCATCATTTCGGTTGACGACAACGCCTTGTTCTCGATCCGCGACGAGGTCGACAACAAGGGCTCGACCCCTGTTTCGCTCTACCCCTATGGCCAGGTCGTCCGCGTCGGCAAGCCGGCGACGCTCGGCTACTACGTGCTGCACGAGGGCATGATCGGCGCGCTCGGCGAGCAGGGTCTGCAGGAATACACCTACGACGCCATCGACAAGGAGCCGGCCCTCGGCGCGGCGACGCATGGCAAGGCCTGGAAGGACGCCGTCGGCGGCTTCGTCGGCATCACCGACAAGTACTGGGCCGCTGCTGCGATTCCCGACCAGACCAAGAAGTACGAGGGCCGCTACTCGTCGGTGCAGACCGGTCCGGTGCGCACCTATCAGGCCGACTTCCTCGGCGAGGCGGTCACGATCGCGCCGGGTGCTTCGGCCACCGCCTCTTCGCGCCTGTTCGCCGGCGCCAAGGAAGTCGCGGCGATCGACGGCTACGAGAAGAATCAGGGCATCAAGCGCTTCGAGCTGATGATCGACTGGGGATGGTTCTACTTCATCACCAAGCCGATGTTCTACCTGATGGACTGGGTCTACAAGCATGTCGGCAATTTCGGCATCGCGATCCTGGTCGTCACCGTCCTGCTGAAGCTGCTATTCTTCCCGCTCGCCAACAAATCTTACGCCTCGATGGCTAAGATGAAGGCGGTGCAGCCGGAAATGATGGCCATCCGCGAGCGCTATGCTGACGACAAGATGAAGCAGCAGCAGGCGCTGATGGAGCTGTACAAGACCAACAAGATCAACCCGCTCGCCGGCTGCTGGCCGGTGCTGGTCCAGATCCCGGTCTTCTTCGCGCTCTACAAGATCCTGTTCATTACCATCGAGATGCGGCATGCGCCGTTCTATGGCTGGATCAAGGACCTTGCCGCGCCGGATCCGACCAATCTCTTCAACCTGTTCGGCCTGCTGCCGTTCACGCCGCCCGCCATGCTGCATCTCGGCATCTGGCCGATCCTGATGGGCGTGACGATGTTCGTGCAGATGAAGATGAACCCGGAACCGCCGGATCCGGTCCAGAAGATGATGTTCACCTGGATGCCGGTGTTCTTCACCTTCCTGCTCGGTTCGTTCCCGGCCGGCCTGGTGATCTACTGGACCTGGAACAACCTTCTCTCGATCCTCCAGCAGGGTTTCATCATGCGCAAGCACGGCGTGAAGATCGAGCTCTGGGACAACCTGAAGGGCATGTTCGGCAAGAAGCCCGCGGCCGCTGCCGCGGCGGGCGTGCCGAAGCCGGCGAACAGCAACAAGAAGTGAGAATGGCCGGGGCGTTTCGCCTCCGGTTTCCGAAAACCTCATCCCGGGCGGCGCGAGCCGACCCGGGATGTGTGCTTTAAGAGCCCCGAGAAGCGCGGGGCGAAGGCCGGTCGGCATTTCACCTGCGGCCGGGCCGACGAGGAGACCGGCATGCCCCTTCCCGATCCGCTGACGCGTCATCCGATTCCCGGCTGGAAGGGCACTGCCTTTCTGAAGGCGATCGTCGACCATCCGCTCGTCGAGGTCGGCGACTACTCGTACTATGACGACTCGCGTGGCCCCGAGCATTTCCTCGCCCGTTGCGTGCGCTACCATTTCGACTTCATCGGTGACCGGCTGGTCATCGGCAAGTTCGTCGCCATCGCCCAGGCGGCGCAGTTCATCATGAACGGCGCCAATCATCCGATGGGAGGATTCTCGACCTTTCCCTTTCAGATGTTCGGTTTCGAGGGTGCGCCTGCGATGACGCCGGAGGGCCTCGGCCATCGCGGCGATACCGTGATCGGCAACGATGTCTGGATCGGCCGCGAGGCGGTGATCATGCCCGACGTCACGATCGGCGACGGCGCGATCATCGGGACCCGGGCGCAGGTCTCGCGCGACGTGCCCCCCTACGCCGTCGTGGTCGGCAATCCCGGCAAGGTGGTGAAGCTGCGCTTCCCGCCGGAGGTCGTTTCGGCCCTGCTCGCGATTCGCTGGTGGGACTGGGATTCGGAAAAGATCGCCCGCAACCTGACCTTGATCGCCGGCGCGGACATCGACGCGCTGCGACAGGCCGTGTAGGCAAGGCAGATGACCGCAAGCACCACCACACCCTACGACGCCGACGAGATCGAGGCGGCCCGCAAGCTCTTCGAAGGGCCCTGGGATTTCGTCTGGGCCTCGACCAAGATCGATGACCTGCCGCCCATGGTCGGCCAGGAGATCGCCTTCGCCGGGCGCTCCAATGTCGGCAAGTCGAGCCTGATCAATGCGCTGACGCGGCGCAATGCACTCGCCCGCACCTCGCATACGCCGGGCCGCACCCAGCAGCTCAACTTCTTCCGCCAGGTCGACCATGACGAGCGCCTGACCATCGTCGACATGCCGGGCTACGGCTATGCCGCCGTCGGCAAGGAGAAGGTCGCGGCCTGGACGAAGCTGATCCACGACTATCTGCGCGGCCGCTCGAACCTGATGCGCGTCTATGTGCTCATCGACGCCCGGCACGGCATCAAGGAAGTCGACAGCGCGGTGCTGGAGACGCTCGACAAGGCGGCGGTCAGCTATCAGGTCGTTCTGACCAAGGGCGACGCCATCAAGCAGTCCGACCAGACCTTCATGGCCGAGGCGACCTTCGACGAGATCAAGCGCCGCCCGGCCGCCTTCCCCGAGGTTCTGGTGACCTCGAGCGAGAAGGGCCTCGGCATTCCCGAGCTGCGCGCCGCGATCGCCCGGGTGCTGGCGGAACGCAGCTAGTCGACTGCGATCGCGCCGCTTCACCGCGCCGCGGCGGCCGGGCTTGACGCTGGCCCGGCCGCGTCGTCTTTGGCGCCCGCAGATGCCTCGCGCCGGCCCTGGTGCGCTGCCGGAGCCCGTCATGATCACCGCCACCCGCATCCATCTCACCATCGCCATGCTGATGGGACTGTTCGGCGTCACCCTGCTCGCCGCCGCGACCCATGCGGGTGCTGCCGACACGCTCCAGATCGCCGGGCAGATGCTGCTCTTCCACGCCTCGGCCGTGATCGGCGCCTGCGTCGCGCGTCGTGCCGGCCTGCTCGCCGATATCGGGGCGCGCCTCGCGATCTCGCTGCTGATCCTCGGCGTCGCTCTGTTTGCCGCCGATCTCGCCATGCGCGGCTTCCATGGCGCGCGCCTGTTCATGGGCGCCGCCCCGGCCGGCGGCTTCATGATGCTCGGCGGCTGGCTCGGGCTCGCCGGCTCGGCACTGTTCGCAAGGCGGGTCTGAGCCGCGCCGCCGCGCTTTCGCCGCGGCGCGTCTTCGGCTAGAAGGCGGCCCGGCGCGGATCGGGCGCGCCTTCGCGGAGCCTGCCGATGAACGCCCCTCACAACCTCACGCCCTCGCAAGCCGCCGATCTTCTGGTGCAGGCGCTGCCGCATATGCAGCGCTACGACCAGGAGGTGATCGTGATCAAATATGGCGGCAACGCCATGGGCGACGCCGCCACCGCGGAGGATTTCGCCGAGGACGTGGTGCTGCTCGAGCAATCCGGCCTGAAGCCGGTGGTCTGCCATGGCGGCGGGCCGCAGATCGCCCGCATGCTCGACAAGCTCGGCCTCAAATCCGAGTTCAAGCAGGGCCTGCGCGTCACCGACGCGGCGACGGTCGACGTCGTCGAGATGGTTCTGGCCGGCTCGGTCAACAAGGAGATCGTCGGCTATATCTCGCGCGAGGGCGGCAAGGCGATCGGGCTTTGCGGCAAGGACGGCAACATGGTGCTGGCCAAGAAGGCGACGCGCACCATCGTCGACCCCGATTCGAAGATCGAGCAGATCCTCGACCTCGGCTTCGTCGGCGAGCCGGACAAGGTCGACACCACCGTGCTCAAGGCGATCCTCAAGGAAGAGCTGATCCCGGTGCTGGCGCCGGTCTGCGCCGCCGCGGACGGCCAGACCTACAATGTCAATGCCGACACTTTTGCGGGTGCGATCGCGGGCGCGTTGAATGCCAAGCGCCTCCTGCTTTTGACCGACGTGCCGGGCGTCCTCGACAAGGACAAGAACCTGATTCCGGAGCTGACCGTCGAGCAATGCCGGCGCCTGATCGCCGACGGGACCATCTCCGGCGGCATGATCCCGAAGATCGAGACCTGCATCTACGCGCTGGAAAAGGGCGTCGAGGCCGTGGTCATCCTCGACGGAAAGGTGCCGCATGCCGCCCTGATCGAGCTCTTCACCGACACCGGCTCGGGCACGATCATCAGGAAGTGAAGGGGCGCTGCGCCGGTCGGGCTCGTGGAGGCGCATCGGCGCGCCTCCTACCCCTCACCCGTTCGGGCGAGGGCACTCCGCTGGTGCCCCCTCGCAATGAGGACCTCGTCATCGCAAGGACTTTGCAAGAACCTTGTATGTCATGCTGGCGCGTCCCACATGACATGATCCAATGAACCACAACGCAAAAATCACCAGCGCTCTGCCGCTCCTGCCCCAGCTCGACGCCTTCGGCCATGTCGACCACTGGATTTTTGATCTCGACAACACGCTCTATTCGCACGAGGCGAAGGTCTGGCCGCAGGTCGACGAGCGCATCACGCTCTTCCTCGCCGAGATGTTCGGGCTCGATGGCATCTCGTCGCGGGCGCTGCAGAAATATTATTACCAGCGCTACGGCACGACGCTGAAGGGGCTGATGGAGGAGTACGGCATCGACCCCGCCGATTTCCTCGACTTCGCCCACGAGATCGACCTGACGCTGCTCGATCCCAACCCCGCTCTTGGGGCGGCGATCGCGGCGCTGCCCGGCCGCAAGCTGATCCTGACCAACGGCTCGCGCGGCCATGCCGAGAATGTCGCCGGCAAGCTCGGCATCCTCCAGCATTTCGAGGACATCTTCGACATCGTCAACGCCGGTTTCACGCCGAAGCCCGAGCGCGCGACCTACGAGAATTTCCTGACCAAGCACGGCGTCGATCCCGCCCGTGCGGCGATGTTCGAGGACATCGAGAAGAACCTGATCGTCCCGAGCGCGCTCGGTATGAAGACGGTGCTGATCGTGCCGCGCACGCCCGATCCCTTCCGCGAGGCCTGGGAGCAGGCGGCGGTCGAGGCCGGCCATGTGCATTTCGTCACCGACGACCTGACCGGCTTTCTGGGGCCGCTGACACGTGCGGAACTCCCTTCGCTTCCTGTTTCGAAATAGCTCTGAGTCATCCCGGGCGACCGAAGGGAGGCCCGGGATCCATTCCGGAACGGTTTAGGCATGGATCCCGGATCAGCGCCGCTTCGCGGCTTGTCCGGGATGACGCTGCAGGGGCTCAGGCGTAGCGGCGCGACGCGAGCCCGTGCGACCGGCGCAGGCCGGTGAGGTCGAGCCCCGGAATTTCGCCGTCGATCACCCGCCAGCGTCCGCCGACCAGCACCCGGTCGGCCCGGCTGGCGCCGCACAGCACCAGCGCCGCGATCGGGTCATGCGCGCCGGAGAAGCGCAGCTCATCGAGCTTGTAGAGCGCGAGGTCGCCCTGCAGCCCCGGCGCGATCTTGCCGATATCCTCGCGGCCGAGGCAGCGCGCCGAGCCTTCCGTCGCCCAGCGTATCGTGTCGCGCGCCGTCACCGCGCTGGCGCTCTTGTAGTGCAGCCGGTTGAGCAGCAGCGCGTGGCGCAGCTCTTCCATCAGGTTTGAGCCGTCATTGGAGGCCGAGCCGTCGACGCCGAGGCCGAGCGGAGCGCCGGCCGCCTCGAGCTCGCGGGTCTTGCAGAAGCCGGAGGCGAGCACCCCGTTCGAGGTCGGGCAATGGCAGACGCCGACGCCGGCCTTGCCCAGCCGCTCGCATTCCTCGCAGGAAAAGTGGATGCCGTGCGCCAGCCAGGTCTTCGGCCGCATCCAGCCGGCTTCCTCGAGCAGGTCGAGCGGCCGCTTGCCGTAAACGTCCTGGCAATAGGCGTCCTCATCCTCGGTCTCGGCGAGATGGGTGTGCAGCGGCGCATCGAAGCGCGCCGCGAGCTCTGCCGATTTCGCCATTAGCGACGGCGTTACCGAGAAGGGCGAGCAGGGCGCGAGTGCGATCTGGACCATGCTGCCGGGAGAAGGGTCGTGGAACAGTTTCAGCACCCGCTCGCTGTCGACGAGGATCGTCTCCTCGTCCTGGACGACCTCGTCCGGCGGCAGACCGCCATCCTTCTGCGACAGGTTCATCGAGCCGCGCGAGATGGTGACGCGGATGCCGAGCGCGCGGGCTTCCTCTACCGCGATGTCAACGGCGTTCTCCAGGCCTTCGGGGTAGAGATAGTGGTGGTCGGCCGCGGTCGTGCAGCCGGACAGGAGCAGCTCGACCAGCGCCGCCCGCACAGCGATGCGCAGATCCTCCGGCCGCAGCCGCGCCCAGAGCGGATAGAGCGCCTTGAGCCAGGGAAAGAGTTCGCGGTCGACCGCCGCCGGATGGGCGCGCGTCAGCGTCTGGTAGAAATGGTGATGGGTGTTGACGAGCCCCGGCAGCACGACATGGTCCGAGGCATCGAAGCTCTCGGTCACCGGCAGCGAGGGGAAGCCGCCAAGCGTGACCAGCTCGACGATGACGCCGTCCTCGATCACCACCCCGCCGCCGGCGTTTTCAGCGAGAATGGCGAGCGGGTTTCTGATCCAGAGGCGCATGATGAGTCCGGGTATAAAGGCGGCGATTCAGTCAATTGTCCCGCATAGGCGGGGCATTGGTCGAAGGCCAGCCCGGGGTACTCATTTCGCGGTGGGTCAATCGTCCCAGAACGGGCCGCTCTTGCAGCGATAGCCGATGAAGCATTGCGGGGTGTCGCGTGCCGGCACCCAGGCCGGATCGGCATATTCGTCGAACTGGCAGAAGCCGCGATGGGCGACGAAACGGTCATAGGTATAGCCGCCGGTGCCGAGCACGATCGCGCCATTGGCGCGCACGGTCTGCTGGTTCGCGGCGCAACTGCGTGACAGCGTCGACGGTCGGCCCTGGGCGAGGCTCGCTCCGGTGAAGGCGAGCATCAGGACGAGGGTCAGGGCGATCCGTTTCATCGGGTTTTTCCGCGTGGCAAGCCTCTCCATCATAACACGTCTCGCCGGCCGGCGTTCCCCAGCCTTGACGTTGCCCCCCGCATCGGCCATCGCTCCGGGCGACCTCATGACTGCCGGAGCTGTCTCATGTCGCTGACCGATCTCGCCGCCACCATCGATGCCGCCTGGGAGAACCGGGCCGAGATCGGCATCTCGACCAAAGGCGCCGTGCGCGAGGCCGTCGATCAGGCAATCGAGATGCTCGATGCCGGCCAGGCCCGCGTCGCCGAGAAGATCGACGGCGAATGGGTCACGCATCAGTGGCTGAAGAAGGCGGTGCTGCTCTCCTTCCGCCTGACCGACAACCAGATCATTGCGAACGGCCCGGGCGAGGGCGTGTTCTGGGACAAGGTGCCGTCGAAGTTCGAGGGCTGGGGCGAGAACCGCTTCCGGGCCGCCGGCTTCCGCGTCGTGCCGCCGGCCGCGGCGCGCAAGGGCTCCTTCCTGGCGCCGAACGTCATCCTGATGCCGTCCTTCGTCAATATCGGCGCCTATGTCGATTCCGGCACCATGGTCGACACCTGGGCGACGGTCGGCTCCTGCGCCCAGATCGGCAAGAACGTCCACCTCTCGGGCGGCGTCGGCATCGGTGGCGTGCTCGAGCCGCTGCAGGCCAACCCGACGATCATCGAGGATAACTGCTTCATCGGCGCCCGTTCCGAGGTGGTCGAGGGCGTCGTCGTCGGCGAAGGCTCGGTGCTCTCGATGGGCGTCTTCATCTCGGCCTCGACCAAGATCGTCGACCGCGCGACCGGCCAGGTCCATATCGGCAAGGTGCCGCCCTATTCGGTGGTGGTCTCCGGCTCGCTGCCGGGCAAGCCGATGAATGACGGCACGCCCGGCCCCTCGCTCTACTGCGCGGTGATCGTCAAGACGGTCGATGCCCAGACCCGGTCGAAGACCGGCATCAACGACCTGCTGCGGGACTGACCGCACCGGACGGAAGATCCGAGAGGGTCCGCAGCGCTCCGCGTGCGGGCCTTCTCGTCCTCGTCGCCCTCGGCCGGGGCGGACGATCGCCCTCACCGGGGGCGAGACTCCAGGCGGAGTCGAGGTGTAACGGTCGCGCAACGCGAAACGCCGTCATTCCAGATCTGCGCCGCTGCGCGGCTCTCCGGAATGACGGGTTCTTCAGCTTGTCCGAGGACGAGCGAGTGCCTCAGGCGGCCGGGGCAGGGTTCGTGGTCGCCTCAGGGCCGGGGCCGGTCGGCAGCGGCTGGGCGGCCGGGGAGGCGGCGAGCGCATCGCGCAGGGCCTGCTCGCGGGTATGGTCGAGCGAAGTCTTCAGCACGACGCCGCCGGTACCCTTGATCGCTTCGAGCACCTTGTCGCCGGTCATCTTCTGGATCAGCACGAACAGCGCCGCATTGCCGGGCTGCAGGCTCCCCGAGAGTTCCTTCATGAAGTTGTCGTTGACGCCGTAATCGGAGAGAGCGCCGCCGAGCGCGCCCGAGGCGGCACCGATCGCCGCGCCGAACACCGGCATCAGGAAGATCGCACCGATCAGCAGGCCCCAGAAGCCGCCGGATGCGGCACCGAGCGCCGTGGTGTTGAGCAGCTGGTTGAGCTTGATCTTGCCGCCTTCATGCATCACGGCGATCGCCGCGTCGCTGATCTGGATCAGGTATTCCTTCTGCAGCCCGAAGAGCTTCTGGCGCATTTCCTCGGCCTTGGCCTCGGTCGGATAGACGATGACGACGAGATCAGACATGGGGGAACTCCTGGTAAGGCGGGAATGCCAAGCTGACGATAGCTTGTGACAGGCTTGCGGCGAAAGCCATGATTCAAATCAAGGCAGGTAGGGCTCGCCACCTCTGCTTGGCGCCGGGAATCCGCGCTTACTCGGTCGTCAATTCCTTGGCAGCCTCCTTCGCCGCGCCGCGCAGCGGCAGCTCCTTCATCCGCGCGAGGAACAGCAGCGAGAGCGCGAAGCCGACGAAGGTCGCGGCGAAGACATAGGTGAACAGCCGGACCATGATCTCCCGGTCGACCGCGCCGGCCTTGAGCGTCTCGGCCGAGAGCCCGGCGCCGCTCGCGCCCATGCCGCCGAGCACGATCGCGCCGAACACGGCGACGATCAGCGCTCCGCCGATCTGCCGGAAGAAATTGGCGGTTGCCGTCGCAGTGCCGAGCTGGTGCATCGCGACGGCGTTCTGGATCGCGACGGTCGCGACCGGCAGCAGCGTGCCGAAGCCGAGGCTGATCACCGCGAGCACGGCGCCGAAAGGCACGAGCGGCAGGCGACCGGAGAAGATGGCCAGCACCGCCGTGCCGATGAGCGCCACGACAAGGCCCGCCAGTGGTACGCGCTTGTAGTGCGTCAGCTTGGTCATCGCCCGGCCGGATGCGGTCGCGCCGATGACCGTGCCGCAGGTCAGCGGGATCAGCCCGAGCCCGGAATGGGCGGCGGACAGGCCGGCGACGGTCTCGAAATAGAGCGGCAGATAGATCGTCAGCCCGATGAAGGTCCCCATGCCGAAGCCGGCGGCGATGGTGCCGTCGCGCACCACCGGATTGGCGAGGATGGCGAGCGGGATCAGCGGCTCGGCCGCGACCCGCAGCCGCCAGGCGAAGCAGAGCCAGAGCCCGAGCGAGAGCAGCACCAGCCCGAGGATCGGCGCCGAGAACCATGCGTAGACGACGCCACCCCAGGACAAGGCGAGCAGCAGGGTCATGGTCGCGCTGGTCATCAGCAGGGCGCCGAGCACGTCGAGCTGGTGCGGTCGCTCATGGCGCGGCAGCCGGCGCAGCGCCTTGTCGGTCATCCAGTAGGCGGCAAGCCCGAGCGGCAGGTTGATCCAGAAGATCACCGACCAGTGCAGCGCCTCCGAGATTACGCCGCCGAGCACCGGCCCGAGCAGCGAGGAGGAGAAGAACACGCTGGCGATGTAGACCTGATATTTCCCGCGTTCCTTCGGCGGCACCATGTCGCCGATGATCGTCTGGGCCAGCGCGATCAGCCCGCCGCCGCCGAGGCCCTGGATGAAGCGGGACACCACCAGCAGCCAGATCGAGGAGGAGAGCGCGCAGGCGACGGAGCCGACGATGAAGATCACGATGCCGCCGAGCAGCGTCACCCGCCGGCCATGGATGTCGGCGAGCTTGCCGTAGAGTGGGGTCACCGCCGTCGAGGCCAGCAGATAGGAGGTCACCACCCAGGGCAGGTGGGTGACGTCGCCCAGTTCGCGCCCGATCGTCGGCATTGCGGTCGCGACGATGGTCTGGTCGAGCGCCGCCAGGAACATTGCGAGCATGATGCCGATCAGGATCGAGCGGATATCGGCATGGCTGAGCGCAGCCGCCGGCGCCTCGGTCTCGACCCGCTTGTCCATCGGCACTGCGCCCGTCCTGTGAATTGGGAATGGCGGACCTTAATGCGCTGTCAGGCCATGCGCCATGCGCGGGCGCGCAGGGCCGATCGGCGTTGCGATCACGCTGCCGTTGCGGAGGCCTTCAGGCAATGCACAATATCGGCAGGCGCGGTACGGCGCCGGGGAGGGGGGCTGCGATGCGGGCGGTGTTGCTGCCGATAGTCGTGCTGCTCGGCGCGGCGCCGGCCTTCGGGCTCGAGCTCGAAGGCCGCTATGGCTTTGCCGGAGAGTGGGCGGTCTCCGCGAGGCTGACAGAGGGCACGGTCCCGGGCCTCTGGCGCAAGCGCGAATTCGCCGGGCCGGTGCAGCTGAAGCACCTCGCCATCTGCGGGCCGGGAGAAGTGTCCGAGAAGACCGGTACGCTGCGCTTGAGCCGCACTGGCGCGCGCTATCTCGCGAAGCTGACCGTCGGCGAGGACAGCTGCGAAGCCAGCGGCGTGCTCAACGAGGACGGGGTCGCCTTCGCCGATTGCGGGAAGAACGGCAAGATCCCGCTGCGACTCTGGTCGAAATGAGGCGGGCGATCCGGCGTTGCGCCGCCTTCGAGCCGGGGCGCTGACAAAGCTCGGCCGCGCCGCCGCGATGGGCGGTGGCGCGGCCGGATCAGGCACCGGTTCGTCGGCTCACTTCAGCTTGGCCGCGATCGCCTGGAGGCCGGCATTGGCGCATTCCTCGTCGAGATGACCGCCCGGCGCGCCACCGACACCGACCGCGCCGACGACATCGTCGCCGACCTTGACCGGCACGCCGCCGCCGAGCAGCAGGAAGCCCGGGATGTGCACGAGATTGCGCGCGCCGGCATTGTTGGCGGCGGCTTCCGCCATCGCGCCGGTGTTCGAGCGGGCCGAGGCCGAGGTGAAGGCCTTGGCGCGGCTGGCTTCGAGGGTATGCGGGCCGGCGCGGTCGGCGCGGACCATGGCGCGCACGACGCCCTGGCGATCGACCACGGTCGCGGTGACATTGAAGTTCTTGGCGGCGCAGGCCGCGACTGTCGCCTGGGCGAGCTCGACGGCGAGGGTGGAGGGCAGGACGCGCTCCTGCGGCACCTGCGCCTGGGCGAGGGCCGGCAGGGCGACGGCGGCGGAAATCAGGACGAGACGGGCGAAGGACATGGCGAACTCCTCTGACGGCCACCGAGGGTGGCGGCGTGAGGGGAGAATGGCGAAGCCGCCCGGCCGCGTGCATCCGGGTGATCGACGCGCGGTATCGGTAGTTCTACCGATCGGCGCCTTGCAGGTGCAGCCGCACCATCTCCGCGAGCGAGCTGGTTTCGAGCTTCTCGGCGAGGTGGGCGCGATGCGTGTCGACGGTCCGCGGCGAGATGCCGAGCAGGCGCGCTGCCTCCTTGCTCGAATGGCCCTCGGCGATCAGGGCGAGGATTTCCCGTTCGCGCTCCGAGAGCCGCTCCAGCCGCTGCCGCGAGGACGAGGCATCCGCTTCCGACGCGAGCATCGCCTCCAGCCGGGCGAGCGCAGCCTGGACCGTGTCGATCAGCACCTGCTCGTCGATCGGCTTGGTCAGGAAATCGGCGGCGCCGTTGCGGAAGGCGGCGCGACAGGCCTCGACATCGCCATGGCCGGTGATCACGATCACCGGCCAGCGGCAGCGGCTCGCCGCCAGGCGCTCCTGCAGCTTCAGCCCGGTCAGGCGCGGCATCCGGATATCGGTGACGATGCAGCCGGGCGGCAGCCCGGGCAGCGCGTCCAGGAAGGCGAGGCCATCCTGATAGCCCCTGACCTCGAGGCCTACGGTGCGCAGCAGGAAGCTGAGCGCCTCCCGCACCTCCCAGTCATCGTCGATCAGGTGGACGAGGCGCAGGCTCATTCGGCGGCCTCGCGGCGGATCGCTTCGGCCGCCAAAGGCAGGTGGAAGCTGAACACGGCGCCGCCGGTGGCGGCGTTCCTGCCCTCAAGCGTGCCGCCGAAGCGCTCGATCAGCCGGTTGCAGAGCGCAAGGCCGAGCCCGAGCCCTTCCGGCTTGGTGGTGAAGAAGGGTTCGAAAAGCCGCGCCTCCGCCTCGGACGAGAGACCGGGGCCGGTGTCGGCGACGCTGAGCACGGCCTGTGCTCCTTGCGTCGCCACGGCAATCGTAACGATCCGCTCGCCCTTGGCCTCCGCGACCGCGTCGAGCGCGTTGCGGCCGAGATTGAAGACGACCTGTTCGAGCTGGACCCGGTCGGCTCGGACCAGTGGTCGGCTGCCATCGCTCTCGACCTTGAGCGCGGTGCCTGCCGGCAAGGCTCCGGTCGTCAGCAGATGGGCAACCTCGCGAGCGAGTTCGGCGAGATCGACGATTTCGAGATCGGGCTCGGACTTGCTGATCCAGGCCCTGAGCCGGCCGAGGATTTCGCCGGCCCGCTTGGCGTTGCGCGCAATCGCGTCGAGGGCGGGCGCGAGCGTGGCGGGCTCCATGCCGGGACGTTGTACGAGGCGCTGGCCGGCCTGGGCATGGCTGAGGATCGCGGTCAGCGGCTGCGTCAGCTCATGGGCGATGCCCGAGGCGAGCTCGCCCATGGCGTTGACGCGCCCGGCGTGGGCGAGCCTTGCATCCTGGGTGGCCAGGGCGGCCTTGCGCGCCGCGTCATTGGCCTTGGACCGGGCGTCGAGCAATCTTTCGATCAGCGCTCCGCCGAGCGCTGTGAGCAGCGCTGCGAGCAGCAGGAAACCCAAAGGCGGAACCGGCCAGCGCGGTGCGGTCGAGGCGAGGTCGAGGCGCAAGGGCTGGGTGCGGCTGGCGATTTCGGCGCTGAACGCGCTGGCCTTGTTCCCGGCCGGAGGCGGCTCGCTGGCGAGCCGCAGAGTCGCCGTCGCACCCTCCGGCAAGGCGATGTCGCTGGCCGACAGCCTAGCGATGTCGACGATCAGCGCGATTGCATAGTGTCCGACACCATCGGTCAGGGCGCGCTTGACGAGGAGCAGCTTCGACCCGTCCTCGATGGCGCGAGTCCGCACCGTCGCGCCGGAGGCCTGCGCCGCCTCGGCTGCGACGATGGCCGGGTCGCTGGCGTCGAGCAGGGAAGCCGGCGGCGTGGTGGCGAGATCGATCACGTCGATCCCGATGATGCGCGGGTAGAAGCGCGTAATGCTGGCGGCGACCTGCTCGACCGTCGCGATCTGCGCGGGGTCGGCGGCCTGGACCAGAGCGGAGAGGCTGGTCAGATGCGCGTCGTGCTGGTCGGCCCGCTGCGAGATCAGGCGATGCAGCGTCTGGCCCGCGCTGGCGAGTTCCGCCGCGGCCTGACGGCGCTGCAGCAACGAATAGAGGACGCAGACGAGCCCGAGCACGGCGATGCCCGAGAGGAGAATGATGCTGCGCCGCCGCCGTCCCGTCATCCTGCTTCGTCAGCTCCATCCGGGTCCGCTCCCGGCAGGCCGAGGATAGCGATTTTCCGGCGGGGCTGCACGGGCTCGCGGCGGATCGTGACGAAGCTAGGTTTCGGCCAAGCCCGACAGCGGCGCCCGCAGGGATAGGATGATGCCTTCGGCCGCATAGTCGGTCTGGGCCGTGCCGCCGAGATAGCTGCCGAGCGCCTTCTCGATCATCTGCGAACCAAAGCCGCGCCGGGTCGGCGGCGTCACCAGCGGGCCGCCGCTCTCCTGCCAGCGAAACAGCATCTCCCCGGCCTCGATCTGCCAGATAACTTCGACGCGGCCGGCCTCATGGGACAGCGCGCCATACTTGATGGCGTTGGTTCCGAGCTCATGGGTGGCCAGCGCCATGGCCAGGGCGCATTTCGGCGACAGCGCGACGGCCGGCCCTGCGATCGCGATGCGGGCGCCGAAGCGATGGGGGGCCAGCACGACCTCGACCAGTTGCTTCAGGTCGGCGCCGTGCCGGCTCGCCGACAGCAGCAGGTCCTGCGCCGCGCCAAGCGCCTGCAGACGGTCGAGCAGGCGGGGCTTGGCGGTCTCGATTGGCTCCTCGCGCTGGCGCAAGGTCTGGTTGACGATGCCCTGCACCATGGCGAGCAGGTTCTTGATGCGGTGGTTGAGCTCGCCGGCGAGCATGCGATAGCGCTCTTCGCTGGCCCTGAGTTCGGTGATGTCGCGAGAGACCGAGAGAATGGCCTCCGTCCGGCCGTCCGGCCCGATGATCGGCGAGACCTGCACGTCCCAGTAGCGGGGATTGCCGGCGGCGGTGTTGGCCGGGCCCTGGAAGCGATAGCTCTTGCCGTCGCGCGCCGCGCCAATCGCGGCCCTGGCTTCCTCAGAGCCGGCATTGTCCCAGAAATCCGGCCAGGCGCAGCCACGGATCGCCTCGAAGTCCGTGACCTCCATGACGCGCTGGCCGCCTTCGCTCATGAAGGTGAGCCTGCCCTCGAGATCGAGCACCTTGATGCAGTCATCCGACGCCGCGAGCACCGCGCGCATGAGGCGCGCATCCTTGTCTACCTGTGTCGGCACGTGCGCGCTTTCGATCGCTGGGGCTGTTCTCGTCCAGTTCGACCGCTACAGCATTGCTTGTCAAACCAGCATGTCTTTTGACAGGTTTTCCCGCCTCGTCGTCGGCGGGGCGGCGATTGACGCGAGCCCCCGGTCCCGTCAGCTTGGCGCGATCCCGAAGGAGCCTCGCCCATGGAAAGCCTGACGCCGCGCCAGCGCGAGATCGTGACGCTGGCGCGCAGCCAGGGCCGGGTCAGCGTCGAGGAACTGGCGGCGCGCTACGAGGTCAGCGTCCAGACCATCCGCAAGGACCTCAACCAGCTCTGCGAGCAGCGCGTGATGTCGCGCGTCCATGGCGGCGCGGTCGTCGCCTCCAGCGTCGAGAACCTCGCCTATGAGGCGCGCCGCTTCATCGCCGGCGAGGAGAAGGCGGCGATCGGCCGTGCCGCCGCGGCGCTGATCCCCAACGACGCCTCGCTCTTCATCAACATCGGCACCACCACGGAGGAGGTCGCCCGCGCGCTGACCGACCATCAAGGCTTGCTGGTGATCACCAACAACCTGCATGTCGCAACGCTGCTCTATCCGCACCCGCGCATCGAGGTGATCGTTGCGGGCGGCCCGGTGCGGCGTTCGGATGGCGGGGTCATCGGTGCGGCCGCGATCGACCTGATCCGCCAGTTCAAGGTCGACTATGCCGTGATCGGCACCTCGGCCATCGACGAGGAGGGCGCGCTGCTCGATTTCGACTATCGCGAGGTCAGGGTTTCGCAGGCGATCATCGAGAACGCCCGGCAATGCCTGCTCGTCGCTGACAGCACCAAGTTCGAGCGCTCCGCGCCCGTCCGCATCGCCCATCTGCGCGATGTCGACGTGTTCGTCACCGACCGTCTGGAGGCCGAGCCGCTGCGCGAGCTCTGCCGCAGCGAGGGGGTCGAGCTGGTCGAAACGGCTGCGAAAGGCTCTTCCTGAAGCAAGCTTCGCGCTGACCAGTCGTCATTCCGGACAAGCCGCGCAGCGGCGCAGCTGCGGAATCCATCATGGAGCGCCGTAGCCCTGCTAAGAATTCCGGCATTCCGCTTCGCTCCAGCCGGAATGGCCTTGGAATTTTGTTGGAAGGCGCTTCATGCGGGAGAGCTTCTAGAAACAGGGTTGAGGTTTCGTTTTTGATTTCGCTTTTGCATTGCACGCAAGCAAAGCGCGCATTATCTATCCCGTTGCAGGCGGCGTCCGATGCTCCCTGCCGGGAGGGTAATCGTGTCGGCTCCGGTCTTCGATGTCGCCATCATCGGCGGTGGCGTGAATGGTTGCGGGATCGCCCGCGATGCCGCCGGCCGCGGCGCCTCCGTCATCCTGTTCGAGCAGGGTGACCTTGCCGGCGCCACCTCTTCGGCCTCGACCAAGCTGATCCATGGCGGCCTGCGCTATCTCGAGCATTACGAGTTCCGGCTGGTGCGCGAAGCGCTCACCGAGCGCGAGGTGATCTGGCGTGCCGCCCCGCATATCGTGCGCCCGCTGCGCTTCGTCCTGCCGCATCACGAAGGCCTACGACCCTGGTGGCTGCTGCGGCTCGGCCTCTTCCTCTACGACCATCTCGGCGGACGAAAGCTCCTGCCGGCGACGCGCTCGCTCGACCTGCGCCGCGACGAGACAGGCGAACCGCTGCAGCCGCGCTTCAGCCGCGGCTTCGAGTATTCCGATTGCTGGGTCGACGATGCGCGGCTCGTCGTGCTCAACGCCCGCGATGCGGCCGAGCGCGGCGCGCAGATCGTGACACAGACCAAGGTGGTCGGCGCGCGTCGCCAGGGCGATCACTGGCTGGTCGAAACCGAGGCTGCCGATGGCAGCAGGGCGCAGACGGCGGCCCGGACCCTGGTCAATGCCGCCGGGCCCTGGGTGGCCGAGGTGCTGAACGGCATCGCCCCAAGCGAGCAGCCGGCCGCCGTCAGGCTGGTCCAGGGCAGCCACATCGTCGTGCCACGCCTGTTCGAGCATGACCGCTGCTACATCTTCCAGAATGCCGATGGTCGCATCATCTTCGCGATCCCCTATGAGGGCGATCTCACGCTGATCGGCACCACCGACAGGGATTATCGCGCCGATCCGGCCAAGGTCGCGGCCAGCGAGGAGGAGATCGCCTATCTCTGCTCCGCGGCCAGCGAGTACTTCCGCAAGCAGATCCGGCGCGAGGACGTGGTCTGGACCTATTCCGGGGTGCGGCCGCTCTACGATGACGGCGCCAGCAAGGCCCAGGAGGCGACGCGCGATTATGTGCTGAAGCTCGACGAGCCGGCCGGCTCGGCGCCGCTGCTCTCGGTCTTCGGCGGCAAGATCACGACCTCGCGCCGCCTTGCCGAGGCCGCGGTCGAGAAGCTCGCAGCCGCCGTGCCGGCGCTTCGCGCCGCGCCCTGGACGGCCGGGGCGCCGCTTCCCGGCGGCGATTTCCCGGTCCAGGGTTTCGGGGCGCTGGTCGAGCGGATCTGCACGGCGCGGCCCTGGCTCGACCGGGCGCTGGCACGCCGCCTGGCGCGTGCCTATGGCACCCGCGCCGAGCGTCTGCTGGAAGGCGCGGCGTCGATGGCCGATCTCGGCCGGAATTTCGGCGCCGACCTGACGGAGCGCGAGGTTGGCTGGCTGATGGCGCAGGAATGGGCGGTGACCGCCGAGGACGTGCTGTTCCGGCGCAGCAAGCTCGGCCTGCGTCTCTCGGCCGAGCAGCGTCAGGCGCTCGACGACCATATGGCAGCGCAGCGCGCCGGCGCGCCGGCTCTGGCCGCACAGGGCTGACGCCGGCGGCCTCCATCGGAGCTCTACTGGGCCGTTGCCGCCGCCGGGTCCATTCAGAACGCCTCCCAGACATGGCCGTCGAGATCGCGGAAGGCGCGGCCATACATGAAGCCGTGATCCTGGGGCTCGCTGAAGGTGCTGCCGCCGGCCGCGAGGGCGGCCGTGACGATGGCGTCGACCGCCGCGCGATCGTCGCGGGAGAGCGCGATCAGCACCTCGGTCGTCTTCTGCGTATCGGCGATCGGCTTAGGCGAGAAGCCGGCGAATTTCTCATGGGTCAGCAGCATCGCGAAGATGGTGTCGCTGATCACCATGCAGGCGCCGGTCTCGTCGGAGAACTGCGGGTTGAAGGAGAAGCCGAGCGCCTTGAAGAAGTCCATCGACTTGGCGAGGTCCTTCACTGGCAGGTTGACGAAGATCATCTGAGGCATCGCGTTCTCCTTGGAGGGCGTCCTTGCGCGGGCATGGAGCAGGGCGGGAATGGCGTGGTCATGACAGGGCGCGCAGCGTCTGCCTGAGCCGTTCCGGCTCGGCTTCGCCCAGGCGCTCGTCGACCGCGTCATGTGTGCTTCGCCAGATCGGCACGGCCTCTGCCAGCAGCGCAATTCCCTCCGGCGTAATTGCCAGCAGCCGGCTGCGGCGGTCCTTATCGCCGGGAGAGACGGAGACGAGGCCGCGCCGCTCGAGCGGCTTCAGCGCTGCGGTCAGGGTCGTGCGGTCCATGCCGAGCAGCTTCGCCACCGGTGCGATGCTCGGCGGTTCCGGCCGGTTGAGGGACATCAGCAGCGAGAACTGCTGGTTGGTCAATCCCAGAGGCCGCAGCGCCTCGTCGAACAGCCGGGCCAGTGCGCGGGCGGCGCGCTGCAGGTGCAGGCAAAGGCAGTGGTCGCGCACATGCAGCGTGGTCGCGAAGGGGACCGGCGATTCCGCTGGCATGAGGGCTGATTTTGACATGGCTCAATTATGTTGATATCAACTATTAAAGTCAAGAACAGGGGCGCAGCGCTGAAGGGAGAAAACCATGCAGCATCATCAGCTTGCCTCTAAGGCCGAGTGGCTTGAAGCCCGCCGCGCGCTTCTGAAGCGTGAGAAGGAGTTCACCCGGCTGCGCGATGCGATCAATGCCGAGCGCCTGGCTCTGCCCTGGGTCGAGGTCGAGAAGGACTACGTCTTCGACACGCCTTCCGGACGGCGCAGCCTCGCGGAGCTCTTCGACGGCCGCAGCCAGCTCATGATCTACCATTTCATGTTCGGGCCGGACTGGGAGGCGGGCTGCCCGGGTTGTTCCTTCATGGCCGATCATTTCGACGGGACCTTGCCGCATCTCAACAACCATGACGTCACGCTGGTCGTGGTGTCGCGGGCGCCGCTCGCCAAGATCGAGGCCTACAGGAAGCGGATGGGCTGGAATTTCCCCTGGGTCTCATCCTTCGGCAGCGACTTCAATGCCGATTTCCACGTCTCCTTCACCAAGGAGGAGCTGGCGAGCGGCAAGGTCGAATACAATTTCACGCAGACGCCGTCGGAGCAGGCTTTCGATGAGCTACCGGGCATGAGCGCCTTCAGTCGCGACGAGCAGGGGCGGGTCTTCCACACCTACTCCTCCTATGCCCGCGGCGGCGAGGAACTGCTTTCGACGTTGATGATCCTCGACCGCGCGCCCAAGGGCCGCAACGAGACGTCGACGCTCAGCTTCGTCAAGCGCCATGACGAGTACGAGGAGCCGGCACGGGCCCACGCCTGCTGCGCCGCCTGAGGCGGCGCGCCACGGAACGCGCGCATAGGGTTGGCAGGGTGTCCGCCTCTTCAGGAGAACGGACTTGGGGCGCGTGATTTCGCAGAGCAGTGGCCGCCAGTGCTGTCATTGCGAGGAGCGGACCGACGAAGCAATCCAGGGCGCGCAAAGCCCTCCTGGATTGCTTCGCTTCGCTCGCAATGACGACTGGCTCAGCCCTGCGCCACGGTCGCCCGCCGCACGATGCCCGCCAGTTCCGGCGAGGGCTCCAGCGTACCGAAGACATAGCCCCAGTCGGCATCGAGCCGCGAGCGGCAGAAGGTTTCGAACACCGCCTCGTCGGCATGCTTGCGCAGCTCCGAGGCCTGCAGCGCATAGGCCATCAGATTGGCGAGCCGCCGGCCATGGCCGTCATCATTGCGCGGCTTGGCGACTTCCGTGCCGAGCCGGTCGAGCCAACGGTCGAGGGCACGATTGGCGCCGCGCGCGCTGTCGACCTCTGCCATGAAGGCCTCCTTCGTGCGCGGGTCGCGGTTGAAGGAGCGCAGCACGTCCATGCACATCATGTTCGAGGTGCCCTCCCAGATCGCGTTCAACGGCGCCTCGCGATAGAGCCGCGCCATCGGGTTCTCCTCGATGAAGCCGTTGCCGCCATGGCATTCCAGGGCTTCGACGACGAAGGCGGCGGCGCGCTTGCAGTTCCAGAACTTGGCCAGCGGCGTCGAGACCCGGGCGAGGTGGCGCTCCTGCTCGGAGCTTTCCATCGCGTCCGTCGCGGCGGCGATCCGGAAGGCCATCAGCGTCGAGGCTTCCGAGTCGATCGCGAGATCGGCGAGGATGTTGGTCATCATCGGCTGCTCGGCGAGCGAGGAGCCGAAACCCCGGCGCGACTGGGTGTGGTTCAGCGCCAGCGTCAGCGCCTGCCGCATCAGTCCGGCCGAGCCGACGGCGAAGTCGAGCCGGGTGAGATGGGCGTGGGAGAGGATCTCCTTGATGCCGGCGCCCTCCGCGCCGACCAGCCAGCCCAGGCACTCGCGGAACTCGACCTCGGAGGAGGCGTTGGAGCGGTTGCCGGCCTTGTCCTTCAGGCGCTGGATTTGCAGCCGGTTGCGGCTGCCATCGGGCAGGAAACCCGGGCAGAACAGGCAGGAGACGCCGCTCTCGGTCTGCGCCAGGGTAAAGAACCCGTCCGATTGCGGCACCGAGAAGAACCATTTGTGCCCGGTGATCAGGTAGACCCGGCCTTCCGGCGTATCCTCGAGGAAACGCGCCGTCGTCTGGGTTTGGCGCAGATCCGAGCCGCCCTGCTTTTCTGTCATCGCATAGCCGATGCTGGCCCCGGTCTTCTGGGCCACCGGCAGCGGGCGCTTGTCGTAGCGGCCCGAGGTGATTTTCTCGCGCCAGAGCGAAAATTCGGACTGGGAGAGGCCGGGATAGGCCGCGTAGGTCATGCCGGTCGGGCAGCCGACGCCGTGCTCGACCTGGTTCCAGAGATAAGACATCACCGCCCTGGCCGCGTGGCCGTTCGGCTCCTTCGTCGTCCAGGCGAGCGAGGGCACCTCATGGGCGAAGGCGAGGCCCATCAGCTCGTGCCAGGCAGGATGGAACTCGATCCAGTCGGTGCGGTTGCCGAACCGGTCATGCGTCTTCAGTTCGGGCCCATAACGATTGGCGAGCCGCGCCAACTCCTGCACCTCGCTATCGCCGGCGAGCGCGCCGAGCGCACGTGCTTTCCCGGCGGCCCAGGGCGCGAGCCGTGCGACGACGCCCTGCAGCACGGCGTCCCCGGAAAAGGCGTTCCAGCCGGTCGCCGGGCGGGCCTGGTTGAGGACCTGGTGGGTGGCGCTGGTGTGAATGTTCATTCCGCCGCCTCCTGCGTGGTCATGCGTTCCGGCACCTCGCAGCCGGTGACGCAGCAGCGCCCGGGCTGCTTCGAGACACGCGAGCCGTCGGCGAGGACGCCGCGGTCGAGCAGGCTCTCGACCAGCTCGACCTTTTCCATGACGGGATAGTTGCGCCAGATCTCGCGCTTCATCGCCTCGGGCGAGCCGCCTCCATGCAGCGAGATCACCGAATACCAGCCGGCCTCCTTGGAGACGGTCAGGTCCTCGATGAAGCGCGCCACCTCGGCGCGCTGTTCATAGGGCACGTCGGGACGCCCGGTCAGCACGGCGGCGAGCGAGCCGGCGGTCTCGGGATTGTGGTCTTCGTCCGGCCCAGGCAGGGCGACGATCAGTCCGCCCGAGACGTAATGGGCGATGCGGTGCATGTCATAGATCTTGGTTGCGAGCAGCAGCTTGCCGATGTTCGAGAACACCGCGTCCGGCATCGCCACGCCCGAAGCGTCCTTCTGGCAGTAGACCGAGGCCGCAACGCCGCAGGCGAAAAAGCTTTCGGTGATGGTGATCAGCTCGACCATCTGCTCGCGGATATGGGAGTGGCGGTCGGCGTCGAGCCCGTTGGCCTCGATCATCAGCGCCCCCGCGCCGATCAGCAGGTCGCCGAAGCCGGCCCGCGCCCCGATGCAGCTATGGCGATGATGGCTGGCATAGCTGGTGGTGAGGTAGCCGGCTTCCTCGATCTCGCCGGCCATGAACACCCGGTCCCAGGGCACGAAGACGTCGTCGAACATCACCGCGCCGGTCGATTGGCCGTACTTCGCCGAGAACTTCGCGGCCGGATCGCCCGGCCTGCCTGCTGGGCGGGCGACGATGGTCACCCCGTCCGCATCGCAGGGCACGGCGCAGCACAGCGCGAAATCCTCGTCGCCCGGCGCATGGGTCCGACAGGGCATCACCAGGAATTCGTGCATATAGGGCGCGCCGGTAACGATCGCCTTGGTGCCGCGGATGACGATGCCGTCCTTACGTCGCTCCTTGATGTGGACATACGCATCGCGGTTCGCCTGCGCGCCAGGACGCTTCGAGCGGTCGCCCTTGGCGTCCGTCATGGCGACGCCGATCGTCAGGTCGCGATCCTGCGCATCGTGCAGATAGGCGAGGAAGCGCTGGCCGTAATCGGTGCCGTGGTTCGCGTCGGCCCGCGCCGTCGCTTGCAGGATGCCGCCGAAGGCGTCATGCGTCAGATAGCGCTGGGCGCAGCCGGAGATCTTGCAGACCAGCCTGACAGCTTCGAGCTTGGCGAGCAGATCGCTGGACGAGCCGTCGACATGCAGCATGCGGTTGACGGTCTTGCCCGAGCCCGCCTGCACCGCGGTCATGATCGGCCGGTGTGCTTCGTCATGGGCAAGATCGTAGGTGATGCCGACAGCGTTGATCCCGGGCGCCAGCAAGGGTTCGTCGGCGACGCTCTCGACGCGCTGTCCGTTGACGAAGACCCTGGGGTGATAGGCGCGCAGCGATTCGCGGTAGCCGGCGGCATCCATCAACATGGCGTCGTCCTCCAACGGGTTGTTGTCGACAAAATCGAACGGTGTTAGATTTTCGTCAAGCGGTCATTTGCAGGCGGTCTTTTGGAAGGGAGTTCCAGCGTGGGGGGCGAGGCGACGGGACGAAAGCGCGGCCGTTATGCCGCGACCGATCTCAAGCGCGGCCTGATCCTGACCGCGGCGCGGGCGATCTTCGAGCGCGACGGGCTCGACGGGGCTTCCTTGCGGGCGATCGCGGCCGAAGCCGGCTACACCCCGGCGGCGCTCTATTTCCATTTCGACTCGAAGGAGGCGCTCTATGCCGAGGTGCTCGGCCAGTCGCTTGCGGCTTTGAGCGCCTTCGTCGACGCCGCGGTCGCGGGCGCGGAGACGCCGCCTCAGCGCTTTCGCGCGGCTGCGCTCGGCTTCTTCGACTTCTACGCCGCCAATCCGCGCGATCTCGATCTCGGCTTCTACCTGTTTCGCGGCGGCATGCGTCCGCACGGCCTCGGCCGCGAGCGTGACCGGGCGCTGAACGAGGCGCTGGAGGCGAGCCTGTCGCCGATCCGCGTCGCGGCGCGCGAACTCGGCGCGAATGCCGAGCTCGCAGACTTGATCATGGCCGATGCCTTCGCCCATGCTTCCGGCGTGCTCCTGCTGGCGCATACGCGGCGCATCCGGATGTTCGGGACGCCGCCGCGTACGCTGATGGAGCGCCATGTCGAAACGGAGCTGGACCGGCTCCAGCGCGGGGTATGACGTCGATGAGCCTGATGGATGCCGCTCGCTCGCGCCTCGTCATCGTCGATTTCCAGGCGCGGCTGATGCCGGCGATCCATGACGGGCCTCGCCTCGTTGCCAATGCCCGCCGGCTGGTCGATGCCGCCTTGCTGCTCGGCGTGCCCGTGCTGATGACCGAGGAGAACCCGGCGGGGCTGGGAACGACCGTCGCGGAGCTTGCCGGCGCCGGTCCCGTGATCGCCAAGATGAGCTTCGATTCCTGCGGCGAGCCGGCTTTTCTCGCGGCGCTGGCCGACGACGAGGATCTGATCCTCTGCGGCTGCGAGGCGCATGTCTGCTTCGGCCAGACCGTGCTTTCATTGCTGGCCCGCAGGCGCCGCGTCTTCGTGGTCCAGGATGCCGTCGGTTCGCGCGCGCCCGAGAGCAAGGAGGTGGCGCTGCGCCGCATGGAGCGCCATGGCGCCGAGATCGTCACCACCGAGATGGTGGTGTTCGAATGGCTGCGCACCGCCGAGCATCCGCAGTTCCGTGCCGCCAGCAAGCTGATCAAGTGAGCCCCGTGACCAAGCCCGCCATCTGGTATTTCGACATCATCTCGCCCTTCGCGCATCTCGCGCTGACGAAGCTCGACGAGATCCGCGCCTATCGGCCGGTCGAGCTGAAGCCGATCGTCTTCGGCGGCGTGCTCAAGGCCTGGGGCCAGCTCGGCCCGGCCGAGATCGCGCCCAAGCGCGTCCACACCTATCGTCTCGCCACGCATCTCGCCGAAGCCATGGGCGTCCCCTTCCGCTTTCCGCCGAGCCACCCGTTCAACCCGCTGGCGATGCTGCGCCTGCTGACAGCGCTGGAAGGCGACGAGCACGCGGTGGCGGAAGCCTTCCGCCTGGTCTGGGCCGAGGGGCGCGACGCCAACGACCTGCAAGTGCTCGGACTGGTGGCGATCGCCGGCGGCCAGCCCGACGCCGTCCAGGCGATCGGCTATCAGAACGTCAAGGACAGCCTGCGCCAGAACACGGAGGAGGCTGTCGCGGCGGGGATTTTCGGCGTGCCGAGCCTGCTGATCGACGGCGAGATCTTCTGGGGCGTCGATGCCATGGCGATGGCCTGCGACTATCTCGCGGCGCCCGAGGAATTCCTCGGCGGCGAGATGGCGAGGGTCTCGACCTTGCCGGCTTCGGTCCAGCGGCAGCTATAGAGCCGAATCCGATCGGATTGAATCGATCTGATCGGTGAATCCGTCTCTCACTTCTAAGGGAACCGCGGCGCAGCGAGCCAAGTTTCACCAAGTTGTCGGTTTAGGCCAAGGGCCGATGGCTGGATGATCCAGCCTGCCGACAGCGAAAGGAGAAGCCGATGCTGCGCCGTTCGTTCCTGAAAGTCGGTCTTGCCGGCCTTGCTGCTCCCGGCCTGATCCTGCGCGCGCAGGCGACCGAGCAGCCGCGGCCCGGCAGCCCCTTCATTGTCACCTATTTCGACGTGCCCGGGATCAAGGGCTCGCGCGACGTCACCGATGCCGGCGACGGTACGCTCTGGGTTTGCGGCCAGCGCAACGGCACGCTCGGGCGCTTCGATCCGCGCACCAGCCAGATCAAGGTGATCTCGCTCGGCGAGGGCGCGGCGCCGCATGGCGTGGTGCGCGGCCCGGACGGCGCCGCCTGGGTCACCGAGGGCGGCCAGAACGCCATCGCCCGGGTCGACGACAAGAGCCACGAGGTCCGGCTCTTTCCGCTGCCGGCGGGCCGCGAGCGCGCCAATCTCAACACCCCGGTCTTCGACAAGAAGGGCATTCTCTGGTTCAGCGGCCAGAACGGCATCATCGGCCGGCTCGATCCCAATTCCGGCAAGATGGAGGTGTTCGACGCCCCGCGCGGCGCCGGTCCCTATGGCATGACCCGCACTCCCTCGGGCGAAATCTGGTTCGCCTCGCTCGCCGGAAACTACATTGCGCGGGTCGATACCGAGACCGCTGCCTTCACAGTGGTCGACCCGCCGACCGAAGGGCAGGGCGCGCGCCGGGTCTGGTCGGATTCGAAGAACCGGATCTGGGTCAGCGAATGGAACTCCGGCCAAGTCTCGTCCTACGACACCGAGAGCGGCAGCTGGAAGGGCTGGAAGCTGCCGGGCGACAAGCCGCGGACCTATTCGGTCTATGTCGACGATGCCGACAAGGTCTGGCTCACCGATTTCGCCGCCAACGCCATCCTCCGCTTCGACCCGCTGACCGAGGGCTTCCACAGCTTCCCGAGCGACCGGGCAGGCGCCAATGTCCGGCAGATGGACGGGCGCTCCGGCGAGGCCTGGGGCGGGGAGAGCGGCACCAACCGGCTGGTCCGGATCCAGACCGTGAAGCCCGCGTGAGGCTGGGCCTTGCCGTGCTGACTGCATTGACGCTCGCCGGCGGCACGAGCGCGTCGGCCGATGAGTCAGGGCGCGGCGAGCTCTTGTTCCAGGGCTGCCGCTCCTGCCATGCGCTCGAGCCGGGCAGAGTCGCGATGGCCGGCCCGACCCTCGACGGGCTCGCCGGCCGGCTTTTCGGTGGGGCCGCCGGCTTCGATTACTCGCCGGCCTTCAATGCAATGCGCGAGAAGGGCCTGCGCTGGGACGCGGAGCGCCTCAAGGCCTATCTCCGCGATCCCGATTCGGTCGTGCCGGGCGGCTGGATGAGCCCGCCCGTCGGCCTTGGCGAGGCTGATCGGGCGGCGCTGGCAGAGTTCCTGCTGGAGCGCTGAAGCGTTTGATCAGAGCGGCTTCTTGATCCATTTGGCGATGACGCCGAGGATGCCCTCGCGGAAGAGCAGCACGCAGAGCACGAAGATCACGCCCTGGATGACCGTGACCCAGGCGCCGAGCGTGGCGAGGAAATTCTGCATCGAGACGATGACGAGGGCGCCGACGATCGGGCCGAAGATGGTCCCGAGCCCGCCGACCAGCGTCATCAGCACCACTTCGCCCGACATTGACCAGTGCACGTCGGTCAGCGAGGCCAGCTGGAAGACGATCGCCTTGGTCGAGCCGGCGAGCCCGGCCAGCATCGCCGAGAGCACGAAGACGGCGAGCTTGTACTGGTTGGCGCGATAACCGAGCGAGATGGCGCGCGGCTCGTTGTCCCGGATCGCCTTGCAGACCTGCCCGAAGGGCGAGTGGATGATGCGGTAGAAGGCGAGCAGCCCGGCCATGAAGATCAGCGCCACGACCCAATACAGGGTGCGGTCGTCGGCGAGGTTGATCATGCCGAAGAGCTTGCCGCGCGGCACGGCCTGGATGCCGTCCTCGCCGCCGGTGAAGCGCGGCGTCTGCAGCGAGAAGAAGAACACCATCTGGGCCAGCGCCAGGGTGATCATCGCGAAATAGATGCCCTGGCGACGGATGGCGAGCGAGCCGAAGACGAGGCCGAGGATCGCGGCGACGCCGGTGCCGACCAGGATCGCGAATTCCGGGTTGAGGCCCCAATGCTTGGCGGCATAGGCGCAGACATAGCTCGCCATGCCGAAATAGGCGGCATGGCCGAAGGAGAGCAGGCCGCCATAGCCGAGCAGGAGGTTGAAGGCGAGCGCGAACAGCGCAAAGCACAGCACCTTCATGACGAAGACCGGATAGGCCACAAAGGGCGCGATCACCAGCGCGATCGCGATGCCGATCATGACGTTGCGGTGCAGGCTCGCCGTGTCGCGCTCGGCTGCGGCGTGCGTCACGGAGCCGTCGGCGGGGAGGACGTCAGCCATGAGCGGCTCCTTCGAAACGAAGCGGCAGCGAGGCCGTGATGACGAGAGGCGCGCGCATCAGGCGGCGCGCCCGAACAGGCCGGCCGGCTTCACCAGCAGCACCAGCACCATGATGATGAAGATGACGGTGGCGGAGGCTTCCGGATAGAACACCTTGGTCAGGCCTTCGACCAGGCCGAGCGAGAAGCCGGTGACGATCGCGCCCATGATCGAGCCCATGCCGCCGATCACGACGACCGCGAAGACGACGATGATCAGGTCGGCGCCCATGTTGGGGTTGACCGAGTAGATCGGTGCCGCGAGCACGCCGGCGAAGGCGGCGAGCGCCACGCCGAAGCCGTATGTCAGGGTCACCAGCAGCGGCACGTTGATGCCGAAGGCCTGGGTCAGCGTCGCGTTCTCGGTGGCGGCGCGCAGATAGGCGCCGAGCTTGGTCTTCTCGATCATGAACCAGGTCGCGAGGCAGACCGCGATCGAGGCGACGACCACCCAGGCGCGATAGGTCGGCAGGAACATGAAGCCGAGATTGTAGCCGCCGCGCAGCGCGTCGGGAATCTGGTAGGGCAGGCCGGACGAACCGTACTGGTTGCGGAACAGACCCTGGATGATCAGCGCGAGGCCGAAGGTCAGCAGCAGCCCGTAGAGATGGTCGAGATGGGCGATCCGTGACAGGAACAATCGCTCGATGACGACGCCGGTAAAGCCGACGATCACGGGCGCCAGCAGGAGCGCGGCCCAGTAGTTCACGCCGAGATAGTTCAGGCACATCCAGGCGACGAAGGCGCCCATCATGTACTGCGCGCCATGGGTGAAGTTGATGATGTTGAGCAGGCCGAAGATCACCGCCAGCCCGAGGCTGAGGATGGCGTAGAACGAGCCGTTGATCAGGCCCAGCAGAAGCTGGCCGAACAGGGCTTGCGGCGGAATGCCAAGTAACTCGAACATGCGGATCTACCGTTCCCGACAACAGCGAATCCGGGGCCGTCTCGCGGCCCCGGAGCCTCGGATGGTGCGGAGGCTGTGGTCAGCCCCTCACTTCTTGACGAGCGGGCACTCGCTTTCGGAGAGCGGCTTGAAGGCGTCGTCGGCCTTCAGCACCGCGACCTGCTTGTAATAGTCCCACGGAGCCTTCGATTCAGACGGCTTCTTGACCTCGAACAGGTACATGTCGTGCATCTTGCGGCCATCGGCGCGGACCGAGCCCTTGCCGAACAGCGGGTCGTCCGTCGGCATTTCCTTCATCTTTGCCATCACCGCGGTCGGGTCCTTGCCCTTGGTCGCCTCGATCGCCTTGAGATAGTGCAGCATGCCCGAATAGACGCCGGCCTGGACCATGGACGGCTTCTTGCCGCCATTGGCCTTGGCGAAGCGCTCCGACCAGGCGCGGGTCCCGTCGTTGTTGTCCCAGTAGAACGCCTCGGTCAGGACGAGGCCCTGCGCCGTCTGCAGGCCGAGCGCATGCACGTCGGTGATGAAGACCAGGAGCCCGGCGAGCTTCTGCCCGGCCGAGGTGATGCCGAACTCGCCCGCCTGCTTGATCGAGTTGATCGTGTCGCCGCCGGCATTGGCGAGGCCGATGACCTTGGCCTTCGAGGCCTGGGCCTGCAGCAGGAAGGAGGAGAAGTCGGTGCCCGGGAAGGGCGTGCGCACCGCGCCGACGACCTTGCCGCCATTCTTGGTGACGATCGCGCCGGTGTCGCGCTCGAGCGCATGGCCGAAGGCGTAGTCGGCGGTCATGAAGAACCAGCTGTCGCCGCCGGCCTTCACCATCGCGCCGCCAGTGCCCTGCGCAAGGGCATAGGTGTCGTAGGTCCAGTGGATCGTGTTCGGCGAGCAGGCCTTGCCGGTCAGGTCCGAGGAGGCCGCGCCCGAATTGATGTGGATCTTGTTCTTTTCCTTGGTGATCTGGTTGACCGCCAGCGCGACCGACGAGGTGGGCACGTCGAGGATCGCGTCAACGCCGTCCTGGTCATACCACTGCCGGGCGATGGTCGAGCCGACGTCCGGCTTGTTCTGGTGGTCGGCCGAGACGATCTCGACCTTGATGCCCTTTTCCGCCGCCTTGAAGTCCTCGACGGCCATGCGGGCCGCGATCACCGAGCCTTCGCCCGAGAGGTCGGCGTAGAGGCCCGAGCGGTCGTTCATCACGCCGACCTTGACGCTGGTCTGGGCCTGGGCGGCACCGGCCGCCAGGGCGGCGAGCGCGGTCCCGAGAAGCAATGCTGTAGTCTTCATGCCGTTCCTCCACCTTATGTCTTTGTTCTGGACTGGTTCAGACGCCGAGATAGCCGTGCAGCTTGTCGATATTGGCGTCGAGCTCCTCGTTCGGGATCATGTCGATCACCTTGCCCTGCTCGACGATGTAGTGCCGGTCGGCGACGGTCTGGGCGAAACGGAAGTTCTGCTCGACCAGGACGATGGTGAAGCCCTTCTGCTTCAGCATGCGGATGGTCGCGCCGATCTGGTCGATGATGACCGGGGCGAGGCCCTCGGTCGGCTCGTCGAGCAAGAGCAGGTTGGCACCGGTGCGCAGGATCCGGCCGATCGCCAGCATCTGCTGCTCGCCGCCGGAGAGCTTGGTGCCCTGGCTGCGCAGCCGCTCCTTGATGTTGGGGAAGAGCTCGAAGATCTGCGCGACCGAGAGCCCTCCCGGCTTCACCTGCGGCGGCAGCATCAGGTTCTCCTCGACCGAAAGCGTCGAGTAGATGCCGCGCTCCTCCGGGACATAGCCGAGGCCGAGCCGCGCGATCGCGCGCGAGGGCAGGCCGATCGTCTCCTGGCCGCCGAAGCTGACCGAGCCCTTGCGCTTGCCGATCACGCCCATGATCGACTTCAGCGTCGTCGTCTTGCCGGCGCCGTTGCGCCCGAGCAGCGTCACCACCTCGCCCTCGCCGACGTCGAGATCGATGCCGTGCAGGACGTGGCTTTCACCGTACCAGGCCTCGAGGCCGCGCACCTTCAGCAGTGGCTTCGTCCCGGTCTGCGCCTTGCGCTCCAGGGTCGCTTCAATGGCCATGGCCGACTCCCGAGCCGATATAGGCCTCGACCACGCGCGGGTCCTTCGAGACCGTGGCGTAGTCGCCTTCGGCAAGGACCTGGCCGCGGGCGAGCACGGTGATACGGTCCGACAGCGAGGCCACCACCGAGAGGTTGTGCTCGACCATCAGGATGGTGCGGTTCTTCGAGACCTTGCGGATCAGTGTCGCGATCCGGTCGATGTCCTCGCGGCCCATGCCGGCCATCGGCTCGTCGAGCAGCAGCATTTCCGGATCAAGCGCCAGTGTCGTCGCGATCTCGAGCGCGCGCTTGCGGCCATAGGAGAGCTCGACGGCCGGCAGGTCGGCGAAGGCGGAGAGGCCGACCGCCTCGACCAGCGCCAGCGCCTCCTTGTCGAGCGAGCGCAGCACCTCTTCCGAACGCCAGAAATCGAACGAGTCGCCGCGCTTGCGCTGCAAGGCGATGCGCACATTGTTCATCACGCTGAGCTGCGGGAACACCGCCGAGATCTGGAAGGAGCGCACCAGCCCGAGCCGCGCGATCTCTGCCGGCTTCTGCCGCGTGATGTCGCGCCCATTATAGACGATCGAGCCGCGCGTCGGTGCGAGAAACTTGGTCAGAAGATTGAAACAGGTCGTCTTGCCGGCGCCGTTGGGGCCGATCAGCGCGTGGATCGTGCCTCGCTTGACGCTGAGGTCTACGCCATTGACTGCTGTGAAGCCGGCGAATTCTTTCGTAAGACCCGACGTCGAGAGAATAATATCCTCAGACATACAACTCACGCATGTCGGTCACCCCGTTCAACCTTGTTTGATCGTTTCCCCTAGTTCATCATGCTGCACCGCGCATATCACCCATGTCAACGGCGCGGGTGTGCGGGTTCGTCCATCCCGTTGTGCGACGGCGCCGGGCCTAGACCAAAGGTGTAGACCGAGTTGCAAGCTGAGTTCGCTTGTCGAGTGGCGCCCGGTCCAGGGATGCCGGTCGGGCTACGCAGCGCATCTTCCGATTGTCTGTGTCGCTTCTAGAATGGAAGTGCAGGGAAAAATCGTCGTTAGGTAATTGTTACAAGGCGTCTATGGATTGACGTAGCGTTCTGGCTTCGCGATCCTGTTTTCCTGGGTTTATGCGGAGCGTCCGTTATGTTCGTCTCCTTGCGACTGCTGTCTACCCTGCCGCTGACGATGCTCCTGATGGCGGCCTTTTGCTGGTTTTTCGTTCCGGCCCATGCCTTCGCGGAAGCGCGCGTCGCGCTGGTCGTCGGCAACGGCGCTTACGTAAACGTCGCATCGCTGGCAAACCCGCTGGGCGATGCGAAGGCGATGGCCGCCTCGCTCAGACGCCTGAATTTCGAGGTCGTCGAGGGCTACGACCTGAACGTCGTGGAGATGACCCGAATCGTTCACGAATTCGCCAGGAGGATGGAGGGGGCGAAGGTCGGCCTGATCTTCTATGCCGGGCACGGAATTGCCGTTGGCGATGAGAATTATCTGCTGCCCGTCGATGTCGATCTGAAGTCTGAATCCGATCTCGATTTTCGCGCGGTCAATCTCGATTTCGTCATCCGGCAGATGCAGCGTGAGGAGCGCGTCAACATCGTCGTGCTCGATGCCTGTCGCGACAATCCCTTCGCATCGCGCTTCAGCACCAGAACGCGGTCGATCACGCGCGGGCTCGTTCCGGTCGAACCGCGCGGCGCCTCCGGCACGCTGATCGCCTTCGCGACGGACCCGCGTGCTGTGGCGTTCGACGGCGAGGGTGGCGGGAACAGCCCCTTCACCGCGGCGCTGCTCAGGCACATGGAAACCCCGGAGATATCGATCACGACGGTGATGGACCGTGTGCGGGCCGACGTCTGGGAGGCCACCGGAAAACGGCAGAAGCCATGGACCAACTCATCGATCATCGGTGAGTTTCGGCTGAACCCGGTATCACCGACGGCAACAGCGCCGGCGCTGGAAGCCGCGAGCTCCGCAGCGTCCGGTGCCGAGGCCTCAGTTGCCGCCATCGGCCGGCTCGCAAGGCTCGACGAGCGCGTTCCGAGCCAGCGCCCTTCGGCCGTCGACTCGTTGGGGGCCGGCGATGCGCTGGCGCGCGAAACCGGTTCGCGGGAAACGGAGGCGGCAATGAAACTCGGCCCTTCCGATTATCGGGAGCTGCACGCGCGGCTTCGCGCGAGTGGGTTTGGAAGCGGGCGGCCGAGCGGCTGGTTCGGCGCGCGCGAGCGGGAGGCGGTGCGGCAATGGCAGCTCTCGCGCAGGATTCCGGCCACGGGCTTCTTCACCGACGCACAGGTGAAGGCGCTGGTCGGCCAGAGCGAAAGCGCCTATCGCCGCAGCCTGGACGCGGAACCGCCAGTGTCGCCGGCTCGAAAGCCGAGGAATGCGAGGCCTGTCGAGGAACCGCCGCGCTCCGTACTGCAACGCGGGCGGGCCGCCGCTCCCGCGCAGGCAGAGCCGGGCGGTGCGCGCGCCGCGGCTCCGGCAGCCACCTTCATCGATCCGGTTCTGCGGGGGCGCGATCGGTCCTGGCCCGATCTGGGGCGCTACCCGAAGCCCGCGGAAGGGCGGTAGGCGGCAGGCCATTGGTCTGGGCCTATGGCGAAATCGCCCGCGCCTCATGGACTCGGCGCACGCTTGTCCATGTTGCAACCGCACCGGGGGCTCGGCTAGTCCTTGAGGGGAACGCTCCTCCTCATTCCCAGTGGCAAAGGCATCACGATGAAGAAGGTCTATCCCGATGCGGCGGCAGCGCTCGCCGGCATCGTCAAGGACGGCATGACCATCATGGCCGGCGGCTTCGGTCTTTGCGGCATCCCCGACAAGCTGATCGAGGCGATCCGCAATTCCGGCGCCAAGAACCTGACCTTCATCTCAAACAATGCCGGCGTGGATGGAGCCGGCCTCGGCATCCTGCTCGAGACCAAGCAGATCAAGAAGATGATCAGTTCTTACGTCGGCGAGAACAAGCTCTTCGCCGAGCAGTACCTTTCCGGCCAGCTCGAGCTCGAATTCAACCCGCAGGGCACGCTCGCCGAGCGCATCCGCGCCGGCGGCGCCGGCATCCCGGCCTTCTTCACCAAGACCGGCGTCGGCACGCTGATCGCCGAAGGCAAGGAGGAGCGCGAGTTCGACGGCGAGCGCTACATCATGGAACGCGGCCTCTTCGCCGACATCTCGATCGTCCATGCCTGGAAGGGCGATACCGAGGGCAACCTCGTCTACCGGAAGACGGCGCGCAACTTCAATCCGATGATGGCTTCGGCCTCGCGCATGACGATCGCGCAGGTCGAGCATCTCGTCCCGGCCGGCGAGATCGATCCCGACCACATGCACACCCCCGGCATCTTCGTGAAGCGGATCGTCCATGTGGCGAACCCGGCGAAGCGCATCGAACAGCGCACCGTCCGCAAGCGCGAAACGGTCTGAGAAGGAGATCACGCACATGGCCTGGACCCGTGAACAGATCGCCGCTCGCGCCGCCAAGGAGCTGAAGGACGGCTTCTACGTCAATCTCGGCATCGGCATCCCGACGCTCGTCTCGAACTACATCCCCGACGGCATGAGCGTGCAGCTCCAGTCGGAGAACGGCATGCTCGGTATGGGCCCCTTCCCCTATGAGGGCGAGGAGGATCCCGACCTGATCAACGCCGGCAAGCAGACCATCACCGAGCTGCCGACGACGAGCTATTTCTCGTCCTCCGACTCCTTCGGCATGATCCGCGGCGGCCATATCGATCTTTCCATCCTCGGCGCCATGCAGGTTGCGGAGAATGGCGACCTCGCCAACTGGATGATCCCCGGCAAGATGGTGAAGGGCATGGGCGGCGCCATGGACCTCGTCGCCGGCGTCAAGAAGGTCGTCGTGGTGATGGAGCATGTCGCCAAGAACAAGGACGGCTCGGAATCGCCGAAGCTGCTCAAGGCCTGCGACCTGCCGCTGACCGGCGCCGGCGTCGTCGACATGGTGATCACCGATCTCGGCGTCTTCACCGTCGACGAGAACGGCGGCGGCATGACCCTGATCGAGCTCGCCGACGGCGTTTCGCTCGACGAGATCAAGAGCAAGACCGAAGCGCCGTTCAAGGTCGCCCTGTAATCGCAGACGTCATGGCCGGGCTTTGCCCGGCCATCTCCTGGATAACGGAACTCCGGCAATGAAGGGCGCAGCTCAGCTGCGCCCTTTCTCCCAGCCCGCCCGCACCAGCTCGGGCACGTCGTGCTCTTCCACCGGGAAGCCGACGCAGAGATAGCCGACCAGCTTCCATTCCGGCGGCGCCTCGACGATCCGCCGCACCGCGTCTGGATCGAGGATCGAGACCCAGCCGACGCCGACCCCGTGGGCACGCGCCGCAAGCCAGAACTGCGTGATCGCGGCGACGACCGAATAATCCAGCATTTCCGGCATGGTCCGCCGGCCGAGGCCGTGGCCCTGACCGGTGCCGTGGTCGCAGAACACCGCGAACTGCTCCGGCGCCTCGCGCAATCCCTCTAGCTTCAGCGAGGCGTAGAGCCGCGCCTGCTCGCCCTCGTAATCGGCGAGCGCTGCGGCGTTGCAGGCCGCGAAGCTCGCCTGTACCGCCGCGCGCTGCTCGAGGTCGCGCAGCCGGACCCAGCGCCAGGGCTGCGAATGGCCGACCGAGGGCGAAAGCTGCATCAGAGCGAGGAGCTTCTCCAGCAGCGCTTCCGGTAGGGTGTCCGTGCGGAAGCGTCGGACGTCGCGGCGCCAGGCCAGCAATTCGCCGAGCTTCGCAGTGAAGGCCTCATCGAAGGAGGGCGCTGCACTCAAGGCTCAACCCTGCGCGGCGATCGCGTGGAAGAAGGAGCCGGTGACCAGGCCGCGCCGGCTGCCGGCCGGGACGGGGGCCGAGCCGTGCGGGTCGCCGACCATGGCGAGCGGGGGATCCTCGCCTTGCGAGACGATGCTGGCATAGTGGAATTCGTGCCCGCTCAGCCGCCCGCCCGCCGCGCCGAGCGGGCAATCGGCCTGCAGCACGGCATTGCGGTAGCCGAGATTCATCTTGCGCCTGGCAAAACTGGTCTCGACCGAGAGCAATCCGGCCATGGCATGGCTCGCGCCGTCGGCGTCGGTCAGGCTCCTGCCCAGCACCATGTAGCCGCCGCACTCGCCATGGACCGGGCGTGTGCGCGCAAAGCTGCGCAGACCGCCTAGGAAGCGCGAGGCGGCGGCGATCCGCCCGGCATGCAGTTCGGGATAGCCGCCCGGCAGCCAGCAGGCGTCGCATTCCTCCGGGGGCGCTTCGTCGGCGAGCGGCGAGAAGGGAAGGAGTTCGGCGCCCTGCGCCCGCCAGCTGGCCTCTACATGCGGGTAGACGAAACTGAAGGCGGCATCGCGTGCGATGGCGATCCGTTTTCCCGGTGCGGGCAGGGCCGGTAGGGCCTCGCCCGATGCCGGCAGCGTCGTCGCACCGGCGGCGGCGACGACCGCATCGAGATCGACCGCCGCTGCGACCGCCTCCGCCAGTGCATCGAGCCGGGCATGCAGATCGGCGGTTTCGCCGGCCTGCACCAGCCCGAGATGGCGCTCGGGCAGGATCAGGCTGGCTTCGCGCGGCAGGGCGCCGAAGACAGGCAGGCCGATCCGCTCCATGCCGGCCGCGGCAAGCCGGCGATGGCGCTCGCTCGCGACCTTGTTGAGGATGACGCCGGCAATCCTGATGCGCGGATCATAGAGCTTGCAGCCGAGCGCGACGGCGCCCGCTGATTGCGCCTGTCCTGAGACGTCGACGACGAGCACGACAGGCCAGCCGAACAGCGCGGCGATATCGGCGCTGGCGCCGGTATGGCCTTCCCGTCCCGGGACCCCGTCGAACAGCCCCATCGAGCCTTCGGCGACGATGACGTCCACAGCCTCCGCTGCCGAGCCGGCGATGCCGAAAAGCAGGGCGTCGGGCATGGCATAGCTGTCGAGATTGGCACTGGGTGCGCCTGTCGCAGCCGCATGGAAGGCAGGGTCGATATAGTCCGGCCCGCATTTCAGACCGCGCACGGAAAGCCCGCGGCGGACCAGCGCCCGTTGTAGGCCGAGCGTGATCGTGGTCTTGCCGGAGCCGGAGCGCGGCGCGGCGACGAGCAGGCCCTTGGCCGTCATGCCTGGCCTCCGTTCGGCCGGAAGCGGCGATCATAGCCGGCGGAATACAGCGCACTCTCGCCGAAATCCTCGGAGCCGAGCGCCGGGCCGACCAGGATCAGCGCGGTGCGCTCCAGTGCGGCTGCGCGGACCTCTGCGACGATGCTCGCAAGCGTGCCGCGCAGTACGCGCTCATCGGGCCAGGAGGCGCGAAACACGACCGCCACCGGGCAATCGGCGCCGTAGAACGGGGTGAGTTCGGCAGAAACCTGCTCGATCACATGGATCGAGAGATGGACGGCGAGCGTCGCGCCCGAGGCGGCGAAGGTCGCGAGCTTCTCTTTCTCGGGCATGGCCGAGGCGCGGCCGGAGGTTCGGGTCAGTACCAGCGATTGCGCCAGCCCCGGCAGGGTCAATTCGCGCTTCAGCGCGGCCGCGGCCGCGGCGAAGGCCGGCACGCCCGGCGTGATCTCATAGGGGATGCCGAGCGCTTCCAGCCGGCGCATCTGCTCGCCGACGGCGCTCCAGATCGAGATGTCGCCGGAGTGCAGGCGGGCGACGTCCTTGCCTTCGGCATGCGCAGCCTCGATTTCGGCGATGATCGCGTCGAGATCGAGCGGGGCGGTGTCGACGATGCGCGCATCCGGTGGGCACCAGCCGAGCATCGCCTTAGGGATCAGCGACCCCGCATAGAGGCAGACCGGGCAGGACGCGATCAGGTCGCGCCCGCGCAAGGTGATCAGGTCGGCGGCGCCTGGGCCGGCGCCGATGAAATGCACTGTCATCAGGAATTCCCGTCCGCTTCGGCGCCGCGCGCGAGCGCACAGGTGACGCGGCTCGTCGCGATCCGTGGCTGCACCAGGACGGCGCCCGGCCCGGCCGCCGCGAGCGCTGCGGCTTCCGCGACGGAGCCGACGCCGTAGAGACCGGCGATGCGGCTCGAGCGCGTCGCGCAGGCGGCCTCGAAACCGGCCAGCGCCTCGTCGGGAATGGCGACGAGTGTCAGGTCATGGGCCTGTGCCAGGGCGGAAAGCCCCGGCTCGTCGCGACGCGACGCCAGAGTGGCGAGGCGCGTCAAGGCCGAGCGTGCGAGGCCGGCGACGGCCAGCGTTTGGTCGAGACAGGCTTCTATCTCGGCCGCCGCCGTCCCCGGACGCAGCCCGATCCCGGCGGTGATCATGTGCCAGACCTCTCTTGGTCATCCCGGACGGAGCGCAGCGAAGATCCGGGATCCATTCCGGAACCACTTTCGGCAAGGCTCCGGAATGGATCCCGGGTCTCCCTTCGGTCGCCCGGGATGACAAGGAACTGTCGGACAAGAGCGCGCGAATTCAAGGCTTCACCACCCGCCATTGCGTCACCGGCATCGCAGGGCGCCAGCCATGCATCGTTCCGACGGGGTCGAGATGGGCGATGCCGATGCGGCGCAGATTGCCGCCATGCTGCGCGAACAACGCTGCGAGCCGGGCTTCGCCTTCGAGCGTCACCGCATTTGCGACCAGCCGGCCTCGCGGCTTCAGCGCCGCGAAAGCCGCCTCGAACAGGCCAGGCTCGGCCAGTCCGCCGCCGATGAAGACTGCGTCGGGGGAAGTCTTGCCGGCAAAGCTTCCGGGAGCCTTGCCCTCGACGATCTCGATCGGTGGCGCGCCCAGCGCCAGCCGGTTGCGGCCGATGCGTGCCGCCCGCTCCGGCCGCTCCTCGAAGGCGATGGCGCGGTTATGGCGATGGCGCAGGCACCATTCGATGCCGATCGAGCCTGAGCCGGCGCCGACATCCCAGAGCAGTTCGCCTGCGCGCGGCGCGAGAGCCGAGAGCGTGATCGCGCGGATGTCGGCCTTGGTCAGCTGGCCGTCGTTCTCGAACCATTCGTCGGCCAGCCCGTTGGCCAGAGGCAGGATTTGGGCATCGTCGCCGGCGACGACGCTGACCGCCAGCATGTTGAGCGGCACGATCCCGTCCAACGCGAAATCCTGCGCGCGTGTCTCGCGAATGCGCTCCTTCGGGCCGCCGAGCGCTTCCAGCACGGCGAGAGGACTGGCGCCGAGGCCGCGTTCCGACAGAAGCGCCGCGACCGCGGCCGGAGTCGATTCGTCCCAGGACAGTGCCAGGATGCGTGCGCCCGGCTGCAGCAGCGGGATGATGCGCTGCAGCGCCCTCCCATGCAGGGAGACCAGCGCGCACTCCTCCTGCGGCCAGCGCATCCGCGTACAGGCCATCGAGAACGCCGACAATTGCGGGATAACCCGCATTTCCTCCGGGGCGAGCGCCTTGGTCAGCCCGGCGCCGATGCCGTAATGGAACGGGTCGCTGGTCGCCAGCACGCAGACCGCCCGGCCGCGTTCCGCGAGGATCGCCGGCAGCGCGTTTCGGAAGGGCTGGGGCCAGGCCCTGGCCTCTCCGGGGACGTCGCCGATCAGCTTGAGATGACGCTCGCCACCGAAGACGATCTCCGCCTGCCTCAGGGCAGCGAGGGCATCGGCACATAGCCCGGAAGGCCCATCCTCGCCGAGCCCGACCAGGGAGAGCCATGGGCCGGTCGGCCCCGTGCTCGACAGTTCACCGGTTTCGCGCGAAAACTGATTCATGACGGTCCTCATCCTAGGCGGCACGAGCGAAGCGGCTGCACTTGATCAGCTTCTGGCTGAGCAGGCCCCCGAAATCCGTGCCGTGATCTCCCTGGCCGGGCATACATCCGACCCGCGGCCGCTGTTGCTGCCGAGCCGTATCGGCGGCTTCGGCGGCATTGCCGGCCTGCGTGAATATCTCGTCGAGGAAGGCGTCGTCGCAGTCATCGATGCGACCCATCCCTTCGCCGCGATCATGCCCTATCACGCCGAAGCCGCCTGCAAGGCCGAGGGCGTGCCGCTGCTGGCGATCCGGCGCGAAAGCTGGCGGCCGCAAGCTGGCGACCGCTGGCGCAGCGTGCCCGACATCGGGGCCGCCGTCGAGGCGCTGGGTACGGAGCCGCAGCGCGTCTTCCTGACCATCGGCCGGCTCGAGCTGCCGCAATTCTTCGCCGCCCCGCAGCATCGCTATCTTATCCGGGTGATCGAGCCTGTCGGCGAGCTGCCCTTGCCGCATGCCAAGGTGCTGCAGCAGCGCGGGCCCTTCGAGGCCGAGGCCGAGGAGAGGCTGATGCACCGCGAGGGCACGCAGATCCTGGTCAGCAAGAATGCCGGTGGCCCGATGACGCTCGGCAAGCTCGTCGCGGCGCGCCGGCTCGGCCTGCCCGTCGTCATGGTCGAGCGGCCACCCAAGCCCGATGTCGAATACGTCACCCATATCGATCAGGTTCTGCCCTGGCTGGTGGCGCAGGGGCTCTTCGTCACCGAGCGCGGCGTATAGACGAACGGCGCCTTTCCCTCGCGTGCGATCAGGCGTGTGCCGCTCGCGCCGATCATCACCAGCGTCGCCATGTCGGCTGAGCCGGCAGTTTCATGGGCTTCGGCCAGCGTCAGAATGCGCAGCGCCTCGTCGGCTCGCCCAATCGAGCGCGCGAACAGCACCGGGGTTTCCGGCGCCCGGACGGAAAGGGCGAGCTCCAGCGCCTTGCCAAGCTGCCAGGGCCGCGCCTTCGAGATGGGATTGTAGAGGCAGATCACCAGATCGGCACGCAGCACCGCTTCCAGCCGGGCGGTGACGACCTCCCAGGGCTTCAGGTTGTCGGACAGCGAGATCGCGCAGAAATCGCTGCCGAGCGGGGCGCCGGCCGCCGCCGCCGCCGCCAGCATCGCGGTCACGCCGGGCTCAACTGTGATCGCAAGCTCGCGCCAGCCGGGCTCTCCAGCCTCGACGGCCTCGAACACTGCCGCCGCCATGGCGAAGACGCCGGGATCGCCGCCGGAGACCACCGCGACGCGCTTGCCTGCCGCGGCCAGTTCCAGCGCGTGCCGCGCCCGGTCGATCTCGACGCGGTTGTCGCTGGCATGCTTCGTCTGGCCACTCTGGGCGGGGATGCGGTCGAGATAGGGGCCGTAGCCGATGAGATCGCTCGCCGCATCGAGCGCCGCCTGCGCCGCCGGCGTCAGATAGCGGGCCTCGCCGGGACCAAGGCCGACGACGGTGAGCGAGCCGGTCACAGCCGCCGCCCTTCGCCGGGCACCAGGATCATCGAGAAATAGGGCGCCTCGTCATCGGACTTCTCGGCCAGACGGATGACGCGCTGGTCGGCCATGGTGGCGCGTTCGACATAGATGGCGCGGTTGATCAGCCCGGAGGCCTTCAGGGCGCGCCGGACCTTGGGCAGGTTGCGGCCGAGCTTCATGATCACCGCCGCATCGGTGTCGACGAGGCGGCGCGTCAGCTCGCCCTCGGCGAGCGTGCCAGGCAGCACGGTCATCACGTCGTCGCCCCAGGTGATCGGGGCGGCTGCCCGCGTCCAGGCACCGGCCATGCCGGTGACGCCAGGGACCACCTCGGTCGGGAAGCGCTGGGCGAGGCGCCGCCAGAGATGCATGAACGAGCCGTAGAAGAACGGGTCGCCGTCGCAGAGCACCGCGATGGTGCGGCCGGCCTCCATCTCGTCCGCGAGCCTTGCGGCAGCGGCATCGTAGAAGGCGGCGATCGGCCCGCTATAGCCTTCCTCCTCGACAGGCACTTCGGTCGTCACCGGGAAGGCGAGCTCGATCTCGCGGGCGGCGTCGGGCGGGATGATCGCGTCGGCCGTGACGCGGGCATTGCCGCGCCGGCCGCGCTTGCAGAAGTGCACGAGACGGTCGGCCTTCAGGATGATGTCGCGGGCGCGCACGGTCATGTAGTCGGGATCGCCGGGGCCGAGGCCGACGCCGAAGAGCAGGGTGCGGGGGGCTTGTTCGCTCACCCTCTCACTCCTTCACCTGCGCCAGCGCATTGACCGCCGCCGCCGCCATCGCCGAGCCGCCACGCCGGCCATGCACCACGAGGAAAGGCACGCGCCCGTCCAGCGCCAGCGCCTCCTTCGATTCCGCCGCGCCGACGAAGCCGACGGGGATGCCGATCACGGCCGCCGGCTTCGGCGCGCCGGCATCGAGCATGTCGAGCAGGCGGAATAGCGAGGTCGGCGCGTTGCCGATCACCACGACACTCCCCTCCAGATGCGGGCGCCAGAGCTCCATCGCCGCCGCCGAGCGGGTCGTGCCCATCTCCTGCGCCAGCTTCGCCACGCTGGGATCGGCGAGCGTGCAGATCACCTCGTTGCCGGCGGGAAGCCGGGTGCGGGTGACGCCGTCGGCGACCATGCGGGCATCGCAGAGGATCGGCGCGCCCTTGGCGAGTGCAGCTTCCGCCGTCGCTGCAAAGTCCGGCGACATCGCCACGTCCTTCGGCAGGTCGGTCATGCCGCAGGCATGGATCATCCGCACCACGACGCGTTCGGCGGTACCGGAAAAGCCCGACAGGTCGGATTCGGCCCTGATGATGGCGAAGGAGCGCTCGTAGATCGCGGCTCCGTCGCGGAGATAGGCGTGACGCGTGTTCAAACTTTCATTCCCGATGGCGCGCGGCGGTTTCGAGCCGCGCGCGGATGTCCTGACCCGGTTCGAGCCGGCGCACAAGTTCCGCCAGCGTCAGATGCGCGATTGGCCTGTCGCGGGTGCCGCCGGCGAGGATGACGTCGTAGCCTGCCTCACCGGCCAGGAGGGTGAGATCGGCGGCGTCCTGGCGGGCGCAGGACTTGGCGCAGCCCGAGACGTGAAGCGTCAGCCCGTCTGCCAGCAGGGGCGCGAGAGCCTCGGACAAGGTCTCGGCATCGGCGAGCGTCGGCGCAGCCGCACGGTCGCAGGCCGGCGCGCCGGCACAGGCGGAGACGGGCAGGCGTGGGTCGCGCGGCGAGAGCACGAGACCTTGCTTCACCAGGGCGGCGGCGAGCTCCTCGGTAGCGGCGAACGAAACCCCGCAGAAGCCGAGGCCCCGCCAGGGCGAAAGCCGGATCTCTTCGACAGTGAAACGCTCGGCGAGTTCCGAGAGGCGCGCCAGGCCCGCGGCGTCGCTGCGGCCGAAAGGCAGGGCGGCGAGAACTGCGAAGCGGCCGTCCCGCTCGGCCGCGATCCCGACCGGGGCGGGAGACGGGCGGATCGCCGGCGTCGACATGGCCGAAAGCCCGCAAGCGGCGGAAAGGGCGATCAGCGCCTTGTCGTCGAGCTCGCGCATGCGCCGGACCTCGCCGCGTCGTACACGCTCATCGGCAGCGAAGCCGGCGAGAAGCATTGCGGCGATCGCTGGTGCACTCGTTGGATCGACCGGCCCGAACCAGAGCCCGCCCGGCAGACCGAAGGCGACAGCCTCTGCCGCGACGGCACGCAAACGCAAATCGGCCGCGAAACCGTCGAGCGCGAGAGCGCCGCCACCATCGACCACGATCGAGAATTTCGCGGGCAGTCCCGCGATATGGCGGCCCGCGCTTTCGACTGCTGCGGCCAGGGCGGCGGCATCGAGCAACTCGCCTGCTTCACGGCCGGCGAGCGGCGAAGCCAGCACCAAACGGTGCGGCCCGTCCCCTGTCGCCTCGTCGACCAGCCCGGCTTCGAGCAGTTCCGCGACCAGGACCGGATGCGATGCTTCGCGCACGCCGCGCAGCTGGAGGTTGCCGCGACTCGAAATCTCGATCTGGCCGTTGCCATGGCGGACCGCCAATTCGCTGACGAAGGCCAGCTGCGCCGGTGCAAGTCTTCCGCGTGGCGGGTGGAGCCGCACCAGCCAGCCATCGCCGGTCTGCATCGGCCGCAAGGTGCCGGGGCACCAGCCGCGGCGCATCGTTTCGGGAGTGGGCAGGCTCATTCCGCAGCCTCCCGCTCGGCGGCGAGAAGCGCCGCGGAATTCAGTCGGCTGTGCCAGAGCCCGCGCGTCTGTGCCTCCGCAAGGCGCGAGCGGATCGAGGCGGCGGCCGGCGCATTGGCCTCCTCCAGCGCTCGCCAGACGGCCGGATCGCCGCAATAGGCCTGGAACACCGCATCGAACAGGGCGTCGGAGACGGCGTCCGTACTCGCCGCGTAGACGAAAAGCGCGTCGACCGCCTCGGCGAGTTCGGCCGCACCACGCCAGCCATGGGCGAGATGGCTTTCGATCCAGCGGGGATGGCAGAGCCTGCCATGGACGATGCGCGAGACATCCTCGGCGAGCGTCCGGGCCTTCGGAGCCTGAGGATCTGAGGTGTCGAGGCTGTAGGTCGCGGCGTTTCCGCCCAGAGCCTGCATCGCCGCGACGAAGCCGCCGATGACATCGGCCGCGCTCGTCGCTTCCAGAATGTCGCGCCCGGCGGTGTCGCTGGCATGGATGAAAGCATCGGCGCCTGCGACCCGCGCGGCGAACCCGGCATCGGCCCGCCCGGTTCCCTCCACCCCGCCATAGGCATGGCCGCTGGCGGCGAGATAGGCGGCGCCGAGTTCGTCGCGCGAACGCCAGTCGCCGTCGAGCGCCCGGTCGGCCATCGCCGCGCCGTAGCGGCCGGGCGCCGCGCCGAAGATCCGGGCGCCGGTCTCGCCGCGCCGGCGGGCGGCGGCCGGCTCGTTCCATTCGTCCGGCTCGTCGAGCGCCGCGACGGCCCTGGTGGCCGCGTCGAGCAGGGCGATCTGCGCCGGGAACGTGTCGCGGAAAGCGCCGGAAATGCGGATCGTCACGTCGAGCCGGGGCTGCGCGAGCTTGGCCTGCGGCGTGATCGCAAAGCCGGTGACCCGGGTCGAGCCATGGTCCCAGATCGGTGCGACCCCCATCAGATGCAGCGCGTGCGCGATGTCCTCGCCGCCTGAGCGCAGGGTCGGCGAGGCCCAGAGATCCATGACGATGCGGCGCGGATAGTCGCCCTGCTCCTGCAGGTGACGCGCGATTACGGCTTCGGCCGCGAGCACCCCCAGTCTGGCGGCGGCGCGCGTCGGCACGGCGCGCGGATCGAGCGTCGAGAGGTTGCGCCCGGTCGGCAGCACGTCCGGCCGGCCGCGCTGCGGTGCTCCGGCCGGACCGGGCGGTACGAACCGGGCATCGAGGGCCCGCAGCAGGTTGCGCCGCTCGTTCGCCGCGGAGACTGGATCGACCTTCGAGCTGCCGAAGACGTGCAGCCCGTCGCGGAACTGCATCTCGGCGAGATCGCAGAGATGCGCGTCGAGCGCCGCGAGCGCGCTCGGCATGTCCTGGTCCGGCGTGACGCCGCACGCTGCGGCGAGGCCGCTCGCCTGCGCCCGGTCGAGGATCTCGCGCGCTACGATGCCCGCTCGGCGTGGGTCGAGCACCTGCGCCTGCGAATACTCCTCTACGAGCTCGCGGAGCAGGGCCGCATCGCCGGCAGCCTCGCTAGCGGCCAATGGCGGGGGGAGGTGTCCGAGTGTCAGGGCGGAGAGCCGGCGCTTGGCCGGTGCCGCCTCGCCGGGGTCGTCGACCACATAGGGATAGATCACCGGTAGCGCACCGATCGCGAGGCGCGGCCAGCACGATGCGGAGAGCGCCACCGCCTTGCCCGGCAGCCATTCGGTGGTGCCATGGGTGCCGAGATGGATCAGGGCGTCGGCCCGTTCGATCTCGCGCAGGCCGAAATAGAAGGCGAGATAGGCGTGGCCCGGCGGCGCGTCGGGATCGTGATAGCGCGCCTTGCGGTCGGGCGTCGCGTCGCGGGCCGGCTGCAGGGCGATGGCGAGCTTGCCGAAACGGACGATCCGGAAACGGAAGGCCTCGCCGTCGCAGGCTGCATCGGCTTCTGGCCGACCATGGCTGGCGAGAAGAGCGTCGCGGGCGGTCGCCGGAATGGTGGAGAGCCAGGCGCGATAGGCGGCGAGCGGGACGGTGAAGTCGGCGGAACCCTCGGTGAGTGCGGACATCATGTCTGCACTGACCCTTCCACCTTCTGCGCGGTCGTCCCGGACGAAGCGAAGCGGAGATCCGGGACCCCTGCCTGGACCTTTGGCGGAGGGGCTCAGGCATGGATCCCGGGTCTCCCTGCGGTCGCCCGGGACGACGGCGTCGAGGGGAGATGGACCGATATCATAGCCCGCTTCGCCCAGCAGTTCCCGGATCGCCAGTGCGCTCGCAGGCGTATCGAGCCCGACAGCGAACCCGGCGCGGCCGCCGCGTGCGGGATAGTCGGACATCACCAGCGCGATTTGGCGCTCGCTGTGCGGCTTGCGGCCGAGCGCGACCCAGTTCGCCGCGAGATCGGCGAGCGCCGCGATGCCGTCGGCATCAGGTGCGAGCCGCCGCAATGTCAGGCCGGTCGCTGGATCGGCGATCTCCTGCTTGAAGGCAACGGGGATCGCGCCAAGCCTGCCGTCGAACTCCGGCAGCGCCGCCTGCATGGCTAGGTCGGCGGCGGAAAGTCCGCGCGGCGAGGCTTCCCAGGCATCGCGGAGGCTGCCGACCGGGACGGCCTGCAATATCGGGCAATCGGCGGCGTCGAGCACGAAGCCCTCGCCCTCGCGCGCCGAGAAGGCGGTGGTGGTGACGATCAGGGCCGGCTTGCGTGCAGCGATCAGCCCGGCGAGCCCGGCTGCGACGGCCTCGTCCTTGAGACTGGTCAGGGCGAGCGGAAGCGGGGCGAGGCCGCGTGCGGCGAGAGCCGTGGAGATCGCCTCGACCATCGCCGTGTCGCCGGCGGCGACGCCGGAACGGTAGACGAGGATGGGGACCAGCGGGGCGTCGGCCGGCAGCGTGGCGAGCGCGTCACGCCAGGGTTTGGGCGTGGCGTTGGGGCCCAGGGCAAAGAGCGTGGGGAGGGCGATTGGAGCAAGGTCGCGCGGGCCCTCATCCCCCTGCCGGGACCTTCTCCCCCAAGGGGAGAAGGGGGCTGCCAGTGCCGCTTCGTCCTTCTCCCCTCGGGGAAGAAGGTGGCCCGGCGAAGCCGGGTCGGATGAGGGCAGCGCGGCGAGATAGCCATCGATCCGCCCCAGCAGCCGCCGCATGTTCTCGGAGCCGCCGCCGGCATGGAAATAGCCGAGCAGCGCTGCTGCGAGCGCCGGCGGCACCGTGCCATGGTCGGCCAGCCGTTCATCCTCCCGGTCGTCGCCGGGCAGCACGGCGAGCGCCACGCCGTTCTGCCGGCAGGCGGCGCCGACCTGCTCGATGCCGTAGCGCCAGCTGTCGAGCCCGCCAAGGCAGCGCAGCAGCACGAAGCGCGAGCGGCTCAGCGTCTTTTCGATCAGCATGTCGATCGAGAGCGGATGCTTGAAGCGCCGCAGGGGCACGAGGCGGATGGCGAGGCCGCTATCGGCAGCGGCCGCCACCGCCGAAAGATCGCTGTCGCTGAAGGAGAGGACGATGATGTCTCCCGGCGGCAAGGCGAGGTCGACGGCGTCCTCACCGTCGTCGAGCCTCACCTCGCTGGTCGGAAGCAGATGCATCGCATCACTTTCTGAACACGCTGGCCGGAAGGCTCAAGGAAGCCTGCCGGCCAGCGTCGATATCAGCCCTTGAGGGCGGCTTCCACGGCCTGCCGGTCGAAACCCTTGAGGCCGATCACGACGAGCCTGCCGTCACGGGCCTCGTCAGCCTCCCAGGCGCGGTCGTAATGGTGACCGATGCGCCGGCCGACACCTTGCACCACGAGCCGCATCCGCTTGCCCGGGACGGCGGCGAAACCCTTCAGGCGCAGCACGCCTTCGGCCTCGGCGGCCTTGGCGAGGCGGGCGACCAGTTCCTCCGGCGAGGTGGCCTCGGCCAGCGGCAGGGCGACGCTGTCGAAATCGTCATGGTCGTGGTCCGCGCCCTCGCCATGATGCGAGGGGCGCGCTGCGAGATCGGCTTCTGCAGCGGCGCCCAGCCCGATGATCAGGGCCGGCTCGACCTTGCCATGGGCGGTCTCGACCACCTTGATCGCCTTGGGCAGATGCTCGGCGATCTCGGCCTTGACGCGCTCGCGCCCTTCCGCATCGACGAGGTCGCTCTTGTTGAGCAGGATCAGGTCGGCGCAAAGGATCTGGTCCTCGAAGACCTCCTCCAGCGGGTTGTCGTGGTCGACTGACTGGTCCTGAGCCGCCTGCGCCTTCAGGGCTTCGGGATCGTCGGCGAACTGACCCTCGGCGACGGCCGGCCCGTCGACCACGGCGATCACGCCATCGACGGTGACGCGTGAGCGGATCGCCGGCCAATTGAAGGCCTGGACCAGCGGCTTCGGCAGGGCGAGGCCCGAGGTCTCGATCAGGATGTGCTGCGGCGGGTTCGGCCGGTCGAGCAGCTTCTCCAGCGCCGGCACGAAGTCATCGGCGACGGTGCAGCAGATGCAGCCATTCGGCAGTTCGACGATGTCCTCCTCCGAGCAGCCCTCGATGCCGCAGCCGGCGATGAAGGAGCCGTCGAAGCCGAGATCGCCGAATTCGTTGACGAGCACGGCGAGGCGCTTGCCGCCGGCATTCTCGAGGAGGTGGCGGACGAGGGTGGTCTTCCCGGCGCCGAGGAAGCCGGTGATGATCGTGCACGGCACCTTGCCGAGCGCGGGGTTCTGCGGAGCGTTCATTCGTTTGATCCTTGCTGGCGCGGCAGAGGAGGCACGCGCGCGACCACGCCCTTGCGGAACGAGGCGGGTCTTTCCTTCCAGGGAACGATACCGTTGGCGCTGGCGGCAAAGCTCTCCGCCGCGCCGGCGATCTCGTCGAGATGGCTGTCGGTGTCGAGGTCACCGATCAGATAGGTCCATTTGCCATCGGCGGCGAGCGCGATGGTGCAGGGCCGCTTGCAGACGGCGAGGCATTCGACCGGGACGACGGCGATGCCGCTGCTGGCCATGCGTTCGCCGAGCGCCGCCGCGAGAGCGATGCCCGGCTGGTCGAAGCCATCAGGCAGATCCGCGCGCTGGCGCCGGCAGACGGTGCAGACATGGATGGTGCAGCCCGGCTCCTGCCGGGCGACGGTCGCGAGGGCGAGATCGCCTTCGAGCATGAGAGTACTTCCTTGGGCTGGCGCGGCCGTTTCCGGCCGCGCGAGGCGTCAGGCCGCCGCGGTGGCGGCGCTGCGGCGCGTGGCCCAGGGCCAAAGCACGCCGACGGCGAAGCCGGTGGCGAGCCAGAGCGCGGCCTGGATGGCGAGCGAGAGCGCCGCGAAATGCGCCGCGATCTCGGCCGGGACCTTGCTCTCCGGCGCGACCGGATGCGGCGCACCGATCAGATGCGGCAGCAGCAAGGCGAGCACGGCGAGCGCCCTTGCCCAGGAGGCTTCGACCCGCAGGAAGACGAAGAGCGCGCCGGCGGTGACGGCGGCGGTCATCAGCCACCAGAGCTGCCGGTGCTGCAATTCGGCCGCGGCGGCGCCAGGCAGTTCCGGCGCGAGCCCCATCGCCGGGGCGAGCCCGAAGGCGAGGAAGCCGCAGACGGCCCAGGCCAGCGCCCGACGTTCATCGATCCGCTCATTGGCCGCGATCATGCCGGCGAGCAGCAGGGCGGCGAAGCCGATCGCGGTGCCGATCGTCACCAGGCTGGTGAAGGCGGTGCGCTGGAAGCCGTCCTGCGGCTTCCATTCATGCTCGCCGGTATGCTCGGCACCGGCGGCCGGATTGTTGTGCGCGAGGTGGATGCGGGCTTCGCCGTTGAAGGCGGCGAGCGTCGGTGCAGGCTGCGCGCGCAGCGCTGCCTCATAGGTTTCCGCCTTGAGGATCAGCGGCGTCGTGGTGACGTGCTGGAGCGCCGAGATCAGCAGCCCAGCCAGAAGCCCGGCCAGAAGACTGACCGTGAGAACACGAGTGACCATGATGCTTCCCCGTCAGTGGCAGGGGAAGGCGAGGCCGTGGCGGGCGTCATGCGCCGCGTTGTGGACATTCGCGGAGGCCGCGAAGCCGACGGTGTAGACCAGCACGAAGCCGAGGATCAGTGCGGCAGCGACGGCTTTCGCGCGTTCGGAGACGCTGGCCTGGCTGGAGACGGTAGCCGTATTCATCTTGGTTCACTTCCTGGCCACCCCACCGGCAGCCTGTTGGACGACATCGAAAGACGGCAGGTCTCCTGGCTCGCGGCTTGATGTCCTGCTCCGCCTTCCCGGGGAAACCCAGTGGCCGATGGCGCAGGACGCGCCGCTTACAGTTGCGGGGGCAGCCGCGGTATCGCACCGCGTTCCCTTTTCACCTCGTCGCCGAGGCACCGTCCGCAGGATCATTAGCCATCCGGCGGGCGCTGTGCAATGCAGTGCCGTCATTCTCGGTCGCAGCGAAGCGGAGAGCCGGGAATCTCCTGAACGAGATGCGCGGGCCTGCGCCCGAGCCTGACGCGGAGACCGCAGGCATGACCCTTCCCTCGCTCACCCTCGTCCTCGGCGGCGCCCGCTCCGGCAAGAGCCGGCATGCCGAGACGCTGATCGAGGCCCTGCCGGCGCCCTGGGTCTACATCGCCACCGCCCAGGCCTATGACGACGAGATGCGCGCGCGGATCGCCGAGCACCGCGCCCGACGCTCGCAGGACTGGCGGACGGTCGACGCGCCGATGGCGTTGCCCGAGGCGTTGCGTGCGGTACCGTCGGGGCAGCCCGTGCTGGTCGACTGCCTGACGCTCTGGCTGACCAATCTCATCCTGGCCGAGCGCGACATCGCCATCGCGACCGGCGAACTCATGGCGGCCTGCCGCGAGGCGCAGGGCCCGATCGTGCTGGTCTCGAACGAGGTCGGCCTCGGCATCGTGCCGGAGAATGCGCTCGCCCGCCGCTTCCGCGACGAGGCGGGGCGCCTGCACCAGCGGCTTGCGAGTCAGGCGGAACGCGTGGTCTTCATGGTCGCCGGTCTGCCCATGCAGGTGAAGTAGCAGAGAAAAGCCATGACGATCGATGACGCCGAAGCCGCCCGTCACAAGGCGAAGATGGAAAAGCGCAAAGCGGTCCAGGATGCCGAGGTCGCCGGCAAGACGCTCGAAAAGGGCCTGCTGATCGTCAACACCGGCCCCGGCAAGGGCAAGTCGACCGCCGCCTTCGGCCTGATCCTGCGGGCGCTCGGCCATGGCTGGCGGATCGGCGTCGTCCAGTTCATCAAGGGCGCCTGGTCGACCGGCGAGCGCAAGGCGCTGGACGCCTTCGGCGATCAGGTCTCCTGGCATTCGATGGGCGAAGGCTTCACCTGGGAGACGCAGGACAAGGCGCGCGACATCGCGGCGGCGACAAGAGCTTTTGAGAAAGCGAAAGAGCTGATGGCCGACGAGGGCATCAGGCTTCTGGTGCTGGACGAGCTCAACATCGCCTTGCGCTACGACTATCTGCCACTCGCCGAGGTCGTCGCCGCGCTGCAGGCCCGCCGGCCCGATCTCCACATCGTCGTCACCGGCCGCAACGCCAAGCCGGAGCTGATCGAGGCCGCCGATCTCGTCACCGAGATGACGCTGGTGAAGCACCACTTCGCCGCCGGGGTGAAGGCGCAGGAAGGGATCGAGTTCTAGAGGACGATGGCGGCAAGGCTTCCAAGCCCCGCCAGCCCCCAGAGCAGCAGACAGGCTTTCCGGTAGAGTACGAGCGCCCTTCTGATGTCCGCTGCCGTCGCCTCGGCCCGGCCGTCGCCCATCCAGCCATCATCGACCCTGACGGCGCCATAGACGCGCGGCCCGGCGAGCCGAAGCCCGAGCGCTCCGGCCATCGCCGCCTCCGGCCAGCCGGCATTGGGCGAGCGGTGGCGCCTCGCATCGCGGCGCACGGCGCGCCAGGCGGCGGAAGCATCGGCCTGCCGGTCGAGCGCCGCGGCGCCGATCAGCAGCAGCGCGGTCAGTCGCGAGGCCGGCAGGTTGACGAGATCGTCGAGCCGCGCCGCCGCCCAGCCGAAGGCGAAGTATCGCGGCGATTTGTGACCGATCATCGAATCTGCGGTGTTGATCGCCTTGTAGAGCGCCGCACCCGGCAACCCGCCGACACCGAGCCAGAAGGCCGGTGCGACGATGCCATCGGAGAAATTCTCGGACAGGCTCTCGATCGCGGCCCGCGCCACGCCGGCCTCGTCGAGGCTTTCCGGATCCCGCCCGACGATCATTGAAACCGCCTTGCGCCCGCCCGGCAGTCCGCCGTTTTCGAGACCTTCGGCGACGGCGGCGACATGTTCGTAGAGGCTGCGCTGCGCCAGCAATGTCGAGGCCAGCAAAGCGAGCGGCAGCAGCGCAAAGGCTCCGGCCAGGCGGCAGAGCCAGACCAGGACAAGGCTCGCCGCCAGCGTCGCGCAGAGCAGGATGGCGAGCGCGACGATGCCGGCGAGGCGCCTTGCGGCGAAGGCGGCGCTCTCGCGGTTCAGTCCTCGGTTCAGCGATGCGATCAGCGCCCCGATCCAGGTGACGGGATGGCCGATCCATGCGTACAAGCGCGCCGGATAGCCGAGCGCCGCTTCGATCAGCAGGGCGGCGAGGAGCAGCGGCAAGGTGTCGGGGAAGATCATGGCGGACGGGGCTGGGGCGGGAGAGGCGATCTGGCATGGCGGCGATCTCGCCACGGCCAAGGCGCTGTTTCCCAATGCGCCGGAGCCCTGGATCGATCTCTCGACCGGTATCAATCCTTTCCCCTATCCGCTTCCGGCGCTGCCGTTAAGCCTGTGGCAGCGCCTGCCCGGCGCGCGCGAAGAGGCGGCGCTGTTGGCGGCCGCGCGCAGCGCCTATCGCGTCCGGCCGGAAAGTGGCGTGGTCGCGGCCCCCGGCACGCAGATCCTGATCGAGCTCTTGCCGCGCCTCGCGCCGCAGGCGCGCGTCGCCGTGCTCGGGCCGACCTATGGCGAGCACGCGCTGGCCTGGCGCAAGGCCGGCTGCGAGGTCCGCGAGATCGCCGATCTCGCCGAGGCCGGCGGGGCCAATGTCGTGGTCGTGGTCAATCCCAACAATCCCGATGGCCGCGCCCTCGGCCTTGCGGCGCTGACGGCCCTGGCAGCGGAGCTTGCGGCCCGTGGCGGCCTGCTGGTGATCGACGAGGCCTTCGCTGATTTCCAGCCGGGAATCAGCCTGGTGCCGGCCTTGCCGGAGGGCGCTCTTGTGCTGCGTTCCTTCGGCAAGGCCTACGGGCTGGCGGGCCTGCGGCTCGGCTTCGCGATCGGCGAGGCGAGGCATGTCGAGGCGCTGCGCGGCATGCTCGGCCCCTGGGCTGTGGCGGGACCCGCACTCGAAATCGGCGCGCAGGCGCTCGCCGATGCCGGCTGGCTCGCGGCGCAGGAGCGGGAGCGGGGCGATGATGCGCGCCGGCTCGACGCTTTGCTCGCCAGGCGTGGTCGCGTCGTCGGTGGCACGGCGCTCTATCGCCTGCTCGAGACGCCCGATGCGCCGCAGCTCTTCGCGCGGCTCGGGCGCGCCGGCATCTATGTCAGGCGCTTTCAGTCCGATCCGTCGCGCCTGCGCTTCGGCTTGCCGGGCGACGAGGCGGGATGGGTGCGGCTGGCTGAGGTGCTCGCCTGATTCAGGCCGATTTTGCCGCGGGCGGGCGCGTCACGATCAGGATGCCGACGACGACGAGCGCGAAGCCGAGGGCGTGATAGAGCGCGAGCCTCTCGCCGAGGAAGAGCGTCGCGAGAATGGCGCTGAAGATCGGCAGGAGATGCATGAACATGCCGGTCCGGCCGGGGCCGAGCACCGCGACCGAGCGGTTCCAGAAGATATAGGCCAGGATCGAGGGGAAGATCGCGAGATAGAGGATCGTTCCGGCGCTGGCCGCGTCGAGCGTGAAGCCGCCGAGGTTCCGATACTCCCAGGCGACGAGCGGCAGGTGGAACAGGACGCCAAAGCCGACGGTGATGCCGAGCAGCGCCATCGGCTCGAGCCCGAGCGGCCGCCAGCGGATCAGCACTGTGTAGAGCGCCCAGAAGCTCATCCCGCCGAGCACGAGCAGGTCGCCGGGATTGGGCGAGAAGCTGCGCAGCGCCGCAAGATCGCCGCGGGCGATCACCACGGCCGCGCCTGCGAGCGAGACCGCGATGCCGAGAATCTGCCGGGGCGCCAGCCTTTGCTTCAGGATCAGGAAGGCGAGCAGGAAGGTCGCGATCGGCAGGAGCGAGTTGACCAGCGCGGCGTTGACCACGGTGGTGTGATGCAGCGCCGCGTAGACGAAGCAGTTGAAGGCGGTGACGCCGATCGCGCCGAGCAGAGCGAGGAAAGGCAGGTTCGCCCGGATGCGCGGCCATTGCGCCCGGATCGCCGGCAGGCAGAAGGGCAGCAGGATCGCGAGCGCCACCGCCCAGCGCCAGAACGACATCTGGAAGGGCGGGATCGCATCCCGCATCGCCCGGGCGAACAGGAAATTGCCGGAAAAGAACAGCGGCGGCAGCGCCGCCAGCCACCAGGCCGAGGCCGGGATCGCCGGGCTCCCGGCAGGGATGGTCTTGGCAGCGCCAGTCTTGGCAGGTGTCGTGGTCAAGCCTTCACCGTCCGCAGCTCCGTATAGCGGCCGAGCCAGACATTGATGCCGACGGCCAGCATGAAGACGATCAGCAGCAGTGCGTACATCTTCGGCATGTTGAAGGTCGCATAGGTCTGGATCACGGCATAGCCGAGTCCCTGATTGGCGAGCTTGGTCTCGGCCAGCAGGGTGCCGATGATGGCGACGCCGAGGCCGATCCTGATGCCGTTGATCACCGGCGCCCGCATCGCCGGCAGGTAAATCTTCGAGACCATCTGCAGCGAGGTCAGGCGGAAGCTGAGGCCGACGCGGATCAGCACCTTGTCGATCTCGCGCATGCCGCCGGCGACGCTGATGGCGACCGGAAAGAAGCAGGAGAGCGCCCCCATCGCCACCTTCGAGCCGGGCCCGACGCCGAACCACATGATCAGGATCGGGAAGAAGATGATCTTCGGGGTCGGCCCGAGATAGTGCAGGAAGGGCTCATAGGCCTGCGCCAGGAAGCGGCTGCGCCCGAGCGCCATGCCGGTCAGGATGCCGGCCCCTCCGCCGATCAGGGTCGCCAGCGCGACCTCGCCGGCGGTGACGCCGAGATCGGCATAGAAGCGCCGGTCGAGCAGGATCAGCCCGAGCTCGCGCAGAATGCGGACCAGCGAGGGCACCACGTCCTTGTAGAGCAGTCCCGACTGCGCCATCGCCTCCCAGAGCAGCAGCACGGTGCCGATGATGACGAGGCGCGTCATCAGCACGGCGCGCGCTTCGCTGTTGGCAACGCCCGAGGGCGAGATTGGCGTCGTGGCCGTCATCGACATGGGGCGCCCAACCTCCACTCTTCCTGCCGTCGGATCGGTTCGATCGACATTGCCGTCATTCCGGCGCTGCGCTGCTTCGCAGCGGCCGGAATGACGCGGAAGGCTTGCTGCCGCAGATGCATACTCAGCGCGGCGGGATCTGGATCAGCTCGGAAAGCTGTTCCTTGGTCAGCGGCTGCGCGGTGTATTTCAGCGTCACCGCGTCCGGCACGATCGTCTCCAGGCCGACGATCTTGTCGGGGTCGATCGCCGTCTTCGGGAAGAACTCGTCGCGGGTGCGCTTGGCGATCGCTTCGGGGATGCCGACGAAATCGGCATAGTGCTTCAGCGCCGCCGGGTCGGAATACATGGCGTCGACGGTCTCGCGATACGCCTTCATGAAGCGCTCGAGCACCGGCTTCTTGGCCTGCATCGTCGCGGTGTTGGTGACGAGCAGGCGAACCGTCTGGCTCTTGAAGGCCTGTGTGTCGTTGCCGGTCGCGATGACGCGGATCTCGCCCTTGTCGAGCTGCTGCAGGCCGAAGGGCGGCGCCGACCAGCCGACATCGATCTGGCCGGACATCACCTGCGTCAGCGTCGCCGCCGGGCCGCCGGTCGCGGTCGGGCGCGGCTTGATGTTGTTTTCCTTGATGTAGGCGTTGACCACGCCATGGGTCGAGGAGCCGTTGGTCGAATAGGCGACGGTCTTGCCCTCGAAATCCTTCAGCGTCTTGATCGGCGAATCCGCCTTCACATACCAGAACAGGTCCTGGCCGCCGGTGGTCTCCGCCCCGATGATCCGGATCGGCGCGCCCTTCGAATAGGCGCCGAGCGCGCCCATGATGCCGACCGCGACGCCGATATCGACGCTGTTCGAGAGCACCGCCTGCTGGGTCTCGCCGCCGCCCTGGGTATAGAGCATTTCGAGCTCGAGCCCGTGCTTCTTGAAGATGCCGAGCCTGGTGCCGACCTCGGAGACCGAGGTGTCCCAGTTGCCGCGCTGGCCGATGGCGAGCTTGAGCTTGTCCTGCGCCGCTGCCGGCAGGGCCATGCCGGCGGCGAGGCCGAAGGCGGCGAGCGCCAGCCCCAATTGCCTGATCTTGGTCATTCCATCCTCCCTCTGTCGCATCGTCGGGCGATGCTTTTTGGATCGGCTCTCGCGCTCACCGCTCTGTCGGCGGCCTGCGGGCGCGCGCGCCGCATGCGAAATCAGATCTTGAACCCCTCCAGCGTCGCGGGATGGAACAGCTCCTCGATGCGAAGCTGCCGTGCCGAAAGGCCCTGCCGGTGGTGGGCCTTGAGGAAAGCATCCAGCACATGCCGGTTCGGCGCAACGCCATAGGACCAGAAGTCTTCCCCGAGCAGTGCGCGCGCGCCCTGCAACTGCTCCTCGACGAAGGGCAGGGTGATCTTGGTGGCCGAGGTGTCGGAAAGCCTGACCAGCGCCAGCTTCTTGGATTGCTCGAAGGCCTTGAGCAGGGCCGCCGGCAGCCAGGGCTGCGCCTCGGCGATGGTCTTGCGCACGCCGAGCACATGCATGATCGGGAAGATGCCGGTGCGGCGGAAATAGTCTCCGGCCGCGGCCGTCGGGTCGGGGAACAGGCGGCCGACCTGCGGGTGGCCCTCGTCGAAGCAGGACGGCGCGCGCGGCCCGATGAAGCCGTCGATCTCGCCGGCCATCAGCATGGCATTGAGCGAGCGGTCCTCCGGCGCCTGCTCGATGCGGATATCGGCCGGCAGCTCGACCTTGATCTTCTCGGGACGGCCCGGCTGCTCGATGCCGCCGCGCACCCAGATCACGTCGGAGGGCTTCACGCCATAATCCTGCTCCAGCATGTCGCGGATCCAGACGCAGGCGGTGAGCTGATATTCCGGGCAGCCGATCCGGCGCCCCTTGAGATCTTCGGGTTTCTCGATGCCGCGGTCCTTGCGGACGAGGATGCCGGTATGGCGGAAGGCGCGGGAGAGGAAGGCCGGCACGCCGACATAAGGGTTCGTGCCCTGCGCCGTCTTCACAGTGAAGCTCGACAGCGAAGCCTCGCAGACATCGAACTCGGCATGGCGGAAGGCGCGGAAGAAGATCTCCTCCGGCGCCAACGTCATGAACACCGGGTCGACGCCGTCGATCTGCACGGCGCCGTCGATCAGCGGGCGGTTGCGGTCATAGTCGCCGATGGCGACGGACAGGCGCAGTTTCGACAAGCCATCCTCCCGGCGCGGGCTTAGCGAGCGCCCGTCATTTTGGCCAGAATGCCGCCGGCGGCCGGAGGCGACAAAGACTTCCGCTGGCTGTCTGGGAGACGCTGCCGATATGGCGGGAGGTCATGGCGACGGGGGTGGGATCGCAGGCTATCGTCGCAGCCTGTCGTGATTCTGATGCCCCGGAGAAGATGACATGCAGCCTTGGCCGAAGCAGAACGCCCTGACCATCGGCTTCGGGCACGCCGCCTATCAGCTCAGGGACGAGTACCTGGCCCGGAACGGGCAGGCGACGAGCTTCGAGGTTCGCACCGTCGACGAGCTGAAGGCGCGGGCGCACGAGGCCGATGTGCTCGTCGTTTCCGGCCTCTGGCGCAACGAGATGCTCGATCTCGCCGGCAAGCTGCGCTTCATCCAGTCGGTCAGCGCCGGCACCGACCAGTTCGACAAGCAGCGCCTTGCCGCCGGCGGCATCCGCCTCGCAAGCGGCCAGGGCAGCAATGAGCGTGCCGTCGCCGAGCATGCGATGTCGCTGATCCTGGCCCTGTCGCGCCAGCTCCATCTCGCGCGCGACAACCAGGCCAGGCACTTCTGGCGGCCGATGATCGGCGACCGCAGCCGTCGCGAGGACGAGCTCGGCGGCAAGACGCTTGTCGTGGTCGGCCTCGGCCGCATCGGTTTGCGGCTCTCTGCCCTGGCCGGCGCCTTCGGCATGCGCGTCATCGGCGTGCGCCGGCGTGGTGGCAGCGAACCGGGGATCGAGAAGATCGTGCCGCCTGCCGAGCTCGCGAGCGCGCTTGCTGCAGCCGACATCGTCGCGTTGACCTGCCCGCTGACGCCGGAAACCGAGGGGCTGATCGATGCCGCCGCGCTCGCGGCGATGAAGCCCTCGGCCTTCCTGATCAATGTCGCGCGCGGCCGCGTCGTCGACGAGGCGGCGCTGATCGCGGCCCTGGCCGCGGGGCGCCTCGCCGGCGCCGGCATCGACTGCGTCCATGAGGAGCCGCTGCCGGCGGATTCGCCGCTCTGGACCTTCCCCAACGTGCTGGTCACGCCGCACAGCGCTGGCGAGACCCGCGCCTATGAAGGCAATATCGTCGACATGCTGCTGGAAAACCTCGGACGTCTCGAGCGCGGCGAGACGCAGCTCTTCAATCAGGTGGTGTGAGCGGAAGCGCCCGGTTCAGCCGATGCGCCTCGCGAGCGGGCCAAGCGACTCCAGCAGGTGCTCGGTCACCGTGCCGAGGAAGCGCTCCATCGCCTCGTTCTGGCGTGAGGCCTGGCCGCCGGCGGCGCGCACGAGATAGAGCGTGCGCTTGATCGGCTGGTCGACGATGCGCCGGCCGATCAGCTTGCCCGCCTTCAGCTCCTCGATCGCCGTGCCATAGGGCATGATGCTCGCTGCCGCGCCGCGCACCACCAGCGTGCGCATCGCCGGGATGGACTGGGCCTCGTAGAGGATGCTGAGCGGCAGCGCGAAGCGCTCGGCGGCCTGCTTCAGCAGCTTCTGGACCTGATCGCGCTCGCCGGCCTGGACGAGTTCGTGGCTGAGCGCCTCGGCGAGGGTGATCGTCTCCGGCACACCGTCCGGGCCCGGTGCGGTGGCGAAGAGCAGTTCCTCTTCGAGGATCGGCCGGCGCTCGATTCCCGGCCGCTCCTCGACGCCGTAGGCGAAGGCGATGTTGACCTCGCCACGCTCCAGCGCCTGGACCAGCACATGGCTCAGTTCCTCGACCAGGCTGAGCGAGATCGCGGGAATCTCGTTCTTGGCGTCGACCAGGAGGTCCGGCCCGATCTGCAGCATGATGCTCGGGGTCAGGCCGAGGACCAGCGTTTCCTGTTCGCTGCCGGACAATGCGCGGACATCGCGGCGCGCTTCCTCGACATCCTGCAGGATGCGGGTCGCCCGCTCGAGCAGGAGCTTTCCGGCCGCGGTCAACACGACGCCGCGCGAATGCCGCAGCAGCAGCTCCGTCTTCAGGTCCTGTTCGAGCTGGCGGATCTGCAGGCCCAGTGCCGGCTGCGCGACATTGAGCTGTTCTGCCGCCCGCGTGATGTTGCCGACCTCGGCGATCCTGACGAAGTAGCGGAGCTGGCGGAGATTGATCGGGACCTCCCGGATAGCGTTGGCGGCGCGGGCACTATGCTGCCTGCCATCGGTGCCAACAAGCCCGTGCCGGCGCGGCTACTGCACCGGCCGGAACCAGCGCTCCATCCGTTCCAGCGCGGCGAAGATCACGACGCTGACCAGGATCACGAAGATGATCGTCGCGAACATGCCGGGCAGGTCGTAACGCTCGGCGAGATCGTTGATCAGCTGGCCGAGGCCGCCGAAATTGATCAGGAATTCGACGCCTATCAGGTTGATCAGCGCAAAGATCAGCCCGAGCCGTACGCCGACGAAGATGGTCGGCACCGCTGCCGGTAGCAGGATCATGCGAAATTGCTGCGCGGGCGTCAGATTATAGCTGCGCCCGACATTGATCAGGCTTTTCCTGACGCCGTTCAGCCCTTCCAGGGTCTTCAGGATCACGGGGCCGAGGCCGGCGACGAAGCCCATGGCGACGATGGTCGCGGCGCTGCGCCCGAAGATCACCAGGAAGAGCGGGTAGGCGAGCACGATCGGCGCCGCCGCGACGGCCGCGACCCAGGGCTCTGTCGCGAGCCTCAGGGTTCGGAAGCGGTAGAGCAGCATGCCGAGCCCGATGCCGACGATCGCGACCAGGACGCTCGCGGTCAGGGCTTCTGCGCCGGTGAGCAGCAGCCGCCGTGCCAGCTCCTCCTCACTGAACAGGCGCCCGAAGCTGCCGAACACCGCCGAGGGCAGGGGGATGACGAATTGGTTCAGGACCTGCAGGCGCAGCAGGATTTCGACCACGCCGAGGACGAGGCCTAGCGTAGCGAGACCGAAGGCGATGGGCGGGATGCGGGTCAGGAGCACGGCGTCAGCGTCCCGCGCGGCCGAGCGCGCCCTTTTCCGATTCCGCCATGCCGCGCGAGGCTTCCTCGCGCAGATCGTTCCAGATCTCGGCGACATAGCGGCCGAAGGCATCGCTGCCGACGACATCGCCGCGCCGCGGCCGCGGCAGGCGGATATCGACGATGCGTTTCACCTTGCCCGGCCGGAAACTCATGATCACCACCCGGTCGGAGAGCTGCACGGCTTCGGTGATGTTGTGCGTGATCAGCAGGGTGGTCTGCTTGAGATCCTGCTGGATGTTCAAGACCTTGTCGCCGAGCAGGAGCCGCGTCTGCTCGTCGAGCGCCGCAAAGGGCTCGTCCATCAGCAGGATCTTCGGTTCGAAGACCAAAGTGCGGGCGATGGCGACGCGCTGGCGCATGCCGCCCGAAAGTTCGGCCGGATAGCGCTGCTCGAAGCCGGCGAGCCCGACCATGTCGATGAACTTGCGCGCCGTCGCGTAGCGTTGGGCCTTGGCGACGCCCTTCACCTCGAGCGGAAAGGCGACATTGTCGATCACCGTGCGCCAGGGAAAGGTCGATTCCTCCTGGAAGACCATGCCGATCGCCGGATGCGGGCCGCTGACCGTCTCGCCCGCAACCGAGACTGTGCCGTCATAGCCGCTGACCAGACCTCCGAGGATGTTGAACAGGGTCGACTTGCCGCAGCCGGATGGGCCGATGATCGAGACGAACTCGCCGCGCTCGATCGACAGCGAGACGCGGTCGACTGCGGTGATCGTCCCTTCCCGGGTCTGGAAGCGCATGGTGACGTCGTCGAGGACGAGGTCGTTGGTCGTCTGGCTCGAGGCCAGTCGCAGCCTGGCAGTCGAGGCAGCCATCTCGGTCCCGTCTCCTTGCGTTTCGCCGGTCATCGCGGCGTCCGCCGCCCGCGCCGATGCGGGCGGTTCCGGAACGGCGTGGCGGCAGTGGCCGTCGGCAACGGCGGCATCGTTTCATCCCCTCGTGGCCGCTCGTGGCGAATGGCGGCCGATCTTGGCAGAAGCCTAGCGAGCGCGGGGCCTGCGGGTCCAAGACTATCTTGGTTGACCTCGCCAAACTTTTGACGAGGGGCTGGCCAGATGGGCGCTCGCCGGCGCATCGGCTATAGTTGGGCGGCGCAATGTCGCGCGCGGGGACGATTCGCGCATGGCCGAACCGAATGACGGCGCCGGGGACGAGCCGGAGCTGCCCCTTGCGACCAGCGTTGGCTACCAGCTGCGCATGGCGCACCGCGCCTCACAGCGTTACCTGCAGGAGCGGATCGAGCCGCACGGCGTCACCCTCGGCATGTGGTACTTCCTGCGCGTGCTCTGGCAGGAGGATGGGCTGACCCAGCGCGAGCTCTCGCGCCGGATCGGCACGATGGAGCCGACGACGCTGAGCGCCATCGCCGGCATGGAAAAGAGCGGTCTCGTCGTACGCGAGCGCAACGCCGTCGACCGCCGCAAGCTGCACGTCTGGCTGACACCGAAGGGCCGGGCGCTGAAGGCGCAGCTCCTGCCGCTCGCGGTCGGCGTCGTCGAAAAGGCGACGGAGGGCTTCTCCCCCGAGGATCGCGAGCGCTTCCTGACCTATCTCGGGATGGTCCAGCGCAATCTCGCCGAACCCCGCTCCCAGGCTTCGGCCGAGGAATGAATGCGGCGGCCATTGGCTGCCGCGACCTCATTCACCAGCGCGGGCGCGGGCCATAGGAACCGTCGCAGCCGACCAGCGGTCCGCCGGGATAATAGTCGTCGATGATGATGTCGGGCAGCGGGCAGCCGCGGCCGCGCGCGGCCCGGCGCTTGGGCGCCTGGTAGCTGTCGCGCTCGACCATCGCGGTGCGGGCGACCGGACGCGGCGGAGCGGCAGGCATGTCGAGTGCGGGGACCTCGGGACGGGCGGCGCGGGCGCGCTGCGGCGCGGGCACCGGAGCTGCGGCGGGCCGGTCCTCGCTCAGGCGGGGCCGCGGCGCGGGAAGCGGTACGGCGGTGATCTCGTTGCTCTGCTTGTCCGCGGTGTTCGGCGAGGAAACCGCGACGATGACGTCCTCGGAGGTGGCGCGAACCAGCTTCGAGACCCCGGTGTCGAGGGCGACGGTGCGGAACGGCGTATTGCCGCAGCCGCCGCAGCGGCTGGGGTCGAGCGGCACGAGGTCGACACGGGCCTTGCCGTCATCGGCGCTCTGGCCTTCGCCGGCGGCGCGCGCCGCGATCATGATCTGGGCGGCTTCCTCGAGCTGCTGCTCGATCAGCGCGGTGCGCAGGCCGCGCGCCCGGCGATAATTGACGACCTCATCGCCGCCGGAAACCAGGATCGCGAAGGGCGCGCCCTTCGGCACATTGCCGCGGAACTCGTTGCGCAGGCGGCCGATGGCGCGTTGCGCCTCGGAGGTGACCTCCCAGCTGCCCGGCGCGAAGGGGATCGCGCCCGTCGTCATGATCTCGCGGGCCGCCTGGACGACGCCGATGGTGACGGTGCGGCCCGAGAATTCGAGGCGCAGCGACTGCGGGCGTTCCGCGATCTTCGGCGCGCCGGCGGGGGCCGTCTCAGTAAAGCTCGGCATCTGGCTGGCGGCGGCGCCGTCGCGGTCGGGCTGGGCCAGCGCGGCGCCGGCCGAAACGAGGATGGCGAGGGCGGCGACGGCGAGGCACTTGCGGCTCTCGCTGCGGATCGCGGTGACGATGTCGGTCTGGAAGCCCATTTCGGGTCTCCTCATGAAAGTGGCGAGCACGTTGCCGGGTCCTTGGCCGGCTTTGGGCTGCTTTCGCAGGCGAGGCCTGCGACCCGGTCATTCGAGACCTTCTTCCCCTGCCTCGCCGAGAAAAATTACGGCGTTCGCGAAAACGCAGCTGAAGCGTGCAAGGTTCGGGCAATGCCGTTGCAGCGCCCGGCCCTCCAAGGGCTGGCCGTGGCACTGGCGAGGCAATATGACTATACGGCAAGGCAACACGGGGGAACCGATCGTGAAGATCGCAGATAATCACCACGAGAGCATCGAGCTTGATCAGAACATGACGCGCCGGACACTGGGCGGATTGTTCGCGGCTCTGCCTTTGCTGGCCTCCGTGCCCGCGCTGGCACAGACTGATCAGGCGGCTACCAGCATTCTGCGCTCGCTCGCTCCCCATGATCGCAGCCCCGGCCGGCGCAGCGCGCCGGTCACCCGCCGCGTCCGTACCCGCTCCTCCGGCGTCGTGCAGGAGATCGAGATCGATCTGAGCCGCCGCGTCGAAGTCACGGTCTTCTTCGCCAACGATTCCGCCGCCCTGCGCCCGGGCGCACAGCAGGCGCTGGCGCGCCTGGCGGTGGCGCTGCGCGATCCGATCCTCGCCGATCAGCGCTTCCTGATCGCCGGCCATACCAGCCAGGACGGCGACTACGACTATAATGTCGCCCTGTCGCAGGACCGTGCGGCTTCGGTCACCAACTGGCTGATGGGTTATGGCGGTGTCGACGGCAACCGGCTGCAGGCCCATGGCTTCGGCCCGGACATGCTGCGCAACCCGCGCAACCCCTTCTCGCCGGTCAATCGCCGCGTCGAAGTCATCGCCATCACCGGCTGACGTGCCGGTCGCCTTATCGCTTCAACCGCCTGCCTCCAGGGGTAACCACCATGGCCTTCTTCAAGCGTCTCATGCTCGGCTTCGCCCTGCTGCTCTCTTTCGCAGCCGCCGCCAGCGCCCAGTCGACCAATTCCCGCATCAACCTCCTGGTGATGTCGGATGATGCCGATCCCGATACGGTGCCGCGCAACAACCGCATCTTCAACCGGGTGCAGCTCCAGCTTTCGGAGTATCTCAACACCCGCGGCTTCCAGGTCTATGACGAGACCAGCCTGGCCCTCGGCATCACGCCGACCGGCCGTGTCCGCCGCCGCGACGCCGAACTGATCGAGATCGCCCGTTCGGTTTCGACGCCGATCGACGCTATGGTGGTCTATCAGATCTACGCTTCGGCACGCCGCTCGGTCGCGGCCGACATCCGCTTCCCCGAGATCCGGATCGCCGGCCGCGTCCTGAACGTGCGCAGCGGCCAGTTCATAGCGGCCTTCGAGGTCGGCGGCTTCCAGCTGCCCGCGCTGCCCAATCCCTGCGGCGCCGAATGCCTGCTCGAGACCGTCGGCACCCATTCCCGCGTGCTGGCGACCGATCTTGGCGCCGCCATCGCCCTGAAGCTCGAGGGCTTCGCCCGTCAGCCCGGCGTCGCTGCCGGCGGCGGCAAGGATGGTGTCGGCGGTGGTGTCGCCGTGGCCCAGGGCGATGGCTGCGCCAACCTGCCCACCGACTTCGAGATCCAGCTGCGCGAGTTCACGACCTCCGAAGTCGACCGGATCGAGAGCGAGTTCGTGCGCTGGGGTTGCTATCGCAGCCACCGCACCGTGCGGATGACCGGCAACTCGGCCGACTTCTTCTACAGCACCTCTTCGGACTCGGCTCGCCTGACCCGCAATTTCCGTCTGATGATGGAACTGGTCGGTCTCAACGGCCAGATCACCTTCACCGGTAATCGCCTGACCGTGAGCAAGGTCTCGACCCGCTGACAATTTGACTGAAAATAGCGGCCGGGTAACCATTATTGCCGGCGCGGCTATACGAAGATGCCACCCGGTCGACAGGTGCCGGGTGGCTTGTTATTTTAAATGTGGCAGAAATTAGCATTGTGGACGGCGCAGGCGGAAGGGCTGGGTTTCCGCTCCTGATGATCGTGTCCGATGCTGGATGCGGGCAATTTGCAAATGGATTGGGGCATCGACCCGGCACGGGTCGCGGAGATCGGCACCATTGCCTCTTCGCGCCGTTTCTCCGCCCGGGACACTGAGAAGTTCGTTCTTGCGATCACTGGTGGCGGCTCGGAAAATGCCGACCTGCCGCTCTGGGACATGCTACAGGTGCTGTTCGCACTGGGGGCATTGACCGCCGGGCCGCGCATGCCGGCACGCGACGCAGCGATCGGCTGCCTGCTGGACGAGAGCGGCATCCTGCTCCGGCCGCTGCGGCAGGAGAAGCCCGTCGGCGCCGAGCTGGCCGGCGCCTCGATCGAGGCCTCCGCCGCCGAGGTCGTCCTGTCCTACGGCGCCGGCAAGACCCGCTCCTTCTCCTGGAGCCGGGTGCGGCGGGCGCTGGGGCTGGCGGACTTTCTGTTCGCGGCCGAGGCGGATGATCGTTCGGAGGGGGGGCTCGCGGCGCTGCGCAGCGCGCTCGACGCGGTCTTCGCCCTCGCGGTCTTCGACGAGGACGGGCTGAAGCGGGCGGTGCAGGAGCCGGCGCGCTTCATGCGGGCGTGGCGCAGGCGGCATCTGCCGCTGCTCGCCTTCGCCGATCTGATCCGCCAGCGCGAGGCTTTCCTCAACGCCAGCGGCCGGCGCGAGCGCCAGCGCGAATTCGATCCCGACGACCTCGTCTCGCTCTGGAGCTTCGCCTTGCTGCACGGCGAGACCTGGAGCTTTGCGCGCTTCGCCGAGCGCTTCAGCGCGCTGATCCGCGAGGAGCGTTCCAGTGTCGGTCGCCGCGACTTCATGGCGCCGGCCTCGATGGACAGCCTGATGGCGCGCCAGCCCTCCGAGAACCCGGAGGAAGCGCTGATCGCCTGGCTCGACCACCAGGCGGTCCTCGGCGAGCTCGAGCCCGAGGATATTGACGAGGAGGACGACGACGAGCCCGAGGAGGAGGATGAGGACGGCGTGGTGCGCGAGCGTGTCTACGCCGCGCTGATGCGCCTGCCTGCCGATCCGAAATTCCTCAACAAGGAGGAACGTGAATCCGTCGGCCGGGCGCTCGCTTTGCTGCCGATCGCCCATGAGCAGCCGTTGACGCTGGCGCGCTCGCGGGCGGTGGCGCCCTGGGAGAACCGGCTGGTCGAGGCCAGCCGCCGCGTCGCAGGCTCCAATCGCGGGCAGGTCGACCAGACTCCCGACCCGTTCGACTATCCCGGCATCGCCCAGGCGTTGGGCGCGCTCGGCAAGCGCTTCGACGAATTGCTGCTGATCGGCGTCGCGCTTGAGGCGCTGGAAGGCCCCGCCAATGCGGCGGTCCTGGCCGAGGGACAGAAGGTTCTGCGGCGCTGGCGCCATGATCGCGCCAGTTTCCGGATCGACGATGCGAAACTGGCACTGATCTTCGCAAGGCATGGGGGAGCACTGAGAACCGTTGCAGGAGCCCTGCAGCGGATCGTCAGGCAACAAAGGCGCTTCGGAGAATCCGCGGACCTGGCTGCCCAGGCCGCACTCGACGAGGCGCGCTTCACCGAAGTGTTTTCGCAGCGCTATCAGGGGCGGGTGAAACGGCCATGACAGATTTCGCTACCCAGGGTCCGAGCGAGGAAGATCCGCGCATCGGACGTGCCGCCGCCCGGCTGGTTCTGGCCGCGCTTGCGAGTACCGAGGCGGAGGAGACTGCGGCTGCGAGCATCAGCCGTGCCGATCTCTGGGCCCATGCCCGCCGGGTTCAGGGCGATCCTGTGAATTTCGCCGCCGAGCGCGCCATCCGCACCGATCCCGAGGCGGCAAGGCTCTATCGCCGACTGCTGTCCTTCCAGGCGGTGGCGCGCAGCGAGCTCGCCGCCGCCGCCTATGACAGCAGCGCGACGCACCGGCGCATCGGTTCCTTCGAGCTCGACGTGATCGAGGAGGACGACGCCCCGCCGGCGCTCGTCATCCAGTGCCTGTCGGACTCGGTGCCGGCCCCGACCATGATCGAAGTGGTCTCGATCGAGGGCGTTGTCCGCCTGTCTCTGCCGGCGCCGGTCGACAAGCACATCGTCATCGATCTGCCGCGCCAGGACGCCGAGCGCGATCTGCTGCGATTGATGCTCGCCAACCCGCTCGCGGGTGTTTATCTGCTGTAACGTCAAGTATACGCCGCTTGGAGGCGGCGAGGACGGCTTGGCTTCCGCAGCGGCAGAGTCTGGCGAGAGAGGGAAATGGCTTCAGGAGAACAGAACGTCAGGCGTTCCGGCGTCTTCGTCGTCGTGCCCACCACCGACCAGCCCATCGTCCTGAAGAAGCTCGCCTGGTCGGCTCGCGTGCCGGTCTCGCGGGTCGTGCTCGCGACCGAGAGTTCGGAAGTGTGCGAGCCCTGGAGCACGCAGTACAGCAATCTGCTGCGCCCCGGTGAGCCGCTACGCCAGATTCTCGGCCTGCCCGATGGCGGCAGCTATCGCCTTGCCGCGTCTGGTGCGATCGATCAGGGCAAGAGCTGGATGGTGCCGACGCTGGCCGCGCATTGCGCGCTCGCCCATGGCGAGGCGGTGACGCACAAGGCGTCCGAAGCCAGGTTGCTGATCTGGGGCACCGGCGCGATCGACCTCTCCGTCGCCGACACCGCCGCCGAGGCGCGGGTCACCCAGCAGGAATACCATCTCACCACGAAGATCGACCGCTCTCGGCACCTATTCGCCGATGCCGAGCATGGTGCGACCCCGGTTCTCGCGCTGGTGCCGCATGGCGACGAGGCCGAGCGTGCCGCCGGCATCCTCGGCAAGATCCTCGGCAACCAGCCGCATCACATCGCGATCGTCGCTTCGCTTGCCGACATCGTCGCCCCGATCGAGCTTTATCTGCGCTCGGGCTCGTTCCAGCCGCAGATGGCGGCACCGGAGCCGGAAAGGCCCACGGCCCCGGTCTCCGCCTCGATGGCCCTGAAGCCATTCAAGCCCGAGCCGGCAGAGCAGCCCCCCGAGCCGCAGCCCCCCGAGCCGCAGCCCGCGCGCGCAGCCGAGCCGCCGCCGCAGACGATCGCTCAGCCGCGACCGGCCGATGAAGCACCTCCCATGGCGGATATGGCGCCACGCTCGCGGCGTTCGGTGCTTGGTGAGGAAGCCTCGCGGCCTTCCTCGTCGCGCCTGCCCGTCATCGCAGCCGCGGCCGTGGTCCTGCTTGCTGGCGGTGCCGGCGCGGCCTGGTATGCGCTGCGCGATCCCGGGCCGCGTGGGTCCGATCAGGGGCCGCCGACCCTGACCCTGTCGACCCCTTCGACCGGCGCGAGCGGGCAGAGCAGGCCGAGCCAGCCCCAGTCGCAGCCTGCACAGCAGCAGAGCGCAGCGGTTCAGAACAACGCGCCGGCCGCCGCCTCCGGGCCGGCGCTGGCGCGGCTGGTGATGCTGTCGCCACCGTCCGGCAGCAGCTGCGATGCGCAGATCTACGAACTGAGCCCGCGCTATAGCGAGAGCGCGGTCGAGGTCGCCGAGGCGGCCAGCATCCAGATCGATGGCCAGGAGATTTGTGGCCTGGCGCTGGAGCCGGTGGCGCCCGCCAAGGGCAAGTTCCAGCCCGGTACCGGCCCTGCCGTTGTCGCCTCGAAATCGAGCGCCACGCGCCTCGTCTTCAACCCCACGGCGATCCGCAGCGGCATCACGGCCTTCCCGGTCATCCGGATCGAGGAGCCGAAGCCGCTCGCCATCGAGATCAAGCGACGCTAGAGCATTTTCAGGCGAAGCGGGTACCCGTTCGCGTGAGGAAAGTGCGATAAAACAAAAGATTAGAGCATTTCCGCTATTCGTGGAATGGCGGAAATGCTCTAGGCGCCGCGCCTCCGTTCTGACGCGGTCACGGCGAACTCTCGCATTCGAGTTTTCCGAAGAGCAGATTCCACTTTTCGGGCCGTTGCCACGAGCCGGTCCGGTTCACGATGCCCGCACCCGGCCCGGGCATCTGCGAGCCGCGTCATCCGAGCGCCGCCGGTCACCTCATCTCGCGCAAATCGCTGCCGCGGCCAACCGCTCCAGCCGGAGCGATGGCGTAAGGGGGGCGTTACAGCCCCGCCCGCGTCAGCCCGCGCCACAGGCCCCAGGGCGGCGGGTCGCTCGTCGGCGAGAGCTGGCGGATCGCGGCGAGGCGCCCGGCGATCAGCGCGATCGCGATCGAAGGTAGCGCCATCAGCATGTGATGCGAGGTCGCGGCCGCGATGAAGGTCATCGGCTGGCCCATCACCGGCAGCAGGCCGAGGGCGTTGCCCCAGGAAATGCTCCAGTGCAGCGCGAAGATGGTGACGATGCCGACCAGGATGATCGCCATGCCCTTGTTGGCGCCTTCCTGAGCCGAGCCCATGGCACGCTCGCGCATCAATCCGACGGCGAGCGTCAGCAGGCCGAAGGCGGTGACGACCTGCGCCGCCAGCAAGGCAAGGCCGGCAGGCAGGCCGAAACGGACCATCATGAAGGTGGCGATGAAGTCGTTCTGGACCACCGGCACGCGCACGAGGTCGCTGACGGCGAAGCGGCTCGCCGTCTCGTCGACGATCTCGCTCTTGCGCTCGGCGATCGGCGTCGCGCGCGCGCCCGGCAGCATGGCGCAGAGCGAGACCGGCGAGGGCGGCAGCTCGTCGAGCGCCCGGCGAACTTCCGGCGGCGTCTTGTCGAGGCCGAGATCGAGCCGCGCCAGCGTGCAGGGCATCTCGGCGAGCGCCACCTTCGACTGCAGCAGCTGGAAGCCGAGATCGCGATGGATCACGTCGGGATTGCGGGTCTCGCCGGCAGCGGCGCTGCGCAGCTTGGCGTGGTCGAGATCGTACCAGGTCAGGAGGCGTTCGGCAGGGACGCGGAAGGCGCCGCCGCGGGCCTTCTCGAGCACGTCGATCGCCGCCAGCCGCTCCTTCGGCAGGTTCCACTGGCCGGAGATCGCATAGGTGACGAGGCCCGGGAAGGCGTAGATCAGCGCCGCGTTGATGCCGAGCAGGATGACAAGCACCAGCGCCAGCACACCACCGCGCGGCCAGCCGAGCTTGCGGACCTTGCGCTGCGGCGCATCGGCCCGGCGCAGGAAGACGCGGGTGATCTCGAACAGGCGCTTCAGCGTACTCGGCAGCAGGAAGGCGAAGGCGAGCACCACCGTGGTGATGATGATGATCAGTGCCGGTGAGTAGTCGCTCTTCAGGAACGGGATCGCGGTCAGGAACAGGATGAAGACCAGCACCGTTGCAAGGCTGACGCCGAGCCAGGAGATGTAGTGGCGCTGGTTGTAGAAGAAGTCGATCCGCGAGAAGCCGAGGAAGATATGCGCCAGCACCAGTACGAGCGCGATCTTGCCGAGCTCGACCGGCTGGAAGCCGGCGACGCCGGTTTCGGTGCCGAGCACGCCCCAGGCGACGAAGGCGACCAGGATCAGGAAGGCCGGAATCGCGCGCAGCAGCTGGTCCTTGAAGCCGACGCCCATGAAGAAGGAGCGCGGCAGGGCGGCGATGGCGCGCTGCGGCTGCAGGGCGACGACGACCGCGACGACCGGGATCAGGTCGAAGAACAAGAGCTTGTTCTTCTCGGCATGGATGGTGAAATCGGTCTTCTCGGCGTCGATGCCGAGCGCCAGCAAGGTCAGGCTGCCGAGGCAGCACAGGCCGAGCAGGCCGAGCCAGGCGACGCGCATCGGCGTGGTGAAGCGCGGCCCGACCATCAGCAGCAGGCAGGCGATGGCATAAGCCAGGATGGTGGCGTGCAGCGCGCCTTCATAAGAGATCGAGGCACCGCCGAGCCGCGACAATTCCGGCGCGAGCACCAGCATCGTCGTCGCGGCGATGAAGCCGGTGGCGCCGAGCGCGCCGACCAGCCTGACCAGGATGGCGCTACGGCGGAAGGCGCTGGCCTGATGCATCGCCGACAGGATGCCGAAGGCGGCGAGGCCCAGCGTCAGCACAAGGCGCACGATCCGCTCGACGCCGTTGAGCGAACTCAGCGGATTACCGATCTCCGCACCGGACATGGGCTGACGCGGCGGTGTGATCACCGGCCTGACGCTTTCCGTTGTCGAGGCCTCGCGCAATTGCTCGGCATCTGCGGGGTCGAAGCGGTGGGTCTTGCTGAGCGGGGTCAGCCGTAGCGGCAGGCGCCCGCCGGCTTCCTCCCCGATATCGACCGCATAGCGCGTACGCCCGATGATCAGATGGCTGAGCCGGGCCGGCCCCTCGGGATCGAGCTCCCAGGCGATGTCGCCGAAATCGGTGACGCGCTGGTTGCCGCGGGCGAAGACCACCGGCGGGCGCGGGGCATCGACGGCGTCGCCCGGCGCCAGGAAGAAGCCGCCGCCACGCGCCACGATGGTCAGCGCCTTGAAGGGCAGGGCGCCGGCGGCGACATGCGCCTCCTCCCTCACCGTGCAGGTCAGGCGTCCGCCGATCTGGACGATGCGGTCCTCGCCGCGCTCGTCGGTGGCGATCATGCCGGTGACGACCTCGCGGATGCGGTCGGCGGTGCTGCGCGGCTGGCAGACCGGCAGGGCATTGCCGTCGAGCCGCAAGGTCGAGACCGGGCCGGTGCGCTGCACCGTCAGCTTGCGGCCGGGGCCAGGCTTGCCGGCCTCCGTCAGGGTCAGCTGCAGGTTGCCCGGGCTGGCCTCGTCGACGGTGATCGCCAGCGCCCCGGCGGCGATGCGGTCGCCGGGCTGGAAACGCCAGCGCGACGAGAAGCTGCCCGAGCCGTTGGCATAGTCGAGCCAGAGCCGCCGGCTGTTGGCGACATTGCGGATATTGACCCGCCCGTCGGGCAGGCGGGTGAAGGCGACATGGCGCGTCTCGGCGGAATCGAAGCGCTGCGGCTGCAGCAGCTCGCGCCGGCCGATCGCGACGGTTTCGCCGCGCGCCAGAGCAAGATCGAGCCGCTCGAGGCTGACAACCGGCCGCGCCGTCTCGATCAGGTAGCTGGTGTTGTGCCACCAGAAGCCGAGCACGGCGAAGCAGGCGGCGAGCAGGACGAGGCCGGTCACCGCGCCGCCGGTGGAGCCGAGGCGGATGCGCGGCAGGCGGAAAGGGCGGAGTTGGAGCCAGCGGCCGAAGAGCTGGCGCAGTGCGGTCGTCTCGCTCACTTCTTGTCTCCGAGCGCGGCGACCTTGCCGAGCAGCCCGGCCATCAGCCGGCCGCAGGCGCGTCCGCCGGTTTCCCGCGTATGCGAGACCAGGCAGGTGAAGGCGACGCGCTTCCTGCCGGCGACATCGTTCATCCAGCCGGCGAACCAGGCCGAGTTCATGCCGTCGGTGGTGTCGGCGGTGCCGGTCTTGCCAAAGATGCGGCGCCTAATATCGGGCGGCAGGCTCGCCATCACGCCGGCGGCGGTGCCGCCCGGCGAGTTGACCACGCCGAACAGGCCGCGCTGGGCACCATCGAGGAAGGGTTCGGCCTGGCGCGGGTCCATGCCGGGGATCACCGGCTCGCCCTCGTTCGGCTGCGGCGTCTCGGCGACGTCGCCGACCGGCTTGAGCACGCGCGGGCGGATCACCTTGCGGGCGCCGAGCGAGCCGTAGATCGAGGCCATGGCGATCGGTGTCGCACGCACGCCCTGGCCGTAGGAGTTTGTCACGAGGTCGATGCGGCGGGCGTTGCGCTTGTCCTCGACGGCGAGGTCGAGCGCCTCGCCCGTCAGGCGCTGCGCGCCCGGCACGATGCCGCGGGTCAGGTCGACGCCGGGCTGGGCGAGCTGACCGGGTTGGGTGATCGGGTAGAGGTGCTCGGTCATGCGGGCGAGAACCGTGCCGGTGCGGGCCGGGACCGTGCTCGGCCTGCCGCCGACCTTACTGCCGTCCATGGTCAGCGCCACGCCAGCGAACCACAGGTTCGACGACTTGATCAGGGCCTCGCAGAAGCCGATTTGCGCGCCGCGTCCGCCGTCGGGGCAACCGGTCTGCGATGGCGCCAGGATTCCGACATTGAAGCCCGCGCCGCCATAGTTGGCGATCTGCACGCCGTCGACGTTGAGCGTTCCGCCCCCGGGGATGCCGAAGATCTGCGCCTGCTGCGCCGGCGGGGTCCGGCCCATGATGATGTCGGCGAGGCGCGGTTGCTCCTTCAGGGCGAGGATGCCGGCAAGGCCGGTGACCAGCTTGAAGGTCGAGCCCGGCATGGTGTGGACGTCGCCGGCGCGCCAGCCATGGCCGGCGAGTGGGCTATCGCTATCGCGGCCGGTCGAAAGCGCCTGGATGTCCCAGCTATGCATGCCCGGCACGAAATCCGGCCAGCTCGCCATGCCGAGCACGGCGCCGGGCTCGTCGCCGGCATCCATCAGCAGCACGACGGCGCGGCCATCGCCCTGGTCCGGCGGCTCCTGCTCGGGCGCGAGGTTGACCGGCAGCGGGCCGGGCTTGCGCGGGCGCTTGCCGCGGGCGATGCGCTCGCCCATCTGCGTGTAGACCGCTTCCTGCACCAGCTTTTGCAGGCGCGGCTCGATGGTCAGGACGAGGTTCTCGCGGGTCCGGGCCCGGCCGAGCGCGGCCGAGAGCGAGCCGACATCACCGGCGCCATAGCCGATCATCGCGGTCAGGCCGAGCTCGTCGACGATCGGCAGCGGCACGCCATTGGCGTCGAGCGCCGGCGTGCCGTCGGCGAAGGCGAGCGCCCGGCCGGCGCCGCTGCGCCTCTGGGTTACGGCGCCGCGCCAGCCGAGCTCGCAGACCAGCTTGGCCTTGGCGCGCTCGCAATCGGCCTCGATATGTGAGGAGCGCCAGAGCTTGACCTTGCCGTCTTCGGCCTGCACCCCGGTGCCGCCGAGGATCTCGCGGGCCCGCGGCGGCACGGCGCGCACCGGCGAACCTTCGACCGTGATCTCGGTCTCGCGCCGGCGCTGGCCGGTGATGGTGAAGCGCCAGCCATGCGGCAGGCCCTGCGCCGCCTCCTCGACGCAGGTCGCGAATTCGTCGCTGTCGGAGCAGATGCGCTCGGCGGCGATGCTCATCCCGGCGAGGCGCACGGTCTGCTGGTCGCGCTTGGGGTCGAGATTGGCCCGCTCATTGCCGACGACGATGCGGCTCGGCTCCAGGATCATGTCGACGGTGATGCGTCGGCTGCCCGCCGGCAGGCGAGAGGAGAGCGCGAGCCGGTCGTCGCGCTCGCGCAGGGGGCCGAACAGCGCCCAGTCCGAGAGCTGGTTGGCGCGGCGGGTGGCGAAATCGGAGAAGTCGCGCGGCGGCGGCACCGCATTCGGCATCACGTTGAGCGGTGCGGCGAGATCGGTGGTCTGGGCGACGCGGGCCGTCCAGCTCGAGGGCCGGCAGCCGGCCGGCACCACCGGCAGGCTCAGCGGCGTGCCGTCGGCGCAGCGTCGGTCGGGCGCGCGGTCGTCGCGGGCGGCGGCGATCAGGAAGGAGTTGTTCCAGGCCAGCATCTCGGAGCGGATCTGCTGGCCGGCCGGCAGGTTGCAGAGCCGGTCGAGCAGGGTGCGCGAGAATTCCTTGGTGCCCTGCGGCGTCGGCAGGGTGAGCGACGGGTCGTACAGCGCTTCGCAGGGCTGCGAGCGGATGGTCGGTCCGGCCGGGTCGAGCCAGATCAGCCCGGTCGATACTGCCTGCGCGAACAGGTCCTCGTTCGAGCGGCTGGTTTCGGTGAAGTCGGGCTGCTTGATCCAGGCCCGGCTGGCGGCGAGCTCGCCGATCAGCCCGCCTGAGAGCCAGAGGAAGCCGGCGATGGTGACGAGCCCGACGGCGAGTGCGACCAGGCTGCGCTTGAGGCCGCGGAAGAGCGGATGGCTCATGGCGTCGCCCCCCGAAGCTCCACGACAAGCGGCCCGAGCACGAAGGGGCCGTTGGCGGGGATGGTGCAGGTGCCGGCCGGCTGCGCCTTGCGGTCGCCGAGGATCCAGATGTCGCCGGCCGATTGTACCGCAACGCCCCCCGGCACGGCGGCGATGAAGCCGACCGGGTTGTGATCATAGAGATTGTCGAGGCGCTCGACCACGCCGGAGCCGAATTGCACCCGCACGGCTTCGCCGAGCCAGTCGAAGCTGCCATAGCCGCGCGAGGACTGGTCGGGGCCGAAGGCGATCGCGGTCTGCTCGCGCGGTAGCGCGATATAGCCGAGCTCGCCTTCCTCCAGCATCAGCACCGAGCGGCGGCGATTGTCGAAGCCGATGCTCTCGGCCCGGAACTCGCCGCCGGCGCGGCTGTAGCGCAGCTCGCGGCGGTCATAGCGGCGCGCGTCGCGCCCCTGCACCACGATGCTGTCGCGCGGCGCGAGCATCGCCGAGGACATCAGTCGCCCGCCATGGCTGCGCTCGACCCAGTAGCGCGCCATGCGCCGGCCGCCGAAATTCTCGGGGATGGCGAGGCCGAGCACGGCAAGGTGCGGGCCCCTGGGCGGCTGCTGGTGCAGGCGGCAGGGCCGGCGGTCGAGGATGACGTCGACCATGCCGAGCGAGACGCGGCCGGTCTGCGGGCGGATGCCGAGAATCTCGAAGCGGGCATCGATGCCGCCCTGCATCGGCGTCGCCAGCGTCTCGACCTGGATCGCCTGTGCCCGTGCCTCCGGCGTTTGGGGCAGGGCGGTGAGCAGCGGCAGGCCGCCGGCCTCGCGCGCCGAGGAATCGACCGGGTAGCGGCCGAGGAAGAAGATCGTCCCGGCCGGCAGGTCGGGATGGACGGCCGGGGTCAGCATCTCGCTGCGCGAGAAGGCGAAGCGCGACTGGCCGGGATAGAGCCCGCCGGCGGTGTTGGCGCCGATGATCGGCTGGCCGATGGCGATATCGGCGTTCTGCTTGATGATCACTTCGCCATGCGGGAGCAGCCCGCCCTGCGGCGGCGCGTGCACGCCATGGCCGAAATAGACTGCGACCGGGGCCGCTGCGTGCATGCTCTGCTCGACATGGATGGTGACGCCGATATCGGGGTCGATCACGTCGCGGAAGCGCTGCTCGATCCGGTCGGCGAGGAACCGGCCGAGTTCCTGTGCGCCGGGCAAGGCTTCGGCGGTGAGCACCACGATCGAGGTGAAGGGGATGTCGATCGGCTGCGGCCCGCTGCCGCCGTCGATCAGAGCGATGCCGCGATTGCGATCGATCAGGTCTTCCAGCGAGAGGCGCGCATCCTTGGTCGGCTGTCCCGCCTGGGTCAGGGCGAAGACCGGCTTGCGCCAGAGGTTCTCGATGCCCGGCATCGCCTCGCCCGGCTCGCCGGCGACCGCGCGCAGGCAGGTCAGCCTGCGGGGATCATGCATCACCAGGTCCATCAGGTCGGGCAGGGCCATGGCGTCAGCTCACTTGGCGTCGGGAAAGGCAGGGCGGAGAAGACTGGAAACGGGTGAAAGCGCAGCGCGGGAGCGAGGCCAGCTCGTCCTTGCTGCCGTCAGAGCGGTTTTCGCAGCGGGGAGCGTCACGATCGTCCCCGTCTCAGTAGATGCGCGAGACGCGGTCGTGCTCGATCCGCCAGCAGGCTTCCCAGCCTTCATTGGCGGCGAGCACGGTGACCTTCCGGCTGGTCGGCGACAGCACCTCGGAGACGATCTCGCAGGTGCCGAACCCGTCCAGCCCCTCGCGATGCGCTTCGACGATCGAATCGCCCTCGAGCAGCACCATCGGGTCCTGCCCGGCGAGCAGCGGCCGCAGGCGCGACAAGGCCTTGCCCTGCGGGTCGAGCCCGGGGATCGTCCGCACGAACTGGAAGCGCCGGCCGAGATTGGCCCGTCCGCCGAGGCTGGGGGCGATCTCGTCATGCTCGGCATGGAGCCGGTCGCCCGAGCCCATGTCGTAGCCGAGATAATGGATGCGCTCGGCGGCGAATTCGGTGCGCAGGCCGGTGGCGCCGAGGTCGCGCATCTGCACCGCCATGGCGGCGATGCCGAGCGGATTCTTGTGCAGCACGGCGCTGCCGGCCATGTCGCCCTCGATGCCGAGGATCGCGGCACCGGCGATCACCGCCTTCTTCATCGCTGCCGGCGAGAACGGGCGCTCGAACGGCAGGGCAGCGTGACTCGCCTTCGATTCCTGCGCAATGGCCTCGAAGATCGGGGGCCAGAGCGCGGCGCGGCCGGTCGGCACCATCACCACGGTCGGCCGCTGCTGCGGATTCGGGCCGGCGGCGCGCGCCATGCGCGGCAGCATACCGCCGAGCACGGCGGCGATTTCGTTGAGACGTTCGGACGCTGCGCCGGCACCTTTTTCGAGAGCCGTGCGCGGCAGCTTCAGGATGAGGCGTCGCGTCCCCGCGCGGTCGGTGGGGTCGAGCGCAAGGCGCAGGCCGGACGGCAGCTCCGCCTCGGCCAGAGCCGGCTCGCCTTGCGCGACGAACAGGCCGGCGGCCTCGCCATCGCCCCGCAATTCAGCGAGCACGAGGTCGAGGCTCTCATCCGGCGCCTCGGGATTCCAGCGATAGGGCGCCCGGGCGGCCTCCGATTTGGCCGTGAGCCGCGCGGCGAGGTTCGCCTTGGCCCGTTTGACGGCATTGCGCAGCCAGGCTTTGGCGGCGAGCGCCGCCGCGTCCTGGCGCTGTACGGCGCGCGCCAGAGAGGCCTCGGCGAAGGCCGGCTGCCAATGCGCCTCTTGGCCCTCCATCGCCTTGTCGATCAGCAAGGCGGCCGCCTCGGCCAGCGCCTCGTCCATCATGTCACCGCCGACCGGCAGGCCGAAGGTCGCGAGCGTCTGGTTGGTCAGCCGGTCGCCGTCTCGACGTAGGCGCGCGAGCGCGACGTCGCTGGTGCCGCCGCCGATGTCGAGCGTGACAAGCAGCGCCTCGCCCTGGTCCGGCACCGCGGCGCGGACCTCGGGCAGGCTCGCGACATAGCGCGCCGCCGCGACCGCCTCGGGCACGGTGACGGCTGCGTCCGCAAAGCTCGTGGCTCCCGGAAAGAGCCGCTCCAGCCGCTGCGAGAACAGTTCGAGCGCCGCCCGGTAGCGAGAGGCGATCTCGTCGCCGATGCCACTCGGGCAGGAGATCAGGATGCGCGGCACGATCGGCGCCGGGGCATGGTCCTCGACCCGCAACCGGTCCTCGCCGAGGCGCAGCACATAGAGGTCGACCAGCTCGTCGAGCACGTCGGCGACGAGCGGCGCGATCTCGACCGTATTGGTGGCTACGACCCGCTCCGCCGCCGCGTCGTAGCGATGGACCTGCTCGGGCAGCGTCAACGAGACGGCGCCGGAGGTCAGGGCATGCTTCAGCGAGTCGACCCGCTTTCCGCCCTCCGGCAGCCCTCCCTGCGCCGGCGGCGCCGGCGCGGAGACGTCGTAGCGGCGCGAAAAGGCCTTGAGGCGCCGCGCCACGGTTGCCCGATCGGAGCCGATCAAGGAGAGGTCGGGCAAAGCGTGCGGAGCATGGTCGGCACGTAAGTTATTGCCGGAATCGAGGCCGACATGGCTCGGGATCAACGGCGCGGCGCCGGCGTCCTGCAAGGCCGCCTCGCCATGGCGCGGATCGACATGCCGCGCCAGCCAGGAGCCCAGCGCCAGTGGCCTGATCTCGGTGGCGCGGCCGGCGGCACGCGGCGCTCCCGACCAGATCGAGGTCGCGGAGGCGCCGAGGTCGATGCAGATCGGCAGCCTGTGGACGCGGCGGCTGTAGCGCACCGGAAGGCTCGCGCGCACCAGCGGCTGCCCGCCATCATCACCGGCCGCGATGGTGAGCTCGACCGTGATCGGCCCGCGCAGGACATTGGGGCCGCTGGTCCGGACGGCGCGCGAGAGCGTGGTGGTCAAATTCTGCATCGGCACGACGGCGCGGCCGCGCCGGCCGAAATCGCCCTCGCGGACGATCTCGAGCGGGAAAGGCGTCGTAGCCTCCGCGACCTCGTTGTCGCCCATCCGGCTGACCACCTCGACGCTAAGCGGTGCTGTGCGGGTCAGCGGCCAGCGCCTGAGGTCGATCACCAGCCCGTCGCAGCGCACGATCGAGGTCTCGTCGTCGGGGTCGACCTCGGCGTTGAGGCCGCCTTCGATCACGAGATCGGACGTCGTGCCGAGCGGGCAGCTGAGATGCGCACCGGCGATCGTCAGGGCGACATCGCCACGGTTCTGGCTGCGGATCGGCACCGAGCGCGCCTCAAGCGCGCTCGACCAGGGCCTCGCAGGCCCGTCGGGGTCATGGCCCGAGCCGTCCTGCGCGACCCAGCCGCCGAGCTTGGCGGTCAGGCGAACCTGCAACGCCGCCTTTGGATTGGCCTGGATCGTCTCGTCGACGAAATCGAGCACGGCGTCGCGCGTCAGCGTCACGTCGAGCCTGACCTCCTGCCCGGCCAGCGCCGGTGCGTCGGCCAGCCAGAGCAGGTGCCGGCAGGTGCTGGCGCCGGCGTCGGGGTAGCGTCGCAGCGAGACCGAGTGGTCCATCGGTGCGGCGATGGCGAGCGACAGGTTCTGCGCCTTCAGGCCGAAGCAGCTCGCCTCGATGGTCAGGCCGCGCCTGCCCTCCAGCACGATGTCCTTGGGGATGTCGATGGCGATCTGGCTGACGCCGAGCGTCTTGCCGGTGGCGAGCGAATCGAGGTCGATCTCGACCGGCTCGATCCGCCATTCCGGCTGCGAGGCGCCGGCCAGCACCGCGATCTTGACGACGCGGCGCGGCGAGGCGCGGGCGCCACCGGGCGTTTCGACGATGGTCGAGAAGGCGATCTCGAGACTGGCATCGCTCTCGATATCGGCCTGCTGGCGGTGGGCCGCGACGGCGCGCATCACCGCCTCGCGCCGCAGGCCGAGCATCAGACGCTCGCCGGCACGCACTGCCGCCTTGTCGAGCAGCGCGCCACCCTGCAGCCAGCCGATGTCGATGCCGCTCGGCAGGCTGGGAGCGTGCGAGATCAGCGAGACCGTGACCGCCTTGACCATGTCCTCGGGCGCTTCGAAGGCGAGGATGTCGATCAGGCCTTCGCTGCGGTCGAGCGCGATGGTGGCGCTGAAGCTCGCGAGCCGGGTCTCGAGATTATAGCAGGACGCGACGCTCATCCGTTCTCTCTTCCGGCTCCGGTCGGCGCCGGCTCATGCGTTGTGGCGCGGCCGAGCGCGGCGCCCCATTCGTGGTCGACGCCCGAGACGGCTGCCGCCCCGGCGAGATAGCGGGCGAGCGTGTCGCTCGTTCCGGCGCGCAGCCGCCGATAGGCGGCGCCGAATCCTGGATCGCCGGTATCGGCGAGTGCCTTGGCCGCGAAGGGCGTGCCGGCGAAGGCGGCATCGGCCTCGCGCAAGGCGAGATCGGCCAGCAGCAGACGGCCATAGCCGCCCAGGACCCGACGCAGACCCAGCGCGTGCGGGGCCGCGGCATCCTCCTGGCCGAGAACCTGACCGATCTGCGCCTCGATCGCGCCGAGCGCCGGCGTCAGGCCTTCCACGGCGTCGATCGTCGCCACGAAGCCCTGGGTCGTGGCTGCGAGGCGCGAGGCGCCGCGCAGGGCATCGCCGGCACGGTCATTGCGCGCGGCGAGTCCCGCGAGGCCGGCCACCTTCTCCCAGGCGACGATCAGCGCGCCCGCCGAGGCACTCTGCGCCGCCTCGCGGCGCAGCCCGGCGAAATGCTCGTGCAGCAGCATGATCTCGCCGGGCGTCAGCTCGCCCAGCCGTTTGCCCAGCTCCGCCAGCAGCGCGGAAGACTGGCCCGATTGCGCGCCAGCCTCGATGAGTTCGCTGCGCCGGCGCGCGACTTCCTCGAGTGCCGGTGCGGCCAGAGGGCGGCGTTGCGCTCTGCGGCGCAGTTCAAGGAGAAGGCCGTCGAGATTGCTCAGCGGGCGCTGGCCGCGGCGCTTGCGGGCCTCGGCGATCGTCTGCTCGACCTCGGCGACGACATTCGTATCCAGCCAGCTCTGGTGCGCGCAGGCCGCGATGTCGTGCAGAAGGCGCATTGCTCGACGGTCCTGGCCTGCCAGCGTCATCGCTTCGCGACCGAGGAGCTGCGGCAACACCGGCTCCTCGTACCAGCCGAGCAGGCGTTCGGTCTCCGCCGGCGGGTTCTCGGGCCCGGGCGCGGGCAGGAGCATGCGCACCGCACAGGCGCGCGCCGCGACCCTCGGCTGCTCCACGGCCCAGAGCAGCATGGCGATCTGCTCGCCTAGCGTGCGCTCGCCGAGCTCGTCGGCCCGCGACGGATCGAGGCCCGTCAAGGCCGCTGCCGCCTCCAGCAGGTTGCTGCCGGCCTCCGGTGCTTTGGCGCGCGCGTCGATCCGGGCGAAGGGGCCCGCATCGGCCGGCGCCTGTGCTCGTGCCGCCGCGATCTCCGCCAGGATCAGGCTCAGCTGGGCGGTTCGTGCCGGCGTGGCCTGCCAGAGGCCGTCGGCCAGCCGGCCGGCGGCGAGCGCGAGATCGTCGCGCAGAGGGGCTGCTGCGCCGGGCGTCGCTACGACGAGGGCCTGGCCGGTGCCACCGCCCAGCGTGAGCCCGGTCGAGACCGAAGCGGCATAGGTTTCGCGGTGCGAAACCGCGCCGAGCTCTCCGTCCTGCCAACGGATGGTCATCGGTGCGCCGTTTGCCGCCTCGCCGGCGCCGATCCAGACGAGCTGGCGGCGTGGTTCGGCGAAGACCAGGACCTCGTCCTCTTCGAGCCAATCGGGAAGGCTCAGGCGGCAGGACCCGTCCGCATTGGCGATCGGCCGCAGCAGGCGAAAGCCGCGCCGCAAGGCGGCGACGCGGTTGAGGCCGGTGGCGTCGGTATCGCGCAAGTCGGCGGGCGTCGCGCCCAGCGCGTCGAGTTCCTCCTCGACGGCGAGCCGCAGGTCCTGATCTAGCTGCGCCAGTGCCTGTCGGGCTTGCCGCATTGCGGCCGGCAGATGCGCGACCAGAACGCCGCCGCCGCTGCCTTCGCCGCTGAAATCGAGCGCCAGCCCGTCGTTGCGGATGGCGGTGACGCGGGTCAGTGTGGCGCGCTCATCCGCCGGGTGCATGAACGGGCCGGCGAGCAGGCGTAAAGTCCCCGCTCCGGTTTCGGCGACCTGGTTCAGGCCACTGGCAATGAGCGTCTCCGGCGCGTCCTGCGGCCGCTCAGCGAGGGAGTGGCGCTCGATCGCCAAGCTGCCGGCGGTGTCACTGGAACTCGCTCGCAGCAAAGCGAGGCCGGTGCCCTGCGCGTCGGCCTGGTCCGGCGTCAGGCGCTCGTCGAGCTGGATCGCCACGACGCGGCTCTCGCCTTCGGTCGGGACGGTGACGGCATGAAGCACGCGGCTGCCGGGCGGCAGCTTGCCTGAGAGCGGCGCGTCTTCGCCGTCGCCGGCCGCAATCAGCGTGATGCGGCTGCCTGTCTCTTCAGCCGCAAGGAAGCGGGCGCGGGCGCTTTCGCTCCAGACCGCGGCGACATGACGTGAGCCGTCCCAGATGATGGCGACGGGCGCCACGGAAAGATGCACGGGGGCTGGCTCCGGAAAGACTGGCGCGGGAGGATGTCGGTGGCGGACCTTGCGCGATGGTCCGTCGTCTTGCAAGACGTTGCGGCATGACAGGCGGCGAAGCTTCCGTGTTGCTGGCGGATGCTGTCGCTTGCGAGGTCGAGTGGTCCCGCCCTAATCTTGCCGAGTTGGACGTGCGACTTTGCGGGATGGGCTTGCCTCGTCCTGCTCGTCCGGGCCGGACATGTCGACAGGCGTAGAGAACGGAGAGCGGTTTCATGGCGGCAGAGCCGGTTTGTTTCGCGGCCTTGCCCGCAGCCTTGCCCGCGCAGTGGGGCGTTTCTCCCACGGACGCGCCGACGGGCGACGAGGTCGTCCGGCGCCGTCTCATCCTGACCGGTCTCGACGATTCCGAGGACGCCCAAGAGACAAAGGCGAGTTTCCTCGCGCCACGCCTGTTGCCCCGCCTGTTCCGCGAGCCAGCGCAGGTCGGCTCCGAAGCGCGTGCGGCGCTCGAGGGGGCGGACCGCCTCGTCATCCTGCTGCCCATCGGCCGCTATGATGATGGCGTCTGGGCGCCGATCATCGAGCGCATCCTGCTCGGTGCCGGCGAAGGCGCCGCAAGGCCGCGCGAGACGATCCTGGCCTGGAGCGGCATCGAGCCCTTCCTTGCGCCCTTCGGCAGGCGCGCTTCGGAGATCTGGAGCGATCCGCGCCTCGTGGAATCGATGCTCGGCGTGTTCGAGCGCTCCGCCCGCTCGCTCGCCGCAGTCCTGCGCGAATCCGGCGCCGGGATCCGGCGCGGCCTGATCCGGTTCGAGCCCGGCCCGGCCGAGTCGCCGGCGCGCGTGGCGCTGGCGCTCGCCTGAGCCGACGGCTACTTCCAGACGAGGGCGTTGGCGAGGTCGCGGCGGCCGCATTCGAGCGACATGGCGTTGACGGCGGCGCGGTAGCCCTGCAGCGAATAGACCACATGGGCGGGCCTGCCGTCGGGGGTGGTGCCGTTGAGTTCGAGGGTCGTGCCTTTGTTGTAGCCGGCGACCGCGTCCATATCGAGGATCGGCTGGCCGTTGGAGCCCTCCTTCATCGGGCGGATGAAGTTGCCGGGCGCGCTGGCGTTGAGCGGGCGCACATCGCCGCCTTCGGTCACCGAAGCCTCGATCGGCGCGCCGGGGCGGTAGTAGCGCTTGTCGTCGAGCAGGTGCTGGATCGCGCCGCTGCCCTCGCTCTCGGCCGAGAGCAGGATGAAGGGCGCCTGCTCGCGCCAGTTGGTCGGCCCGGCTTCGGCGGCGGCGGTGTAGGCATAGCAGGTGCGCTTGCCGGTGGCCGCATCCTCGACGACGCTCGCATACCAGTTCTGGAAGCGACGGATCAGGCGGCCCGGCGCTTCCGGCAGCAGCATGTCGCTGGTGTCGACCGCGCGGGCACGCAGCTGGTATTCCTGTCGGCTCGGACCGGTATTGGCGACGCGGATGGTGTACTGACCCGCCCCGAGTCGGTAGCGGCGCAGATTAGGCCGGCTCGGATTGGCGATGTGGATCGTCCGCAGCGGCGGGTGGCCCGGCGCGAAGACCTCGACGAGCAGCTTGCCGGGGCCGCGCAGGCTCGGCAGCGGGATATCGACCTCGACATAGGATTCGCGGGCGATCGAGAAGGCGTACTGCTGCAGGCCACGCCCGCCCTCGACCCGCCCGTCGATGCGCAGCGGCGTTTCGCTCAGGCGCGGCGCCGAGACGGCATTCTGGTTGCGCGAGGAGCCGAGCGCCGCCCACTGCGTCGCGGTCGGCAGGTCGTCGAAGGCGACGAGGCCGCCGCTGAACACCGGGGTCGTGTCCTTGCGGTTGGCGCTGACGGCGATGCGGAAGCCGTTGTGCCGCTGCTCGACAGAGACCGAAGCGCTCCAGCGCCGCGCCTCGTCCGAGGAAGGGTCGTGCAGCATGGCGAAGGAGACGTGGCGCGGCGCACGGATGCGCGACTTCTTCTCCTCGTCGGCCTGCTTGCTCAGCGCCCGGCGCATACGGTCGGAGAAGAACTCGAGCCAGCCCGGATTGACCGGGGCGCCGTTCAGCATGTGGGCTGACAGCGCCAGGGTGTTGGAGGTCTCTGTCGACTGCTCCCAGATCGCTTCCGCGACCTCGTCGAAGATGTTCTCGGTCCGGCGATAGATCTCGCCGATGAACTCTTCGGAGACGGTGAACGGGTCGAGGCTCGGCGAGCAGCTCTCATAGCCGTTCCAGCCGTGCGCCGACAGCAAAAGCCGCGTCGAGGGGCCGATGCGCTGGCCGGTGGCCCGGATCTCGATCTCGATCTTGCTGAGCTGTTCCTTGGCGTTGCCCGCGAGCGCGCTGTCGAGGATGCCGGTGTCGTTGATGTTCAGGACCGGGCCGATGTCGAGGAAAGGCGCCATCCGGACGCCGTCCAGGCGCGAGAACGCGGCATGGACCTGCTGCATCACATTGTTGCCCTGGTCCCGGGAAAAGGCGTTCTCCGGCTGCGGGCGCGAGGCGGTGCCGATCCGGACCGGAAGCCGCAGTGGCCCGCATTGCTTCTCGATGCGCTGCCACAAGGCCTGCGCGGCCGAACCGATCGGGTCCTGCGGATTGTATCCCGGGAAGGTCTGAGTCTGCGCCGCCGTCACGGTCGGTGACGCGGCTGCCAGCCAAACCGTCGCCATCCAGCTCGCCAACTTCGGCAACGCTCTGCCCGTCATCCCTGTCCCCATGGGGCCCTCCCGCGCGAGGCGAGGGAGGGCCGTTCTTCTCGGCTATGCCCGGCTCAGATGCCGGAGGCTTCGTTGGTCGCCAGGTTGACCTCGACCGTGTCGGTGCCGGCGGCCTGGCCGTTGCGGGTCACGGTGCGCTCGACGACGCGGACGCGCTGGCCCGCGCTGTTGTTGTAGGTCTTCACCGTGCGCGCCTTCACGACCACGTCCTGGCCGCTCGAATTCCGGAAACGCTGGGTGTTCGCACCCGAACGCGCGGCGATGTAGGCGGCCTCGCGGGCGCGCTCACGCTCGATCGCGTCGGCGATGACGAGGCCGGTAAGGCCGCCAATCGCGGCGCCGATCGCCGCCCCGCGCCAGCCACCGACCGCACCGCCGATCAGGGCGCCGGCGCCGGCGCCGAGAGCGCCGCCGGTGGCGACACGTTCCTGGGACGCGGTGCAGCCGCCCAGCGCAAGGGCGCCGGCGACGAGGATGGTTCCGACTTTCATGGTCTTGGCATGCATTACGTCACCCCACTGCAAAAGTTGCTTCTTGAAACATGGCGCTTGCAGCTGTCACAGCCTTTGCGGCCGACAGGGCGTCTTTCGCCAAGCCGACCAAAAAATTACGCAGCACCACACGCGCCATCTGTTCCATATCGCCCATTTCTGGGCAAGTGGTGCAAAATGTGGCAGTCACTTGTGCCAATAGTGGCGGAGCCGCTCTTGAAAATCGGGTTCTGACGAAGCAGAGGCCGTGCAGGGCGGCGTTGCCGCGGAAGCCTGCTGCCTCTATGGCCTGCTCAGAACAGGGCGAAATCTTGTCTGTGGAATGTCTTTTTCTTGGCCTATGTGGTTAATTGGCCGCGCTCGATCTGTTGACCTTACGCAAGGTAATTCATCCCCTTCCGCAGCGCTTCCTACTCTATTCCTTTGCGCGACGTCACGCGCATCGGCATGCCGTGGCGCGGCCGGAGCGTGACATGGTGCACCGGCGTCGGCGGCTCGCCGGCATGCTCGAAACGCAGCCTGCGAAGCAGCGTCGCCAGCACGATCGACGCTTCGACCATGGCGAATTGCTGCCCGATGCAGACCCGCGGCCCCGCCCCGAAGGGAAGGTAGGCGTAGCGCTCGATCGTATCGCGCGCGCCGGGCATGAAGCGCTCGGGGTGGAAGCGGTCCGGCTCGCGCCATAGCGTTTTGTGACGGTGGAGCAGATAGGGCGAGATCACCACGAGCGCGCCCTTGGGAATGAAGCAGCGCCCGCCGACCGCGTCGTCCGCCAGCGCGGTGCGCGACAGCGACGGTACCGGTGGGTAGAGGCGCATCGCTTCTTCGATCACGGCGCGTGTCAGCGCCAGTCCGGAGCCGGAAAGGGCGGCCGCCGCTAGGTCGTCGCCGGCGGCGTCGACCTCGGCTTCCAGCGCCCCCTGCGTCTCGGGAGCCTGCGACAGCAGAAACAGTGACCAGGTCAAGGCATTGGCGGTCGTCTCGTGCCCGGCGCCGATGAAGGTGATGATGTTCGCGCCGATCTCGGCCTCCGAAAGGCCGGTCCCGGTCTCGGGGTCGCGCGCGGCGAGCAGCGCGTCGAGCAAGTCGGGCGCGCCGTCGGGTGGCGGGGAGTGCCTGCGCAACGCCTGCCGCTCGGCGATGATCGCGGCGACCTGCGTCTCGAAGAACGAGATCGCCGGGCGCGCCATCCAGCGGCCGAGCCGTGGCACCCACGCAGGCGCGCCGAGAATGTCGAGCGGATCGATCTTTCCTTGGGTCTCGAAATAGCGGGTCAGCGCCTTGCCGAAAGCGTCGGCACCGCCGGCGATCGCATTGGAGAACATGGTCTCGGCGAGAATGTCGTAGGTCACGCGGGTCATGTCCTGCGCGATGTCGACGACGCGGCCGGGTCGCCGCCGCGCCATGCGCTTCGCGGTCGCTTCAGCCGGGCCCAGCATCCTGCGGGCGAGAGAGGCGACGGCGCGCGGCGTGAAAAGCGGCGCCAGCGTTCGGCGAGCCCGCTTCCAGGCCTCGCCTTCTGCGGTCAGCAGGCCTTCGCCGAGGCCGGGCGCGAGGATGGTGCGCTGCAGGTCGTCCTTGCGGTAGTTCGCGGCGTTCTCGACCAGGACATGGCGAATGGCCACGGGGTCGGACAGCACGACGCCATAGCCGAATATCCCTTCGCCCGCGACGATCGGCTCGCGGAAATGCCGCTGGCGCCAGATCGTTAGGGGATTCTGGCGCAGGCGCAGCAGCAGTTCCAGGCGGCTGAGCTCGCGGTCGCCCGGCACCGGGGCGGGCGGGCGCCTGCCATGCACGTTCCTGGCGGTGTTTGCGGCGTTTGGAGCGGTCATCGGTGACGATTCTCCCGCGGCGAGGTCAGGCAGCCTGGCGGGACTTTCGGGCCGGATGAAGGCGCGATGACATGTCACGGCGCGTTTTTGGTCTCCGTCATGCAAACGGTGCAGGGCTGTTCGCTTTGCTGCGCTGCGGCCAAACTCCGACATAATCTTGTGCGATGCACAATGGATGCCTATCTTCGCCCCTAAGGAGCGACCCTAATGCCTGCTTACAAGAACCCCCCGCCGCGCATTTTGCGGCCCCGCGTCGAACTGCCGACCCTGGACGAGGCGATCACCGCCGCGCAGGGCCTGAGCGATTCGCCGGAGGAGCAGGCCGAGATCGCCGCCAATCTGATGGGCGTGCCGGTCTCCGATGTCGTGCCGCTGGTTCGCAAGGCCGCCAACCGCACCATGGTGACGACGCCGAATCGCGCGGTCGTCGTCGTCCGTCGGCCGGTCCGCACCTTCTCGCCGCGTCTGGCCGAGGCGATGCGCCGCTGAGCTTCGCTGCCGCCCGGAAACGGGCTTTCGCAGCACCCGAGACAATTGAAGCAGTGCCGGCCCGAAAGGCCGGCACTGCTTTTTTCATCGCACGCTGAAAAACGGCGACCGGTCGGCTTCAAGCCGATCGCCGGGGAATTCAGCTGCTGATCTCGTCCAGGATCGGGCAGTCCGGCCGGCCGTCGCCATGGCAATGGCTGGCGAGATGACGCAGCGTCTTCGCCATCGCCTTCAGCGCTGCCGCCTTCTCCTCGAGTTCGGCGACGTGCTTCAGCGCCATTGCCTTGACATCGGCGCTGGCCCGCGAGCGATCGCGCCAGAGCGCCAGCAGCGCTCCGGTTTCCTCGATAGAGAAGCCGAGGCTGCGTGCCCGGCGCACGAAGCGCAGCGTGTGGACATCGTCGGGGCCATAGACGCGATAGCCCGATTGGGAACGCGCCGGCGGCGGGATCAGCGCGATCTCCTCATAATAGCGGATCATCTTGGCACTGACGCCCGAGGCCTCGGCGGCTTGTCCGATGTTCATCCTATCCTCCTTCAGGCCGTCGCCGGCACATTGGCCGGCCCGGCTTCCTCGGTCCGCGGCTGCCCTGTGAAGCGCTTCAGGCGGAGCGCGTTGGCGAGAACGCTGACGCTCGAGAACGCCATGGCGAAGCTGGCGAAGACCGGCGACATCAGAACGCCCCAGAGCGGATAGAGCAGGCCGGCCGCGACCGGGATCAGCAGCACATTGTAGCCGAAGGCCCAGCCGAGATTCTGCCGGATATTGGTCATCGTCGCCTTCGATAGCGCGATCGCTTCCGGGACATGGCGCAGATCGCCCGAGATCAGCACGATGTCCGCGCTTTCGATGGCGATGTCCGTGCCTGCGCCCATGGCGATGCCGACATCGGCCTGGGCCAGGGCCGGGGCGTCATTGATGCCGTCGCCGACGAAGGCGACGCGCCTGCTGCCATCGCCCTGGAGATCGGCGACGATCTTGGCCTTCTCGGTCGGCAGCACCTCGGCCCGAACCTCGTCGATCCCGAGCCGGCGTGCGATGGCCTCGGCCGTGCCGCGATTGTCGCCGGTCACCATCACGATGCGCAAGCCAAGCCGGCGCAGGCTCTCGACCGCCGCCGGCGTGCCGGGCTTGATCTGGTCCGCGACTGCGATCAGACCGGCGAGCTTGCCGTCGATCGCAGCGTAGAGCGGCGACTGGCCTTCGCGGGCCAGGGCTTCGGCGCGTGCGGCGAAGCCGTCCGGGTCGATGCCCAGCCGCCGCATCAGCCGCTTCGAGCCGACGGCGACGCGCCGCCCCTCGACCGTGGCCTCGATGCCCATGCCGGGCTCGGCCTGGAAGTCGCTGGTCGTGGCGAGGGTAAGGCCACGCCGGGCCGCCTCGTCGACGATCGCTTCCGCGGAAGGGTGCTCGGAGGCGCTCTCCGCCGAGGCAGCAAGGCGCAGCGTCTCGGTTTCGTCGAAACCGGCGGCAGCCACGACCTGCGTCACCTCGGGCGTGCCCTTGGTCAGCGTGCCGGTCTTATCGAAGGCGATGGTGGAAATGCCGCTGAGGCTCTGCAAGGCTGCGCCCTGGCGGAACAGGATGCCGAGCTCGGCCGCCTTGCCGGTACCGACCATGATCGAGGTCGGCGTGGCGAGGCCCATTGCGCAGGGGCAGGCGACGATCAGCACCGCGACAGCATTGACCAGCGCATAGGTCAGGGCCGGCGACGGGCCGAAATAGAGCCAGGCCGCGAAGGTGATGGCCGAGACCAGGATCACCGCCGGCACGAACCAGTTGGTGACGCGGTCGACCAGGGCCTGGATCGGCAGCTTGGCGCCTTGTGCGGCCTCGACCATGCGCAGGATCTGCGCGAGCAGCGTATCGGCGCCGACCTTCTCGGCCCGGAAGCGCAACGCGCCGTTCCGGTTGATTGTGCCGCCGATGACGCTGGCGCCGGCGCTCTTATGGGCGGGAGCCGGTTCGCCAGTGACCATCGATTCGTCGACATAGGACGAGCCCTCGACGACCTCTCCGTCGACCGGGACCTTCTCGCCCGGGCGGACGAGCACGAGATCGCCGACGCGCACCTCCTCGACCGCGATTTCGCTCTCGATGCCGTCGCGCAGCACGCGGGCGGTGCGGGCCTGCAGGGTCACCAGCCGGCTGATCGCCGCGCTGGTGCGGCCCTTGGCGCGGGCCTCGAACCAGCGGCCGAGCAGGATCAGGGTGACGATGACCGCGCCGGTCTCGAAATAGGTGTGGGCGGTGCCTTCAGGCAGCCAGCCCGGCCTGAAGGTCGCGACCGCCGAATAGAGATAGGCCGCGCCGGCGCCGATCATCACGAGCGCATTCATGTCGGGCGCGCCGCGCAGCAGCGCCGGCCCGCCCTTCAGGAAGAAGCGCAGCCCGGGCCAGAACAGGACGATGCTGGCCAGCGCGAAGGCGGTCACCTTCAGCGTGAAGAGATCGGCGATGCCGAGCAGCCAATGGTGGAAGGTCTCGCTCAGATGCGGGCCCATCTCGATGACCATCAGCGGCAGCGTCGCCAGCGCCGCGATGACGACCGCGCGACCGAGCTCGCTCTGCTCCGCCTCACGCCGCTCCTGCATGTCGGCGCGCGGGTTCGCACTCGCGCCGAGGGGCTCCGCTTGATAGCCGGCAGCGGCGATGGCGGCGATCAGTGCCGGCACGGCGATAGGATCGGCGAGCTGGACGGTCGCGCGCTCCGTCGCGAGATTGACGTTCGCCGCCAGTACGCCCGGCACGCCGCGCAGGGCCTTCTCGACCCGGCCGACGCAGGAGGCACAGGTCATTCCGGTGATCGACAGGTTCACTTCGGTTTCGGCCGGCTCGTAGCCCGCGGCGCGGATCGCAGCGGCGATGGCGGCAGCGTCGCCACCCGCGACCTGTGCCCGCCCGGTCGCGAGGTTGACCTGCGCCCTGGTTACGCCGGGCACGGCTGCGATCGCCTTTTCGACCCTGCCGACGCAGGAGGCGCAGGTCATGCCATCCACGGGTATGTCGAGCACGGAGGTCTGATTTCCGCGCGGTTCGAGCGTTGCTTGCATCGCCATGATATCCGCTTTCGTTCTCATCGTGCTGAGATGGCTACACCTTCCCATGATTGGAAGGTCAAGCGGCGATTTCGGATAACGCGCAGGGCCCGGCGTCGTCCCTGAAATTGCAGGAAGCGGGTGGCGCGCCGGTCGGCTCCGCGGCGAGATCGGGCGCAATCTCCGGCTCGAAAGGAAGCGCCATGCCCGCAACGAACCGTCACAACACAACGCCCGACGGACAGGACTTCGAGGCGATGGTCGCAGCGCTCGATTGGGCGCGGATCGAGGCTGAACTCGACGCGCATGGCGTTGGGCTCACCGGCCGGCTTCTCGATGCCGAGGCTTGCGCAGGTCTGCGCGGGCTCTATGCCGAGCCGGCCCGCTTTCGCAGCCGGATCGTCATGGCGCGGCACGGCTTCGGGCGCGGCGAGTACCAGTATTTCGCCCATCCGCTGCCGCAGCCGGTCGCGGCCCTGCGCCCGCTGGTCTATGCCCGTCTGGCGCCCATCGCCAATCGCTGGAACGAAACGCTCGGCATCGCCCAGCGCTATCCTGAAAGCCTCGACGCATTCCTCGCGCTCTGCCATCGGGCCGGCCAGCAGCGCCCGACGCCGCTGCTGCTGAAATACGAAGCCGGCGACTATAACTGCCTGCACCAGGACCTGTACGGCGATCTGTTCTTCCCCTTCCAGATGGTGATCCTGCTTTCACAGCCCGGCCGCGATTTCACCGGTGGCGAGTTCACTCTGGTCGAGCAGCGGCCACGCATGCAGTCTCGGCCGGAAGTGGTGCCGCTGGCACAGGGCGAGGCGGCGATCTTCGCCGTCCAGCATCGGCCGGTCGAAGGCACGCGCGGCGCCTATCGGGTCAATCTGCGCCATGGCGTCAGCCGGGTGCGCAGCGGCGAGCGTTTCACCACGGGGCTGATCTTCCACGATGCCCGCTGAGCCGGCATCCGCCGCCCGTCAGGCAGTCTTGATGTCGAGTCCGGCGACGATGGCGCCCAGTGCCGGCTCGTCGATCAGGTCTGCGGCATCGGCCTGGGTGAACCAGCGGCAGCTGCGCTGCGCCTGTTCCGGCCAGGTCGGCAATTGCTGTTTGACCTCGAGCAGATAGAGCCGGACCTTGCAGAGGATGAAATGGTCGGTCTTGCGCTTCCAGTAGGTATAGCGCCCGACCGGCTTCTTGCCGATCTCGCCAATCAGGCCGGCTTCTTCCATCGCTTCGCGCGCGGCTGCCTCATGGCCCTTGAGGCCGCGGATCGGCCAGCCCTTCGGCACGATCCAGCGCTGGGTTTCGCGCGTCGTCACCAGCATGATCTCGATCGCGCCGTCGGCGCGCCGTCGGAACGGGATGGCGCCGATCTGGACTTTCGGCTCGGCCGGCCGTTTGCCGGCTGTCGTCTTCGCCACCCTTGTCGACCTTCGCGCGCTTTTTTCCCCGCGACAACATAGGGTGATTCGTCGCCGGAACTGCCAGAAAATTTGTAGCCGGCAATCTTTCTCGGCGGCCGTTTCCGGAAAGGCGCTACGGCCCGGGGGTGACCCAGAGCCGTAGCGCGGCCTGGATCAGCTCTTCTTGCCGTCCTTGCCGAACTGCTTGAGGAAGGCCGTCAGGTCGGCGATTTCCTTGTCGTTCTTGATTCCGGCGAAGATCATCTTGGTGCCGGGGATCTTGGCGCGCGGATCCTTGATGTACTCGGCGAAGACCGCCTCGTCCCAGGTGATGTCGGCGCCCTTGTTGGCGGCCGAGTAGCTGTAGCCCTCGACGGCGCCGGTGTGCCGGCCGAACAGGCCGTTGAGATGCGGGCCGACCAGATTCTTCGCGCCTTCGCCGATCTGGTGGCAGGCGCGGCACTTGTTCCAGGATCGCTCGCCGGCGGAGATGTCCTGGGCCGATGCCGTGGTGGCGGCAAAAGTGGCGAAGCCGAGGGTGAGAAGGGCGGCGCTGGCGATGGCTTTCATGGTCGATCCTTCTTGAAGCTGGGTGCGTGGCACGGGACCGGGCAGGCAGGTCGTCACGACCCGTTCGCTCGCGGCGTCCGGCCGGTATCGCGCAAACCGTCGATACGGGCCGGACCCCGGCGACCATGGGATAGCGAATTAGAGAAATTCTGAAACTGGTCAGTTCGCCGCGGATGGGCTTCGCCTGTGCGGCCGCCCGCGGCGTTTCGCTTCACGATCCCGTGGGGGCGGCGCGCGCTGCGATCTCGCTGATCCACTCCGCGACATTGGCGGTGAAGGCGTCCGGTCGCGAAACCGGGAAATAATGCCCGCCGGTATCGAGCATTGTCTTGCGCGCGCCCGGCAGGCCGGCGGCGAGCTCGTCCTGCAGGAAGGCGGGAACGACCATGTCGTCCCGCGCGCCGAGGATAAGGACCGGCAGCGCCAGGCTGGCGCTCCAGGCTGAGCCGTCGAAGGAGCGCAGCGCGTCGATGCGCTCGCGCATGATCTGCCTTTCCTCGTTCGTCGCCGGCGCGCCGGCGACCGCGCCTTCGTAGACGTTCCAGTGCGCCTCCAGCCAGGTCGGCGGATAGGCCATCAGCGTTGCGCTCGCGGCGTAGGCGCGCGGGTGCTGGTCGAGAATGGCGAGGCGCGTCTCGAACAGGGCCGACATATAGCGGTTCTGCTTCAGCCAGCTGCCGCTCAGGATCAGCCCGGCGAGCCGGTCGGGGGCCTGGCGCGCCAGCGACAGGCCGATGCAGCCGCCGGTCGAGTGCCCGAGCAGCACGGCGCGTTCGACACCGGCAGCGTCGAGGACGGCAAGGCAGTCCTGTGCCAGCTGGTCGATCGTCGAGCGCGCGGTGCCGCGCGTGCTGGAACCCATGCCGCGCTGGTCGAAGCGCAGCACCCGGAAGGAGCGGGCGAGGGTCGCGGCATTGTCGTCCCAGAAGGCGGCGGTTCCGTTGATGCCGCTCACCAGCAGCAGCACCGGTCCTTCGCCCTGCGAGCAGCCGCGCAGCACGGCGCCATCGGCGGTGTGCGCCTCGAATTCGCCGCTCACGGCACGCTGTGCGACGGCGCTCATCGGGCCTCGCCGGCGAAGGGGCGGCGGTTTGCGCGGGTCTGTGTCATTGCTGCGTCTCCTTCGGCGCCAAGGCGCCTTTCACTTATGCTGGTTGAAGCTCGCATCGGTCCAGCCGAACACGGTGCGCGCCTCGATCTCGGCGACGTTTTCCGGCCGCGGGAAGGGCTCTGGCGCCGGTTCGCCGGTCCTGCGCGGCCGGCCGATCTGTGCGAAGAACTCGTCCAGCCCGCCCGGCATGATCAGCCACAGGAAGGTCAGCGGCTCGTCATGCGGATTGAGGAAATGATGCTTGCGGTCGCGGCCGACGAAGACGCAGGAGCCTTCCTCGAGCGGATGATCGACCCCGTCCATGCGGGCGATGCCGCGCCCCCGGACAACGAAGATGATCTCCTCGTTGCGATCATGGGTATGCTCGCGGATGAAGGAGCGCGGCGCCACGGTCTGCGTCCCCATGGCGAAGCGGTTCTCGCTGGAGACGGCCTTGTCGTTGAGCAGGTTGCGCACGAAGCCGTTGGCCGGGACCGGCTGCCAGAAGCTCTCGCCGTCCTGCGCGCCAAGCACCTTGATCTCGCCGGCAGGTCGCTCTGTCATCGCCGTATCCCCTCGCCCGGCAAGGCCGGTACAGCGATCGTGCAGCCGCCTGCAACAATGTTGTAGGGGCGTTTGATCATAGCCGGGTGTGCGGGGACGCAGACCAGACGCAGCGTCAGGTCACGGCATTTTCGCCTCGCTGGGCGCCTGGTTCGTCAGCTGGCGGCGGCTCTGCTCAGCCGGCGGCCGCCACCCGAACCTTGGTGCGAGCCTGCCGCACCAGCGGCGACAGGGCAGACGCATCGTCTTGGAAGCCGGCGCGAAAATCCTCGCGCATGCGCCGGGTCCAGAACTGGTTGATGTGGTCGGCGATCGCGTCTACCGCCTCGGCTTCCGGATAGGTCTGGAAGAACTCGGCGATCTGGTCGGCCATGCGCGCGAGCTTGGCGAGCTGGTCGCTCGGCTGGCCGTGGGCATGCGCAGCCTCTGCAAGGATCTCGGTCATGGCGCCTCGGCCTCCACGGGGTTGGCCAGCGCGCCGGCGAAGATGCGGGCCGCGTCCTCGCGGGCGACGCAGACCAGGGTCAATCCGAGCACCTTTGCCCGCTCGATCGCAAGCGAGGTTGGCGCCGATATCGTGACGAGCGTCCCGGCGCCGAATATCGCCGCCTTCTCGACCATCTCGAAGGAAGCGCGGCTGGTGACCAGCACGAAGCCGTCATTGGCCGGGTGGCCCGCCCGCAGCCGCGCGCCGATCAGCTTGTCGAGCGCGTTGTGACGCCCGACATCCTCGCGGGCCGCCAGGATCGTCCCGTCGCGGCCGCACCAGGCGGCGGCATGGACCGAGCGGGTCAGCCGGTGCAGCGGCTGATGGCGCTCGAGGGATCCAAGCGCGGCAGCTATCGCCGCAGGCGCGATCGGCGCAGCGCCGCCAGCGCGCGCTTCAGCCGCCGGCAGGTCGGCAAGCGCCTCGACACCGCAGAGACCGCAGGAGGTGCGGCCGGAAAGATTGCGTCGCCGTGCCAGATGCTCGCGGAAGCGGCCGGGCGCCAGCTCGACCGTGACGATGATGCCGTTGGCCTGCGGGGAGACCGCGATCCCCCTGATCTCGTCGCCGCTGCGGATGATGCCTTCGGTCAGGCTGAAGCCGACGACGAAATCCTCGAGATCCGACGGCGTCGCCATCATCACGGCATAGGGCAGGTTGCCGTAGACGATGTTGACCGCGGCCTCGACCGCGACTTCGGCGCTCGCGGCCTCCGACCGGCCGGAGGCGAAGCGCAATGTCGAGGCCGGCGTCGCGACGCTCGCCGGTGGCTGGGCTGGCGGGCTATTCCGCGGCATCGGGCAAGCGTCCCGCGATCAGGCGCAGCGAGACGTCTTGCTCGCGGTTGCGCTCCTGCCATTCCGAATAATAGTTCGTCCGCCGCACCTCGACCGCGGTCACCTTGTATTCCGGGCAGTTGGTCGCCCAGTCGGAAAAGTCGGTGGTGATGACGTTGGCGCCGGTCGAGGCGTGGTGGAAGGTGGTGTAGACCACGCCCGGCTGCATCCGCTCCGAGATCTCGGCGCGCAGCGAGATGTCGCCCGAGCGGCTGGCGAGCGCGACGAGGTCGCCATCCTTGATGCCGCGGCTCTCGGCGTCGAAGGGGTGGATCTCCAGCACGTCCTCGTCATGCCAGGCCTGGTTCTCGGTGCGCCTGGTCTGGGCGCCGACATTGTATTGCGAGAGGATGCGCCCGGTGGTCAGGATCAGCGGGAAACGCGGGCCGGTTCGCTCCTGCGTCGGCACATATTCCGTGATCATGAACTTGCCCTTGCCGCGCACGAAGCGGTCGACATGCATCAGCGGCGTGCCCAAAGGCGCCTTGTCGTTGCAAGGCCACTGAACCGAGCCGAACTCCTCGAGCTTGGCGTAGCTGACACCGGCGAAGGTCGGGGTCACCAGGGCGATCTCGTCCATGATCTCGCTCGGGTGGGCGTAGTTCATTTCGAGGCCGAGCGCCCGCGCCAGATCGATGGTGACCTGGAACTCGGCCTTGCCGGAGAGCGGCGTCATCACCTGGCGGACGCGGTTGATGCGGCGTTCGGCATTGGTGAAGGTGCCGTCCTTCTCCAGGAAGGAGGAGCCCGGCAGGAAGACATGGGCGTACTTGGCCGTCTCGTTCAGGAAGAGGTCCTGGATGATGACGCATTCCATCGCGGCGAGACCGGCCGTGACATGCTGGGTGTTCGGGTCGGACTGGGCAATGTCCTCGCCCTGGACATAGAGCCCCTTGAAGCTGCCGCCGACCGCATCGTCGAGCATGTTCGGGATGCGCAAGCCCTGCTCGGAATCGAGCTGGACGCCCCAGAGCTTCTCGAAGATATCGCGCGTGGCGTCGTCGGAGACGTGACGGTAGCCGGTGAATTCGTGCGGGAACGAGCCCATGTCGCAGGAGCCCTGGACATTGTTCTGGCCACGCAGCGGATTGATGCCGACGCCCTCGCGACCGATATTGCCTGTCGCCATGGCAAGGTTGGCCATCGCCATCACCGTGGTCGAGCCCTGGCTGTGCTCGGTGACGCCGAGGCCATAGAAAATCGCGCCGTTGCCGCCGGTGGCGTAGAGGCGGGCCGCGGCGCGCAGATCAGCGGCCGGCACACCGGTATATTGTTCGCTCGCCTCCGGTGAGTTGCGCTCCTCGGCGACGAAGCGGACCCAGACCTCGAAATCGGCGAGATCGCAGCGCTCGCGGACGTAAGTCTCGTCGATCAGCCCCTCGGTGACGACGACATGGGCGAGCGCGTTGACCAGCGCGACATTGGTGCCGGGCTTGAGCTGGAGATGGTACTGCGCTTCGATATGCGGCGACTTGACCATGTCGATCCGGCGCGGATCGGCGACGATGAGCTTGGCGCCCTGGCGGATGCGCTTCTTCATCCTGGAGGCGAAGACTGGGTGGCCGTCGGTCGGGTTGGCGCCGATGACCAGGATGACGTCGGCCTTCTCGACCGACTTGAAGTCCTGCGTGCCGGCCGAGGTGCCGAGCGTGGTCTTCAGGCCGTAGCCGGTCGGCGAGTGGCAGACGCGGGCGCAGGTGTCGACATTGTTGTTGCGGAAGCCGGCGCGCACCAGCTTCTGGACGAGATAGACCTCCTCATTGGTGCAGCGCGAGGAGGTGATGGCGCCGACCGATTCCCGGCCATATTTGGCCTGGATGCGCTTGAACTCGCTGGCGGCGTAGGCGATCGCCTCGTCCCACGAGACCTCGCGCCAGGGATCGGTGATTGCCTCGCGGATCATCGGCTTGGTCATGCGGTCCTTGTGGGTCGCATAGCCCCAGGCGAAGCGGCCCTTGACGCAGGAGTGACCTTCGTTCGCCTTGCCGTCCTTGTAGGGCACCATGCGCACGACGCGGTCGCCCTGCATCTCCGCCTTGAACGAGCAGCCGACGCCGCAATAGGCACAGGTGGTGACCTTGGAATGCTCGGGCTGGCCGAGCTCGATCACCTTGTTCTCGATCAGCGTCGCCGTCGGGCAGGCTTGGACGCAGGCGCCGCAGGAGACGCATTCGGACCCGAGGAAATCGGTCGGCCCGGCGGCGACGCGCGAATCGAAGCCGCGGCCGGTGATCGTCAGCGCGAAGGTGCCCTGCACCTCTGCGCAGGCGCGCACGCAGCGATTGCAGACGATGCATTTCGACGGGTCATAGGTGAAGTAGGGGTTGGAGGTGTCCTTGGGCAGCCAGCTCTCGTTGGCGTAGCCCTCCATCGTCACGGGCTTGACGTGGTTCTCGCCCTCATAGCCGTAGCGCACCTCGCGCAGGCCGACGGCGCCCGCCATGTCCTGGAGCTCGCAATCGCCATTGGCCGAGCAGGTCAGGCAGTCGAGCGGGTGATCGGAGATGTAGAGCTCCATCACGCCCTTGCGCAGGCCGGCGAGGTTCTCCGACTGGGTGCGCACGACCATACCGTTCTCGGCCGGGGTGGTGCATGACGCCGGCGTGCCGCGCCGCCCCTCGATCTCTACCAGGCAGAGCCGGCAGGAACCGAAGGGCTCGAGCGAGTCGGTGGCGCAGAGCTTCGGGATCTTCGTGCCCAGGCTCATCGCCGCCGCCATCACCGAAGTGCCGGCCGGGACGGTGACACTCTCGCCGTCGATGGTCAGCGTGACCGTGGTCTCGGCGACCCGGATCGGCGTTCCGAAATCGATTTCCTTGATCAGGCTCATCGATGTCTCCTCACTCGGCCGCCAGCGGCAGGCGCTCGGGCGGCGGGCGGTCGAAATCCTCGGAGAAATGGTTCAGCGCGCTCATTACCGGCATCGGCGTCAGCCCGCCCATGGCGCAGAGCGAGGCGTCGGTCATCAGCCGGTTGAGATCGCGCAGCACGGCGAGATTCTTCGGCCGCTCATGGCCGGCGATGATCTTGTCGACCAGCTCGACGCCGCGCGTCGCGCCGATGCGGCAGGGCGTGCACTTGCCGCAGCTTTCCTTGGCGCAGAACTCGAAGGCGAAGCGGGCTTGCTTCGCCATGTCGACGCTGTCGTCGAAGACGACGATGCCGCCATGGCCGAGCATCGCCTTGATGCCGGCCAACGCCTCGTAGTCCATGGCGGTGTCGAGCTGCTTTGCGGTGAGATAGGCGCCCAGCGGTCCGCCGACCTGCACCGCCCGGATCGGGCGGCCCGAAAGCGTACCGCCGCCCATCTCCTCGATGATCTCGCGCAGCGAAATGCCGAAGGCGAGCTCGATCAACCCGCCCCGCCTGACATTGCCGCCGAGCTGGACCGGCAGCGTGCCCCGCGAGCGCCCCATGCCGTAATCGGCATAGGCCTTGCCGCCATGGTCGAGGATCCAGGGCACGGCTGCGAAGGAGAGAACGTTGTTGACGACGGTCGGCTGGCCGAACAGGCCCTGCAGGGCCGGGATCGGAGGCTTGGCCCGCACGATGGCGCGCCTTCCCTCGATGCTCTCCAGCAGCGAAGTCTCCTCGCCGCAGATATAGGCGCCGGCGCCGACCCGGACCTCCATGTCGAAGCTGTGGCGCGAGCCCAGCACGGCGGCGCCGAGAATGCCGGCATTGCGCGCCTTGAGCACGGCGCGCTGCATCGTCCTGATCGCGTGCGGATATTCCGAGCGGATATAGAGATAGCCCTTGGTGGCACCGACCGCGATCGCGGCGATCGTCATGCCCTCGATCAGCAGGAACGGGTCGCCCTCGAACAGCATCCGGTCGGCGAAAGTGCCGCTATCGCCCTCGTCGCCATTGCAGACGATGTACTTCTGCTCGGCCTTGGCGTCGTGGACCGTCTGCCATTTGATCCCGGTCGGAAAGCCGGCGCCGCCGCGCCCCCGCAGGCCGGACGCCTTGATCTCATCGACGATGCCCTGGCCCGACAGGGCGAGTGCCTGTTCCAGCCCCTTCAGTCCGCCATGGCCACGATAATCGGCAAGCGACAGCGGGTCGGTCACGCCGACACGCTCGAAGGTCAGGCGCTGCTGGCGCTTGAGCCAGTCGAGCTCTTCGGTAGGCCCGAGGCGCAGGGCATGCGCGCCGCCGTTCTGGAAATTCGCCTCGAACAGGCCTGCGATGTCCTTGGTCGCGACCGGGCCATAGGCGACGCGCCCCTCAGCCGTCTCGACCTCGACCAGAGGCTCCAGCCAGAGCATGCCGCGCGAGCCGTTGCGGATGCGTTCGACGGCGATGCCGCGCGCCTTTGCTTCCTGCGCGATGGCTTGCGCGACCGCCTCGGCGCCGACCGAAAGCGCCGCGGCGTCGATCGGAACGTAGATGCGGATCGCCTCGCTCATTGCCGCGCTCCGCACAAAGCCGCGACGCGGTCGGCGTCGACGCGGCCGATCAGCTCGCCCTCGACCAGCGCGGAGGGGCCGAGCGCGCAATTGCCGAGGCAGTAGACGGTCTCGACCACCGCATCGTGGCTGCCGCCGTGCCCTTGGCCGTCGACGACGATGCCGTGCTCGCGGGCGAGGTCCTCGACCAGCGTCTCGCAGCCCAGCGCCTGGCAGGCCTCGGCCCGGCAGAGCTTCACCACGCGGCGCGGTGGGGGCGCGGTTCGGAAGTCGTGGTAGAAGGAGATGGCGCCGTGGACATCGGCCCGCGACAGGTTGAGCGCCTCGGCGATCAGCGGCACTGCCTGCGGATCGACATAGCCGAACTCTTCCTGCAGCGCGTGCAGGATCGGCAGGGTTGCCCCTTCGAGATGAGCCAGGCCCGACACAATCGAGCGCGCCTCGTCCTGGTCCCAGGCTGGGTAATGGACCATCGTCCCTCCTCCGTGCGGACCGTTCTCCGGGCCCGCGCCTTTTGAGGAAGGGTGGCGAAGTTTAGGATGATTTCAAATCGTTTGTTCTGACTGTTCGATAGTTGTGAGCTATCAAAGCGATAAGTTCGGCTTCCGAGATGGGTGCGCTGTGGCGAGAAAATGCCGATAACCATGGCTTATCGCGCGGTCGTGCAGATGGGGCGCCAGGTGCTACAGCCCGATCGATAGCTGTCGTCTATTTTACGATAGGGCGTCGCGGCAGCGCCGCCTCGGTCACCGTCTCCGACATCGCGAGCAGGTTGCGGGCAAGCGGAGCTGCGGGCTGGCGATCGGCCATGATCAGGCCGATCATGCGCTTGGCGTCGGGCGCGGTGAGCGGCAGCGCCTTGGTGCCGAGGGGGACGCCGAAGAACTCCAGCAGCTGGATCGAGACGATGCTGGAAACACCCTGGATCCCGGCATGCGAGCACAGGTTGAAGATCGAATTGGTCTCGATCGCCGGCTTCGGCGCATGCCCGACCGAGCGGAAGATGCCGTCGATGATCCGCCGGTTCTGCATGTCCGCCGTCAAGAGGCAGAGCTTCAGCGCCGCCGCTTCGGCCCAGCTGATCGTCTCGCGCTCGCCGAGCGGCCCGTCCTCGCGGGTCAGCAGCACATAGGATTCCTGGTAGATCGGCTTTGAGACGACGCGTTCCAGCGGCTCGTTGTCGAGATAGGTCAGGCCGACATCGAGCTCGAAATTGTCGATCCCGTTCTGGATCTCGGTCGAGGTCAGGGACAGCACCGTCAGCGAGGCGCCGGGATAGCGTGTCGAGAACGGCGCGGTGATATGGGCGATCATCGGCAGGGCGGTGGGGACGGCGCCGAGCCTGATCCGGCCGCTGACGCCCTCGCGCAGTTCCGCGATAGCGTCCTTCATCTGGTCGGCCTCGGCGAGGATGCGCCGCGCATGGGCGAGCACGACCTCGCCTTCCTTGGTCAGCCCCTGGAAGCGCCGGCCGCGCTCGACGATCAGGATGCCGAGTTCCTCCTCGAGTTGGGCGATGGCGGCCGACAAGGTCGGCTGCGAGACATGGCAGGCCTCGGCGGCGCGGCGAAAATGCTTCTCGCGGGCGAGCGCGTCGAGATAGACCAACTGGCGGATGATCATGCGGCGGTTGTGCCCCGGCGTCGGCGCGAGCGTTTCGTCGGCGAGTAGTTCGTGGGCATCAGCATTTCGGTAGCGGCCCGCCTTGGCAAGCGCTAGAGCCGCGAGGTCCCGTCCTGTTCGTCGCCGCAAGGCCTGGTCTACATGAGTTCATATCTTCGACGTGCGGTGGAGGGCATCCGCTCGCGCTTGGTGCTGAGCCGCGATCTCCACGCCCCAATTGTGGAGCGTCCGGCGTGAGCGTCGTCCTCGCCTGCGATCTCGGCGGCACCTCATTCCGGGCCGCGCTCGTCGATGCGCAAGGGCGGATTCGCGCCCAGAGCGCCATTCCGGGACCTGCGAGCGTCGATGCGGCGGGCGCGTCCGAGATCGAGGCCGATGCCTGGTGGCGCCTGCTGATCGAGGCCTGCGCCGGGCTCGTCCGGGAGGCACCCGAGCTCTTCGCCGCGGTCGAGGCCGTGGCGATCTGCGGCGTCACCCGCACCCAGGTCTTCATCGGCCGGGACGGCCGGCCATTGCGCCCGGCGATGACCTGGAAGGACACGCGCTCGGAAAGCGCGGTCGTGCGCCTGCGCGAGCGGCTCGACCGGGCCCATCCCGAGACGGCGGCGATCAACGCCTTCCACCCACTGGCGCGGCTCGCCTGGCTGGGCGAAACCGAGCCGGAGACGGTTCGCGGCCTCGCCTCGGTGCTGGAGCCGAAGGACTATCTGAATTTCCGCCTGACCGGCCGACAGGCGAGCGACCCGGTTTCGCTGGCGCGGCTGCTCGCTTCGGCGGCCCCGGCCGCGGGCGGTGACCTGCTCGGCGCGATCGGGCTTTCACAGGCGATCCTGCCGCCCTTGCTGGAACCCTGCGAGTCGGTTGGCGAGGTGCAGCCCGGTCTGCCGGCGCCGCTAGACCGGCTGGCGGGGTGTCCGGTCTTCTGCGCCTCGAACGACACCTGGGCAGCAGTGGTCGGTCTCGGCGCGATGCGCGACGGCTTCGCCTATAACATCTCCGGCACCACCGAGGTGTTGGGCATGATGGGTCGGGAACCTGCCCGCGCCGAAGGCCTGATGACCGTGGATTGGCGCGGCCTGTTCCAGCTCGGCGGCCCGAGCCAGAACGGGGCGGACACCGTCTCCTGGCTGCTGTCGCTGCTCGGCCGGGACGAGGAGGGTGGCATCGGGCGCGAAATCGACGCGCTGCTCGCCGGCGTTCGCCAGCCTCAGCCGTTGCTGTTCCTGCCCTATCTCCAGGGCGAGCGCGTGCCTTACTGGAATCCGGGATTGCGTGGTGCCTTCATCGGCCTCAACCGCCAGCATGGCGCGACCGATCTCGCCTATGCCGTGCTGGAAGGCGTCGCTTTCCTCAACCGGATCGTGCTCGAGCGTGCCGAGGGCGCGATGGGCGTCCCGGTTGCGGAGATCCGCTTCGGCGGCGGCGGCGCTGCAAATCCGGTCTGGAGCCAGATCAAGGCCGATATCTGTAGCCGGCCGGTGGTTGTCGGCGCTTCCAAGGAGCCTGGCCTGCTCGGGGCCGCGATCATCGCCTTCACCGGCCTCGGACGCTTCGCCTCGCTGGGAGAGGCGCAGGAGGCGCTGGTCACCACCGCGGCCCGTTTCGATCCCGATCCCTCCCGCAAGGCGGCCTATGACGCGCTTTTCGCGCTCTATCGGCAGGCAGAGCAGGCACTGGCACCGATCTCGCAGGCGCTCGCCGGCTGGCGGCCGGGCGGCACCGGGATTTTCACAGGCATGGGGGCGGATCGCGATTGAGGTTGCCGCATTCGATTTTGCGCCTTACCGACGGGCATCCGAACGTCCGAGATCTCTGATGCCATCGCCCGATCCCGCAGTGCCGGTTCCATCTCTTCCTCGCCCGGCAGGTAGGGCGGCCTGATGGGTCGTCCCGTCACCCTGATCACCGGGGCTTCCGGCGGCATCGGCGGCGCGCTCGCGATGACGCTGGCGCCGACGCACCGTCTCGTCCTCTCCGGGCTCGAGGCCGGCCCGCTCGCGGAAATGGCGCAACGCCTCCAGGCCGATGGCGCCGAAGTCGCGGCCCTGACCGGCGACGTGCGCGACCATGGGCTCGGCCCGGCGCTGGTCGAGCTCGCCATCGAGCGCTTCGGCCGGCTCGACAATCTCGTCACCGGGGCGGGTGCCTCGCGCCCGGTGCCTATGGTCGAGATGGAGGACGAGGAGTGGGAGAAGTTCGTCGACATCAACCTCTCTGCCGTCTTTCGCATTTCCAAGGCCGTCTCGAAGCACCTGATCGCCCAGGGCGAGGGTGGCGCCATCGTCCACATCTCCTCGATCGCCCATAGCAATGGTGGCGCGAACCTCGCCTATGGCGCGGCCAAGGGCGGCGTCGCGACGCTGACCTACGGCATGGCCCAGCAGCTTGGCCGGCACGCGATTCGCGTCAACGCGGTCGCGCCGGGCATCATCGACACGCCGATGGTGCGCGGCGGCTTCGCCAAGGAGTTCGACGCGCTGGTCGAGGGTGCCTCGCAGCGCACCCCGCTCGGCCGGCTGGGCCGGCCCGAGGACGTCGCCGGCGTCATCGCCTTTCTGCTCTCGCCGGGAGCCGCCTTCGTCACCGGCGCGCTGATCCCGGTCACCGGCGGCATCGAAATCCTCTCGCCGATCTCGGCGATCGCCAAGGGGCCGGCGTGATGGCCGGCATGAGCATGCGCGACTTCATCGGCCGCTATGGCACCGCGGTCGCGGGGCTTCTGCTGATCATCTTCTTCGTCGCCTTCGCGCCGAACTTCGCGACGACGATGAACATCGTCAACGTGCTGAAGGATACGAGCTTCCTCGCCATTCTGGCGCTCGGCTTCGCGCTCGCCTTCACCGTCGCCGAGCTCGATCTCTCGATCTCGGAGATGGCGAGCCTCGCTGCCGTGGTCTGCGGCTGGCTGGTGCAGTTGCAGTATCCGCCGCTGGTCGCTGTCGCGGCGGCGCTCGCCGTCGGCATCGTGCTCGGCTCGGTCAACGGCTATGGCGTCACCGTGCTGCGCATCCCCTCGCTAATCATGACGCTCGGCACCGCGGCGATCGCCAAGGGCTTCGCCTTCATGATCACCCAGGGCGTCGCCTTCGTCGGGCGCTGGCCCACCGGCTTCACCGGGCTGGCCCGCGGCTACACCTTCGGCATCCCCAATCTCGTGCTCTGGCTCGCCGGGGTCACGCTCTTCGCCTGGGGGCTGGTAAAGTGGACCCGCACCGGCGCCCATATGGTTGCGACCGGCGAGGCTGACGAGGCGGCGCGGCTCGCCGGCATCGCCACGGCGCGCATGAAGCGCATCGGCCTCCTGCTGGCCGGCGTGCTCGCCAGCATCACCGCCGTCCTGCTTGCGGCCAACCTGTCCTCGGCGGCGCCCAACATGGCCGGCGACTACCTGCTCTACGCGATTGCCGCCGTCCTGCTCGGCATGACCATGTTCGAGCCGGGCAAGCCGAACGTGCCGGGCACGGTCTTCGCCGCGCTGGTGCTCAAGGTGCTCGGCAACGGCTTGGTGCTGCTCGGCCAGCCCTATTACGTTCAGGATATCGTTCTCGGCCTGATCATCATCGGCTCGGTCGCCTTCTCGGCCAGCGCGATGAAGAAGGCGGCGTTCAAGGTCTAAATCAGCCATCGCAAGGCTACGGGGAGAGCTCATCATGGTCGGTATCAGGAAAATCGTGCTGGCTGCGGTTGCCGCGGTCGGGTTCGGACAGGGCGCGCAGGCTTTCGAGCTCGGCGTAATCGGTTTCCAGTTCTCCTCGGAGACCCATGCCCGCGTCGCCAACGCGGCGGCGGCCGCGGCCAAGGCCAAGGGCTGGAACGTCACCCTGCTCAACTCGGAAGGCGCGCTGCCCAAGCATGCCGAGCAGTTCGACGCGCTGATCGCCAAGAAGGTCGACGCGATCATCATCGCCATGGGCAAGCCGGTCGAGGCCGACGCCCAGTTCAAGGCGGCCAAGGACGCCAAGATCCCGGTCATCACCGTGCAGTCTGGCGCGAGCCCGCATGCGCTCTTCGACATCCAGACCAACGAGTACAAGGTCGGCGCCGAGGCTGCGCTCTATCTGCTCGGCCAGCTCGGCTACCAGGGCAACATCGTCTCGGCCCGCTTCGACCTCAACGTCGCCTCGCGCATCCGCGGCAAGCTGCTCGACGCCGCGCTCTCCGAGAACCAGGCGGTGAAGGAACTCGGCAAGTTCTCGATGGCCCGCACCCAGAGCTGGCGCGACGATGTCCGCGCCGGCATGCAGGCGCTGCTCCTGCAGAACCAGGGCAAGATCAACGGCATCTGGGCTTCGTTCGACGGCCAGGCCTACATCATCGACGACCTCTTGCAGGCGCAGGGCGTCAAGAAGGGCCAGATCCCGCTGGTCTCGGTCGATGGCGGCAAGGAGACCTATGCCCGCATCGCCGACCCGGCCTCGACCTTCATGGCGACCGTATCGATCCCCTTCGAGGAGATGGGCAAGCAGGCGGTCGACGCGGTCCAGACCATCGTCGTCGACAAGAAGCCGAAGGAGACCATCACCTCCGGCCCCTACCTTTTCACCGACGCCGTGCTGGTCGACAAGAACAACGTCCAGCAGTTCCTGAAGTAGAGCTCGCAACGAGCTTTTCGTCGTCATGGTCGGGCTTGTCCCGACCATCCACGTCTTCGACACGCGATCGTGCCGTTCAAGACGTGGATGCTCGCCACAAGGGCGAGCATGACGGGGAGTGAACCCCGGAGCCATCTGCCATGACCGCCACCCCCCTCCTGTCCCTGCGCGGCATCGGCAAGAGCTACGGCCCGGTCGTGGCGGTGCGCGAGGTCGATCTCGACATCCATCCCGGCGAGGTCGTGGCGATCTGCGGCGACAACGGCGCCGGCAAGTCGAGCCTGATCAAGGTGATCTCCGGCGCCGAGGAGGCGACGGCGGGCACGATCTTCATGCGCGGCAAGGAGGTCGTCTTCGCCTCGCCGCATGATGCGCTGAGCCATGGCGTCGCGACGATCTACCAGGACCTCGCACTCGCGCCGCGTCTCTCCATCGCCCAGAACGTCTTCATGGGCTCGGAGCTGACGAAGCCCGTGCTGCTGCCCTTCCTGCGTGTGCTCGACAAGAAGAGGATGGCGCAGGAGGCGCGCGGCTTCCTCAAGCAGCTCTCGGTCACGGTCGAGGACATGGACCGGCCGGTCGAGCGCCTCTCCGGCGGCCAGCGTCAGGCGGTGGCGATCTCTCGTGCCCTGCGCTGGAAGGCCGAGATCATCATCATGGACGAGCCGACGGCGGCGCTCGGCGTCAAGGAGACGGCGCTCGTCCTCGACCTGATCCGCAAACTCAAGGCGGACGGCAGGACGGTGCTGCTGATCAGCCACAACATGCGCGACGTGGTCGCGCTCGCCGACCGGGTGGTGATCATGGGCGCCGGCCGAAAATACGTCGACCAGCCGCTCGGCGACCTCACCGCCGACGATCTCAGCCACATGATCATGGCCGGCAACGCCCGGGCGGCGTGAAGCATGACGGCCATGCCTTCCCGAGCCCTCATCCTGAGGAGCCGCGTAGCGGCGTCTCGAAGGATGGTCCAGAAGGCTCCCGTGCCGTCTGGTGCATCCTTCGAGACGCGATCTGCGATCGCTCCTCAGGATGAGGGCGGGAAGGAGCATCCCGAATTGGCAAGGCGAGGCTGCCGTGACTGAAACCATCATCATCGACACCGATCCCGGCCAGGACGATGCCGTCGCGCTGCTGCTCGCCTTCGCCAGCGCCGCCGAGCTCGATCTCAGGGCGATCACCACCGTTGCCGGCAATGTCCCGGTGGCGCAGACCACCGCCAATGCGCTGCGCATCCGCGAGCTTGGCGGGCGCGAGGACGTGCCCGTCCATCGCGGCGCGGACGTGCCGCTGGTCTTCCCATTGTCGACGGCGGAGTTCGTCTGCGGTCCGGACGGGCTCGCCGGCGCCGACCTGCCGCCGCCGCGCGGCGAGGCTGCGCCCGGTCACGCCGTCGAGGCGCTGATCGCGATCCTGCGCGCCGCGGCTGACGACGGTGTCACGCTCTGCCCGCTCGGGCCGCTGACCAATCTCGCGCTCGCCTTCCGGCTGGCTCCGGATGTGCTGCCGAAAGTGAGGCGCATCGTCTTGATGGGCGGGGCACTGGCGCTCGGCAACGTCACCCCGGCGGCCGAGTTCAACATCCATGTCGACCCGCATGCGGCCGCGATCGTCTTCGGCTGCGGTCGGCCGATCGTGATGATGGGCCTCGGCGTCACCCTGCAGGCGATCGCGGCGCACGAACAGGTCGCACGCCTGCTCGAGCACGGCAACGCGGCCGGCCGCACCGTTCACGGCATGCTGACCCGGCCTCGCCCGGGTGGGCTCGGCACGGTCGGCCACCCCATGCACGACCCCTGCGTCATCGCCTTTCTGCTCTGGCCCGAACTGTTCTCCGGCCGCGACTGCCATGTCGAGGTCGAGACCGCCGACGGCCCCTTGCGCGGGCGTACCACCATCGACTGGAACGGCCGCCTGAAGCGCGAGCCCAACGCCCATGTCGTCGCGACTGTCCAGGCCGAGGCGCTGTTCGAGCGGATGTTCGCCCGCCTCGCGACCCTGCCCTGACCGGAGAAGATCATGTCCCATTTCGTCGAGGATCTGCAGCAGGAGGCTGCCCAGGTTGTCGCCTCCATGCAGAAGGCCGCCCTTGCCGCGCGTCACATCCACGCCCGTGCCGAATTGATGCGGCACATGCTGACGACGGCCCGCAAGGTCGCCGCCAAGCCGAAGGCCGAGGCTGTCGAAACCGTCGTGCGCGAATGGATGGACGCCTGGAATCTCGGTCGCGCGGAATGGCCGCATATCGCCCGCGAGATGGAGGCCTTCACCGAAGCCTTCCACGACTATGCCAATGATCCGAGCGACGCCCATGACGCCGCGTTGCGCCAGAGCTGCGAGGCGCTCGACGCCGCGCTCGCGCGCGAAGGCACTTCGATCAGCGACCAGATGGCCTTCCGCTCGCAATGCGCCCATCGCTGGTGGGAGCTGGTCGTGCCGGTCCCGGCCGATCTGCCCGGCGCCAAGCCTCGTCCTTCGGTTCCGCCATTGACGGAAGGCGCGCCGTTCTGGGCGGCCGGCTGCGCCGATTTCTGCCGGTGAACGCCTTGCCTAACGCCGTCGGCGCGGCCCATCTGCGCGCACTGACGCCGGATGATCTCGACGCCTGCCATAGCCTGTCGCAACAGGTCGGCTGGGCGCATCGGCGCGAGGACTGGGCGCTGGTGCTAGGCCTCGGCCAGGGGCTCGCCGCTATCGTCGAAGGCGGGCTCGTCGGCACCGCGATGTGGTGGACGTTCGGCTCCGGCCACGCCTCGCTCGGCAGCATCATCGTCGCGCCCGAGCGCCAGGGCGCCGGCCTCGGCAAGCTGCTGATGCAGGGGCTGCTCGATGCCACCGGAGGCCGTTCGCGCGGCCTGATCGCGACCGAGCAGGGCCGGCCGCTCTATGCGAAATATGGCTTCGAGCCGGTCGGGACGGTGCTGCAGCATCAGGGAGCGGCGCCCGCTGTCGGGGTTCCGCCCCTGGGTCCGGGCGAGACTCTGCGCCTTGCGACGGCGGCCGACCTTCCCGTTTTGGCCGCGCTCGACGAAGCCGCGACCGGTCTCCCGCGCGCCCCGGTTCTCTCAGCTCTGCTCGGTCGCGGCGAGGCGTACGTCCTGGAACGGGACGGCGTCGCTGCGGGCTACTCCGTCCTGCGCCGTCACGGGCTCGGCTGGCTGGTCGGCCCCGTCGCTGCCGTCGACGAGCGGGACGCGCGCTGGCTGATCGCTCATGGCCTGGCGGCCCGGCCAGGCGAGTTCATCCGCGTCGACGTGCCCGCGCCGACGGGCCTCGGTAGCTGGCTGACGGAGCTGGGCCTGCCGGAGGTCGATACCGGCCTGGTGATGTTGTGCGGCGAGCGGCCGGCACCCCCCGGCCCGGCCAGGCTCTTCGCGCTGGTCAACCAGGCGCTGGGCTGACCAGCAGGACGGCAGCGACCGGCGCCTTCGCCTGCAGGCCGCTCCAGCCGTGATACAGGGTGTACAAGCCGACGAGCACGATCAGCAGGCCCGAGACATACGGCGCCCGTGCCGCGATGGTCGACAGCCAGTTCGACCGTTTCTCGACTACTCGCAGGCTGAGCGAGGCGGCGACACCGACCGAGACCAGCGTCAGCGCGAGGCCGATCGAGAAGCACAGCACCAGCACGGCGCCGAGCGTGATCTCGCGCAGCTGCATGCAGATCAGCAGCACGGTGATCGCGGCCGGGCAGGGGATCAGGCCGCCGGTCAGCCCGAACAGCGCGATCTGCCAGTTCGTCACGGGCCGGCCGGCGAAACGCTGCCGGATGTCTTCGGCATGGGCGCGCTGATGGGCGTCCATCGGCTCGTCGTCTCGGCGATGGGTCTGGTCATGGGGATGAGAGTGGCCGTTTCCATGAGATTGCCCATGGGAATGCCCGTGCGAATGATGATGACCATGTGTGCGGCCATGAGAGGCCGTGTGTAGCGCGGCTTGCTCCGACCTGGTCCGCCAGATCATCCAGAGCGCGATCGCGATGATGATCAGACCGGAGGCGAGTTGGAACCAGGGCTCCGTCGCCTCCGCGTCGAGGTCGCGCGCGAGGTAGAGGCCGGTCAGGGCCACCGCCCAGACCACCAGCGTATGCGAGAGCGTCGCGGCGAGGCCGAGCAGGACGGCCTGCAGCACGGAGCCACGGACGGCGACGATAAAGGCCGCCATCATCGTCTTCGAATGGCCGGGTTCGAGCCCATGCAGGGCGCCGAGCAGGATCGCACTCGGAATGAACAGCCAGGCATGGCCCGCACCCTGTGCGAGCAGTTCGGTGAAACCAGGCACGAAACGGCGTCCCGGATTGGGGGCGGGGCGCGCGCTGCCGTACCGTCCGGCTCTGCCGGCGCTGGTCGGGGGCGCCCGCCTCGTCCTTGCCTGCCCGATCCTCGGGGATGCGCCCGGTCTCGCGCCGGCGCCTGCCCGATCGGGCCGCCGCCCGTCTGGTGCGAATCCTGCTCGGCTCGCTGGGAGCTGAGAGCAGGCTTGCGCAGGATCGACATGCACGAGCAACGTGGACGGTCTATAACCTCCCGGGGAGGATAGGAGCAAGATGCAGGACGACGTTCACGCCCGGATCCATCATCACAGGCACCCGGAGGTCATCACCAGGCTGAAGCGGGCGGAGGGACATCTGCGTTCGACCATCGAGATGGTCGTCAATGTTCGCTCCTGCCTCGACATCGCGCAGCAATTGCAGGCGGTCGAGGGCGCGATCGCAAATGCTCGCAAGATCCTGATCCAGGAGCATATCGACCACTGCCTGGAGGAGGCTGCCGGCCACATCCCGGACGGTTCGCGCGAACTCCTCGCCGAGTTCAAGGCGATGACCAAGTTCCTTTGAACCGGTCCCAGCGAATGGCCGGGTTGCCCGCATGGCGGTGGCGATCCTGCGCCCGCTCGCGCATGATCGCGATTGAAACGATTTAATCCAAAACGGAGGAATTATGCTTGACGATCTGAAGGGCATGCGCGCCCTGATCACCGGCTCCAGCACCGGCATCGGCGCGGCCGTCGCCAAGGCCTATGCGGCCCATGGCATGCGCGTCATCGTCCACTACAAGTCGAGCGAGGCGGAGGCCAATGCGGTCGTCGCCGAGATTCGCGCGGCGGGCGGTGAGGCCCATGCGCTCAAGGCTGACGTCTCCGACAGCGCCGCGACCGAGGATCTGGTCGGCAAGGCGGCCGAAAAGCTCGGCGGTCTCGACGTCCTCGTCAACAATGCCGGCGCGCTGGTCAAGCGCACCCCGATCGGCGAGGTCGACGATGCCTTCTTCGACAGCGTCGTCGACCTCAATGTCCGCTCGGTCGTGATGGCGTCGAAGGCTGCGCTGCCGCATCTCAAGCAGTCCGGCCATTCCAGCGTCATCAATCTGAGCTCGGTCGCGGCGCGCAATGGCGGCGGCCCAGGCTCCTCGCTTTATGCCAGCTCGAAGGCCTTCGTGCTCAACCTGACCCGCGGCATGGCCAAGGAGTTCCTGCCCTTCGGAATCCGCGTCAACGCGGTCTCGCCGGGCGTGATCATGACGCCGTTCCATGAGCGCTATTCGACGCCCGCGCAGATCGAGGCGATGCGCCAGACCATTCCGATGGGGCGCGTCGGCACGCCGCAGGAGAATGTCGGGACATTCCTGTTCTTCGCCAGCCCGTCGATGAGCGGCTACATCACCGGCCAGACCCTCGAGGTCAATGGCGGCCAGTTCATGGTGTAGCCGGCAAGGCGTCGACGCGGAGCTTGACGCGCCCGTCGACGCCGACAATGGTCGGGCCGTTGGGGTGGTTCGGGGTGGCCGGTGACAGTGTTGAGCAGCAATCCGGCCTCGGTCCGGCATCGACGTCCTGTCGCGCCGGCGGCGCTCCTGCTGGCCGGCCTGCTCGCCGGCTGCGCCGGCGACGTCAAGGGCGTGCTCGGGCCCGTCGAAGCGACGGTGCCGGGTGCCAGCAAGGTCACGATGCTGGTCGCGACGACGCGGGCGCCCGATGCCGATGAGGGCGTCCTGTTCTCGGGCGAGCGCGGCAAGAGCGCCTTCGCCGAGATTACCGTTTCGCTGCCGCCGGACGGCAAGCGCGCCGTCGGCGAGGTGCAGTGGCCACAGCGGCTGCCCGGCAATCCGGCGACCGACTTCGTCACACTGAAGGTCGACAAGCTCGACCGGACCGCCGCGCTGGCACGCCTGCATACGGCGGCTTCAAAGGTGCCGAAGCGCCGCGTCATGGTCTTCATCCACGGTTTCAACAACCGTTTCGAGGATGCGGTCTATCGCTTCGCCCAGATCGTCCATGATTCCGGCGCCGAGGTCGTGCCGGTGTTGTTCACCTGGCCCTCGCGCGGTTCGATCTTCGCCTATGGCTATGATCGCGAGAGCACGAATTACTCCCGCCACGCCCTCGAGAACCTGCTGCAGGCGCTCGCCCGCGACCCGGCGGTCGGGGAGGTCTCGATCCTCGCCCATTCCATGGGCAACTGGGTCACGCTCGAGGCGCTGACGCTGATGGCGATCCGCAATCGCGGCATTCCCGCGAAGATCGCCAACGTCATGCTGGCGTCGCCGGACGTCGACGTCGACGTCTTCCGGACCCAGGTCAAGGAGATGGAAGGGCGCCGCCCGAAGTTCACCCTGTTCGTCTCGCAGGACGACCGGGCGCTTGCCGTCTCCCGCCGCGTCTGGGGCTCGACCGCCCGCCTCGGCGCGATCGACCCGGATGTCGAGCCCTATAAGAGCGAGATGGAGGCGGACAAGATCACCGTCCTCAATCTCACCAAGCTGAAGAGCGGCGACAGCCTGAACCACGGCAAGTTCGCCGAGAGCCCCGAGGTCGTGAAGCTGATCGGCACGCGCCTGGTTTCCGGCCAGCCGATCACCGATTCGCGCGTCGGCATCGGCGACCGGCTGATCCAGGCGACCGGCACGGCCGCTGCAGCGGTCGGCACGGCCGCCGGCCTCGTCGTCTCGGCGCCGATCGCCGTCATCGACCCGCATACGCGCAATAATTTCGGCGACAAGGTCGAGGAGCTCGGACGCAACATCCAGGATGCCGGCGAGACGGCCGGGCACGCCGTGACCTCGCCATTGGAGCGCGTCAGCCAGCCCAGATAGGGGCCGGGCTCCGCCGGGCGAAGGGCTCGACGTCGGCTCCGACGATGGCTGGACAAAGTGAAAGCCGCTTCTCGGCCATCAGAGTCACGCGATGAACGAGGGGAGCGCCAAGCCGGTGCTTTTGCCGCACGGCATGGCGATCCTCTGGTCGCGGCGATGGGCCGAGCCGGCGGCCCCCGCATCATCAGCGGTTGAAGCGCACCGGTACCGACAGCGAGATCGTGCCGCCACCGCCGACGCCGGCCGGAGGCGCCGGGACCGGGCTGGCGCGCCGGATCATCGCGGCGGCCTCCTCGTCGAGCGCCGCATTGCCCGACGAGCCGACGACGCGCGAGGATAAGACACGCCCGCCCCGGTCGATCGAAAAGGCGACCTGGACAGTTCCGGGATTGGCGCCGCCGGGGAAGCGCTTGTAGCGGTTGAGATGGGCGATCAGCATGCCCCGCCAGGAGGCGTTCGAGACCGATGGTTGCGATGCCGTGCCCTGCGCCGCGGCGGAGGGAGCAGAGGCCCGCGGGGTCGAGGCCTCGGGGGCGGCCGCCTCGCGCGCCTTTGGGCGATCGGGCTCGACCGGCCGGCGCACAACCTTGGGCTTCGGCTTCTCCTTCTTCTCGACGACCTTCTTCGGCGGCGGCTTCTTCTCCGGCAGTTTCAGATCGGGCGGCGGCGGCAGCAGCACGGCATCGAGCTGCGGGATCGAGGGCAGGTCCGGCAGCTTGATCTCGGGCTGCTCGACCGGGGTCGGCTCGGGCTCCGGTTCGGGCTCGGGTGGCGGCGGCTCCGGCGGGGTCTCCTTGACCGGCTCCGGCGGCTGCTCTTGCTCGACCCTTTCGGGCGCGACCGGAAGCTCCTCCTGCGGCGCCTCGGGCGCGACGGAGACGGCAGCGAGCTCGATCATGATCGCGGGTTCGGGAGCGCCGGCCGCGGCCTCGGTCGGACGCCAGTTGAGGGCGACCCAGGCCATGCCGCCATGAACAGAGGCGACGGCCAGTGCCGCCGTCGCCCAGCGCAGGGCGGCGAGGCTGCGCCTTTGGGGTGCGATCGCGATCACGGCTTGGCGGCTCCCGCCTGGCCGGTATCCTCGAGCCCGACCAGCGCGATCTTGAGATAGCCGGCTTGGCGCAGGCTGTTCATCACTTCCATCAGCTCGCGATAGGCTACCGCGCCGTCGGCGCGCAGGAAGACCCGCTGCTCGCGATCACTGCCGGTCTGGCGGTCGAGCGTCGCCTGCAATTGCTCGCGTGCCACGGTGTCGTTGCCCAGCGCCAGCGAAAGGTCCTGCTTGACGGTCAGGAAGATCGGCTTGTCGGGGCGGGGCTGCGGTTGCGCGTTCGAGACCGGCAGGTCGACCGCGACGTCGACCGTCGAGAGCGGCGCCGCCACCATGAAGATGATCAGCAGCACCAGGATCACGTCGATGAACGGCGTGACGTTGATCTCGCTGACCTCGCCGAGATCGCCGTCCTGTGGCTCCTTGAGCGAAACCGCCATCGTCGCTTACTCCACCCGGGCGCGCGGCATCGCCGCGGCCTGTGCCGGAACCGCATGCAGCCCGGCGCGCGTCTGCAGGGCGACGGCGCGGCGCGTCCGCTCGAGATCGCGCGAGAGATGGCGCAGCACTTCGCCGGAAGCGTCGGAGAGCGTCGCCCGGTAGCCGGCGATCGAGCGCGAGAAGACGTTGTAGATGATCACTGCCGGGATCGCCGCGACGAGGCCGATCGCGGTCGCCAGCAGCGCCTCTGCAATGCCGGGGGCTACGACGGCGAGATTGGTGGTCTTCGCCTGGCTGATGCCGATGAACGAGTTCATGATGCCCCAGACCGTGCCGAACAGGCCGACGAAGGGCGCCGTCGAGCCGATCGTCGCCAGCAGGCCGGTGCCGCGCGCCATGCTGCGCCCGGCCCGGGCCTCGATCCGCGACAGCGAGATGGCGACGCGTTCCTTGACGCCGTCCTCGCCGAGATCGGTGGAGCGCTCGCGCTCGCTCTGCGCTGCGGCGACCAGGAACGCCACCGGACCTTGCGCCTGGCCCTTGCGGCCGGCGATGGCCTGAGCCGCTTCGTCGAGGCTCGCAGCCTGCTCCAGCCGCCGCGTCGCGCGCTGGGCGCGGGCCTTGGCGGCGGCGAGCTCAACGGCCTTGGCGAGCCAGATCGTCCAGGTCACCAGCGAGGCGAAGGCGAGGCCTACCATCACCGCCTTCACGACGATGTCGGCGGCCATGAACATGCCCCAGGGCGAGAGGTCGTGCGGCAAGGTCGCCTGCACGGCCGGGGGCGAAGCGGGGACGGCAGGCGGCGAAAGCGGCGTCATCGCGGAAGGGGTGGACGGGCCGCCGATCGTGCCATGGGGCACCGACTGAGGTGTTTCTGCCACCGGCGCGCCGTGTACTGACGGCGCAGGCTGAGTTTGCGTCTCGCTGGGCAGGGCCGGAGCAGCTTGGGAGGGAGCGGCCTGAACGGGCGTTGCCTGGGGTTGAACGGTCTGCGCGATGCCGGTCGAGAGCGCCCCCGGGAGGGCAACGAGGCTCATAGCGAGCAGGGCAAGGCCGATCAAACGCCGCATCAAATTGGTTCCGTAGCCTGGGCCGCGCACCTCTTGGCGGGAGCGCTGGATGAACGACGGTTGCGCGAGCGCCTTGCCGTCTTGCGGCCGCGGGGGCGTGCATCCGGGCAGAATGCTGCCGGCGCGACCGTAGGGAGCAGTTAGCTCAAGCGAGATAAGTTAGCAAATACAATAGTTTACATGTGTTCTAAAGTAATGCGTGCGCACCTTGTCTTCGCAGGCGTTCGCGCAATTAGGGCGTTGCGCCCAAGCATCTGCGGATTCTGGCTTCGAGGCGCCGGGAAGATCTCGCGGCACCAGCGCATGATTCCAGCTCGGCGCGAAGAGCCGCCGGGCGACATCGTGTCCGCCCGACGGCTCCGATGCTCTCGCTCTGCCGACCTGGTGCGGTCAGTGCTTGTGGCCCGCTGCCGGGGCGCGGGCGCCGACCGACTGGACCGAGAACTCGACCGCGACCGGTCCGGCCTTCTCGAAATTGAGGGTCGCCTTGATGCTCTCGCCTTCCTTGAGCTGGCGCTTCAGATCCATCAGCATCAGATGGTAGCTGCCGGGCTTGAGCTCGGTCTTCGCGCCCGGCTTGATCTCCAGCCCCTCGGGCAGGCCGCGCATGGTCATGACGCCTTCCTTCATCGCCATCTCATGGATCTCGACCTTGCCGGAAACCTCGCTGGTGCCGCCGAGCAGGCGGTCCGGGGTGCTGCCGGTGTTGGTCACTGCGAGATAACCGCCGGCGATCTTGGCGCCGGCCGGCGTCGCCCGCGTCCAGGGTTGCTCGAGCTTGAGCGGCCCGGCCGTGTAGTCATTGGCGAATGCCGAAAAGCCCGCGAACGAGAAGGCGAGGGCGGCGGACATGCGAATGAGTGCGTTCATCTTGAGGCTCCTTCGGCCAGGTTGGGTAGGTTGAACGGGAATCAAGGCTTGATCTCGATGGTGTCGCTCAGGCGGATCATCTCGAAATCCGACACCAGGATTTCGAGCTCGACGCTCCAGCGCCCGGCTACGGGCACGGTCAGCCCGTCCACCAGCCAGCTGCCATCGGGCTGGCGGGCTGCCGGCCGCTCGACCGCCTCGATCCCGGCGGTGCGATTGGCGACGGAAAGGCGCACCTCCTTGGCAGCGAGCGGGCCGAAATTGCCGTCGAGCAGCGCGATCGAGACGCTGGCCGGGCCTGTCCGCCCCGGCGTGACGCTGATCTCGGCCATCGCCTTCTCGCTGTGGATATGCACCGAGGCCGGCGCTGCGGCGGCGAGGGCGACCGCCAATGTCCGGGGAGGCGGCGTGAAGCGCCAGAGCGCGGCGGTGGCGAGGATCGCCAGCACCACCGCGATCTCGACGCCGATCACGCGCCGCAGCCGGAGCCTCGCCGGTTCGACGTCCCGGCTCGCCGGCGCGGTCAGCCGGTAGCGGTTGAAGGCCGCGAGCCCGAGCAGGGCGGCGACCAGCACGAGCTTGACGGTGAGGACAAGGCCATAGGCGCTGCTCAGCAGCGCGGCGGGCGTCTCGACCTGGACGATGGCGAGGGCGATGCCGCTCGCCAGCAAGGCGATCAGGAAAAGCGGGACACGGCGCGAGAACCGCGTCAGCGCCGCAGCGCCGTTGGCCTCGCGCATCGCCAATGCAAGCGGCAGCAGGGCTCCTACCCAGGCCGTCATGCTGATCCCGTGCAGGAAGACGGCGGGACGCATCAGCCATTGCGGCGACGCGGCGCTGGCATGGCCGCTCGCCGCCAGCGCCAGCCCGGTGCCGAGCAGGGCGACGAATGCGAGCGCACGTCCGGCACCGCCAGCCAGTGAAAGCGAGATGAGCCCAGCCAGCAGGGCCACGGTCGCGATCGCGGCTGTACGGCCAAAACTGCTGCCGATCGCGGCCCGCCAGATCTCCGGACGCAGCGCATCGGAAGCGGGGGCAGCCAGCGCGTCGAGCCCCTGTGCGGCCAATGCGAACGGCACGGCGACGAGGCCGAGCACCAGGATCATGCGCAGCGGCTTGCGGCCGCCCGCGGGCAAAGGCCCGACCCAGGCCGGGAAAGCGATACCGCCAATCCCGAGAACGAGGCCGAGATAGAGCCCGACGCGTCCCAACCAGAGCGCCAGGGTGACGGCAATGTCCCGTTGCGGGGCGACCGCCGGCGGCTTTGCGCCCGGCGCTCCGACGGAAAACACCACCGAGCCCCCGACCGGGTGCCCGTCCTCGGAGACGACGCGCCAGCTCAGGACATGGCTGCCCTGCGCCAGTTCGGTCGGCGCTTCGATCGTCAGCGTCCGGTCCCGGAGCGTGAAGCGTTCGAGCGTCGTGGTCGCACCGTCCGGGCTGATCAGGCGCAGCACCAGTGGAGATACCGGCTCGCTGAAGCTCAGTATGAACTGCTCCGGTGCGCGCGCCATCACGGCGCCGTCTGCCGGTATCGCCGTGACCAGCGCGGCATGGGCGAGCGCGGGCCCGGACCGCAGCGTCGCCGCGGCGCAGGCGCAGAGCAGAACGAGAAGAAGGATGAGACGCCGGATCATGGCCTGGAACGGGCGGCCGGGCACGAGGCCCGGCCGCCTTCGCCTCACTTTTTCGGGACGAGCTTGAGGCCGGGAGCGGGGAACTTGTAGTCGTCCGCGCTCTTGCCCTCGGCCGGGATCTCGATCCAGCGCTCGACGCTGCCGCCCTCACATTCCTGGACGACCGGCACGTGCAGCGTCGTCTCCGGCTTGAGGTCGGCGGTGAGATAGCCGCGCAGCACGAACTCGTCGTAATGCTCGTCGAGCAGCTTGCCGCCGCTCCAGACCACCTCGGTGACGCCCTCGGCGGTCGGCGTGCCGTAATAATCGTAGGTCTTGCCGTATTTGCCTTTCACCGTGTCCAGCGCCCAGCCGGCCTTGGGCATCGGTTTGACCGCGATCATGCCTTCCGGCACGCGGACGCGGACCTTGATCGTCGGAGCGCCCTTGCAGCCATGGGGTATGCGCAGCACGGCCTTGTAGGTCGAGCCGATGGCTGCCTGCTGGGTCTCCAGCGTGACATGGGCCAGGGCAGGGGAGGCGGCGAGGGCGGCGAGCGCCGCCGCGAGGAATGCGGATTTCGACATGGTCTGAAGCCTTTGACTTCCTTGGCCGCGAGGGCCCGGATGGGCATGGTGGCCCTGAAGATGAGCCTGCGCGCGGACCGGTCACGTTGAGCGGGAGCAACGAAGGCGCTGATTGCGAAGAGGATCGCCCTTGCACGCCGCGCGGTCGCCGGCCTTGCGAAGGCGGGGCGGCCTGACGTGGAACGGCGGGGAGCTGCCGGCGCGCCTTGCGCGGGCGGCTCAGATGGCGGCGGGTGGCGCGCGCGGATTGGCCGGCGAGCGCCCGGCGGCAAAGCCATGCGGCAGGTCGCGCCTGAGCTGGAAGGCGATCAGGTCGACTGGGCGATGGACGACCGGGCTGAAGCCGGCGGCCGTGGCTGGCGCGCCGGAGCCGGAGAGGAAGCAGCCGAGCATGCAGCAGCTCGGCATCTCATGGGCCGCGGCGCCGTCATCGCCGGGCGGCATCTCGCCGGGAGCGCAGAGCGTCATCCCCAGCGAGCGGTCGAGGCTCATGCCGGCCGCATGCGCGCCGGAAGCGAGGCCGCCGAACACCGCCTGCAGCACGAGCAGATAGGCGGCGGCGATCGCGGCCAACCGGCTCCATCCTGCTTTGCGGCGCACTGCGGACAAGATCTGCTCTCCTGCTCCTTCGATAGCATGGCGGTGCGGCGCGTCAATTTCGCTGCGACGGGCGCGTTGCCGCAGGGCGCTGCCGGACCCTCCGGGGAAATTCCTCCCAAGATGACGGCTCTTTAAGGTGGCTGTTTCTATTGACCGGCCCGGACCCCGCCGCGATTGTCCGCGCCGGCCTTCGGCCCGGACCGGATCGGCGGTCGCCTGCCCGGCACGGGCGTTGGAAAAGGCTGCGGCGCGTCGCGCTGCGGCCAGGAACAGGTTGGATCATGATCCTCGACGAACGCACCTATGCCATCAAGCCGGCCCATGTCCGCGACTATCTCGACCTCTATGTGAAGGAGGGGATGGCGCTGCAAATCTCGCATCTCGGCCAGCTGATCGGCTGGTTCACCACCGATAGCGGCGTCGTCAACGAGGTCGTTCACATGTGGCGCTTCGAGGATGCCGGCGACCGCGAGCGCCGGCGCGCGGCGATGGAGGCCGATCCGCGCTGGCAGGAATTCCGCGCCAAGGCCGCGCCCTATGTGCTGGAGATGCGCAGCCGCATCCTGCGGCCGACAGATTTTTCGCCGCTGCGCTGACGCTGTGAGCCTCGCCGCAGCCCGAACACCTGATCCGCCTGCGCTCCGCCGACCGGGCGAGCGCGGGCTCGCCTGCGTCTCGGCTGTGCTGGGATGGCTGGGTGCGGCCGTGCTCGGTTTGCTCTTCGCCATCGTGATGCTGGCCGTCCTGCGCCGCTATCTCTTCGGCGCGGGGCTGATCTGGTCGGACGAGCTGGCGATCTGGCTCAATGTCGCTCTCGTCGCGCTCGGCATGCCTCTGGCGGCGACCAGCGCCCTGTCGATGCGGCTCGACGTGCTGGTCCGGCTGCTGCCGGGAGGCGGACAACGCCTGGCGGCGATCCTTGCCGACGCGATCGCCGTCCATGGCGCACTCGTGATCGCCATCGGCGGTGCCGGCGTTGCCGCGCTGGTCGGCGGCACCTCGACCGTGCTCGGCCTGCCCGAGAGCCTGCGTTTTGCCGCATTCGCGACCGGCGGAGGGCTGACGGTGCTGCTCCTGCTCTGGCGCGCCGCGCTCGACCGCTCGGTGGCCGCGGCTTTGGCTTCGCTGCTTCTCGGCCTCGGCCTCTACCTCGCCGCGCAGAGCACGACGGGCCTGTCACTGGCGACGCCGAGCCTGATTGCGGCGCTTGCGGCCGGAATCGGCCTGCTCATCGGAGCGCCGCTGCCCTTCGCGCTGCTCGCCGGGGTCTCGCTGTCCGGCCCGTTCGGCGGCATGCTGCCCGAGCCGGCGATCGTCCAGAACACCGTCTCCGGCGTCTCGAAGTTCCTGCTGCTGGCGATCCCCTTCTTCCTGCTCGCCGGCGAGCTCCTCACGGCCGGCGGCCTCGCCGAGCGGCTGGTGCGCTTCGCCGCATCGCTCGTCGGCCATTGGCGCGCCGGTCTGGCACAGACGGCACTGGTCGCCAGCACGCTGTTCTCCGGCGCGTCCGGTTCCTCGGTGGCGAATGCCGCCTTCGGCGCCAAGGTGATGGCGCCGGCCTTGGTGGCGCGCGGCTATCCGCCGGCCAATGCGGCGGCGATCGTCGCCGGCGTCTCGATGCTCGACAACATCATCCCGCCCTCGATCGCCTTCCTGATCCTGGCGGCGGCGACCAATCTTTCGGTCGGCTCGCTCTTGGTCGGCGGCTTCGTCGCCGGGGCGGTGCTGGTGCCGGCGCTGGCGATCGGCATCCATCTGAGCATCCGCGGCGTGGTCGATACCGCACCGAAGGCGAGCGCGGGCGAGCGGGCGAAGAGCTTCGTCGGGGCGCTGCCCGCGATCGGGCTCGGCGTCGTCGTCGTGGTCGGCATCCGCTTCGGCGTGGTCACGGTGACGGAGGCCTCGGCTCTGGCCGTCGCCTATGCGCTCGTCGTCTGCCTCGCTTTGCGCAGCCTCGATCTCGCCGGCGTCGGCCGGGCCTTGCGCAGCTCGGCCGGCGAGGCGGCGGCGGTCGGCCTGCTGATCGGGGCCTCGGCCCCCTTCGCCTTCCTGCTCGCGGTCGACCGGGTTTCCGAGCACATGGCCGCTCTCGTCACCGCATTTGGCGGCGGGCCCTATGCGGTGATGCTGCTGGCGAACCTCGTCCTGCTCGTCGCCGGGCTCTTCCTCGACATCGGCGCCGCGATCCTGCTGCTCGCGCCGTTGATGCTGCCCGTGGCGATCGCTGCCGGCCTCGATCCGATCCAGTTCGGCGTTATCCTCGTCGTCAACCTGATGATCCACGGGCTGACGCCGCCGCTCGGCATCCTCGTCTATGTCGTCAGCGGCATCACCCGCGTGCCGGCAGCGGCGGTGTTCAGGGCGGTGCTGCCGCTGCTCGCCAGCCTGCTCGCGGCGCTCGCCGTCCTCTGCCTCGGCGCTGCCGCCTGGCCTTCGCTTCCGCCTTCGATCAAGGAGCTGTTCTGATGTCCTTCACCCGCCGCCGGATCGCCGCCGGGCTCGTCGCAGCGCCCGTCATCCTCTCAGCCCGCGCAGGCCTCGCCGCCGGCAGGCCGGTCACGGTCGCCTCGCTGCTGGGCGAGGACAAGCCGGAGACCAAGATCTGGCGCAGGATTTCCGAGATCCTCGCAAAGACCGCGCCGGGCCGCTTCGACCTGCGCATCGTCGCCAATGCCGCGCTCGGCGGCGAGAAGGAGGTTGCCGAAGGCATCAAGCTCGGCTCGGTCCAGGCCTCGCTTTCGACCATCTCGGCGCTGTCGGGCTGGGTGCCCGACGGCCAGATCCTCGATCTGCCCTTCCTGTTCCGCGATCGCGGACACCTGAAGCGGGTGCTCGCCGGCCCGCTCGGCAGCGAGCTCAAGGGGAAGTACGAGGCTCAGGGCTTCGTCGTCCTCGGCTTCATCAACTATGGCGCCCGCCATCTCCTCGCCAAGGAGCCGATCACCACCCCGGCCGGCATCAAGGGCAAGCGCATCCGGGTGATCCAGAGCCCGCTGCACACCGAACTCTGGTCGGGCTTCGGCGCCTTCCCGACCCCGATCCCGATCCCGGAGACCTACAACGCCCTGAAGAGCGGCGTCGTCGACGCGATGGACCTGACCAAATCGGCCTATGTCGGCTTCAAGCTGCACGAGGTCGTGCCCTGGCTGATCGAGACCGGCCATATCTGGGCGACGGGCGTCGTCTACGTTTCCGCGCCCTTCTGGAAGTCGCTCTCGGCCGAGGACAAGGCGGCGCTGGCGGCTGCGGCAGCGGAAGGCGCGGCCTATTTCGACGAGCTCATCGTCGCCGACGAGGAGGCTTCGATGGCCAAGGCGAAGGCCGAGGGCGGCAAGGTCGCCCAGCCGGAGGACCGGGCCGGCTGGGAGGCTGGTGCCCGCAAGGTCTGGACCTCGTTCGCGCCCAAGCTCGGCGGCATCGAGAAGATAGAGGCGATCGCCGGCAGCGCCTGAGGGCTGCGCCGCGTCTCGGCGACGATGGAACCGGCTGCGACAATCTGGATCGCGGCCGCGTCTTCGACTATCCCATGACGTTGGGGTGGTAGCGCATCGGCCCTCCCGCTGATCTCGCCGAAGCAGCAGCAAGCTGCGTGGATGCGCGAAAAATGGGGAGCGCCGCATGCAAAGCGGCCCGTCAGTTCCGGCTGCACCGCCGGTGCCGGCCTCGGCGATGGCCTCGCCGCTGGACGGCGTGACGCTGCTGCTCAAGCGCATCGAGGCGGAGGCCCTGGCCGCGCTCGACGCAGCGCCGCTGCTTCCGGACGCGCTCTGGCGCATCATGCCGGGCACGCCCTCCGCCTGGGTGATCCTGGTCCAGGGACTGCTCGTCGCCGGCGCGGTGCTCGCCGTCTACCTGCTGACCGGGCACCTGCTCCGGCATCGACGCCAGCGCGCCGGCGCGGCCCGCTCGGCCTTCGCCGGGATCACGCGGGTCACCGGGCTCGATGCGCTCGTGGTGCTCGCGGCGACCGTGACCGGCAGGTTTCTTCTGGTTCGCGTCCTTGGCATCGAGCCCGGCACGAGCACCTTCCCGAGCGATCTGACCACCGGGCTGATCCGCTGGCTGCTGTTGCTGACGCTCCTGTACATCCTGTTCCAGCCGACGATGCGGCGTCTGCGCCTGGTCGCGGTCGACGATCACGGCGCGCGCAAGGCGGTCTGGCAGTTCGGCATCATCTTCGCCGTCGGCCATCTGCACAACGCGCTGCTCGGCGCCGCGCAGCGCATGGGGCTGCCGCTGCCCTCGCTGCGGCTGATATCCTGGGTCGTGGCGCTCTGCATGGCGCTGGCGGCCCTGCGATTGCTGCGAAACCTCGGCCGGCACGGCCTCCCCATGCTGACGCGCCTGCTCGCCTCCGGCATGGTCCTCTTGCTGTTCAGCTTCTGGATCTGGGGCTGGATGGAACTCGATTTCGACCTTTATCGCGGCGCGGTCGGCATGATCGTGATCCTGCTGCTGGCGGTCGCGCTCGACCGGGCGCTGGCGGTCAGCATCCGCGATTCCCGCAAGCCCGAGATCATGCGCCGGTTCTTCGTCGTCCGCGTCGTCGTCGATGCGCTGGCGGCGGCGCTGCTGGTCCGCATCGTCATCCAGTTCTGGTGGCGGGACGTGTTCGGCGGCTTCACGCCGGAGGCCTGGCTCAGCTTCACGCACCGCCTGACCTTCGCCTCCTTCATCCTCGTTCTCGCCGTCACCTTGTCGGCCGTGATCCATGTCTGGACGGAGGCGAAGCTGACGCCGGGCGAGGCCGGGCCCGGCTCTGATCCGAGCGACGACCGGATGGCGCGGCTCACCACCGTGCTGCCGATCCTGCGCTTCGTCGCGATCGGGGTGATCGGAGTGGTGTTCCTGCTCGTCGCGCTCTCGACCCTGGGCATCGACACCACGCCCTTGCTCGCCGGCGCCAGCATCGTCGGCCTCGCGATCAGCTTCGGCTCGCAGACGCTGGTCAAGGACATCGTCTCCGGCGTCTTCTACATGCTCGACGACGTCTTCAGGCTGGGGGAGACCATCGAGGCCGCCGGCCGCTGCGGCCGGCTCGAGCAGATCAATCTACGCAGCGTCCGCCTGCGCGACCAGTCGGGCCGCGTCCACACCATCCCGCTCGGCGAGCTCGGCACCGTCACCAACCATAGCCGCCGGCTGGTGCATGTGACGGTCGAAGTGCCCTTCGCGACGCTGCCGGGACAGGCGGGGATGACCCGTTTCAGGCGCAATGCGGTCGCGGCGCTGCGCAGCGAGCCGACGATCCATGCCGCGATCGTCGGCGACATCGCGGTCATTCGGGTCGACCCGCAGGACGATACCGGCGGCAGCATAGGCTTCGGCTTCGACATGGTGGCGCCGGCGATCGAGCGCGTGCCGCCGCTGGTGCGGCATCTGATCGAGGAGGTCGCCGAGGAGTCGCGGATGACCGGCAGTCCGGGGCCTGTCTCGGTCTCGGTCGCCGAGCTGCCGGTCGCACCGCCCGCTGACATGCCGGCGGCGGCCCCGGATGCCGCCACCGTTGCCGTGCCCTTGACTGCAAAACCCTCCGCGGCGGCGCCATGACCATGGCATCGGCCGCGATGTTCCGACCACTCTGCCCGCCCGGACCGCCCGGGCCGGATGCTCACGGTGAAAGGACGGTCCGATGAACAGGTCTCTTCTCGTCGCCTGCGCCATTCTGCTGCTCGGCGCTTCAGGCGCGCACGCCCAGGGAGAACCCACCGCACAGGAGCGCGCGGCCTGCCGCTCGGATGCGATGAAGTTCTGCGCTTCTTTCGTCGGCAAGCCCCCGCAGATGAACGCCTGCCTGCGCGACAACAAGGCGAAGCTCTCGGATGGCTGTCGCAAGGTGGTCGAAGCCCGCGGCGGTTGAGTGGGCGCGGCTTCTGAAGGCTGAGATCGCGATGGCTCAGGGGCCGATCTCGATCTCGGCTCGCAGGCCCGAGCGATCCGCCCGATTGCTCAACCGCAGCGCGGCGCCCAGGCGCCTGGCGGCGGCATCGGCGATGGCGAGGCCGAGCCCGGTGCCGATCGGGCTCTTGTGCCGGCCGCGGAAGAAGCGCTGCGTGACGAGTGCCATCTCGTCCTCGGGAATCCCCGGCCCCTCATCCTCGATGGCGATGCCGTGACCGCTCGCGGTTGCCCGCCAGACGATCCTGCCGCCGGCCGGCGAATGCTGGACCGCGTTCTCGTGCAGATTCCGCAGCGCCAGGGTCAGGAGTTCACGTCCGGCCCGGATCGTCACGCTTCGGAGGGCAGGATCGAGCGAGATCGAGACCTGCTGCGCGATGCCGGGCGCGCTGTCGGTGATCTCGTCGAAGAGCGCGCCCGCCTGCAGGGCTTCCCGGGCCGGGGCCGGACCGTTCGCATCGAGTTTCGCCAGCGCCAGCAATTGCCGAACCAGTCTCGTCGTCCGGTCGACCGACAGCACGATCTGCTGCAGCGCTCCCTGCCGCACCGCCGGATCCTCGGTCGCCATCGCGATCTGAGCCTGCGTCTTCAGTCCCGCCAGCGGTGTGCGCAGCTCATGCGCGGCGAAGGCGGTGACCTCGCGCTCGTGCCGGCGCGCCGTCTCGACCTTGGCGAAGAGCCCGTTCAGCGCCTGGGCCAGCGGCTTCACTTCGGCGGGCGCATGGGCGGCGTCGACCGGACTCATATCGTCGGCATCGCGGGTGCCGACGTCATGCGCCATCGCCCGTAGCGGGCGCAGCCCGCGGCCGAGACTGATCCAGATCAGCAGTCCGAGCAGGGGCGCGATCAGCAGGGCGGGAGCGAGCAGCCCCTTGATCAATTCCGAAACCAGACGATCGCGCAGGCCGAGCCTGTCGCCGACCATGATATGGATCCCGGCCGCCTCGTTGGCGACGGTGTAGACGCGCCAGGGCTCGCCATCGACGATGCGGTCGGAGAAGCCCGAGGGAACCTCGGTCAGGCGGCCATGCGGCGTGCCGCTCGAGCGCGCCATCAGGCGGCCGTCGAAGGACCAGATCTGGCAGGAGAGCTGGCGCTCATAGCCCAGGGCTTCGGCTTGCGGGCCGGGCAGGGCGGCCATGGCGACCGTCATATTGGCGCTTCCGACCAGCGAGTTCACCATCCGCGCCGCTTCCTGCAGGCGCGTGTCGAGGACATGCTCGAGCTCGCGATGCGTGTTCGAATAGATCCAGGCCACGGCCGAGAGCCAGATCACGCCGGTCGCCGTCAGCAGGATCGCAAAGAGCCGTCCGCGCAGCGAGTTCATGAGGTCGCCCTGATCCGGTAGCCGAGGCCGCGCACCGTCTCGATCGTGTCACGCCCGATCTTGGCGCGCAGATGGTGGATATGGACCTCCACCGCATTGCTCTCGATCTCTTCCTGCCAGCCATAGAGCCGGTCCTCGATCTCCGGTTTCGAGAGCACGATGCCGGGACGTTCCATGAGGGCCGAGAGCACCGCGAACTCGCGGCGCGAGAGGCTGAGCGCTGCCCCGTTCAGCGTCGCGGAGAGGCTGGCAGGGTCGAGCATGACGCCGCAGGCGGTCAGGCAGGGCGCCGCCCGGCCATTGCCGCGCCGGGCGATCGCCCGGACGCGCGCGCTCAGCTCGTCGAGGTCGAAGGGCTTGCCGAGATAATCGTCGGCGCCGCTGTCGAGGCCGCGGACGCGGTCGGGCGTGTCGTCCATCGCGGTCAGCAGCAGGATCGGGGTCCGGTCGCCGCGCCGGCGCATCTCGCCGAGCACGTCCAACCCCGAGCCGTCGGGCAGCATCAGGTCGAGCACCATGGCGTCGAAGGTCGAGGTCGCGAGCGCGGCGCGGGCATCGGCGCAGGTCTCCACCCAGTCGACGGTCATTCCGGCAAGGCCGAGGCCGACCGCGAGGCCGTCGGCGAGGATCGGGTCGTCCTCGACCACGAGAATGCGCATGCGCTCGCTCCTTCGCCCGCGACCAGACAGCCCAGCCTTAAGGCTGGCTTAAGCTGGAGCTTCGACAGGGCGGCTTCAACCGATCGAAAGGTCGCCAATGTCTGGCCGGCATCTTGCCGCCGGACGTCGGGTCCGACCATCTCGTCCTGCTGGAGATGCCGATGAACCGCCGCACTGCTCTCGCCCGACTGGCCGTCTCCGGTCTCGCCATGACCAGCGTCCCGATGCTGCTGGGAGCCTCTTCGGCCTGGGCGGTGGAGACCGGCGCCGATGCGGTGCTCAACGATCCCGAAGCGCCCAATGGCGGCAATTTGAAGGGCGACGTCACCATCGCCGCCTTCCTCGACTACAACTGCCCCTACTGCAAGAAGACGGCTCCCGATCTCGCCCGCATCGTCAAGACCGACGGCAGGATCAGGCTGGTCTACAAGGACTGGCCGATCCTGGGCGACGCCTCGGTCTACGGCGCCCAGCTTGCGCTCGGTGCGCATTACCAGGGCAAGTACGAGACCGTGCACCATGCGCTGATGTCGCTGCCGAGCATGCGAATTCCCAAGGACAAGATCCTTGGCGCGATCCAGGCGGCCGGCGTCGACATGACGAGGCTCCAGGCCGATCTCAAGGCGAAGTCGGATGCGATCACCGCGCTGCTCCGGCGTCATCTCGCCCAGGCCGACGCCATCGGCCTCGAAGGCACGCCGGCCTATCTCATCGGCCCGTTCCGGACCTCGACGCTGGACTATGACGGCTTCAAGCAGGCCGTGGCCGATGCCCGCGCCCGGCAGGCCAAGAAATAGTCGCGCCCCGGCCGCTCACCCCGACTTCCCACGTCCTTAGCCGAAAGCCTCGCATGATCCGCGCCCTCCTGTCGGCGAAGCGCCTCGCCGTCATCGCCCTTGCCCTGTCGGCGGCCGCCTGCACCACGGTGCGGCCGCCGCCGCCACAGGTCGCCGCCTTGCCTGCCATCGACCCGCTGGTGGCGCAACGCTACAGCGCGGTCGAGACCGAGAAGTTCAATATCCCGGCGGTCAATCTGGAGGACCTGCAGCCGCAATATGTCCGCCAGCTCGTCGACTACCGGACTAAGCACGAGCCCGGCACGCTGATCGTCGATCCGAAAAACCGGTTCCTCTATCTGGTGCAGGAGGGCGGCAAGGCGCTGCGTTATGGCGTCGGCGTCGGCAAGGCCGGGCTCGAATTCAGCGGCACGGCGGTGGTCGAGCGCAAGGCGCAATGGCCGCGCTGGACGCCGACGCGGGACATGATCCGGCGCGAGCCGCAGCGCTACGCCAAATGGGCGGGCGGCATGGCCGGCGGCGAGAACAACCCGCTCGGAGCCCGCGCGCTCTATCTGTTCAAGAACGGCCAGGACACGCTCTACCGCATCCACGGCACCAACGAGCCCGAGACGATCGGCGAAGCCGTCTCCTCCGGCTGCATCCGCATGATGAACCAGGACGTGATCGACCTCTACAACCGCATACCCAGCGGTTCGAAGGTGGTCGTTCTGTAGGGCCGCGATCCCGGGCGCTGTCCTCGACGCGCCGGAACAACGCCTGCCTTACAAAAAGGGAGCAGCCCTCGGTCTGCTCCCTTTGCCTTTGTGCCTTGCGGCGTCCGTCGAGGCTTGGGCGTCAGTCCCGGAAGACCACGGTCTTGCTGCCATTGCCGAGGACGCGCCCGTCGAGATGCCAGGCGACGGCGCGGGCCAGGACGCGCCGCTCGATGTCGCGGCCCTTGCGGACCAGATCCTCGGGTGTGTCGTGATGGCTGATGCGCTCGATGTCCTGCTCGATGATCGGCCCCTCGTCGAGATCGGCCGTCACGTAATGCGCTGTGGCCCCGATCAGCTTCACCCCGCGCGAATGCGCCTGGTGATAGGGCTTGGCGCCCTTGAACCCCGGCAGGAAGGAGTGGTGGATGTTGATGCAGCGTCCCGCGAGCTTGCCGGCGAGATCGTCGGACAGCACCTGCATGTAGCGGGCGAGGATGACGAGGTCGGCGCGCGCTTCCTGCACCAGCGCCCAGATCTGCGCTTCCTGCTGCGGCTTGGTGTCCTTGCTGATCGGCAGATGGTGGAAGGGGATGCCTTCGAAATCGAGGTGCTGGTAGATCTCGCGCGGATAGTTCGAGACGATGCCGGCGATCTCCATGTCGAGCTCGCCGGTGCGCCAGCGATAGAGCAGGTCGGCCAGGCAATGGTCGAATTTCGAGACCAGCAGCAGCACGCGCTGGCGCTCGCGACGCGGCCTTGCATGCCAGCTCATCGCATGGCGCTCGGCGATCGGGCCGAAGCCCTCGCGGAACTGCGCGAGGGAACCGCCTTCCGGGAAATTGAAGACGACGCGCATGAAGAAGTCGCCGGTCTCGACATCGTCGAACTGGTTGGCCTCCTGGATGTTGCCGCCGCATTCGAAGAGATGGCGCGACACGGCGGCGACGATGCCCGGGCGGTTGGGGCATGAAAGGGTCAGCAGGTACTGTTCGGTCGGCATGAAAGGGCTCTCGAGGTCGACGCCCCCCGGATGTCGAGGGGCGGCTGCCGCAGCGCCGGCGGGCGCTGCGGTCGGCATGGGATGCCGGCTGTTCGCACGGGTTTCGTCGCGCGCCTGGACGGCGTCGCCCACCTACCGGCTCTGCCCGGCGCTCCGCAAGGTTTGTGCAGGCCCCGAGGGTGAGGCTCGCTGACGCGGCCTAACCGTCGAGGATGTCGTTGTATTCCGGATGCCGGCTCACCCAGCCGGCCATGAAGGAACAGCGCGGCACGACCTTGCGTCCGCTCGCCCGGATCCGCTCGAATACACCCTTCGCCAGACGCGAGCCGACACCCTGGCCCGAGAGCGCCTGGGGGACTTCGGTATGGGTGAGGACGATCCGGTCGCCTTCGATCCGGTAATAGGCGAGGGCGAGCTCGTCGCCGATCGCCAGCTCGAAGCGGCTCTGGTCCGGTCTGTCGACGACGGGGTTGTCCATCGGAAGCCTTCCTGTGGATCTGGTCAGCGCACCGCCGCGGGCGGTTCGCAGTGGCAGGTGACCAGCAGCGCACCGGGCGCGTCAACCCTCATGAACGCAGGGCCTGGCTCAGCGCGAGCGGGAGAGTTCCGCGGCGGCTTCGGCTCCTTGCGCCAGCGGCAGGCGAATGATGAAGGCGGTTCCCTGGCCTTCGGCCGAGCGCAGCGTGATCGAGCCGCCATTGGACTGGGCGACGCGCTGGACGATCGCCATGCCGAGACCGGCGCCGGAACCGCCGCTGCGCTTGCGCCGCCAGAAGCGCTTGAAGATGTGCTCGTGCAAATCCTCCGGGATCCCCGGGCCATCGTCCTGCACGGTCAGGCTGCCATCCTTGCCCAGGACGACGTCGATCGTGGTGCCGGCCGGTGTATGCCGGATGGCGTTCTCCACCAGGTTGCGCAGCATGTGCCAGACATCCTGCTCATGCGCCTGAACACGCAGGCTGGACAGCCCTTCAGGCTCGACCAGCCCGAGCGATTGCCCCTTCTTGATGGCCTCGATCGCGAGGTCCCCGACCACGGAGCGGCTGACATCGAGCAGGTCAGTCTCTCCGGCCGCCCGGTTCTCCTGCTCGAGCGTCGCCATGTCGAGCAGCTGGTTGACGATGCGGGCCATCAGTCGAGCATCCGCGAGCAGGGCTGTCCGCTCCTCGGATGCCGGCAGGGTCTGCAAGCGCGCATCCAGCACCGCCAGCGGCGTGCGCAGCTCATGAGCGGCGTCGGCGGTGAACTCCTTCTGGACCTTGTAACTCTGCTCGACTCGGGTCAGTGCGACGTTGAAGGCCTCGGCGAGCGGCAGCACTTCGGCCGGCAGGTCGGTCGTCGCGAGACGCGCGTCGCTGCGCGCCGGATCGAGTGCCGCCACTCGCCGGGAGACGTCGAGCACCGGGCGGAAGAAGCGCTTCACGATCAGCGCGTTCAAGGCCAGCAGCAGAAGGAGCAGCGGCACCGCGACGGCCAGGGCGCTCCACAGGAAGTTGTGCAGCAGATCGTCGTGGATCACGTCCTCCTGGCTGAGGTTCCACCCGAGAATGACCCAGTAGGGTCGGTCTTCGACCGTCACCGGGAAGCTCACCGCCCGGTACTGGCGTCCGCCCTCGGCCAGCGAGAAGAACTTGGGCTGCTCGCCGCGGTCGAGATGGGTCAGCAGGCGCTTGGCGAAGGAGGAGGAGGTTACGCGCACCTCGCCCGTCGCCTCGACCACCGCATAGCCGAACTCGCCGCTTTCGCCTTCCCGCGAATAACGCCCGGGTGCCAACGTCAGGCCGCCATCGGGCGCTGCGACCAGCGCCTCCGCGATCAGCCGTGCCCGATCCGTCAGGACCTTGCCCTCAAAAAAGGAGGCGCGCCGCTGCAGCATCGCATCGATAGCAACCGGCACCGCGAGGGCGGCCAGGCACAGGACCGCCGCCTGGAGCAGGAAGATCTTCGACAGCAGGCTGCGGCCGGGTCGCATCAGGCCACCGCGGTCAGCACATAGCCGACGCCCCGCACCGTGTTGATCGTCACGGCCGCCTTGCCGTCCTGCAGGCGCTTGCGCAGCCGGTGAATATAGACCTCGACCGCATTGGAGCCGAACTCGTCGTCGAGGCCGAAGAGCTGGTCCTCCACCGAGCTTTTTGGCACGATCTTGTCGGCGCGGCGCATCAGCAATTCGAGCAGCTGGGTCTCGCGCGCCGACAAGGCGAGGGGTCTCTCCTCGACGCTCGCCTGCCGCCCGTGGGTGTCGAAGACGAGGTTGCTCACGGTCAGCTGTGCCCCGAGAAGAGCGCCGGGCCGACGCAGCAGGGCCGCCAGCCGGGCCTTGAGTTCCTCGAAGGCGAAGGGCTTGGCGAGATAGTCGTCGGCGCCCTGTTCCAGGCCCTTGACCCGCTCGTCCATGGCGCCGCGCGCGCTGAGGATCAGCACCGGCAGGGGAAGCTGCTGACTGCGGACATGACGCAGCACCTTCAGCCCGTCACCGTCGGGCAGGCCGAGGTCGAGGATCATGGCGGTGTAGTTGCGGGAATCCAGCACCGCGATCGCGTCCGCGACGCTATCGACCCGGTCGACGCCGTAGCCGCCGGCTTCCAGTTGGCTGCCGATCAGCTTGGCGAGGTCTTCATTGTCTTCGATGAGCAGCAGTCTCACAAGCTGTCTGGCCCCCGCTCTCCTGCCGGGATGAGGCTCGCTCAGTGATCCCCGGCGATTCCGCCCAAAAACGCGCGCCCAGATAAGCCGTCCAAACGTTGAACAATCGCAAATGGCGCGCGCTCCGGCCGAGCGCCGCTCGTTGAGTGGCCCGGCTTTCCGAGCCGCGAGCTGCCGGCGCGCTCGTTGATGGCGGGGCTGCGGACGTTCGCTTCCGTAAGGTTGATGTAAGCGCCGTCTTCTAGCTTTTGCCTATCGCAGGGCGCTGTTGCGTCATCGAAATGCAAGGAAATCCGAGTTTTTAACTCAACGGCAATCTGTCCGCCGCTAGTGCTTCGGCAGTCATTATCGGCCGGGATCGCAGGTCCTGAGCCGACAAAAACAAGAAGCGCAGCAACGGCAACCGGGTATTGGCTCAACGAGGGAGAACGCGGCCAACGTCGCGTGTTCGGACATGACGCAGACACACGATCGAGGCGGCAGGTCGCGTCGGCAGGAAGACTCCATTTCGCTCGACGTGCTGAAATCGATCGTCGGCGGCGCCAACCCCAATGAGAAGAAGCATATCGACGGTGATTTCGCGATCGCCCTGACGGCCGGCAAGCAGGACGTGGCGCCGCCCGTCGCGCCGCAGGTCAAGCTCGATGCGACCACCAGCGACAAGGCTTCGGCCGCCAAGCCTGCGGCGACGGTGCTGGAGAGCAAGGTCAATTACGGCGAGGATAAGCGCTTCGACCTGCGGCTGGTCGTCGAGTCCGGCTCGAAGAGCCCGGGCAAGTCGCCTTCCGACGCCAGGGTCACTTTCGTCGCCTGGGGTCAGAAGGGCGACGCCGACGGCGTCAGGATCGTGATGTCGAACCAGGAGACAAGGGCGAAGGAGAACCTGACCCCGGCCCAGGTCGCGGCAAAGGCGCAGGCGGGCGATCCGTTGTTCAAGCAGCTCGACGCGCAGCTGCAGGAAATCCAGGGCGGCAAGAAGGGCCAGCCGGATTTCAGCCGGGATGTCGAGGATAACTTCCGCAAGAACGCCACCGGCAAGACTGCGGCGCCCGCCGGCAAGCTCGCGGTCTCCGACACCTATGCCAAGGCCGAGGTCAAGACCGTCCCGGTCAAGGATCCCGCCACCGGGAAGACCACCCAGAAATGGGAGTCCTCCGTCTCCACCCCGGCGCGCGACGCTGCCAAGGCGGAAGTCGAGAAGGCGGAGAAGGCCGAGGCCCAGAAGAAGCTCACCGACAAGTGGGATGCGGCCAAGGCCAAGCAGGCGGTCGACAAGAAGGCCGAACTGCAGGAGCAGGCCCGGCAGCAGAAGAAGGCTGACGAGAATCCGCTCAAGGACATGCGCGACGCGGACAAGGCGCATAAGGACGCGCAGAACTCGCAGGCCAAGACCGGGGAGGCCAAGCGGCTCGCCGAGTCCGAGCGCGATATCGCCAAGGCAAGGGTCCCGGGCACCGAGGCCGGGGTCAAGCTCGCTGCCGCCAAGCAGGACCCCGCCCAGATGAAGGAGGCGGTCAAGGCGCACGGCGATGCGCTCTACCGCGAGGCGGTCAGCCAGAACCAGGTCGAGAAGACCACCGCTGCCCACAACGACGCCAAGGCCAAGGAAGCCGCGACCAAGGCGGCCTCCGAGGCCGCCCAGAAGAAGTTCGCCGAGGCGAAGCAGCAGCTCCAGGGCTCGAAGGAGAAGCTCAGCGGCGAGGCCGCGACCCAGGCCGCCGCCAAGAAGGCCGCGGGCGAGGGCGCCGGCAAGGAACGCTCGAACTCGGTCGGCGCCAACCCGGTCAAGACCGTGAAGGACAAGGCCGAGGAAACCCGTCCCCGCGCCGACACCATGCCGAAGCAGACGGCGACGAAGAGCGTCGAGCCGCCGAAGCCGGGCCGCGCTGACCAGGTTCGCTCGGTGGCCGAGAAGGGCTGGGGCAAGGCCAACGAATACGGCTCGAAGCTGCTCGAGCAGGCCGACAAGGACGCCGCCAAGGCGGCCGGCAAGCTGTACAGCACCGACCACGAGAACGTGCTCGCCGGCGGCATCACCAAGGTCAAGACGACTGACGGCGACGTCACCAAGGAGCGTACCACCGTTGCTCAGGTGAAGACCGAGAACGGCACCACCACCTACACCAACGGCGTCGGTCGCGGGGCGAGCGCCTATTGGAACATCCGTGCCGAGGCCGGCATCGAGGACAGCAAGACGACCGACCACGGCAATGGCGTCTCGACCACCGTCACCAACAAGGCCTATGCCGGCGCGTCCTTCGAGAACAGCGCCAAGGCGGTGGTGACCGCCAACAGCGTCAGCGCCGAAGCCGCGACCAAGGTCACGGCCCATGCCGAGGCCAGCCACTCGCACACCACCAAGTTCGGCGATGTCGAGCACAAGCACACCATCGCGGCCACCGCCCATGCCGAGGCCAATGCCAAGGCCGGTGCGCGCCTCGGCTTCGATGGGCTGTCGCTGCAGGCCAAGGCCTCGGTCGAGGCCTCGGTGAAGGCGAACCTGACCAGCGAGACCAAGGTCGGCGACCACACCATCCGCAACGATCTCGAGGTCTACGCCAAGGCGAAGGCAGAGGCGAAGGCGGAGGCGGAGGTCACCTTCAATCCCTTCGCCAAGGACGGCAAGGTCAAGGCCAAGATCGGCGTCGGCGCCGAGGCTTCGGCCGGAGTCGGCGTCGAGGGCACGACCGGCTTCCACGGCAAGAATGGCGGGGCCGACATCGGCGCCGGTGCCTATATCGGCAAGATCGGCGCCAAGCTCGACGGCGATTTCGAGATCAAGGACGGCAAGGTCGCCGCAAGCCTGAATGTCGGGGCCGCGCTCGGCATCGGCCTTCAGCTCAACTTCAAGATCGAGAGCAACGTCAAGCAGGCGATGCAGGATGCGGCCCGCGACATCGAAAAGGGCAATTTCGGTGCGAAGGTCCTCGGCCATCTGACCAACAACCCGGTTGGCGGCTTCTTCCGCGGCCTGTTCAGCTGAGGCGCGCTGCGCGTCGCCACGCACAATCGAGAGGATGAGCGATGATCAACGACAAGAGTTCTCCCGAGGAGATCGCCGCCTACAAGGCCGAGCTGGCGCGTGACCTGCCGCCGGCCGCCGCCGAGCTCGATGCCAGCTCACGCAAGAAGATCCTTGAGCGGGCCGAGGCCGAGGGCTGGTCGAAGTCGCAGGCCGACTGGCTCGACAAGCTCGCCAAGCAGCCGCTTTTCCAGGCGGTGGCCGATGGCGTGCCGGGCACCGAGGCGCTGGAACAGGCCTATGCCTTCGCCCGGCGCAAGCTCGCCGCCGGCTATTTCGACAACGCTCTCGACGAGGGCAAGAACCGCTACACCGCCTTCCTGACCGTGATCGACCTCGAAAAGCAGGTCGCCGAGCGGCGCGGCGATGCGCCGCCGGACTATCCGGACCCGATCCTGCTCGAGGCCTGCCGTGCGGTCGAGGCGGCGGCGGAGAAGGGGCTTTCCACCGAGGATCAGATCGCCACCGGCTATGGCGTGATCCGTGAGCTGAGCGAGCGCGGCCTGAGCTGATCCGGCGTTCGCCGGATTCCGCTGCGGAAGGATGAGAAGATGATGTTCGTGCCGTTCGCCATGCCTCCGCAGCCGCCGGTCCTGGTCCAGGCCGAGCAGCCCGGCACCTCGGTCGAGGAGACGCTGAGCCGCCGGGCTAAGGCCGATGGCTGGTCGGCCTCGCAGGCCGAGTGGATCGGCAAGATCGGCGCCGCTGCCATGGCCAAGGACGCCGACCCTCCGGCGGCGTCGCTCGACGAGGCCTACAAGGCCGCCAGGCGCGTGCTGACCATCGGCTATTTCGACAACGTCCTGGCGGAGGGCAAGACGAGGCTCGTCGCCTTCCTGACCGTGGTCGACCTCGAGAAGCAGGTGGCGCAGCGCGCAGGCGGGCCGGTCCCGGACTATCCGGACGACGCCCTCAAGGCGGCCTATGTCGAACTGGCCAAGGCCGCCGAGCGCGGCGCTTCGAGCGCCGAGCAGATCGAGATCGGCTTCGCGGCGCTGCGGGCAATCGCGAAATGATGGTTGCAGCTCTGCTGCCGGAAGGCCGCCATGGCTGAACGCGGCCCTGGGCCAGTCAGGCGCGCCGGACCGGTTCCGACCGTCCTGCAGATGGAGGCTGCGGAATGTGGGGCGGCCTGCCTCGCCATGGTTCTCGTCGCCTTCGGGCGCTGGGAGACGCTCGATGCCGTCAGGGACAGTTGCGGTGTCTCGCGCGACGGCGTGTCGGCCGCCGATATCGTCGAGGCGGCCGGGCGTCGCGGACTGGAGGCCAGCGCCTATAGCCGCGAGGTCGAGGACCTCGCCGATCTGCCGCTGCCGCAGATCCTGTTCTGGGACTTCAACCATTTCGTCGTGCTGGAGGCGATCGGCCGGCGCGGCTTCACCGTCAACGACCCCGCCCATGGCCGACGCGAGATCGGCCGCGAGGAATTCGGGCGGCGCTTCACCGGCGTGACGCTGGCCTTCCGTCCCGGCCCCGAATTCCGCCCGACGCCAAAGCCGCCGGCGACCAGCCGGCGCCTTGCGGGGCTGCTGCGCGGTTCGGGCGGCATGTTCGCCTCGGTCATCCTGGTCAGCGCGACCATGGTTGCGCTCGGCGTGCTGGTGCCGGGCCTGACCCGGGTCTTCGTCGACGACTATCTGGTCCAGGGGCGCGGCGACTGGCTTTTGCCCTTGCTCGGTGGGCTGATCGCCGTAGGCGCGCTGCATGCTGCGCTCGCGGCCGTCTATACGCGCGGTCTCCTGCTGCTGCAGACCAAGATCGGCGCTGCGGTTTCGGCGGTGTTCGTCTGGCGCCTGTTCCGCTTGCCCTATGAGTTCTTCGTAAGGCGCAGCGCCGTCGAGATTTCGAGCCGGCCGCAGCTCGCGGCGCAGCTTGCGGGAATCGCCTCGGGCCCGATGGCGCAGATGGCGACGCATCTTCTCGCCATGCTCGGCTATCTCCTCGTCATGCTCGCCTATGATCTCTGGCTGACCGGGGTCATGGTCCTGTTCGCAGTGCTCGAATTTTCCGTGTTGCGCCTGGTGCGCAAGCGCGTCGAGGAGCGGGCGGTGCATCTGCAGATGGCGGCGGGCCATGCCCATGCCGCGGCCGTGCAGGGCACGGCGCTGCTGGAGCAGGCCAGGGCAGGGGGCGGCGAAGGCCTGCTCTTCAACCGGATGCTGGAGGCCCAGGCCCGGCTGGTGAATTCGGAGCAGGAGAACGGCCGCACCATCCGCCTGCTCGCCGCGTTGCCCTATCTCGGCAGCCGGGCGACGACCTTGGCGGTGCTCGGCCTTGGCGCCCTGCTGGTCATCAAGACCGAGATGACGCTGGGCACGCTGCTCGGCTTCCTGATGCTGGCCTCGCTGTTCTCCTCGGCCCTGGGGGCGCTGACCGGGATCAGCACCGCGATCGGCCAGTCCTCGGCGGCGATCGGGCGGCTCGGCGATGCGCTCGACCATGGTTCGGCCGGCGCGGTCGTGGAAGCGGACCGGCTCGCGGACGAAGCCCCGGCGGCGACCGGCCGCATCCGGCTGCGCGACGTCGCCTTCGGCTATTCCAATGGCGAGGTCCTGTTGCGCGATCTCCAGCTCTCGGTCGAGCCCGGCGAATGCGTCGGCATCATGGGGGCCTCCGGCAGCGGCAAGAGCACGCTTGCCCGCCTGTTGACCGGGCTGGTCGCGCCCGTCAGCGGCGAGGTCTCGTTCGAAACCCGCGCCGGCGACTGGCGTCCGGCCGGGCTCGGCGTCGGCTATGTCGACCAGCAGCCCTTCCTGCCGGCCGGCTCGCTACGCGCTGCGCTGACCCTCTGGAACGACAAGGCCGACGATGCAGAAATCCAGCGTGCGCTCGACGATGCCGAGATCGCCGAAGCCGTCGCCAGCCGGCCGGGCGGGGTCGACGGGCTGATCGGCGAAGGCGGCGGCGGCTTCAGCGGCGGCGAGCGCCAGCGCCTCGCGCTCGCCCGCGCCCTCGTCGTCCGCCCTGACATCCTGGTCCTGGACGACGCCACAAGCGCGCTCGACGAGGCGACCGAGGCCCGCATTCTCGGCAATCTGCGCCGGCGCGGCGTCACCATGATCCTGCTCACCAACCGTGCGAGCGCGATCCGCCATCTCGACCGGGTCGAGGGTTTGCACCAGGGCAGACTGTTCCCGCTCGACATCGAGGGAGCCTACCAGGCCTCGGAGGGAGCCACAGCCGCGCTGCGCGAAGCCATGGCGGAGGATGCCTGATGGAGGTCGCTTCGCCGCCCTCGCTCCGCCTCGCCCCTCGCCAGACCTACGAGCTGACCGAGGACACCCCCGTCACGCTCGGCGAGGGCGAGGCCGATCTTTATCTTGCGCTGCCGGACGGCCGGCAGCGCTTCGTCGCGGCGCTCCCCGTCGGCGCGCTGCTGCCGGCGCGGCCGGCCGAAGCGCGCTTCTTCGTCAGGGCCGGCCGTGGCGCGACGCTCGATCCGGGCGGCGACATCGATGGTGCGATCCTCTGGCTCGAGGCGCTGTCGCGAGCGACCGGGACGCCCGCCGGCGCGTTCGCCCATCCCGAGGATGTCGAGACCTATGCGCGCGAGACGGACAGGCTGCTCGCCATCCTCGCCGAGGGCTCAGAGGCCGAACAGCGGCGCAGCGTATCGGAAGCGAATGCCCAAGCGCGGCGCAGCGACAAGGCTTTCACCGAGACGCTCGGCGGCTTCGATCGCCTGCTCGCCGGCCGCTTCAGGCGCGTGCCCGCGGGGGTGCACAGCCCACTCGCGATCGCCGCGACCCGGCTGGTCGAGGCAAAGCGGATCAAGCCGCTGCCGATCCGTGAGCGTGATGGTGAAAGCCGTGACGATTTCATCGAGCGTTTCGCCGCGACCCATGGCCTGCGCCCGCGCCCGATCCGGCTCGACACCGGTGCGGAGCCGGAGGGCGACGGACCCTTCCTCGTCTTCGACAGCCGGCAGCGTCCGCTGATCCTGCGACCGCGCCTGCGCGGCGGCTTCCTGGTCGAGGATCCCGAAACCGATGCGAAGCCGCGCCTGCTGCAGGCCGCGGATTGGCATAGCTTCGCGCCGGAGGCTTTCGCCTTCTATGCGACCTTGCCGGCCGGCAAGCTGAGCTATCGCGAGATCACCCGTTTCGGCCTGCGCGACAGCGCCTGGGATTTCGCGCTTCTGGCGGCTTGCGGCATCATCGGCGCGCTGCTGGCCCTCTTGACGCCGATCGCCTCCGAGCAGATCGCCAACATCGCCGTCCACACCGCAGACACGGTCTTCCTCGCCGATCTGCTCGCCATTCTTGCGGTGGCGCTCATGGCCGAGACCTCGTTCTTCGTGATCGGGCGGCTGGCGGAGCTGCGGGCCCAGGGCCGTTCCGGGCTCGCTTTGCATGCCGCGATGGTCGACCGCCTGCTGCGCCTGCCGCCAGCTGCGCTGCGCGCCTCGACCACGCTGATCCTCGCCACGCAGATGGAGACGGTCGAGAAATTCCGCCGCTCGCTGCTCGCCTTCGCGACCAACGGCATGCTGGCACTGGTGAACGGGCTCGCGGCGGCCGCACTCGTCGCCTTCGTCTCTCCGGCCGCCGGACTCGTCGCGATCGCGCTGGTGCTCGTCCTGCTCGGGATCACCGCCCTGATCGGCTGGGCCCAGTTCAAGGCGATCTACGAGGGCGAGCGCATGGACGTCATCGTCCTCGCCTTCGTCTACGATCTCGTGCGGCTCGTGCCGATCGTGCGCGCGGCGCGGCTGGAGAAGCGCGCCTTCAGCCAGTGGAGCGAGAACTTCCTCGCCTTCCAGAGCCGGCTGATGCGCTCGGCGACGATCTCCAACCGGCTCGCCGTCATCGAGCCGTTCTGGGACATGATCGTGCTCGCCCTGTGCTTCGCGGCGATCGCCTATGCCGGGGCCGCTTCCCATATCGGCGCCGGCGAGGCGATCGTCTTCGTGATGGCGCTCGGCCGGCTGGTCCGCTCAGGCAAGGAGCTGGCTCATGCGCTGATGGGTGCGGCCAAGCTGATGCCGATGGCCAAGCTCGGCCGTTCGCTGATCGAGCAGGAGATCGAGCCGCTCTCCTCCGGGGCGCCGGTCAAAGCGCTCTCGGGCGCCGTTGAGATGAGCGGGGTCAGCTTCTTCTACGGCGCGCGGCGCGTGCTCAGCGACGTCGACCTTGCCATCGCGCCCGGCGAGTTCATCGGTCTGGTCGGCCCTTCCGGGAGCGGCAAGTCGACCGCGCTTTCCCTGCTGACAGGGCTCGAACGGCCTCATGCCGGTCGCGTCCTGCTCGACGGCAACGACGTTGCGGGGCTCGACCGCCGGCAGCTCACTCGGCATCTCGGCGTCGTCATGCAAAACAGCCGGCTCTTCTCCGGCTCGATCTACGACAATATCCGCGGCGTCAGCGGCGTCGATCTCGCCGGTGCCTGGGACTATGCTGTGGAGGTCGGGCTCGCCGACGAGCTGCGCGCGCTGCCGATGGGGCTGCACACCATCATCGGCGAGACCGGCGCCGGCCTTTCGACCGGCCAGGTCCAGCGCATCCTGATCGCCAGGGCTCTGGCGCGAAAGCCCTCGATGCTGGTGCTGGACGAAGCGATGAGCGCGCTCGACGGCGCCTCCCAGCAGCACATCCTTGACGCGCTGGAGCGTCTCGCCGTGACCCGCATCCTGGTGGCGCATCGTCCTTCGACGCTGGCGAAGGCCGATCGGCTGATCCTGTTCGAGCGCGGCAGCGTCGTCGACACCGGCACGCCCGGCGAGATCATGCACCGCCACGCCACCTTCCACGCCCCGGGGCGCGAAGCCAGATGAACGACCAGAACGTCTTCCGTCCCGAGGCAGAGGCCGTGTTGCAGCGGCCGGAGCAACTCGCCAGCGGCCTGCGCCTGGTCAATCCCGGCTATCTCGCCGCCGTCGCTACCCTGTGCCTGATCGTCGTCGCCGGCATCGCCGCCGCCGCCTTCATCAAGGTACCGATCACGGTCTCCGGCTCGGGCGTCATCTTGAGCTCCAAGGGTGTGCTCGAATTCACCGTCGCCTCGGCCCATGAGGGCCGCATCACCGACATGCTCGTGGATGTCGGGCAGCGCGTGGTGCCGGGCCAGGAGATCGCGCGGATCGTCCAGCCCAATCTCGATACCGAGCTGAAGCTGGCCGAGAGCGAGCTCGAGCTGATCAACCGCGAGGAGGCGCGCATTCGGGCGCTGCAGGCCCAGACCACCGAGCTGTTCGAGGGCGTCCGCAAGCAGCAGGAGGCCAATGCGCGCGAGACGATCGACCTGCTCGACCAGCGCCGGGTGCTGCTCCAGCAACTGGCGGAAGGGCAGGAGGCGCTGCGCAAGACTGGCAACATCACCTTCGAGCGCTATCTTCATGTGAAGGCCGACCTCGCCGAAGTCCTGGAGCGTACCTCGACCAAGCGCGGCGAGATGCTCGGCCTGAGCCTCTCGGCCCGCGAGCGCGAGGCGCAATACGAGCGCGAGCTGCACGCGCTGGCGACGCGCAAGGCTCAGTCGGAACGCCAGATCGACCGCCTGCGCGACCGCGTCCGCACCGACACCGTGGTCCGCAGCACGCAATACGGCATCGTCTCCGAGCTCAAGGTCTTCCCGGGCGACCTGATCCGCTTCGACACCGCGCTGGTCAGCCTGTTGCCGGTCGACGAGAGCTTCACCGGCCTGAGGCCCGGCGGCACGCGGCTCGTCGCGGCCGTGCTCGTCCCGGCCAAGGACGGCAAGAAGATCCGCACCGGCATGACCGCGCTGATCGACCCGACCTCGGTTCGCCGCGATGTCTTCGGCGCGATCTCGGGCGTCGTCTCGAAGACCTCCGACGTCGCTGCCAGCCCCGAGCAATTGCGCCACATCCTGCGCAATGACGACCTCGTCAAGAAGCTGACCGCCAGCGGCCCGCCCTTCCTGATCACCGTCGAGATGACGCGCGACAAATCCACCAGCACCGGCTTCGCCTGGACGACCTCGGCAGGCCCCGACACCCAGATCACGGCCGGGACCCTGCTGGAGGCGCAGGTGCTGACCGAGCGCGTTTCGGTGCTCGGCCTGCTCCTGCCGGCGCTGAAGGAGATGCTGCGTGGGCCGAACCGGAGCCATGCGATCTGAACGCCTCTCACCCGCCGGAACCGGGTGGAGACGAGGACCTCCGTGACAAAAGGACAGGGTAGGGCGATGCGCGTTGACCATCGAAACGAGATTCTCGGCGGCTGCATTGTCGATGTGCCCGGCATCAGGGTCGGCCATCATACGCTGACCGCGCGCCCGACCGGCTGCTCGGTCATCCTCTGCGAAGAGGGCGCGCTAGCGGGCGTCGATGTCCGAGGCGCGGCGCCCGGCACGCGCGAGACCGACCTGCTCGACCCCAGCAACTACGTCCAGAAGGTCCAGGCCGTGCTGCTCTCTGGCGGCAGCGCCTATGGGCTGGCGGCCGCGACCGGCGTCGTGCGCTATCTCGAGGAGAAGGGCCACGGCTTCCCGATTGGTGCCGGCGTGGTGCCGATCGTGCCGGCGGCGGTGCTGATGGACCTGGGCGTCGGCGATTTCTCGATCCGGCCGGATGCCGAGGCTGGCTATGCCGCCTGCCTCGCCGCCACGGGCGAGCCGTCGGCCGAAGGCAATGTCGGTGCCGGCGCCGGTGCGAGCGTCGGCAAGCTCTTCGGACCAGGCTTCGCGATGAAGGGCGGTCTCGGCACGGCGAGCTGGACGGTGCCCGGCACCGAGATCGTCGTTGGCGCGGTCGTCGCGGTCAACGCCGTCGGCGATGTCTACGATCCCAGGAACGGGCGCATCCTCGCCGGCGCGCGCAGCGGGGAGGGGGCGGGCTTCCGCGATACCGTCGCGGCGATGATGGGCGGCTATGGCGCCACCGGTTTCGGCGGCGCCAACACCACCATCGGCGCGGTCGCGACCAATGCCCCCTTCGGCAAGGCCGAGCTGCGCAAGATCGCCCAGATGGCCCATGACGGCTTCGCGCGCAGCATCAATCCGATCCACACCATGTTCGACGGCGACACGATCTTCGCGCTGTCGACCGGCAAGCTGCCCGACGAGACCACGGGCGTTGCAGCCGATGTCACGGTCATCGGTACGATCGCAGCGACGGTGATGGCTCATGCCGTGGCGCGCGCCATCATGCAGGCGCAGAGCCTGCCGGAGCACGATCTGCCGGCCTGGCGCGATTACCCTGGCGGTGCGGGAGCGCCGCCAGCCTGCTGAGACCGACCGGGTTGCCATGGCCGGATCGGCAAACCAGTCCGATCCGCCCGGAGGCGGCCACTTCGGTGGGGCGTGCCCGGCTCTGGACTTCGAGCGGTGTCGCCGCTTTTGCCGTAAAGCTTTTGAAATACAGCCGAATTTCGCAGATCGCATTCTCTGTCTAAAAAGCTTCACGAAGGCAGTTGACACCCGGAAGCGGTTCCTCCTATAAAGCGGCCATCGAGACGGCGAC